>CAUJDN010000098.1 GCA_963169195.1 Acidobacteriota bacterium | reverse complement strand
ACGTTCGTCATGACGGATGGTGCCGGCCGTGTCGTGGATCGCGGCAAATACGTGGTGGTGTGGAAGCGCGAGCAGGCCCGGTGGAAGCTGCACCGGGACATCTGGAACGCTCTGCCGCCGGTCGCGAGGTGATGCGCCGGGATCAGGGGCGTGCTGCGGCGGATCGGGCCGGAAGCCCGAGCCGCGCCAGCAGGGCCTGGAAGCGTGGCTCGGCATCGAAGGCGTCGAAGTAGGGCAGCGCATCGATGAACGGCATCAGGTAGGACCGGCGCGCGTAGGCGCGTTCGAGCCAGTCGAGCGTCTCCCTCGCCTCACCCAGTCCCGCGTGGACCGTGGCCATGTCCATCGGCGACACGTATTGCGTCTTCGAGAGCTCGTGCAGGGTGGCGAGGGCGGCCCGCGCGTCGGCCACCCGCCCGGCGCGGGCGTAGGCGTGGCCGGCAGCGGCAATGGCCTCGCTCAGCCGAGGCTCGAGGGCCCGCGCCTGCTCGAGCGGCGCGATAGCCTCGAGGTCGTGACCGGCAGCCTGCACCTCGACCTGCAGTCCCTGTCCGAGCCGCCGCGGATCGTCGGTGCGCCCCTTGTAGCGGAACACCGCGGCCCGTGATTTCACCTGGAGTCGCGGGACGTCGGCGAGCGTGTTGATCAGGCGCACGGTGAGTCCGTCGGTCAGATACTCCAGCTCCCGATCGCCAGTCGCGTTGCCGAAGGGCATCACGGCAATCGATTCGACCGACGGCCCGCCCGGTGCGACCGTGCCGCGCGCACCGATCCAGGCCGCCACGACCGCCAGCCCCGCCCCGCCGGCCGCGAGGAAGGCGCGGCGGGGCACGCGGGCCAGGCGGCCGACGGCTCGCGCCGGCGGTGCCGCAGGATCTGCCCGGTGAGCCTCCACGTCGCGGCTGAGGCGCAGGAGGTCGCTCTTCAGGTCCGAGATGTGCTGATAGCGGAGCGTGCGATCCTTCTCGAGGGCCTTGTCGAGGATGCCCTGCAGGGCGTCGGGGATGCCCCTGTCGGCGCCCGCGGCCACCCTGGCCGGCGATCGCCGGAGCACCGCGTCGACGACGAGTTCCAGCGTGTCGCCCGGGAACGCGCGACGGCCGGTCGCCATCTCGTACAGCGGGGCGCCGCACGAGAACACGTCGGTACGCGCGTCGACCGCGTCCCCGCGCACCTGCTCGGGCGACATGTACGGCACGGTGCCGGGCCGGTCGGGCGCACCACACCGCCACCGTCGCTCGCGCACCTGCTCGGGCGACATGTACGGCACGGTGCCCATGACCGTCCCGCCCGCGCGGCCCGGCTCGTCCGGTGTGGTCACCGGGTGTGTCAGCGTCGAGGTGTCCGGGAGCAGCGCCTTCGCCAGGCCGAAGTCGAGGATCTTCAGGCCGTGCCCGGTGACCATCAGGTTGCCGGGCTTGAGTCGCAGTGGACGATGCCGGCGGCGTGCGCGGCGGCGAGGGCGTCGGCCAGCTGGATGGCGAGCGGGAGCATGGCGTCGAGCGACAGCGGCCCGTCGGCCAGCATCGCGCTCAGCGTGCGGCCCTGGACCAGCTCCATCACCAGATAGGGCCGGCCCTCGTGCTCGCCGGCGTCGTGCACCGTGCAGATGTGCGGGTGGCTCAGTGCCGACGCCGCACGGGCTTCGTCGAAGAAGCGGCGGAGCGCCGCCGTGTCGAGGGCGAAGCGCTCGGGCAGCACCTTGACGGCGACCGCGCGAGACAGCTGCGGGTCCTCCGCCCGGTAGACGACCCCCATCCCGCCCTCCCCGATGGGCTCGAGGAGGCGGTAGCGGGCGATCGTCTGCCCGGTCAGGGGCCGGACCATCGCCGACAGCTTACCGCCGTTCGATGGGTCCCGGCGCCCGGCGCGTTCGGGCTACATCGTCGTCTGGCGGCCCAGGGGTCTTCACCGGCAGTCGATGCTCATCACGTCGACGAGCGCCGTCACCTGCCCATCCGGTGTGAGGGTGACGTGCTGGAGGATGTGCGCCCGGAAACTCCGGACTGGGCCCGGGCCGATGACCTGCAGGGTGGCGTGCCACGTCGCGGTCAGCCCGCCTGACGGCGAGAGCACGATCGGGTTCGAATCGGCGCCGACGAGGCGGTACCTCGTCCCCGTGGACGCGCCCACGGCCACCGGGCCCTCCGGGTTGAAGTGGATGTTGTCGAGCAGGATCGACCCGTCGGGCCCCTCCGTCTGGTGGGCGACGACGCGCGCCGTCCCCTCAAAGGCGACGGCTTCGCCCACGCAGGCCGCGATCCAGGCCCCCGCGCTCGGCTGAATGGTGAAGGCGACCGGGATGGACATGACGACCGTCGACGATGTGGCGTGCTGCTGGACGGCCCCGGTGACCGACGTCGTGCGGTTGTCGACGAGCGCCGTGGGACTGGTCGGTATGGCAGGCTGACTGCACGCCGCCGACACGACCGTGAGTACGGCCGCTCCGTACATCACTGGCTGGCTGAAACGAAACATCTGTCCTCCTCCGTCGGCCCTTCTTGCCGCCAGCCTGTGGCCAGTGCCCGGCCATGGTGTGCAGCCGTGGGTACCATCGCCGCCGACACGGATACCCTCCTGATCCAGGAACGCGTCATCGGGGAGGAAACCGGGCCACCGGGGGCTGCCTGGCGTCACCGGAACTCGATCTGCACCTCGCGGACGATCCCTGCGGCCTCCACCGCGTGGAACCTGAAGGACCGGCCATCCGGCACCAGGCCGAACGCATTCAGCTCCAGCATGCTCTGCTTCGCGGCACCCTGGGCGTGCAGGGTCTCGTCGAAGAACGCCGCACTCCCCTGGAGGAGCGACGGCATGCCGAGCAACTCGGCCTTGGTCACGCCAGGGAGGCTCGATTGGTAGTCGCCGACGGAGACGAACCACACCGGCACGGCCCCGTTTCCCCGCAGGCGCGACTGGATGGGGGCCTGGTCCACGGCGGGCCCGTTGGCCCAGATCTCGAATCCGTGGACCGTCAGCGGGCAGGCGAACACCGCGGGGATGTTGCCGAAATCGAAGAAGTTCAGCAGGTTGAATCCCGCGGGCACGCAGCGCGGGTCGCGATAGAAGGCGATGGCCACCCACTCGCTGGTACTCAGCACGATTCCGCGCTCGAGTCTGGCGTAGAAGGGACCGCCAGGGCTGTCCTCGGGCACGAGCAGGCGGACGCTGGCGTCGAGCGGGACGAAGCCGAGGGCCAGCACGAGACACGCGGCGACGAGGCGAGCGCGTCGACGAATGGAGGCGCCAGGGGAGATTCGGACACGCATCATCGACTCCTTTCGATTGCACCCGGAGGGCGCGTGATTCCATCGTGCCCCCATTGCCGGCCAGGTCCGGCGGTCATTGGAGGACACGCCCGGTCGTGTCCGCTGATGTCCCTTCCGGGTGTGGGCGTGCGGGCTGGATGTGGGGCTGGATTGCATGGACAGGACAGCCGTGCTAGCGTCGCCCCTGGCAGCCCGTGGGTGCGGGATGACAGCCGCTTGCACAACGGGCTACCAGCAGGTCCGGGTCATGTTGGACTCACCGGCCGCTCATCCGCCGCGCGATCAGGACGGCCAGGCCGACCGGCTGGAGTCCTGGAAGTCCATCGCCAATTACCTCGGTCGAACGGTCCGCACAGTCCGCCGGTGGGAGGGCAGCGAAGGACTGCCGATCCATCGTCACCAGCACCGCGATCGGTCCACGGTCTACGCCTATGCCTGCGAGCTCGACGCCTGGCTCGCCAGGCGCGAGCGGCCGGGGGGAGGGGCTCCCGGCCAGCGCCAGGAGTCGCTGCCGGGACGAGCGAACTGGCTCAGGCCGGTGCTGGCGATCGCGCTGCCCGTCTGCATCCTGCTCACCGTCGTGCTCCTGGGCCGATACGGGGATGGCGCCGGCGGCCCCTTGGCCGGGCATTCGACGACGGCGGCGCCGGCCGCGTCTCCGCCGAAGTCGGAGGTGCTGTACCAGGAGGGCCGGAACCATCTCGATCGGCTGCAGGGCGCCACGCGCGCCCGTGTCGCACTGGAGGAGGCCGTCCGGCTGGCGCCGGCCGATGCCCGGATCCACGCCGCGCTCGGCGAAGCGTATGCGCGTCTGGCGCTGCGTGCGCCCCGTCCGGGGCTGTGGCCTCTGGCCGATGTCGAGATCCGCCAGGCGTTGGCGATCGATGACCGGATGGCCCGGGGGCACGCCGCCCTGGGGTACCTGCGCGCGTATCGCGACTGGGACCTGACCGGCGCACGCGCCGCGTTCGAGCGGGCGCTGGCGCTCGATCCCGGCGATGCCCATGTTCGATCGGGTTTGGCGAGCGTGCTCCGGGTATCCGGGCGGATCACCGAGGCCATCGTCGAGCGGAGGCGCGCCTGTGAGCGGTTGCCGCTCCAGCCGGAACTCTGGAGCCAGCTCGGCATGGATCTGGTGTTCGCACGCCAGTACGGCGAGGCGGCCGCCGCGTTTCAGCGCGCGCTGCGGCTGTCGCCGGGTTTCGTCATGGCCATCGATGGGCTCGCCGGCGCACTGGAACTCGCGGGCCGCGAGGATGAATCGGCAGCCGTGCGGTCCCGCGCGCTCGCGATGGCGGCCCGGCCCGAGGATGCCGTGGCCTACGAGGATGAATGGCGTCGGAACGGCTACCGCGCGGCGGCGCACTGGCTCGACCGCCTCGACCTGCAGCGGCTCGACGCGGCCGGCGAGTCCTCCTCAGCGTGGGAGCGCGCCTGGCGGCTGGCACGGCTGGGCGACGTGGACCGCGCCGTGGCCGCGATCGAGACGGCGCTGGACCGCCGCGAACCCGGCGTGCTCCAGATAGGCCTGGATCCGGACCTCGATGGGATCAGGCACGACCCGCGGCTTCAGCGGATCCTGGACCGGCGCGACGCGCTGGTTCACTGACGCGGCGTGGCCCCGGCGATCGATCGCGGTGGGTCCCGGGTGTAGACTCCCCAGGACTCCCTGTTGGTCGCGTCCCCTCCCATGGCCAGCCCTTCCCTAGCCGGACACACGCTGTCCCACTACTGTCTGGAGCGGCTGCTCGGTGAGGGCGGAATGGGCGCGGTCTACCTGGCGGCCGACCTCGCGCTCGGCAGGCCGGCGGCCATCAAGATCGTCGGCGACCGGATCGATCCCTCCATGCGCGACCGCCTTCGGCGCGAGGCCGAGGCGCTGGCCCGCCTGCAGCATCCGGCCATCGCGACGTTCTACGAGACCGGTGAAGACGCGGGCGTGGCCTTCATCGCCATGGAGTACGTGCGCGGGGTCACGCTGCGCGAGCGACTCGGCGGTGGCGCCCTGCCGCTCGGCGAGGCCCTGTCGATCGGCTCCGCGCTCCTCGAGGCGTTGAACCACGCGCACGCCGCGGGCATCCTGCACCGCGATCTCAAGCCGGAGAACATCGTGCTGACGCCGGCCGGCGCGCCGAAGCTGCTCGACTTCGGGCTGGCCAGGGCCGTCGCCCCCGGGACCGCCTCGGGGGTGACGATGACCAACCTCAGCGGGGAGCGGATCCTGGGGACCATCGGCTACCTGCCACCCGAGCAGTTGGAGGGCCGCGACGTCGACGTGCGCGCCGACGTCTTCGCCGCGGGAGCCGTGCTCTACGAAATGGTGACGGGACGCGCCGCGTTTCCCGGTGCCACCGCCACCGAGCGCCTGGCGGCCATCCTCACGCGCGACCCGGTCCCGATTGTGGGGCCCGGCATTCCGCCGCGACTCGACGAGATCGTCCGCCGCGCGCTCGCACGGGACCCGCAACGGCGGTACCCCTCGGCGTCAGCACTGCTGGCCGACCTCCGGTCGGTGCAGGCCGGCGAGCCCGACACGGCCGCGCCGCAGTCGCTCGCGGTGCTCGACCTGCAGAACCTCACCGGGCGTGCCGAAGACGAGTGGCTGGGGAGCGGCATCGCCGAGAGCCTGACCACGGACCTGGCGCGCGTGCCCGGGTTGAGCGTGGTCTCGCGAGCGCGTGTGCTCAAGGCCTTGCGACCGTCATCCGGCCAGGCGCCCGGGGATGCGCTCGAAGCCGGAAGCGTGCTCGCATGCCGCTGGGTGCTGTCTGGAGGCTTCCAGCGGATGGGGGCCGCTGTGCGGCTGACGATGCAGCTGACCGAGGTGGCGACCGGGCAGGTGGTGGCCGGCGAGAAACTCGACGGCACCATCGACGCGATCTTCGACATGCAGGACCGGCTGTCCCGGGCCGTGGTCGAGAGCCTTCACCTGCGCCTGCCCACGCCGAGCGGTCCCGTGCCCGCGGCGCGCGAGGTCCAGGCCTTCGAGCACTACTCGCGCGGACGACGGCTGTTCCTGCGGCTCGAGAGAGGGGGATTCGAGCAGGCGCGCGAGCTGTACGAGCGCGCGATTGAGGCCGATCCCGGGCACGCGCTCGCCCTGGCCGGGCTCGCCGGCCTCCATGCGATGCGTTACACCTTCACGACCGATCCCCGCGATCTCGACGCGGCGAGCGACTACGCCCGGCGCGCCATCGCGGTGGACGCGCGGCTCGCGGAGCCGCTCGTGTGGCTGGGCTATGTGGAGTTGCGGCGAGGCCGGTTGGACGAGGCGTACGAGATGGAACGGCGCGCCGAGGCGCTCGACCCCGCCAGCAGCCATGCTCCGTATTTCGCGGGGTGCGCGCGGCTCTTCGGACATCGCCCGGGCGAGGCCGTCGAGCCGTTCCAGCGCGCGGTGCTCCGCGAACCGCCATCGGGCTTCGCGTGGCTGGGACTGGCGGCGGCACACCTGGCGCTCGGCCGGCTCGCTGAGGCGCGCTGGTGCCTTGGTGAGGCTCTCGCGATGGAATCATCGCCCGGCGGGTCGAACACGGTGGGCGTGCGCGCCTATATCGGCGAATGCCTGCGGCTCGAGGGCCGCCTGGACGAGGCGCGCGCCGAGTGCCTCGCGGGACTCGAGACCGTCGAGCAGTCGGACCACATGTTCCGCGATTCCTTCCGGTGCTCGGCGCTCTGCAGCCTGGCGCGCACGGCGCTCGATCAGGGCGACGCGGCCGCGGCCCGCGCGGCGCTCCACCAGGTGATGGCCCACCTGGCCGGACGGTCGCACACGCTGGGCGGTGGCCTGTTCCAGACGCAGGCGCTGGCGGGCCTCGCACGCGCGGATCGCGATGCCGCCAGGTTCGACGAGGCCTGCGCGTTCTACCGCGAGCGGGCGCACCTGAACTTCGACGCGCTGTGGTTCGACGGCGAGGAAGCGGCGGTTCTGCAGCTGGCGCGGGCGGCCGCCGCGCTGGGACGGCACGCGGAGGCGTCGGGCCTGCTCGAGCAGGCCCGCGCCATGCACTCGTGGGAAGCGGCGCAGCTGCTCGAGCGCGCCGGCTGATCGATGTCCTGCCTGGCGGGCCGTGCCGAGCGCGTACGCTACGATCCCGCCTCATGACCCGCCGGTTCGTCCTGGCCGTCCTCCTCGTCGCGGCCCCCGTGGCCGCGCAACCTCAACCGGTTCCGGCACCCGAGCTTCCCAGGGTCCGGGTCATCGCCACCGGCGGCACCATCGCCGGCGTGCAGGACGCGCCGGGGACCCTCGGCGGCTACCGGGCCGGCACCCGCACGGTCGGCGAGATCGTGCAGAGCGTCCCCGAACTCACCCGCTTCGCGCAGATCGAAACCGAGCAGTTCCTGAACGTCGCGAGCCCCGAGATCACGCCGGCGCACTGGGTGTCGCTGTCGAAGCGCGTCAACGAACTGCTGAAGCGTCCGGACCTGGAGGGCATCGTCGTCACGCACGGTACGGACCGCCTGGAGGAAACGGCGTTCTTCCTGTACCTCACCGTGAAGTCCGACAAGCCTGTGGTCGTGGTGGGCGCGCAGCGTCCCGCGACGGGCATCAGCCCGGACGGCCCCATCAACCTGCTCTCGGCCGTCCGGACGGCCGCCTCGCCGAAGGCACGCGGGATGGGCGTGATGGTCGTGATGGACGACCGCATCATCTCGGCGCGCGAGAACCGCAAGCTCTACCCGCGCACCGGGGGGTTCGGGACCGGTGAGATGGGCATGCTCGGCGTGGTGGCCGGCCGCGGCCCCGAGTTCTTCTTCCGGCCCGCGCGGCGTCATGGGGTGGACACCGAGTTCGACATCACCGCCATCGACACGCTCCCGACGGTGGAACTCGTCTTCTCGTACCCCGGTGGGGAGGGTCCGCGGCTCGGCCCGGACACGCAGGGCGTGGTCGCGGTGACGACCAGCGGCTTCGCGCCGGGCGAGCGCGACGCCTTCACGGAGATTCGGCGCCGGGGCATCGTGCTCGTGCAGGCGTTTCCCACCGGTGAGCACGTCGCCGGCGGTCCGCCGCCCGGGCCGGGCGCCGGTCCACGCGACCCGCAGGGCGGGCCGCCAGCCGGGGCGGGGCAGGGTCGTCCCGGCCAGAACCTTGCGCCGACGGTGTCGGTGCAGCACCTGTTGCCGCAGAAGGCGCGCATCCTGCTGATGCTGGCGCTGACCAAGACAAGGGACCCGCGCGAGATCCAGCGATTCTTCGGGGAGTATTGAGCGGGTGCGGGCGGGTGCGGGCGGGTGCGGAGGCCAGTCGAGACAACTTGTGACAGCCCGTCCCCGGGTCAGATCGGTAGACTGGCACTTTACAGAGCGTGCGTTCCGCCTTTATCGGCCCGGTGTGGCTCATCCGCGTCATCTGCGTCATCTGCGGATTGGTCTTCTCTGCACTGGCAGCGACGGCACAGCCTTCTGCGGAGGCCCCGGCGCCGGCTGAATCGGTGTTGGACATCAAGGCCGTCGATCCCCATTCCTACAGGGCCGTGGCCGCGCGGGTGCCCGACGGCCAGGCGCCCGAGATCGACGGCCGTCTGGACGACGCGGCGTGGCAGCTGGCGCCCGTCCACGGCCACTTCGTCCAGCGCGAGCCACACTTCGGCGCGCCCGCCACCGAGCAGACCGAGTTCCGCGTCCTCTACGACGACCGCACCATCTACATCGCCGTCTGGGCGTGGGACTCCGATCCGTCCGGCATCCTCGGCAGCGAGCTGAAGCGGGACTCCGGCCTCCGGAAGGGCGATCAGATCAAGCTCACCTTCGACACGTTCCACGATCACCGGAACGCGTACTACTTCAGCACCAACCCGCTCGGCGCCTACAAGGACGCCAACTCCGTCGAGAACGGCCGCACCATCAACTACGACTGGAACGCGGTCTGGGACAACCGGACGTCGGTGGACGACAAGGGCTGGTACGTCGAAGCGGCGATTCCGCTGAGCCAGCTGCGCTTCCCGACGACGATGGGCGAGGCGCTGTGGGGCCTGAACCTGTGCCGCATCATCCTCCGCAAGAACGAGGAGGACTACTGGGTGCCGTTTCCGCGCGAGTGGGGCTCGGCGGGCTTCGCCCGCATGTCGAACGCGGGCCTGCTGGCCGGCCTCGCCGATCTCCGCCCGCGGCGACGGATGGAACTCGTGCCCTACGTGCTGCCCACCGTGTCGCGCGACTACGCGCTCCAGGGCGCCACGACGAGGCAGGCGAGGTTCGGCGGCGACTTCAAGATCGGCCTCACCAACGATCTCACGGCCGACCTCACGTACCACACCGACTTCGCGCAGGTGGAAGCGGACCAGGAGGTCGTGAACCTCTCGCGCTTCAGCCTCTTCTTCCCGGAGCGCCGACAGTTCTTCACCGAGGGCGCGGGCATCTTCGACTACGGCAAGTCGGCCTCGGGCCTGTCGGGCGATTCTGCGACGGGCGATCCCAGCCTGCTGTCGCTCTTCTACAGCCGTCGCATCGGCCTGGCGGACGGGCAGGAAGTGCCCATCCTGGGCGGTGGGCGCGTGACGGGCCGCATCGGCGAGTACGCGGTGGGCGTGATGAACGTGACCACCGAGGCCGCCACGATCCGCCGCGGCGGCGCGGCGCAGGCCATCGACGGCGCCAATTTCACGGTGCTCCGCGTGAAGCGGAACGTCCTCAGCAAGTCGAGCATCGGGGCGGTGTTCCTGAACAGCCAGGGCGGCGTCTCCGAGTACAACCGCGCCGCGGGCCTCGACGCCGGCTTCTTCCTCGGCCAGAACCTCACCGTGATCGGGCTGCTGGCACGCACGCAGTCGCCCGACGAAGTGCTGGCCAGCGCCCCGTCCGACGGCTCGGACCTGGCCGGCATCGTGGACGTGAACTACAAGACGGACCGGTTCACCTACGGCGCCCAGTACCACGACATCGGCTCGCGCTTCAACGCCGAGATGGGCTTCGTCCCGCGCGCCGACATTCGCGCGACGAAGGCGAGAGCCGGCTGGACGCCGCGGCCGAAGTGGCCCGGCGTGCGGCAGATGCTCTACACGGCGCAGGTGGACTACTACGAGGATCACCAGGGCCGCGTGAGCTCGCGCACGCAGTCGCTCGAGGCGCAGATGCTGCGCCAGGACACCTCGCGCGCGCGGATCACCGTGGATCGCGAGCTGGACAGCCCGGCCGCCCCGTTCTCGACGGCCGGCACCACCATCGCCCCGGGCACCTACGAGTGGACGACGACGACGCTCAACTACGTGTCGAACCAGGCGCGCCGGGTGTACGGGTCGGCGACGGTGCACCTGGGCGGCTACTACCACGGCGAGCGCCAGAGCCTCACGGGCGCCGTCAACTTCATCGTCGGACGCACGCTGCTCTTCGAGCCGAACTACACGCGGAACCGCATCGCGCTGCCGGGGCGGCCCGTCTACACGAGCAACGTGCTGAACGTGCGCGTCAGCCACTCGTTCTCGCCCAACCTGTTCCTGAAGGGCTTCGCGCAGTACAACGACGATCGCCGCACGGCCAGCTTCAACTTCCTGTTCTGGTACATCTACAAGCCCGGCAGCGACCTCTACATCGTCTACAACCAGGGGTGGGACGCGACCGTGCCGGTGCCGCAGCAGTACACCGTCAGGAACCGATCGCTCGCCGTGAAGATGACGTACTGGCTCGCGCGGTAGGTCGACCCCCGAGGCCCCCCGTGGCGGAGGGCGAATTCCGAGTCGAGGCCTGACGCGGCGCGTTCCGCTCACACCCCGGACCCCGTGCTTCCTGTCCGGCGCCCAGACAGAGGGTGTAGACTACTCGAAGGTTCGGGCAGTCTCGATGGCCTCGATGGAGGCGGTCGATGTCAGCCGACAGTGTCTCGCGCTACCGCATCCTCTCGAAACTCGGTCACGGGGGCAGAGGCCGGGTGTGCCTGGCCGAAGACCGCACGCTCGGCCGGAGGGTCGCGCTCAAGTTCCTGACGGCCGCAGGCGGTCGGGATGGGTCGGCGCACCGGAAGCTCATCCGGGAAGCGCAGGCGGCCGCCAGACTGGATCATCCCTTCATCTGCAAGGTCTACGAGGTCGGCGAGAGCGGCGGCGAGCCGTTCATCGCGATGGAGTACCTCGAGGGTGAAGTGCTGAAGGACCGAATCGCGCGCGGTCCGCTGCCCCTTGCCGACGCGCTGCGCCTGGGCGTCGAAATCGCCGAGGCGCTCGAGTGCGCCCAGGCCAACGCGGTCGTGCACCGGGATCTCAAGCCCGGCAACGTGATGCTCACGCGGGACGGCCACGCGAAAGTGATGGACTTCGGCATCGCGACCGTTCCGTCGCTGGCCGCCACGCCGGACGGAACGCTCGCCACCACGGTCACGGCGACCGGCACGGTGACGGGTACCCTGGCCTACATGTCGCCGGAGCAACTGCGCGGCCAGCCGGTGGACTCGCGTTCCGATATCTTCGCCTTCGGTCTCGTACTCTACGAGATGTTGACCGGCCGGCACCCCTTCGCCGGCCCGACGCCGATTGCCACCGCCGAGGCCATCCTGCACGGACCCGTGCCACCGCTCGAGGTGCACGTCGAGAAGCCCCCGCCGCTGCTCTCGCACATCATGGCGCGGCTGCTCGCGCGCGATCGGGACGGCCGATTCCAGACGTTCCGGGACGTCCGGAGCGAGTTGCTGTCGCTCGCGGGCGGCGGCCCTGCGGCGGCGCCCGCCTCCCGCCGGGCCGGATGGCGCAGGCCGCGCCTGGCCGCTTCCGCCGTCGTGGTCGCGATCGCGGCCCTGGCGATCTGGCAGGTGCCGAACCGGCTCGACCGGCCCGCGCTGGCCTTCAGCGAGCGCGACTGGATTGTCATCGCCGACGTCGACAACCAGACGGGCGATCCCGTGTTCGACCGGTCGCTCTCGACGGCCCTGACCGTCGGCCTGTCGCAGTCACAGTACCTCAACGTCCTGCCGCCCGGTCGCGTGCAGGAGGCGCTGCAGCGCATGCAGCGTCCGGCGACGGATCCGTTGGACCAGCCCGCCGCCGCGGAGTTGGCGGTGCGCGAGGGCGCCAAGGCCGTCCTCGCCTGCAGCATTGCGCAGGTGGGCCACGTCTACCAGCTCACGGCCCAGCTCATCGACCCGCAGACGCGCGCGGCCGTGCTCACCGAATCGGAGCGGGCCGATCGCAAGGACGACGTCCTGCCGGCGCTCGACTCGCTGGCCACGCGCATCCGGCGCGGCCTGGGCGAGTCGCTCGGCTCGCTCTCGCGGCAGCAGCTGCCGATGCCCGAGGCCACGACGGCGTCGCTCGACGCGCTGAGGATGTACGCCGACGCCGACCGCGCGCCGGACCGGGACACCCGGTGGCGCCTCCTCGAGCAGGCCGTCGCCATCGACCCGGCCTTTGCGATGGCGCACGCCGCGCTGGGCCTCGACTACTACCTGCAGCCGGACCGCGCGACCCGCCTCCAGGGCGAGGCCCACCTGCAGAAGGCGCTCGCTCTGCTCGACCGGCTGAGCTTCCGCGAGCGGCTGCTCATTACCGCGCTGGCTGAAGACTCGAGGGGCCATCGCGAGGCCGCCGCCACCGCCTACCAGGCGTACCTCACGGCGTACCCCGACGACCGCAATGTCTGGTTCCGACTCGCGTGGACCCAGATGGCCACGCTTCGCCGGTACGAGCAGGCCGTCGAGGCGTTCAACCGCGTGATCGCGATCGACCCGTTCCACTCGGCGGCCCTCATCAACCTGGCCACCAGCCTCCAGGGCCCTGCGGAAGGACCAGGAGGCGATGGAGGCCTACGAGCGCGCGTTCGCCCTGCGGCCCGACGAAATGTTCGGAGTCTTCGTCAACCACGAGTACGGATTCACCCTTGTCCGGCTCGGCCGGATGGATCGCGCAGCCGAGGTCTTCCGGAACATGCAGCACGACGCTTCACCGGAGAAGCGGGCGAGGGGATGGCGATCCCAGGGGCTGCTCCAGACGTTTCAGGGGCGCTACAAGGCGGGCGCGGAGAGCTTCCGGCAGGCGGTGGTCGTCAATGCGGCCAACGGGCTCACGGTGAGCGAGTTCCGGGATCGACTCTTTCTGGTGTCAACGCTCGAGCGGCGCGGCGACGCCGCGGTGGCGGCCGCCGACCTTCGCGCGCTCGACGCGCTCATGGCGCGGCTGGCATTGGGGCCCGAGTGGCTCCAGCACCCGATCAAGCTCTTCGCAAGGACCGGCCGTCTCGCGCGGGCGCAGGCGCTTCTCGGACCCATGACCGACAGCGCCGGCCAATCGACCGCAGACTCGAGCACCAACCGCAACGTGCAGCTCGATCGAGCGTACCTCGCCGTCGCCCGCGGCGAGATCGCCCTCGCTGAGGGGCGTCCGGACGAGGCCGTCGGGCACCTGGAAACGGCGTCCCAGATCGACCCCCGGAACGCGAACACGCTCGAATCACTCGCCGCCGCGTACTTCGCCGCCGGCCGCCTGGCCGACGCGGCGGCAGCCTACGACCGGGTCATTGCGAGGGTGGAGATTGCCAACGAAAGCCAGGGGTACTGGTTCGACGCGCACCTTCGGCTCGCCGACCTCCGCCAGCGTCTGGGCGACGAGAGCGCCGCCCGCGCGCTGTACGAGCGGATCCTCGCCGTCTGGAGGGACGCCGACGCCGACCTGCCGGCGTTGCGGGAAGCGCAGCGGCGACTGGCCCGGCTCGATGCCGGCCGGCGCCCGGCCGGATAACGCCGCTCTGACCCGCCGTTCCAGCTCGGTCATGGTGACTCCGCCTCGCCGACGAAACCAGCCCGCGGCAGCGCCTCCGTCTACACGAGCAACGTGCTGAACGTGCGCACTCGCCGCGCCCGTCGCTGTCCGGCTCGATCGAAATCGTGCCCAGGGATCTCGCCCGGCCACGAGCACGCTCGCCTCCTCATCCTCCTCAGTCGTTGGCCGGGATGGTCACCGCCCCCCGGCTCTTCTGGATGGATGCGTTCGTCGCACCGGCCAGGTCGACGTAGAAGACCTCGGTGGGCTCTCGAAGCCTGTCGCCGACCACCGCGACGCGGATGGTCTGTGAGGTCACCCCAGGACTGAACGACAACACCCCGGTCTGGGCCTGATAGTCACTCGGAGCCGTCGCCGATCCGTCCACCGTCGCATAGTTGACCGTCACCGTCTGCGTGCTCGCGCTCGACAAGGTCACGGTGAGAGTGACGTTCCTGGTGCCCGAGTTGCCCTCGTTGATCTTCACGTCGTTGATCGAGAGAAGCGGGGTGACGGTTCCGTCGTCATCGACGATGGTCGCCACACCCGTGCCGTCCAGAACCGTGGCGCCCGAAGCGTTGCTGAGCACGAGCTGGAACGTCTCACTCGGTTCAGCGAGCGTGTCGTCGCCAGTGGAAACAGCCACCGTCTGGCTCGTTTGACCTGGCCCGAACGTCAGGCTGCCCGAGACGGCCGTGTAATCACCTCCGGCGGTCGCGGTCCCATCCGCCGTCGCGTAGGCCACGGTCACCGTGTTCTGGCTGGCGACCGAGAGCGTCACCGTGAAGACCGCGGAGCCCGACTCCTGGACCGTGACGTCGTTCACCGAGACGCTCGGTTGCGGCGCGTCATCGTCGACGATGGTGCCGATCCCAACGGAGCGCTGGATGGTCGCGTTCACCGCGTTGCCCGGCGTGACATTGAACGTCTCATTCGGTTCCGGCAGCTTGTCCCCGAGCACCGGCACGCTGATGGTCGTGCTCGTGACCCCGGCGGTGAAGGTCAAGGTGCCAGAGCGCGAGCGATAGTCCGTGCCGGCGGCAGCCGTGCCATTGGA
>CAUJDN010000097.1 GCA_963169195.1 Acidobacteriota bacterium | reverse complement strand
TGGCTGCCCTTCCCGGACCGGACCTCGACGAACCCCGCGGCCTTCAGCTTGCGGATTACCTCGGCCCACGTCACTGTTCGAGTATGAACCTACCGTTAGGTTTCGTCAAACTGCCCGTTGCGGACGGGTTCGATTCCTGTCGGCCATGGCGGTTGCGACCGCCCGCAAGTAGTTGATGGTGTTGACTGGGTTAGATGGTGAGCCCGGAAGGAATCGAACCTTCAACCAACAGATTAAGAGTCTGCTGCTCTGCCAGTTGAGCTACGGGCCCACTCGGGTCGCATCCGGCCGGGTGCACCGGAGAACCGCGCGGGTCGCGCACGGCGGGCGCCGCGACGCGACTGGCAAAACAAAACTATAGCACTCGGATGTGTCGATCGGCAACGGCGACCTGCGGGCCGCCGGGCTGACGACCAACGCGTGACTCACGCGCGGCTCGCCCGACCCACGCAGCAGGTCTTGAGGGGCTTCTCGCGGGGGCTCAGGCCGAGCCGCACACGGCAAATTCTGCGACGTCTTTACAGGGACTGTCCCCAATCCCAATCGCACCCAATCCCAATCGCAATCCCCAGTATCCCCGCGCTACGCCGCGCGCAGGATTTCCCGCGCCAGCGCCTCCAGGAAGCTCGGCGAATCGTTCAGACACGGCACGTGCAGCGACGCGATCTCCGGGTGCCCCGCCAGCGCCACGCGGCCCTCGAGCTCGCTCTCCGCGTTGTCCGCGAGGAACCCGTAGGGGAAGTAGACGACCCGCGAATAGCCGGCGGCCGCCACCTTCGCAAGCGCCTCCTCGATAGGCGGATCCGTCCACTTGCCCCCGCGCGTGTGGTTCAGCCAGCCGTTCACCACCATCCCGAAGTGATCCGCGAGCCGCACCGTGATGGCGGCACACAGCGCCTCGGTCGCCGCCAGGCCCGTGTCGATGGGTGTCGGCGGGTTCAGCACCGTGCCATGTGCGGCCAGCACCAGCGCCACCTCCTGGCCGCGCCAGAGATCGCCCTCGCCCGCGTGCTCGAGGACGTGGGCCGCCGAGAGATCCGCCAGCAGCTCGACGTCCAGCGCTCCCATCACGTGCACGGCCCGGGTGCGCGCCCCCGCCGGCTGCCACGCCGCCGCCGCGTCACGCGAGAGCGCGTGCGTGAACGCGGAGTCGGCCGCATACATCGGCACGACCCAGACGGGCTCGCGTACGGGAATCGCTGCCAGCACATCGCCCAGCAGGGGCTTCCTGAACTCGTACGCCACGTGCACCTGCCAGGGCCTCCCATCGTCCGCCGACGCGAGCGCTCCCTCCAGCCGCCGCGCCTGGCTGGCGGTGATGGGTTCCAGTGGCGACGCATAGCCGTTCTCGGTCCACGACTTCCGCCGCCCCCGCGCGCGCGCCAGCGCAATCACCGGCAACAGCGGCCGCGGGATGGGCGCGACCGTTCTCGTGAGGCCCAGCAGGATGCGCCACGAGTAGACCAGCTGCTCGCCGAACGCCGGCGTCGGCGGCTCGCCGTAGGTCACCAGTACTACATGTCGTCGGTCCATCGTCGTTCTCGACGCCAGGACCGAGGTCCCGGCGCTCCGTACTCCCCGGTGTTCCGTACCATCTAGGCTGCGGGTTGGTGCTCGTCGCCCCACAGCCGCTGCGCGAGTTGTCGCGCCATCAGCCGGCCGCTCTTCACAGCGTGGTTGAAGGACACCCCGTCGTAGGAGGTGCCACACACCGCGAGGCCGGGATGCAGCCGCAGCCGATCCGTGATCGCCGCCCGCCGCTCCTGGTGCCCTATGGTGTACTGCGCGATCGCCGCGGGCCACGTGAACACCGACACGTGGCGTGGCGGTTTCCTGATGCCCAGCACGCGTGACAGTTCCTGCCGCGCCACGTCCACCTTGCCCACGTCCGGCGTCTCCACGATGTCCGGACGGCGCGAGCCGCCGAGCATCACGCGCAGGAGCGCCCGGCCCGCCGGCGCGCGGCCGGGGAAGAGCGACGACTCCCACACCACGCCAAGCGTGGCCATCTCCTCGGGCCGCGTGACGAGATAGCCGTAGCCATCCAGCGCGTGCGGGATGTCCCCGACGTTGTACCCGAGCGCGACCACCGCGATGCCCGCGTAGCTCACCCCGTGCAGGGTGGACGCCAGCACCGGGTCCAGGTCCTGCACCAGCGGCGCCGTCCCGCGCGCGGCGACGGCGAGCACCACGTGATCCGCCTCGAGCGTGTCGCCGCCGTTGACCTTGAGACGCCAGCCGGAACCCGCGCGTTCGATGGTACGGACGGGAGTCCTGGTCTGCACCGCGTCACCGAGCTGGGCGGCCAGCGCGCCGGTCAACGTGCCCATGCCTTCGTCGAAGCTGAGCAGCTTCGACGGCCCCTGGCCCCTGCTGCGCCGCGCGAACATGGCCTTGACGAGGCTCCCGTGGTCGCGCTCCATCTCGGTCATCATCGGGAACTGCGCGCTCACCGAGAGTCGACGGCTGTCGCCCGCCGAGATGCCCGAGACCGCGGCATCGACGAGCATCTCCGCCGCCTCCGCCCCGATGCGCCGCGTGGCGAACTCGTGGATCGTCTCCTCGACCCCGGCAGGCGGCCCCGGCGCGAACGGCTCGTACATCAGCCGCAGCTTCCCGCGCCACGACAGCGCGGGCGTCGTCAGCAGCGTGGCCGGGCCGTCTGGCACATGGCACAGCCTCCCACCCCGCAGGATGAACCGGCGTTTCGCCTCAGGCCGCGCCTCGACGAGTCTCGAGCCCAGCCCCAGCGACTCGATGAGCGCCATCACTTCCGGCTCCCGGTTCAGGAAGCCGTTGGGGCCCGCCTCGATGAGGAACCCGTCCACGCGCGCCGAGTGCGCGTGGCCGCCGATGCGCGGCGAGGCTTCGAGCACCGTGAGCGACAGCGGCGCACCGGCGACGCGCGCGCCCTCCTGCAGGGCATGGGCGAGGGACAACCCCGTGACCCCCGCACCAACCACGACGACGCGCTGCGGAGTCATACGGTCCGGCTGAACACCGGCTTCGTGCCCGAGGTGCGCGCCTGCAGGTAGCGGTCGAACATCATGCAGACGTTGCGCACGAACATGCGGCCGAGCGGCGTGATCTCGAGCGCCTCCGGGCCGACCGTCACCAGGCCGTCGGCCGCGGGCGAATCCGCCGCAGCGAGCTCCGCCAGCTCGCGCGCGAAGTAGTCCTCGAACACGATGCCGAAGCGCCGCTCCACGTCGCGGATGTCGAGGTGACCGTTGCACATCAGCTCGGTGATCACGTGGCGGCGGATCCTGTCGTCCGGGTCCAGCGCGTAGCCGCGTTCGACGGGGAAGCGCCCCTCGTCCAGCGCCGCGTAATACTCGTTCAGCTTCTTCGTGTTCTGGACGAAGGTGCTCTGCACGTCGCCGATGGCCGAGATGCCCAGGGCCACCATGTCGCGCGCCGACTGCACGGTGTAGCCCATGAAGTTGCGGTGGAGCGTCCGTGCCTCCAGCGCACGCGCGAGCTCGTCCTCCGGCAGCGCGAAGTGGTCCATGCCAATCTGCCGGTAGCCGGCGGCGCCAAACGCCTCCTGCGCCAGCGCCAGGAGCGCGATCTTGAGATCCGGCCCGGGGAGCCCCTCCTCGGGAAGGCGCTTCATGTGCGCCTTCATCCACGGCACGAACGCGAACGAGTAGACGGCGACGCGCTCGGGCCGGAGCGCGATGACCAGCTCCAGCGTGCGCGCGAAGCCCTCGGTGGTCTGGTAGGGCAGGCCGTAGATGAGGTCGATGTTGATGGAGCGGAAGCCGAGCGCTCGTGCGTGGTCCACCAGGCTCTTCGTCAGCTCGTAGCTCTGGATGCGGTTCACCGCCTCCTGCACCTCGGGGGCAAAGTCCTGCACGCCCATGGAGAGGCGGTTGAAGCCGAGCCGCCGGAG
Organism: Acidobacteriota bacterium; assembly: GCA_963169195.1. Taxonomy (GTDB): domain Bacteria; phylum Acidobacteriota; class Vicinamibacteria; order Vicinamibacterales; family UBA2999; genus VFZN01. The sequence goes on along the minus strand of CAUJDN010000097.1, from coordinate 25,904 downwards.
CGTCGAGAGCTGCTCGGGCGAGGTGACGCGCGGGTCGATCTCGACGCCAATCTCAGCGTCCGGCGTGAAGGTGAAGTGCTGCGTGAGGCGCGCGAAGACGCGCTCCAGCTCCGCCGCCGTGTAGTAGGTGGGCGTCCCGCCGCCCCAGTGGAGCTGCGAGATGGTCCGCCGATGGGGCAGGTGGGCCGCCAGCAGGTCAATCTCTCGATCCAGGTAGTCGAGATACCGGTCCGTGACGTCGCGGTGCTTCGTGATGACCACGTTGCAGCCGCAGTAGGCGCAGCGCTCCTCGCAGAAGGGGAGGTGTACGTAGACCGAGAGCGGCTCGTCCGGGAAGGCGTCCGCGCGCGCGAGGCTCTCCACGTAGGCGGCATCGCTCACGCCCTCGTGGAACTCGACCGCCGTCGGGTACGAGGTGTAACGGGGGCCGGGCCGGTCGTACCTGGCCAGCAGGTCGGCCATCGACATGCGCGTGTCTGCGCCTGGCATGGTGCGCGGCGCCTACGCGGCGTCGCTCCGGGAGGTGGCCTGCACGGCCGCCACCAGCGCCTCGACGCTGGCGATGGGCGTGTCGGGCAGGATGCCGTGGCCGAGGTTCATGATGTGGCCGGGCCGCCCCTTCACGCGCGCCAGCACGTCGTTGGCCAGCCGTGTGACCTCCGCGGGCTCGGCGAAGAGCGCGTGCGGATCGAGATTGCCCTGCAGGGCGATGGCCGGGCCCACGCGCGCGGCCGCCACGTCCAGCGGGGTGCGCCAGCAGAGGCCGAGCACGTCGGCGCCGGAGGTGGCCGCGTCCTCCAGCAGGTGCGGCCCGCCGTTGACGAAGTAGATGACCGGCACGCCGAGATCCGCGACGCCGTCGACGATGGTCCGCACCCAGCGGAGCGCGAACGACTCGTACTGCATCGGCGCCAGCAGTCCCGCCCACGAGTCGAAGATCTGCACGGCCTGCGCACCGGCGGCAATCTGCAGGCGCAGGTAGTCGATCATGGCGGTGGTCAGCTTCTGCAGCAGGTGCTGCAGCGTCGCCGGCTCGCGATAGAGCATCGTCTTCACGGCGCCGAAGCCTTCCTTGCCTTCGCCCTGCACGAGATACGCCGCCAGCGTGAAGGGCGCGCCGCAGAAGCCGATGACGGGCGTCCGGCCGTCCAGCTCGCACCGGAGCAGGCGCACGGCCTCTGCGACGAACGGCACGGCCTCGGCGGCGGGCCGGGACTCGAGCGCGTCCACCTGCGCGCGCGTGCGCACGGGCTCGGCCAGCTTCGGGCCGGGGTTGAAGGCCATCTTCACGCCCAGCGCCTCGAGCGGCAGCAGGATGTCGGAGAAGATGATCGACGCGTCGAGAGGGAAGCGGCGAAGCGGCTGCAGTGACGCGTCCACGGCCAGCTCCGGCGTCTTGCAGAGCGTCAGGAAGTCCACCTTCTGGCGCAGCTCGCGGTACTCCGGCAGGTAGCGGCCCGCCTGCCGCATGATCCACAGCGGCGTGCGGTCCACGGGCTGGTGGCGGCACGCCCTCAGGAAGCGATCGTTCATGCGCGAGCCTCCACGAAGGCGGCGTGGGCGGCCTGGATGGTCTGGTCGATGACGGCGTCGTCGTGTGCGGCCGAGATGAAGGCCGACTCGAACGCCGAGGGCGGCAGCAGGATGCCGCGCGCGAGCATCGCGCGGAAGAAGCGCGCGAACGCCTCGCGGTCCACCGCCGCCGCGTCGTCCCACGAGCGGATGGGCCGCGCCGAGAAGAACACCGTCCACATCGAGCCCACGCGCTGAATCGACACCGGCACGCCGGCGGCCTCGGCCTCGGCGCGCAGGCCCTGCGCCAGGCGCGCGCCGCGGTGCTCGAGGGTGTCGTAGAGATCGGGCGTGGCGTCGATGGCGTCCAGCGTGGCGAGGCCCGCGGCCACGGCCAGCGGATGCGCGGCGTAGGTGCCGGCCTGGTAGACGGGGCCGGCGGGCGCCACGAGCTTCATCAGCTCCCACTGGCCGCCGAAGGCCGCCAGCGGCACGCCGCCGCCGGCAATCTTCCCGAGCGTGACCATGTCCGGCGTCACGCCGTAGCGCGCCGCGGCTCCGCCGCGAGACACGCGGAAGCCGGACATCACCTCGTCGAAGATCAGGATGGCGCCGGCCCGCGTGCAGCGGTCCCGCAGGCCTTCGAGGAAGCCGGGCTCGGGCGGCACGCAGCCCATGTTGCCCACGACCGGCTCGACGATGACGGCGGCCACGCCACCGTCGGCATCCTGGAAGCAGCGGTCCACGCTCTCGAGGTCGTTGAAGCGCGCGATGGCGGTGTCCTGCACCGCGCCCGGCGTGACGCCGGGCGAGTCTGGCGTGCCGAAGGTGGCGGCGCCGGAGCCCGCGCTCACGAGGAACATGTCCGCGTGGCCGTGATAGGCGCCGGCGAACTTGACGATGACGCGACGGCCGGTGGCCGCGCGCCCCACGCGCACCGCGCTCATCGTCGCCTCGGTGCCGGTGACGACGAACCGGATCATCTGGCAGCCGGGCACGCGTGCGACGATGCGCTCGGCGAGCTCGATCTCGGGGGGCGACGCAAGTCCGAACACGAGGCCGCGTCGGGCCGCCGCCACGACCGCCTCTTCCACCGCGGGGTGCGCGTGGCCGAGCAGCGCGGGTCCCCAGGCGCCGATGTAGTCGATGTACTCCCGCCCCTCGCTGTCCGTGAGGCGCGCGCCCTCTGCCGAGACGATGGCGATGGGGTCGCACTGCATGGCGGCGAATGCGCGGACGGGCGAGTGCACGCCGCCGGGCGTCACCTGGCGGGCGCGGTCGAGCCAGGTGCTGGCAGGCGCGGACAGGTGCGGGTGGGTCGTAGCGCTCATCGGGTCAACTCCGCCACGGCCGCCGGTTGATGTTCGGCCCGCAGCTGCGTGGCCAGCTCGCGCGCGAAGTAGGTGATGAGGATGTCGGCGCCCGCGCGGCGGAGCGCGATGGAGGTTTCCATCATGGCGCGCGGCAGCTCGATCCAGCCGCGTTCGGCGGCCGCGTGCAGCATGGCGAACTCGCCGGAGACCTGGTAGGCGGCCACGGGCACGTCCACGTGCTCGCGCACGGCGCGGATGACGTCGAGATAGGGAAGTCCGGGCTTCACCATCACCATGTCGGCGCCTTCGCCGACGTCGGCCTTTGCTTCGCGGATGGCCTCGCGGACGTTGGGTGGATCCATCTGGTAGGACCGGCGATCGCCGAACTGCGGCGTCGAGCCCGCGGCGTCGCGGAACGGGCCGTAGAATGCGGAGGCGTATTTCACCGCGTAGGACACGATGACCGTCTGGTCGAAGCCGTTGTCGTCGAGTGCACGGCGGATGGCGGCGACGCGGCCGTCCATCATGTCGGAGGGCGCGATGACGTCGACGCCGGCGCGGGCGTAGGCGACCGAAGCGCGCGCCAGCAGCGGGAGCGTCGCGTCGTTGTCCACGCCGTCGCCGTGCAGCACGCCGCAGTGGCCGTGGTCCGTGTACTCGCACAGGCAGACGTCGGCCCACACGTTGAGGGCTGGCGTCACGGCCTTGATGCGGCGGATGGCCTGCGGCACGGGACCCTCCGGATCCCATGCACCGGTGCCTTCGGCGTCCTTCTCCGCGGGGATGCCGAAGAGGATGACTGAGCCGACGCCAAGCTCGGCCAGCTCCGCCGCCTCGCGCGCGGCGAGGTCCGGCGACAGGCGCGACTGGCCGGGCATGGAGGCGATGGCCTCGCGCACGCGCTCGCCGTGGCAGACGAAGATCGGCGCGACGAGCTGCTCAGGCGCCAGCCGGGTCTCGCGGGCCATCGCCCTAAGCGCCGGCGTCCGGCGGAGGCGGCGCCCACGGTGGATGGGAGAGCTCATGGTCTTAACAGGGACTGTCCCCGCTTCTCTGCGGTCTTAACACCGACTTTACAGGGACTGTCCCCAGGATCCCCAGGATCTCGCCGGCGCCGAGCGCGAGCAGGCGCTGCGCGGCGCTCTCGCCCAGGACGGCGGCATCGGTGCCGCGATCCTCGACCCGGATGCAGCGCGCGCCGTCCAGCGTGAACACGCCGGCCGCCAGTGTCAGCCGCGACCGGTCGTCCGCCGCGACGGCGCCCACCGGCACCGAGCAGCCGCCTCCCAGCGCGTGCAGCAGGGTGCGCTCGGCGATGACCGCCCGTCTCGTCGGGCCATCGTCCAGCGCCGCGAGGACGTTGACAAGATCCGTGTCCTTCGTCCGGCACTGCACCGCCAGCGCACCTTGAGCCGGCGCCGGCAGCACCACGTCGGTGGGAAACACCTCGGTCACGTGCGTGTCGAGCCCCAGGCGCACCAGTCCGGCGCGCGCGAGGACGATGGCATCCAGTTCGCCACTCGTGACGCGCTGGACACGCGTGGGCACGTTGCCGCGAAGCGGATGGATGACCACGTCCGGGCGCCGCGCCAGCACCTGCGCCGTGCGGCGCGCGCTGCACGTCCCGACACGGGCGCCCGGCGGCAGCGCGTCGAGCGTGAGCCCGTCGCGCGCACACAGTACGTCTTCGACCGGCCCACGCGCCGGCACGGCCGCTACCGTCAGGCCCGGCGTGCTCTCCACCGGCAGGTCCTTGTAGCTGTGCACCGCCACGTCCACGCGGCCGTCGGCGAGCGCGCGTTCGAGCGTGGCCGTGAAGAAGCCCGTGCCTTCCACCTCCGAGAGGGGCACGTCGGTGATGCGATCGCCCGTCGAGACGATTTCGACGACCTCAATCCGGATGCCGTGCGCGAGGACGCCCAGGCACGTCGCGATGTGGCGCGTCTGCCACAGCGCCAGGGCGCTGCCGCGCGTCCCGAGGCGGACTACGGCCACGACGGCGTTCCGGGCTCGAGCGCGAACAGGCGCCGGAGGTACTGGGCCTGCGTGGCGTCGAGGGGCACGTCGCCGGCCTCGAGCGTCGCCAGCGGAATGGACAGCACCTGGTCGAGCAGGCGCCGGGTGAGACGGTCCAGCGCCGCCGCGTCCGCCGCGCCGCCATCCGGCAGCTCGCTCTGCATCCGCTCCAGCTCGGCGCGGCGAATCGCTTCCACCTTGCGGCGCAGGTCGGACGCCAGCGGGCGCAGGGCGTGGTGGCGCGCCCACGACTGCAGGTGGTGCATCTCGCGCGCGATGACGCCCTCGACCCCGGGCACCTCCGCGGCACGACGATCGCGCTGCCGTTCCACCTCGCGCTCGAGCACGCCCAGGTCCACGCGCGTCACGCCGGCCACGTCGCCCGGCTCCACGGCGTGAGGCATGCTCAGGTCCACGATCATCAGGGGACGGCCTTCGCGGCCGGCGACGGCGCGCCGGAGGTCGTCCAGGCCAATGAGATAGTCGGGCGCGTCCACGGCGCAGACCACGGCATCGGCCCGGTCCAGCTCGTCGTGCAACCGGTCCAGCCCCACGGCCTCGGCACCGAGCGGCGCGGCCACGGCCTCCGCACGGCCGAGCGTCCGGTTGGCGACCACCAGGTCGCGCACGCCGAGCTTCCGCAGGTGCCGCGCGGCCTTCACGCCCGTGGCGCCGGCGCCCAGGACCAGCACGCGGCACCGGTCGAGGGGCAGGGCCCCCGCCACGATCTGCACGGCGGCCGACGCCACCGACTGCGCGCCGACGCCAATGGCGGTCTCGGCGCGCGCCATGCGCCCGGTGCGAAGCGCGGCCTGCACGACGCCCTTCAGGAACGGACCGGCGCCGGTACACGCATCCAGCGCGGCGCGCACCTGCCCGAGGATCTCCGCTTCCCCGAGGACCAGCGACTCCAGCCCCGCGCACACCCGGAAGAGATGCTGCGCGGCCGCCCTGCCCGCGAGGCGGGACGCGCCGCCGGGCACGCAGACCGCCCGCGCGATGGCCTCGTGCACCGTCTCGTCATCCCCCGGCACCTGCGCACGCCAGTAGAGCTCGGTCCGGTTGCAGGTGGCGAGGACGAACGACTCGATGCCGGCGGCGGTGAGGTCCTCGTGCAGCGACGTCGCGGTGTCGCACCCCACGGCGTGCCGGGTCAGCGCACCGATGCCGATGTTGCGATGGTTGATGGTGACCGCGCGAAGGGACGCGAGCCCGCTGTACCGTGCCACGGCGTGAAAGTGCGCCGGGACGGTCGCGCAGACGCTCTGGTGCGGGCAGCCGGGAGAATCGGACATGGACGCGGCTGCCCACAAGAGTAGTCAGCGCCGCCACCTCCAACAATTCGCAACAGTACGGAGCGGCCTCCGTACAAGTACGGAGATCCGGCGGGCGGCTGGCGTCTCCGCTGCGTGCTACGGCGTCGGGTCGATGATGCCCTCCCGCATGGCCACCTGGATGAGCACCGCCACCGACTTCACGCCCAGCTTGTGCATCAGGTTGGCGCGGTGGGTCTCGACCGTGCGGACGCTGATGTTCAGCTCCTTGGCCACTTCCTTGCTCGACAGCCCGCGTGCCAGCCAGGTGAGGACCTCGCGCTCGCGATCGGTCAACGTCTGGGTCCCGGACGGAGGCTGGCCGCCGTTTCTGAGCAGCCCCGCCAGCTGCTGCTGGATGGCCGGGCTGAAGTAGGTCTGACCCGCCATCACGGCGCTCACCGCTGCCACGAGATCCTGCACGGCCGAGTCCTTCAGCAGATACGCGTCGGCCCCGCCCTTCACCGCGCGGGCCACGTACTCCTGCCCGGCGTGCATCGTCAGGATGACGACCTTGAGGCCGGGTCGGATGGCTTTGGCCGCGCGCAGGACGTCGATGCCGTCGGTCCCCGGCATCTTCAGGTCCAGGACCAGCACGTCGGCCTCGGTGGACCCGACGAGGTCGAGCGCCGCCGCGCCGTCCGCCGCCTCGGCCACGACCTCGATGCCGGGCTGGCCCTCGAGGATCTTCCGGATGCCGCCTCGCACCAGCGTGTGGTCGTCGGCCAGCATCACCCGCGTGCGCCGGCCGGTCATGACAGCTCTCCAATGGGCATGCGCGCGTCGAGGCGCACGCCGCCCGCGTCGCTCCTGTCGATGGCCAGGCGCCCGCCGAGGGCCGTCACGCGCTCGCGCATGCCGAGCCAGCCCATGTTCGGGCTCGCATCCTCGGCGGCGCCGCGACCGTTGTCGTCCACGTAGAGGCGCACCTCGCGATCGTCGCTGACGATGCGCACGTGCGCTGCGGTGGCGCGGGCGTGCCGCGCCACGTTGGTGAGCGCTTCCTGCGCCACGCGGTAGATGACCACTTCCACGTCCGGGGGGAGCCGCCGGTTGGCGCCGTCGAGGTCCAGCGTGACGGCGATGCGGGTGCGGGCCGCGAAGTCGTCCGCCAGCGCGCGAAGCGCCGGCGCGAGGCCCAGATCGTCCAGCACCGACGGGCGGAGGAGGTTGCTGAGGTCGCGCACCTGCGAGAGGGCGCGGCCGACCATGGCGCCCGCGTCACGCTTGCCCTCGAGCTCGAGCTCGATCTTCACGGCCGTCAGCACCTGTCCGGCCTCGTCGTGCAGCTCCTGCGCAATGCGCCGGCGCTCGTCCTCCTGCACGCGGAGCATCAACCGCGTGAGCTGCTCGAGCTCGGAGGTGCGTGCCGCAAGCCGGTCCCGCTCGTTGCCAAGGACGACGAACAGCAGGCCGAGGCCGATGGCGAACAGGAAGAGCACGTCGGCGAAGACGCCGTAGAGGACCGCCGCGCCAAAGCCGCGGAGCAGCGGGTAGTCGAGGTGGTGGAGCCCCCAGAGGATGAACGCGCCCGCCAGCACCGGGGCTGCCCCGCTCGTGGCGCGGTCGCGCTCCCGCCAGAACACGACACCCGTCCAGATGGTCACCGCCGACAGCAGCAGCGTGGCCGTGACGCCCGCCACGAGCATGCTGCCCATGCCGTAGATGGTGATCCAGGCCCACCCGATGGAGAGGGGCACGGCCAGCGCGTGCACCGGCCGGAGCGTGAAGCCCCGCGACATCTGCATCGCCGCGGCCAGCAGCAGCAGCGCGCTGATGCCCGTCGCTGCCTGGTGCAGGAAGAGCCACACCATGTCGCGGCGCACGAGGAACGCGGACATGCACGCCAGGCGGATGACGTAGACCGACCACGCCATGGCCCAGGTGAGGAAGTGATCGCCGCGATCCCGCTGCCAGAGCACGTAGCACGCGATGGCCATCACGGAGGTGACCACCGATTGGAACCCGAGCGCGCTGCACTCGACGAACGTGCGGTCGAGCACGTCGAGGGTGGCGGCGGCGTCCTGCACGCTCACGATGCGACCTCCGCACGCTGGAGCGAGGCCAGCGTAGCCGCCACGGCGTCGAAGGCGGCGCGTTCGGGCGCCATGCACGCGATGCCGAGCGCCTCGAGCTCGCGGGCGGTCGTCGGGCCGATGGCCACGACGGCCCGAAGTGCCGCCACCGTCTCGCGCCCGATGGCCCCCACGAGCGTGGCGGCCGCGCGGGGACTGGCGAGCACCACCGCGTCGGCGGCGGCCCGGGCCCAGTCCGTCCGGATGCGGGCGGGGTCACGCGGTGCCATCGCGTACGCGTCCACCACCTCGACTGCGGCGCCAGCCGCGCGAAGCGCGTCAACCAGGCTCGTCCGCCCGCCGGGCGTGGAGAGGACGAGAACGCGCCGGCCCGTCCATGTGTCCATCACCTCCAGCGCGGCCCACAACGCATCGGCGCCGGCCTCGGGGCCGACGACAGGCGGCGGGGTGGCCCCGATCGCGTCGAGGGCGCGGGCCGTCGCCTCGCCGACGGCCGCGGCTCGCACGCCGGCCGGCCAGGGCAAGGGTCGCGCCTGCCGGAGGGCTTCGACCGCGCGCACGCTGGCGAGCAGCACCCAGTCGAAGTCGCCCAGGCGCCGGGCGGCTCGCCACAGCGGAGCCGGATCCTCGGGTGGGACTTCGATCATCACGGGACAGGGCACCGGCACCAGGCCGTGGCGCCGCAGGGCCTCGCTCAGGGGGCCGGCTGTGGCTTCCGGCCGCGTGACGGCCACCCGCCACGCGCGTCGCTCCGCCGCTCGAGGGGATCGCACGTGCGTTCAGTGTACCTGCTCAAAACGTTTTTGTGATCGCACCGCTGGCGGCATAATCTGGCAGGCACCATTCATTGGGGTCCCCTTGACCGCACCTGCATGCCCGAACTGTGGCGCTTCCGCGTCCCCGGACCACACGTTCTGTCCGGACTGCGGCACACGGCTCAAGCCGGCTGCGCCGGATCCGCCCCTCAGTGCCGACGACTCCGATGAAACGGCCGCCATCGCCAGCGAAGAGATCCGCACGGGCCTGAGGCCGGCCCTGCCGCCAGGCGCGGCGTGGCCCGAGCCCCGCGGCACCGTCGTCCTGAAGCCCGCCGCTCACGCCACCGCCGTGCGGCCGCCGAACGGGGAGGCGACGATCGTTCCGGCGCCCGACCCTGGCGCCACGGTCCTGCAGGTGCCGGGCCAGGCGGCCACGATGATGCCGGGTTCCCGCGAAGGCCCGCCGGACACCGACGCGACGATCATGCAGCCGCTGCCGGACGCCGCCACGATGGCCAGGCCTCCCGGCGCCGTCCCGCCGCGTCCGCCGACCAGCCGTTCGGCCTCCGGCCGGCCGTCCAATGGTCGGCCGAAGACGAGCCGTCCCGCCACCCTCACCGGCGCCAGCCCGGCCACACAGCACATGTCGCCCGGCGATGCCTTCGGCTCACGCTACCGCATCACGAAGATGCTGGGCGTCGGCGGCATGGGCGCCGTGTACCAGGCGTGGGACGCGGAGCTCGGCGTAACGGTCGCCATCAAGACGATCCGGCCCGGGGTGGGCACCGACGCGGACACCGCCCTGGACGCGGAACGGCGGTTCAAGCGCGAGCTGCTGCTGGCCCGCCAGGTGACGCACGCCAACGTCGTGCGCATCTACGACCTGGGCGAGATCGAAGGCACGAAGTACATCACCATGTCCTTCGTGGACGGCGAGGACCTGGCCACCATCCTCGCCCGGGAGGGCCAGCTGCCGGTGCCGCGAGCCCTGCCCATCATGCGGCAGGTGATGGCGGGCATGGGCGCCGCGCACGCGGCCGGCATCGTCCACCGGGACTTGAAGCCCGCCAACATCATGGTGGACACGTCCGGGCACGCGCTCGTGATGGACTTCGGCATCGCGCGGTCGGTGGACGCCCCGTCCATGGAGCCCACGCCGGCGACCGGGACGCCGGCGCTGCCCGAGGCGCCCGCAGGAACCACGTTCTCCTCGACGTCCATGGCCACGCACGCGCTGACCGTGGTGGGCAGCGTCATGGGCACGCTGGACTACATGGCACCGGAGCAGGCCCGGGGCCAGCAGGTGGATCAGCGTGCCGATGTCTACTCGCTTGGCCTGATCCTGCGCGATGTCCTGCTCGGCCGCTCCGCGCGCCCCAGGTCCGGCAACGGGTTCGAGGACCTGAAGCAGCGTATGGCCGAGCCGCTGCCTCCACCGCGCGCGGTGGATCCGGAGTTCCCCGAGGCGCTCGACCAGATCATCACGCGGGCGCTGGAGCTGGATCCCGCCGCGCGCTACCAGACCTCACAGGAACTCGCCGACGCGCTCGAGGCGCTCGACGACGAGGGGAAGCCGAAGCCGGTGCCGAAGCTGCGCTCGAACTGGGTGCTCGCGGCCGCCGGAGTGGCGATGATCGTCGCGGCGGCCGGCGCCTGGTATGTCGGGCGGCTGGGCGTGGTCCCGGTGGAAGCGCACGAGCCGGTGGCGGTCCTGATTGCCGACTTCCAGAACCAGACCGGCGACGCGGCGTTCGACCAGACGCTCGAGCCCGTGATGAAGCTCGCGCTCGAGGGTTCGGGCTTCGTCAGCGCCTACGATCGGACCGCCATCCCGCGGACCCTGGGCGTGCCGGCGCCGGACGTCCTGGACGAGAACGCCACGCGCGAGCTGGCCATCAAGCAGGGCGTGGGCGTGGTGGTGTCCGGGACCCTCACGAAGGTCGGCGAGCGCTTCGCGGTCGCGGTGAAGGCCGCGGAGGCCGTGACCGGGAACGTGATCGCTTCGGTGAACGACACGGCTGCCGGACGGGACCGCGTCCTCGGCGTGGTGACCGACCTGGCCGCCGAGGTACGCGAGGCGCTCGGCGACGACACCTCGGACACCGCGCAGCGGTTCGCGATGGAGACGCTGTCGGCCACCTCGCTCGACGTCGTACGGGAATACGCGACGGCGATGGAGGCGCTCTCGCGCAGCCGGTTCAACGAGGCCCTGCAGGGGTTCTCGAAGGCGGTCGCGCTCGATCCGGAATTCGGGCTCGCCTATGCCGGCATGGCCATCGCCTCGAACAACCTGGGCCGGCCGCAGGACGCGGAGAAGTACGTGAAGGAGGCCATCGCGCTCGTCGATGGCATGACCGAGCGCGAGCGCTTCCGGACGCGCGGCCTGCTCTATCTCATCACGAACGACTACCAGTCGTGCGTGCGCGAGTACGGCGACCTCATCGCGAAGTTCTCCGCCGACGCAGCCGCCCGCAACAACCGCGCGCTCTGCCTGTCGAAGCTGCGTGACATGCCGACGGCGGTGGAGGAGATGCGGCAGGTGGTGACGATCCTGCCGAACCGCGGGCTGTACCGGGTGAACCTCGCCACCTACGCCGCCTACGCCGGCGACGGGCCCACCGCGGAGCAGGAAGCGCGGAACGCGACGAACCAGAGCCCCTGGGCGCCTCAGGCGCTGGCCTTTGCCCAGCTCCTGCAGGGCCAGGTAGCCCAGGCCGCGCAGAGCTACCAGGAACTCGGGAAGTCCCGGCAGGTCGGGCCGTCCTATGCGGCGTCGGGCCTGGCCGACATCGCCCTCTACGAGGGGCGCTTCGCCGACGCCGCGCGCATCCTTGCCGAGGGCGCCGCGGCGGACATGGCCGACGAGGAGCCGGACCGCGCGGGGAACAAGCTGGCGGCGCTGGCCCACGCGGAGCTGGCCCGGGGGCGCACGCCCGCCGCCGTCGCGGCCGCGGAGAAGGCGATCGCCACCAGCGAGGCGCGCACCATCCAGTTCCTCGCCGCGCGCGTGCTCGTGGAGGCCGGCGCCCCGCAGAAAGCCAAGCCCATCGCCATCCGTCTCGGCAACGATCTGCAGGCGGAGTCCCAGTCCTTCGCGTCGATCATCGACGGGATGATCGCGCGAACGGACGGCGACTACCGGAACGCGGTCCGGTTCCTGAACGAGGCCAACACGCAGCTGGACACCTGGATTGGCCACTTCGAGCTGGGCCGCACGTACCTGGCGGCCGGGGCGTTCCCGCAGGCGGACTCGGAGTTCGAGCGCTGCCTCAACCGCCGTGGCGAGGCCCTGGCGCTATTCCTGGACGAGGAGCCGACGTTCGGCGTCTTCCCGATGGTCTACTACTACCAGGGGCAGGTGCGCGAGGGGCTGAAGAGCGCGCGCGTGGCCGAATCGTACCGCGCCTACCTGGAAATCCGAGGCCGGTCCACCGAGGACCCGCTGGTGCCCGAGCTGCGGAAGCGCATCGCGGCGTCGTAGCCCCGCAGCCGTACGACGCACCGGGCGAACGCCCGGGAGCGCCGGGTGTTCAGCCCCGGCGACGTCGAGCTGCCGAACGGCCGGGGCCGAGGCCCCGGCCCCCCGGACGACGCCCCGGCCGGATCAGCGCGTCACCTGCAGCGGGTAAGGCCCACCCGACTGGTACGCCTGGCTGCCCGGCACGATCGTCACCTGGTAGTCACCGACCGCATAGGGGACGCCATTGCGATCCCTCGTCTGCAGGTTGAACGTCCAGACGCCGTTGCTGTAGCGGAACGAGCTGCTGCCCGCGTCGGTGTTCGTCATCGTGTCCACCAGCGTGCACCCGCCGGCCTCGACGCGGCAGACGGAGATCGTGTGCTGGAGCGACGAGGTGTCCAGCACCGTCGAGCCATCCTGATACTGCCATTTCATCGAGGACGTGCTGCCGGACTTGGTCTTCTTCGGCGGCAGGTTCGCCACCGCCACGAACGTGTACTGCACCCGGTTGACGGTGAGCAGGAAGCTCGTCTGGGCCGACGCGGCGCCGTCGCTCACGACCACGGTGATGATGGCGGAGCCGAACTGGGCCGTCGCCGGCGTGACCGTCACGGTCCGGCTGTCGCCCGTGCCGGCGAAGACGATGTTCGCGTTCGGCACCAACGCCTCGTTGCCGGACGAGCCCGAGACGGACAGGCCCGCCAGGCCATCCGCATCCCCGATGGTGAACGGGATGGGCCCCGTGCTGGTGTTCCAGTCGATCGTGCGGTTCGCGATCGCGGAAATCGTCGGCGTGTCGTTCACGGCGGTCACCGTGATGGTCACGGTGGCCGGAGCGCTCGTTGCCGCGCCGTCGCTGGCCCGGTAGGTGAACGCGTCGGTGCCGGTGAAGTTCGGCGCCGGCGTGTAGGTGAACGAGCCGTCGGCGTTCAGCGTGAAGGCCTGCGCCTGTGACGGGCCGCTCGCCAGCACCGCGGTCAGCGTGTCGCCGTCCACGTCCTGGTCGCCCGCCAGCACGCCCTGGGCGGTCGGCACCGTGAGCGTGGTGTCCTCGGCCGTGCTGTAGCCGTCGCTGCCCGCCGATGGCGGGTCGTTCACGGGGGTGACCGTGATGGCCACCGTCGCGGTGTCGGCGCCGACGGAGTAGACGAACGAGTCGGCCCCGTTGAAGTCCGCAATCGGCGCGTAGGTGAACGAGCCATCCGCGTTCAGGCTGAACGACTGCGCGCTGGCCGGGCCGGTCACGAGCGACGCGGTCAGCGACACCGGCCCGCTGTCGGAATCGCCGTCGTTGCCGAGGACACCGGGCGCTGCCACGCTCAGCGACGCATCCTCGTTCACCACGTACGCATCGTCGTTGGCCTGCGGCGGGTCGTTGATGGCGGTGATGGTCCGCAGGTTCGAGAGGTCGCTCTCGTCCTCGGGGCCGTGGACGGCGATGGCGAAGTAGGTGTACTCGGCGCCGTCGGTCAGCTCCGCGGCGTCGATGGCCGAGTAGTCGCGGATGCCAAGGCTGGTGGAGTCGAAGGCGCTTGCGGCCACGTCGGCGACGAGCGTCCAGGGCTGGCCGTTCCCGAGCGAGTCACCGTCCACCCGGTAGACGCGATAGCTCACCGGGTTGCCGCCCGTGTTGGAGGAGGCAAAGCTCACCCGCACGCGGTGCAGCGGATCCGTGGTCGAGCCGCAGGTGACGCCGTCGATGACACACGCCTGGAAGTTGTTCGGCGGCGTCCGGGCCAGAGCGCCGGCCGTCTCGGCATCCAGCTCGCCGGCAGGATTGCTCGGGTCGTTCAGGAACAGGTCGCCGCCGCCGAGATCGCCCTTGCCGAGATCCCCCTTGCCCAGGTCGCCCTTCCCGAGGTCGCCCTTCCCGAGGTCGCCCTTGCCGAGGTCCCCCTTCCCGAGGTCGCCTTTCCCGAGATCCCCCTTGCCGAGGTCGCCCTTGCCGAGATCGCCCTTGCCCACGTCCGCGGAGAGGGGACCCACGAGCAGCGCGCCGGTCGCGGGGTGAATGAACAGCCCGCCGACGTTTCGACGGCCGGCCACCTGGTTGAGGAGCACGTTCGGCCAGTCCACCGACCCGCCCAGGACCTCGTCGGCTGCGCCGCTGAAGTTCACGTCCTGCGGCGAGTCGAACCCCGGCACGTTGTCCGCATTCCAGTCGATGGGATCGTTGGCGTACCGTGCGTCCACCCTGACCATGGGCACGTCGGTCGGCAGCAGGTCAGAGCCGTTGCAGTGGCGGGCCGCCGGCTGCGCGTTTCCTTCCCGGTAGCTGCCCTCGAGCGGTGCATACCAGCCGAGGCGGTACGGCGGGTACGTCACGAGGCCGTCGAGCGCCGTCTCGTTCACGGCGGCCCCTTCGACGCCGGAGAAGCCGAGGTGCGGCGTGCCGTCGTCGGTCAGCAGCCCGCGCAGCTGATAGAGGTAGTTCATCACGCTCAGGTACGTCGGCTTGCAGTTCGGCTCGAACGCGTCGCCGCCATGCCGGCGCTCGAAGTTGTGCCCGAGTTCGTGCATCAGCGTGGACGCCTGCATGAACGGCGTCCCGACGGGCAGGCCGTCCACGTCCGGGAACCCGCCGAGGGTGACCATCACGTCGCCGCCGGGGAAATCCCCGATGCCGGTGTTGGTGCGCGGCGTGTGGAAGTCGGGGTTGGCGGTCTGGCCGGCTGCGCAGCGGTCATCGGGTCCCGCCGCCACCGGATTGCCGCCGCCGTCCAGACAGGCCAGCTCCGACTTCGGCAGCCCGATGGCGTGCGCGAACAGCGCGTAGTGGAAGGACTGCAGGCGGTTCGTGTCGAAGCGCCGCTCGCAGGCGTAGGTCGTCCCGTCCACCGTCGTGCCGCACACCTCCTCGTCGAAGTCCGCCGCCGGAGGCGCGCCGTTCACGGCCACGACCTGATCGCGGAGGAAGCGGAAGCCGGACTTCCAGCCGACGGTGCCGGGGTGCCCCGAGAACTGGCACTCCCACACCGGCGCATCGGCGCCGGGCTGACAGGCCGTCTGCGTCTCGTCGATCGCCTCGCCGCCGCGGGCATTCGCGCCGCGGATGATGTACGCCTCCGCGTCGTTCTCCGGTTGGCTCGGGTCACCAGCCGGGTAGCCGTTCCCCACGTCGAAGTGGACCCTGATGCCCCCCGGCACGGGCGCGTCCCTGAACGCGTCACCCACCTTCTTGAGGGCCGCGTGCGTGGGCAGGTGGGTGTGCTGGGGCTTCAGCACGCCGCCGTACGCCACGGGCGCACCCACGCCCATGTAGCCGATCTCGATGAACAGATCCTTCACGTTCGGGTCCGCGCCCATGGCGCCGAGCGCCGGCAGCGCCTGGCCGTCCGGGTCGCTCAGTTCCGAAGGTCCGCCCGCGCCAACCGTCTCCCACACGTCGAGAAGGCCGTCGCCATCGGTGTCCTGCACGTCGGTCCGGAACACCATGGCGGCCGGGGTGAGGCAGTCGCGGCCGTTGCCGCCCGAGACATTGACGCTGACCGTGGTCTCCACCTGGGAGGCGTTCGGGGCGACGCCGGCGCCAAACGTCAGCGTGTCCCACTGGGCATCGTCGCTGCCCGAGAAGACATCGGGGAACGTGCTGCCGCCGGGAACGACCACGTAGTCGCTCTTGTCGGCCTGGCCGCTGCCGACCAGGTACGAGATGCGCGCGTTCGGTGTTGCCGTGGCCTGGTAGAAGCCCGCGATGGTCTGATTCAGCGTCCGCTGCGTGTTGCTCAGCGTCACCCCATCGTCATACAGCACGATGGACGCAAGGGGCAGGGACGAGAGCCGGTAGACCACGACGAGGCTGGCGCCAAGCGCCATCGGCGAGTTCAGGCCGTTGGGGCCGGAGTCCGGCAGCGTGATCTCGTGCGCGCCGTTGACGATGAGCTTGCCGTAGTTCGGATTGCCGGCGGAATCGCCGCTGAAGTCCGTTTCGAAGAAGCGCTGGACGTCAGCCCGGTAGGTCCACGTGACGGCATCGCTGCTGCCCGTTGACCCGCCGGGGTTGTAGCACGGCGACGTGCCCGAGAAGGCCAGGGCCTTGCCGAACGGCTCGGGATCGTTCACGGGGGTGGCCGGATTGTCGGCCTGAAGGGCGTAGGCGACCGGGGAACCCGCGGGCCTGAACTTCACGCCCAGGCTGCCGGTGTCGGCGCCGGTTGTCGTCACGACCTGCCAGTACAGGAATGCCGCGACGATGTCGGCGCCGGCCGGCACGCCGGTCTCGATGGCCGGGGTGGCCGGGTCATCGCCGATCCAGATGCCGTCGGTGGCAAAGCCGCCGACGCCCTTGCCGCGCAGGCCGACGCCGGCCGCGACGTAGTCGCCGGTGACGAAGTAGTTCTTGAAGAACGTCAGGCCGTCCTGCTGGCCCTGCGCGTCGACGCCGCCATCAGCGGCGTGGACGAGGGTGGCAACGGCGAGCGCGAGGACGAAGGCTCGCGATCGGGTGCTGGTGACAAGAGCCGATTGCCAGAAGCGGAGGCGGACAGGGGACGACGCCGCTGAGGGGACCGCGTGAGTCAAGGGATGGCCTCATTGCCCAACGGTGGGCCCGAAGTCGGGTTGCAATTGGTGACAAATGCGGGAACGCCCGACTCTAGCCGGATTCTCCTAATAATTCAACGTCCGATTGGGGGGAGGCGAACGGCCGAGTTGCAGAAGATTACATCGTCAAGCCGAAACCGGTGGGTCGATATCGGTTCTGCGGCTGGGCCTTCGGCTCACCGGCCCCACATCCCTCGCCGGGCCTGGCGGGCCTCGCGCTCCGCCCTTCGGAAGTCGTCCTTCCGGCGATATTCGAAGCGGCGATAGTGCTCGGCCCAGCCGGCACGGATGACCGCCTCGTTCACGAGCGTGCCGTCCTCGAGGAAGACGTAGGCGAGTGTGCGATTGAACCGGTCCGTGCGCTCACCGTCGTATTCGACGCGCACCAGCTGGCCGTCCGCGAGCGTCTTCAGGTAGGCCGTGGCCTGGTCGCCGTAGGGCTCTGCCTCGCGGAATCCGCCCTGCTTCTCCGGGGCGTCCACGCCAATCAGGCGGATGGTGCCGATGCCGGCGACGGTGAGCGTGTCGCCGTCAATCACCTGGCGGACCCGGTGGAGTCCCGGGCTGGAGGGGATCGTGGGGATTGCCCGCGGTTGGGGGGCCTCGGCCGGGACCGGTGCGGCCGTGGTGCGGGGCTGGGCTGGCGCGGCGGGTTCCCCTGACGTGCCAGCCGGGCCGCACGCCAGGCCGGCGAGTGCCACCAAGACCGCCGCGGCCCGGAACGGTGTCATGCGGGTGAGCCCTTTGCGGGCGAGCCGCCCTTGGCGCGGAAGCGGCGCAGCTTCTCCCGGTTGCCGCAGACCTTCATGTCGCACCAGCGTCGGCTGCGGTTCTTCGTCTCGTCCACGAACCACCACCGGCAGTCCTGTGCCGCGCAGGCCCTGACGCGCGTCAGTTCAGCGGACGTCACGAGGCGGCCCGCGGCGCGTGCCATCTCGGCGCTGACATGGTCCAGCGACGATGTGGGGCCCGGTGCCCACTGCAGGGTGCCCTCGAAGGGGACGAGCCGCGCGCGTGTGCACGCGGCACCGAGGTGGTCGGCCAGGGTGGCGAGGACGGCGGCGGATGGCGCGCGGCCCTGGTCGAGAGAGGCGAAGAGCGCATGGAGTGTCTCGCGCAGTTCGCAGGCGCGGGCGAGTGCCCGGCTGGCGGCGCCCGGGTGGCGTCGGCCCTCGCCACGGAGCCAGTCTGCGGCGGCGTCGGGCACCACGCCCTTCGCGCGTGCCCAATCGACAAGCGCCTCGTAGGAGGTGAGCCGCTCTCTCGGTGCGGCGGTGTCGCGCCCGCTCAGCGTGTTCACGAACGCCATCACGCGCGCGGCATCCTCCGGCGCATCGGGGAGCGCCGACCCGGCCCGACGGGGAGTGCCCACAGGGGCCATTGTACGCGCGGCGCGGTAACTTTCAAAATCACATTGACAGGTTACCGTCGGTGGCGATAGATTTCAGAACCCTGCAACTGGTCGTTAGATGGTTACGAGAGCCGCAAGTCGGGTACCGGGAACCGCAAGGACCCCATCAAGGAGGAGTACATGTCCACGACCACCGCACGTGCCAGCACCCCGGCCGCCGTCCTCGCCCGGCTCCTGGACGAGGGCCACACCACGCGCGCCTGGTACGGCGCCGACGTGCTCACGGCTCTCGCCGATGTCGATCCCGCGCGCGCGTCGCGACGCCCGGCGGAGGGCCGGCACAACATCGGCGAGATTGCCCTGCACCACGCCTACTGGCTGCACGAGGTGGCCAACCGGCTGGGTGCGCCGGCCGAGCCGTTCCGCCTGGAAGGCGAGGACTGGTTCGAGTGGTCGGAGCGCTCGCCGCTCGCGTGGGATGAGGTGAGGGGGCTCGTGCAGAGCGAGCTGCAGCGGTTGCGCGACGCGGTCGAGGCGGCCAGCACGGGGACGCACGTCTCTCCCCTCGACGAGCACGCACGCTACGAGCAGGTGCTCGGCATCGCGGCTCACGCGGCGTATCACGCCGGCCAGGTGCAGCTGGTGAAGATGCTGGTTTGAGGCGGCGCGAGGGGGCGGGGGGCGGGAGACGCGGGGGCCGCTGGCGATTGCTGATTGCCAGTCGGGCGGTTCATCGATCGATAGGCGATTGCGGCATTGGGCCATTCGAACGCGTGCTCGAGTGATTGGGTGATTGGCCGCGGTGCGTGGGATCGCGGCAGGGCGCTGCGACGCGGGCGACCGCCGGTCGTGCTGAACCCGCGAAGTCGAGGTGGAGTTGCGCGCGAGAGAGGCTGAGCGGCGCGCCGGGCCTGCCGACCGCGGCTCGCGTGGCTGGCCACCCGCCTTTTGTCGGTTGGCGCGCCCGGCAGGATTCGAACCTGCGGCCTTTGGCTCCGGAGGCCAACGCTCTATCCAGCTGAGCTACGGGCGCGTGACGACGAGAGCGTGCCGGGTACAGAGCACGCAGCCCCGCGCCCTGGCGAAGTCACAAGTCTAGCACGGCGTCCATCGGGTGGGCCGCGCTTCGCGCGGTGGGCCCTCCTGCGGCGGGCACGTGTCCCCGAAGACCGGGTTCCGACCGCGCCCTACCGCCTCCGCGCGAGGTCGATCAGGCGATTCGTGGACGCGTCGTGGCCCGTGGCATCCGCGGTGCCGGCCAGTTCCGCATCGATACGCCTCGCCAGCTGCTTGCCCAGCTCCACGCCCCACTGGTCGAACGAGTTCACGCCCCACACCGCACCCATCGTGAAGACCTTGTGCTCGTACATCGCCAGCAGCATGCCCAGCGTCCGTGGATCCAGCGTGCGGTACACGATGGTGGTCGACGGCCGGTTGCCGGGGAAGACCTTGTGCGGCACGAGCTGCTCCAGGGCGTCGCCCGTGCAGCCCTGGGCGGCCAGTTCCTTCCGCACCTCCACCTCAGTCTTGCCCTTCATCAGCGCCTCGGCCTGCGCGAGGCAGTTGGCGAGCAGCAGACGGTGGTGCTCGCCCAGCGGGTACGGCGACTCGAGGCCCACCAGGAAGTCGCACGGCACGACCCGCGTACCCTGGTGCAGCAGCTGGAAGAACGCGTGCTGCCCGTTCGTGCCCGGCTCGCCCCAGACGATGGGGCCGGTGGCGACGGGGACGGGCCGGCCGTGCCGGTCCACGCGTTTGCCGTTGCTCTCCATGTCCAGTTGCTGCAGGTAGGCGGGCAGGCGATGCAGCAACTGCTCGTACGGCAGCACGGCGTGCGTCTCGTGGCCCAGCATGCTGGCGTACCACACGCCCAGCAGGCCCAGCGCCATCGGGATGTTCCGTTCGACGGGCGCCGTGCGGAAGTGCTCGTCCATCCGGAAGGCGCCGTCGAGCATCGCGTCGAAGCGCTCGAAGCCGATCGCCAGCGCCACGGGCAGCCCGATGGACGACCACACCGAGTAGCGGCCGCCCACCCAGTCCCAGAAGACGAACATCTGTTCCGGCGCGATGCCGAAGTGCCGCACCTCGGTGTCGTTGGTCGAGACGGCCACGAAATGGCGCGCGATGTGCGCGTCGTCCTTCGCGTGGTCCATGAACCACGCGCGCGCGGTGCGTGCGTTGGCCATGGTCTCCTGCGTCGTGAACGTCTTGGATGCGATGACGAAGAGCGTGGTGGCCGGGTCCAGTCGGCGCAGCGTCTGCCCGATGTGCGCGCCATCCACGTTCGACACGAAGTGCACGCGCGGGCCGTCGTCGGAGTACGGCTCCAGCGCGGCGACGGCCATGGCGGGGCCGAGGTCGGACCCGCCGATGCCGATGCTCACCACGTCGGTGATGCGCGCCCCGGTGTGCCCGGTCCATGGGCCGGACCGCACGGCCGTGCTGAACGTGCGCAGGTGCTCGAGGGCGCCGCGGACGTCGGGCATCACATCGCGCCCGTCCACGAGGACCGGTCGGGTGGACCGGTTGCGCAGGGCCGTGTGCAGCACGGCGCGACCCTCTGTGTTGTTGATGGCCTCGCCGGCGAACATGCGGTCGCGCAGCGCCTCCACGCCCGTGGCCCGCGCCAGTTCCGCCAGCAGCCCCATCGTCTCCGCCGTCACATGGTTCTTGGAGTAGTCGACGACGAGGTCGTCCAGGCGAAGCGTGAAGGACTGGGCGCGGGAGGGATTCTCCTCGAAGAGGTGCGGCAGGTGCGGGCGGGCGTGGCTCGCCGAAGCGCGGGCGTCTTCACCGGCGCGACGGCGGGTGCTGGCAGGCGCGGACTGGTGCGGATAGGTCCAGTCGGCCGCGTGCGCCTGGAGGGCGCGCCAGGCGGGCGCGAGCGGGGGACCGTCGGCCCAGAGGCGGAAACCGCCCTCGAACGCGCGGTCGTTGTGGCCCCGGCGGATGCGGGGCGGCAGGTCCTGCATCAGGCGGACGTTGCCGCCTCCGAGCATCACGTACTCCGCGGCCACCGCGGCCCGCAGCAGCTCGGCGGCTTCGAGGACGACGGATCGCCAGGCGTCCTCGCCGAGCGTGGTGAGCCCTCGCAGGCCGCAGTAGTCTTCGAACGTTTGATCCCGGAAGGGCAGATGGGCCAGTTCCAGGGGGACGACGTGTCCCTCGTCCACCAGTGCCGTGCCGAGGCCGGAGCCGAGGCCCAGGAAGAGCATGCGGCCGCCCTCGTCGCTCCCGAGGGCCTGCATGGCGGCGTCATTGATGAGACGTGTGGGCACCCCCAGTGCCGCCTCGAAGTCGAACGGCACCCAGCCGCGCCCGAGGTTCCAGGGCTCCTCCATCACGGCCCCGCGGAGCACCGGGCTCGGGATGCCGATGGCGGCGACGTCGTACCGCCAGTCCGCGGCGTGGCCCTTCACGCCGGCGACGAGCTGTTCGGGGGTGAAGCCCGGGCCCGAGTCGAACCGCCGCGGGGCGGACGCCCCGGTGACCAGCAGCTTCACGTGGCTGCCGCCGACATCGACGACCAGGATGCGCATGGCCGCCAGCATAGCGGAGGAAGGGGAGCAGGTGTCCATCGGCACTCATCACGGGACATGCCTCCTGTTATGCTGACACCGATGGCACTCCTGGACTCCTTGAAGCGATACACCGTCGTCGTGGCAGACACCGGCGACATCGACGCCATCCGCCAGCACGCGCCGCAGGACGCCACCACCAACCCCTCGCTGCTGCTGAAGGCGGCACAGCAGCCGCGGTATCGGGCGCTGGTCGAGGCGGCCCGCCGGGATGCGCACGCCCTGAGCCTTGCGGGCCACGCGGCCACCGAAGCCTTCATGGACCGACTGGCGGTGCAGTTCGGGCGGGAGATCCTGCACATCATCCCCGGGCGCGTCTCCACCGAGGTGGACGCGCGCTACAGCTTCGACACCGAGGGGACCCTGGCGAAGGCGCGCGGGATTGTCCGGCTGTACGAAGCCGCCGGCGTGGACCGCGCGCGTGTGCTCGTCAAGGTGGGGAGCACGTGGGAGGGCATCAGGGCCGCGGAGATCCTCGAGCGCGAGGGCATCCACTGCAACCTGACGCTGCTCTTCAGCTTTGCCCAGGCGGTCGCATGCGCCGAGGCCGGCGTCACGCTCATCTCCCCGTTCGTCGGCCGCATCTACGACTGGCACCGGAAGGAGCGGGGCGCCGAGATCCCGATCGACGTGGATCCGGGCGTCCAGTCCGTGACGCGCATCTACAACTACTTCAAGAAGTACGGCTACCGCACCGAGGTGATGGGCGCGAGCTTCCGCCGCGTGGAGCAGATCACCCGCCTGGCCGGCTGCGACCTCCTGACCATCAGCCCGGAGCTGCTGCGCGAGCTCGCGGACACGCCGGGGGCGCTCGCCCCGTCCCTCACGGCCGAGGGGGCGCGCGCGAGCGCGGAGGCGAAGATTTCGCTCGACGAGAAGGCCTTCCGCTGGCTGCACAACCAGGACGCCATGGCCGTGGAGAAGCTGTCGGACGGCATCCGCCGCTTCGACGCCGACGCACGGGCCCTGGAGCGGTGGGTCGAGGCCCTGGGGTGAGATGCCGACCGTCACCCTCCCCCCCGGTTCCCCCCTGGAGGCGCTGGCGCGCGAGCGCCCGACGCTGGTGATCTTCCTCCGCCACTTCGGGTGAACCTTCTGTCGCGAGGCGCTGGCCGACATTGCCCGGGCGAAGCCGGCCATCGACGCGACGGGGACGCAGGTCGCGTTCGTGCACGCCGTGACCCCGCAGGAGGCGGACCCGTGGTTCCTGCGGGCCGGGCTCGCCGACGTCGCCCGCATCAGCGACCCGGCGCGGGCCCATTACCGCGCGTTCGGCCTGGGCCGGACGGGCGCGGGGGCGCTGGTGAACCCGCGGGTCTGGGCGCGCGGGACCGCGTGTGCACTGGCGCACGGCTTCGGCGCGCAGCGGGCCGACATGCTCCGGCAGCTCCCCGGGGTCTTCGTCATCAAGGGGGCGCGTGTCCTGGCCGCCTATCGCCACCGCTCGCCGGCCGACCGGCCCGACTACCTGGCCCTCATCGCGGCAAGCAACCGCATTACAATGCCTTGACGCTGGCGGCGGGTTCCCCGGAGGCCCGCCTCCGGACGTAATTGGAGGCCACCATATGGCGCGTCGATTCGCGATAGGCCTGGTTTGCATCCTGCTGTCGCCAGGATTTGCCTTTGCACAAGGCGGCGGGGCGGCTCAGCAGCCAGCCGCCGGCCAGCAACCCCCCCAGCCCCCCCAGCCGCCCCAGGAACCCCAGGAGGAGGAGCCCCCCGTCTACACCGAGGCCGTGGTCGTGACGGCGTCGAAGGTGGAGCAGCAGATCGTCAACGCGCCCGCCACGGTCACCGTCGTGTCGTCCGACACCATCCAGAGCTCGCCCATCAACAACTACGCCGAGCTGCTGCGAGAAGTGCCGGGCATGAACATCACCCAGACCTCGGCGCGTGACTACAACATCACCATGCGCGGGGCGACGTCCACGCTGGCCACCTCGCAGCTGGCGCTGCTGGACGGCCGCAGCCTGTACCTGGACTTCTTCGGGTTCATCGCGTGGGACCTGGTGCCCGTGAACGCCTTCGAGCTGAAGCAGGTGGAGGTGATCCGCGGGCCGGCATCGGCCATCTGGGGCGCCAACGCGATGAACGGGGTGATCAACTTCATCTCGAAGACGCCGCGCGAGCTGAACAGCAACAACCTCACCATCAACTTCGGCGGCTTCAACCGCAGCCCGGAGAACGGGGAGGACCTGGACACGGGCGGCCTGTACTCCGTCAACGTGACGCATGCCCGGGCCGTGAACGACCGGTGGGCCTACAAGCTGTCGGCCGGCTACTACGCGTCCGACGCGTTCGCGCGACCGACCGGGGCCATTCCCAACGCCTCCGGGACGTCGTACCCGGCCTTCTCGAACCAGGGGACGTCGCAGCCGAAGTTCATCGGCCGCGCCGACTACGACGACCCGGACGGCCGCTTCAAGCTGGTCATGGAAGGCGGCTACTCGGGCACGGACGGCATCATCCACACCGGCATCGGCCCCTTCGACATGACGGGCGTGCACCTGAGCTACGGCACGATGCGGTACACCCGCGGGAACTTCAAGTTCAACTTCTTCACGAACATCCTGAACGGGAAGGCCAACGCGCTGCTGGCGATTGGCCCGGACGGCAATCCCATCCCGTTCGAGTTCGATACCCGGACCTTCGACATCGAGCTCGGCCACGTGAAGACCATCGGCACGCGGCAGGTGCTCACCTACGGCGGCAACCTGCGCCGCAACGACTTCGAGCTCTCCATCGCCCCCCGCGGCAGTGACCGCACCGAGGTGGGCGGCTACATCCAGGACGAGATCTTCATCTCCGACAAGTTCCGCTGGAACATCGGCGCGCGCGTGGACAAGTTCGCGAACATCGACGACGCCGTATTCTCGCCGCGGACGGCGTTCATCTTCAAGCCGGAGGCCGACCATGCCATCCGCCTGTCGTTCAACCGCGCGTTCCGCGCCCCATCGCTCACCAACAACTACCTCCAGACCTCCATCGTCAACCAGCTGAACCTCGGGCTGGTCAACCCGCTGTTCGCGGGACGGGTCTACAACTTCCCGGTGGGCGCGGTGGGCAACGAGGACCTCGTGCAGGAGAGCACCAACGCCGTCGAACTGGCCTACACGGGTGTCATCAACAACCGGGCCACGGTGTCGGCGGCCGTCTACTGGACGAAGAACACGGATGAGATCTTCTTCACGCAGGTCGGCCGCTACCGGGCCGCCAGCCCGCCGCCGGGATGGACCCAGGCGCTGGCACCGCTGCCTGCGGCCATGGCACTGGGCGTGCTGGAAGTGCTGCCGCCGTCCTGCCTCACGCTGCCGCCGGGCACGCCGTGCACCACGGGCGGCCTGCCGTCCGAATTCAGTTATCGCAACCTGGGCGAGGTCATCAACAAGGGCTTCGAACTGGGCGTGGACGGCGCGGTCAACCAGGCGCTGAACATCTTCGCGAACTACTCGTACCAGGCGAAGCCGGATCCGGACTTCGACATCTCGGAGGTGAATCTGCCGCCGCAGAACCGCTTCAACCTGGGCTTCAACTTCACCCAGGGGCGCGTCACGGGCAACATGTCCTACACGTGGGTGGACGAGGCGTTCTGGCAGGACGTGCTGGACTCGCGGTTCCACGGCCCGACCGACGCCTATTCGCAGGTGAACGGCGCCCTCGGCATCCGCTGGGGCGGCGACCGGCTGATCACCACCGTGAAGGTGATCAACCTGCTGAACGAGGACATCCAGTCCCACGTCTTCGGGGACATCCTGAAGCGGCAGGTGATTGGCGAGATGCGGGTGACCTTCTAAGGCGCGGCTCAGCGGCCTCGCGGTGCTCGGGAGGGGCGCGCCTGTGGCGGGTGGGCGCGCCTCGCGGCGTGTGGGCCTCGCGGTGCTCGGTGGGCACGCCTTCGGCGTGTGGGATCCTTCACCGCCCGCAGGGCGGCCCATGGCGCACCGCGCCGACCTACCGCAGCCTCTCCATCGCCCCCAGCAGGTCGGCGCCCGGGTCTTTGCGCAGGCCTGCCCACAGGTCGCCGA
>CAUJDN010000096.1 GCA_963169195.1 Acidobacteriota bacterium | reverse complement strand
TCCTTCAGCTCGACCACCGTCGCGCCGCCACCCCCCTGGTTCTCGGGGGCCTGTGCGTACTTCGATACCAGCGGATGGTTCTTGAGGAACGCGTGAATCCCCTTGCGCAGCTGGCCGGTGCCGAATCCGTGCACGATGCGGACCTCGCGGAGGTCGGTGACGAGCGTGTCGTCCAGGAAACGCGACACGCGGTCCACCGCCTCCTCGACGGTGCAGCCGATGACGTTGATTTCGCCGAGCAGTCCCTCGCGCGGCTTGAGGTCGACGTTCACGCGGACTCGGGCGTGCGAGAGCGACGCCACCGGTGACGGCGGGCCGATCACGCGGAGGTCCCTGGCCTTTGCGCGCATCCGCTTGCCGCGGACGTCCACTTCGACCTGTGAGCCCGAGAGGGAAACCACCGTGCCTTCGAGGCCGAGGCCGCCGACCGCCACCTTCGATCCGACCGCAAGAGGCGCCACAGTGGCGGGGGCCGCAGCGGCTGGGCCTCCGGTCGGCTCCGTCCCGGGCGCCGCCGGATTGCGCAGCGACTCCGCGATCCGCTCGATGGCGGCGCGCGCCTCGGCCCGCGCCGCACCGGTTTCACCGGTGTTGACCACCACCCCGGCTGCCCGTCGCGACGCCTTCTCGACAATGGCCTCCGACTTCTCGCGCAGCTGATCGATCACCGCGTCGATATCGCGCCGGGCCTGCCTCAGGCGGTCGTCCAGCTTCTCGTTCAGGCGCTTCCTGAAGGCCCCTTCGCGCTCGGCCAGCGCGCGCGCGCGCTGCTCCACCTCCACGCGCTGCTCGCTGAACGCGCGCCGCTCGCGGTCCAGGCGGATCTTCTCGGCGTCCAGCGCCCGTGCCTGTGCGTCGATGCGATCCAGGTGCGCCTGCACGCGCTTCTGGTCGTCGCTCAGCAACCCGCGGGCGGCGGCCACCACGGCGACGGGCATGCCGAGCCGCTGGGCCATCTCGATGGCGAGACTCCGCCCGGGCGCCCCGTAGATCAGGCGATAGGTGGGCGCGTAGGTCTGCGGGTCGAAGGCGAAGCCCGCCACCGTCACGCCCTCGGTGGCCGTGCCCCACGCCTTCACGGCGTCGAAGTGCGTGGTGGCGACGAGGTGGGCGCCGCGCTGCTTGAAGTGGCCGACCACGGCCGTCGCGAGCGCGCCGCCCTCGTTGGGATCCGTGCCCGTGCCCACCTCGTCGAGCAGCACCAGCGCGGGCAGCTGCAGCGCGCGATCCATCGCGACGAGGTTGGCGATGTGCCCGGAAAACGTGCTGAGGCTGGCGGCGATGGACTGCTCGTCGCCGATGTCGGCGAAGACCGACCGGAACACGGGCAGCCGCGCCACGTTCGCGGGCACGTGCAGCCCCGACTGGGCCATCAGCGCGAAGAGCCCCGCCGTCTTGAGCGCCACGGTCTTGCCGCCCGTGTTCGGCCCCGTGATGAGGAGGACGCGGCTCGGCGGGTCCAGGACGACATCGATGGGCACGGCGTTCTCGAGCAGCGGATGCCGCGCGCCGCGCAGCTCGAACGAGCGATCCACCACGAACGTCGGCTCGATGCCGCCGACCTGCGCGCTGTGGCGCGCCCGCGCCTGCAGCACGTCCAGGTCCGTGGCCACCTCCTCGATGGCCCGCACGTCGCCGCGGCGATGGCGGAAGCGATCGGTGAGTGCCAGCAGGATCCGGAGGATCTCCTCGCGCTCGCGCTCCTCCAGCTCCACGATGTCGTTGTTGATCTCCACCGTGGCGGCCGGCTCGAGGAACAGGCTGGCGCCGCTCGCGGAGCTGCCATGGACGATGCCGGGCACGTTCGCGCGGTGCTCGGCCCGCACCAGGAGGACGAATCGCCCGTTCCGCTCCGTCACCACGTCGTCCTGGAGGTACTTCGCGGTGTCCCGGCCGTGCGCGAACTGCTCCAGCATCTGGCGCAGTCGCTGCCGTTTCTGCCGCAGGCGCTCGCGAATGCTCCGAAGCGCGGGGCTGGCCTCGTCCAGCACCTCGCCGGAGACGTCGATGGCGCGGCGGACGGCCTCCACCTCACCTGCGAAGCTGGCCACGCGGCTGACGATGGCCTCGAGGATGGGGAAGGGGCCCGCGGCGGCATGCACCCCCGCGCGGGAGCGCTCGACCGAGTCGATGAACTCCGCCAGCGTGCGCAGCGCCAGCGGATCGAGCGGCCGGCCCTCCACCCCGAGACCGGCGAGCGCCTCGGTGAGGCCCTGCCCGGCCCGCAACGGGAATTGGGGATTCCGCTCGAAGAAGCGGACCGTCTCGCTCGTGGCGCGCTGCAGCGTGGCGACGTCCTGCGGGTCGCCGACGGGCTTGACGACCTCGAGCCGCACGCGGCCGAGCGGCGTCAGCGCGAGTGCCGCGACGTCGGCGACGATGCGATCGAATTCGAGGGTGCGGGTGGCGAACATACAGGGCCGCGCTTCGCGCGGCGGGCCTCGCTTTGCCCGGTAGGATCCTACCGCAGGCTCACGGTCCCCGAGGGGACCGCTCACGGCCCGAGGCCGCCCACGCCCCGCAGGGGCGCCCCTAGAGGTGATTGATCATGCTTGCGATGCAGCCTGCGCCGAAGCCGTTGTCGATGTTCACCACCGAGACGCCGTTGGCGCAGGAGTTGAGCATGCCGAGCAGCGCGGCGATGCCGCCGAAGCTCGCCCCGTAGCCGATGCTGGTTGGCACGGCGATGACGGGGACGTCCACCATGCCGGCCACCACGCTTGGAAGGGCGCCCTCCATCCCTGCCACGACAACGATGACGCGGGCCGATTCGAGACGCTCGCGCTCGCGGAGGATGCGGTGGATGCCCGCGACACCGACGTCGTACAGGCGGATCACGTCGTTCCCCATCAGCTCCGCCGTGATGGCCGCCTCCTCGGCCACGGGGATGTCCGAGGTGCCGGCCGAGGCCACGGCCACGGCACCCCGGCCCCGGGGCACTTCGCGCTTCAGCGTGATGGCGCGGGCCAGCTGGTGGTACTCCGCCTCCGGCAGCTGGGCATGGACGGCCTGCCAGGCCGCCTCGTCTGCGCGGGTCACCAGGAGCGGGTGGCCTCGCCCCGCGATGGCGGCGGCAATGGCCGCAATCTGGTGCGGCGTCTTGCCGAGTCCCAGCACCACTTCCGGGAAACCCTGGCGCGCGGCGCGGTGGTGGTCGACCCTGGCGAAGCCAAGGTCCCCGAGCGGCGCGGCGCGCAGCGCCGACACGAGGGCGCGGTGCGCGTCGGCGGTCGGCCGGGTGCCGTCGCGGACCTGGTCGAGCAGGATGCGAATCTCGTCTGGGCTCATGGGTGCCGCTCTATCGTCCGTGTTTTGTTGACTTTACACGAACCAGCGATACAATGAGGGTTTGCGCTGGGTCGTCTGAACCGGGTCTAGCATGACGCCGATCGAAACCTTCATCCTCGCATCGTACTTCTTCGTACTGCTCATCCTCGCGGTCTACGGGTGGCACCGGTACTACCTGGTCTACCTGTACATGAAGCACAAGGACGACCAGCCGGTCCCGAAGGCCCGGTTCGAGTCGCTCCCCCCGGTCACCATCCAGCTCCCGCTCTTCAACGAGATGTACGTCGTGGATCGGCTGGTGGACGCGGTGTGCCGGATCGACTACCCGCGCGAGCTGCTCGAAATCCAGGTCCTGGACGATTCCACGGACGAAACCCGTGAGATTGCGGAGCTGGCCGTGCGACGGCACGCGGCGCAGGGCGTGGACGTCAAGTACCTGCACCGGACGGATCGGACGGGCTTCAAGGCGGGCGCGCTGGACGCGGGGCTCGCGGTGGCTCGCGGGCGCTTCGTCGCCATCTTCGACGCCGACTTCCTGCCCGAGCCGGACTTCCTGATGCGGACCGTGCACTACTTCACCGATCCGAAAGTGGCGATGGTGCAGGCGCGCTGGGGCCACATCAATCGCGACTACTCGCTGCTGACGCGCATCCAGGCGATCCTGCTCGACGGGCACTTCGTGCTCGAGCACGGCAGCCGCAACCGTGCCGGCTGCTTCTTCAACTTCAACGGGACGGCCGGCATCTGGCGGCGCCAGGCGATCGCGGCCGGCGGCGGCTGGCAGCACGACACCCTCACCGAGGACCTCGACCTGAGCTATCGCGCCCAGCTCGCGGGCTGGCAGTTCGTCTTCCTGCAGGACCTGGTGTCGCCCGCCGAGGTGCCGGTGGAGATGAACGCCTTCAAGTCGCAGCAGCACCGCTGGGCGAAGGGCTCCATCCAGACGTGCCTGAAGCTGCTGCCGCGCATCCTGGCCCAGCCGCTTCCGCTGCGCGTGAAGGCAGAGGCGTTCTTCCACCTCACGGCCAACTTCAACTACCTGCTGATGATCCTGCT
>CAUJDN010000095.1 GCA_963169195.1 Acidobacteriota bacterium | reverse complement strand
GCGGCGGGCATTGCCGTCTCGAGGATCTACCTCGGGGCGCACTGGCCGACGGACGTCCTCGCGGGGGCTGCCCTGGGCCTGGCCGTCGGCTGGTGGGTGCTTGGCGGCCGCGCGGTCCGTTCGCCCAGGCACGGCGCCGCAGCCCGGGCGCCCGCCACGGCCTGAGCGCACTACCCGTCGCGCGTCCGGTTTGCCCGCCATGTGCATTATGAGTGGGAAGACCCCCGTGCTGTCCGTCCGTAACGACGGGACCGGTCCATGTCGGGCCGTGTCCTGCTGTGGCGCGCGGGCCCGTCACGACGGAAGGAGCCCCCATGACCGTTCGGCCGTTCTTCAGACTCCCCCATCTGCCTGGCCCGCTCCGGCGCACGCTGCCGCTTGTCCTCGCCCTCTCGCTCCTGCCCGCATGGGCCACCGCCCAGACCGGCAGCATCACCGGCACCGTGACCAGCGCGGCCGGCGGCGCCCCGCTCGCGGGGGTCCAGGTGCTGGCCGTGTACCTGGACCAGGAGGGGGCGTTCACGGCCACCACCGACGGTTCGGGGGCCTACACGATTGCGAGCCTTCGGCCCGGCGCGTATTACGTCCACACGTCGTCGAACCCCACTGGCCACGTCAACCAGGTGTATGGCGGCCTGGCCTGTCCGGGAACGTGCCCCTCCTCGTTCGTCTCGACCGGTACACCGGTGGTCGTCGCGCCCGGCGGAACGACGACGGGCGTGGACGTGGCGCTCATCGTGGGCGGCGCGGTGAGCGGCCGCGTCACACGCGCGTCGGATGGCACCGGCGTGTCGGGCCAGTTCGTCACCGGTTACACCCGGGTCGGCTCGTCGGTGCTCCCTGTCGGCAACGCCCTCACCAGCCCCACGGGCGCGTACACCCTCACCGGACTCCCGTCGGGGACGTACTACCTGGCCACAGTCGGCACCAATAGTCTGGGCCTGATCAACGAGATCTACGACGGCATCCAGTGCATGGGGAGCTGCTCGTCGACGGCCGCCGCCGCCACGGGCACACCGGTCGGGGTGACGGCGGGCGGCGTGACGCCGGACCGGGACTTCTCGCTGGAGGAGGGTGGCCGGATCACCGGGACGATCACCGACGTGGTGACCGCCACGGGCATTCAATCGGTCGGCGTCTCGCTCTACACCCTGGCCAATGGCTCGGCGACGTTCGTGGGGTCCGCCACCACGGACAGCTCGGGCAGTTACACGGTGCAGGGCCTGCCAACCGGCGCGTACTTCGCGATGACCTCCAATAACGCGGGGTACATGAACGAAATCTACGACAACCTGCTCTGTGTGATCTCGTGCTCATCGTCGACGGCCGTGGCCAGCGGCGCCGCCATCCCGGTGACCCAGGGCGCGACCACGAGCGGCCGCAACTTCGCGCTGGCCATGGGCGGCACGGTCACGGGCACGATCACCAACGCCCAGACCGCCACGCCGGTGACGGGGACGGTCTACGTCTACATCGAGGTGAATGGCGTCGCTTTCGGGAGGTCGGCCGCGGCCGACGCTTCCGGTGTCTACACTGTGCGCGGACTGCCCACTGGCACCTACTACGCGTTCACGTCCGTCGGCGGCGGCCTCGTCAACGAAATCTACGACGATATCCCGTGCTACGACTCCTGCTTCTACCCGAACGCCCTCCGGCTGGGCGCGCCGATTCCCGTGACGGCAGGTGCCACCACGACGGGGCGCGACTTCGCGCTGTCTCCCGGCGGCGGCATCTTCGGCAGCGTCACCGACGCCGTCACGGGCCAGCCGCCAGCCGGCAGCATCACGGTGTCCCTGTACGCCGTGGCGGGGTCGTCGTTCACTTATGCCGGCAACATCGAATCGACCAGTGGCTCGTATGGCTTCGGTGGCCTGCTGCCAGGGCAGTACGTGCTGGTGGCCACCAACCGGCTCGGATACCTGGACGAGCTGTATGACAACATCCCCTGCTGGTGGGACTGCGACTTCACGTCGGGCACGCGCGTCACCGTGACCGCCGGCACGACGGTGAACGGTCGAAACTTCGCCCTCTCACCCGGCGGCACGATCACGGGCACGGTGACAGACGAGGTGAGTGGCAGTCCCCTCCCCGGTGTCCTGGTGTCCGTGCATGCGCGGTCGGCGTCCGGAAGCGCCACCGCATCCACGAACGCGGCGGGGGTGTACACCGTCCGGGGGCTGCCGTCCGGCGAGTACGTGGCCTACACCTCGACCAGTGCCGGCTACGTCAACGAGATCTACGACAACATCGCGTGCAGCGGGACGTGCTCGTCGACCACCGCTCGCGCCAGCGGTACTCCGATCACGGTTGCCGGCCTGACAACCGGCGTCGACTTCGCCCTCGCACCACAGACTGGCGCGCCGGGGGCGCCGTCGAACTTCCGGGCCACCGGCCAGACGGTGTTCGGACTGCAGTTCACCTGGAACGCCCCCTCCCTGGCCCTCGGCGGCTCCGCCACGAGCTACGTGCTCGAGGTGGGCTTCTCACCGGGTACGACCGCGCTGACCCTCCCGGTGGCGAGCGGCACGTCGTACACGGCGTCGGGGGTGCCGCCGGGCACGTATTACGTGCGGGTGCGCGGCGTCAACGGCGCCGGCACGGGTCCCGCGTCGGCCGAGATCGTGGTGCAGATGACCGGCAGCGGCGCGGCGCCGGTCGAGGCGCCGATCAACGTCGCGGCGTTCGCCAGCGGCAACCTCCTCACGCTCACCTGGGCGGACGCGACGAGCGGCGGGGTTCCCACGGGCTATGTCGTCGAGGCGGGATCGGCCACGGGCCTGTCGAACATCGCAACCATTCCGGTGACCAGCCGGGCGTTCACCTATCAGCCGGTGCCGAACGGCTTCTACTTCCTGAGGGTACGAGCCCGCAACGCCGCCGGGCTCGGGCCAGCCTCGGCCGAGCGGATGCTCGTCGTGGGCGGTGTCCCCTCGCCACCGGGACCGCCCAACTTCAGCAGCGCCTCGGTGACGGGATCCACGGTCACGCTCAACTGGGTGGCCCCGGCCGTCGGCTCGCCCACCAGCTACATCGTCGAAGCGGGGTCGGCGACGGGGCTCTCGAACCTCGCGGTGGTGAACACGGGGTCGTCCGCGGTGAACACCAGCTTCACCGGCGTGCCATCGGGCACCTATTACGTGCGCCTGCGCGCGGTCAACGCGCTCGGCGCCAGCGTCGTGTCCAACGAGCGCACGGTCATCGTGCCGTGAGATAGCCGCGACCAGCGAGGCGGCTGCCGGCCACGCGCCGGCAGTCGCCCCGCGACTTGACGTCGGCTCCCGGTCGCCGGAGGATCCGGTGGAATGGCTCGAGGCCACGGACCGCCTGCCGCCGCGCCCCCGGCCAGCCCCGACGTGGACCTGAACCATGCCGTGGCGGCCAGGCTGGACGAGATGGCGCAGCTGCTGCAGGACCAGGGCGCCAACCCGTTTCGCGTCCGCGCGTACCGCCGGGGTGCCGAGGCGGTCCGCCGGCTGCCCGAGGCGGTCTCGCGGATTCTCGACGCCGAAGGCCTGGACGGGCTCGAGCGGCTGCCCGACATCGGCGACACCCTCGCCCGCGCCATCCGCGACATCGTCCGGTTCGGCTACTCGCCCATGCTGGCGCGGCTGCGCGGCGACGTGGATCCCGTGCGCCTGCTCGCCTCGGTGCCGGGCATCGGGCGGAAGCTGGCCCATCGGCTGCACGATGAGCTCGGCCTGGAAACGCTGGAGGGGCTGGAGACGGCTGCGTACGACGGGCGGCTCGAGAGCCTGGCCGGCTTTGGCCCGAAGCGGCTGGCGGGCGTTCGCTCCGTGCTGGCGCAACGGCTCGGGCGCGTGCACGCGCCGGGGTCAGGGACGGAAGCGCCCGCCGTGGGCGAGCTGCTGGACGTGGACCGCGAGTACCGCCAGGGCGCGGAGCAGGACGTCCTGCCGCGCATCGCCCCCAGGCGCTTCAATCCCGGCGGGCGGCGATGGCTGCCCATCCTGCACACCAGTCGGGGCGAGCATCACTTCACCGTGCTGTTCTCGAACACGGAGCGCGCGCACCGCCTGGGGATGACCGGCGACTGGGTGGTGATCTACGGGGATCGCGGCCGTACCGACGGCCAGTGGACGGTCGTCACCGCGCAGGGGGGCCCCCTGCGCGGCCGACGCGTGGTGAGAGGGCGCGAGGAGGAGTGCGCCCGGTTCTACGGGCGGGCCCTGGGCTGACGGAGCGGCTTGCGGCGCGCGGCCTCGGTCTTCGGGGCCCCACGGCGGCGCCGCACGTAGTCCTGCAGCTGCCGGCGGGCCGTCTCGAAGCCTTCGCGCACCGCCACCTTGGCGTACTTGTGGCCGGCCGCGTCGGCTTCGTCCTGCTTGTGGGTCCGCTCCACCTCGCGGGCGCGCAGGTCGGGCCTGAGGCTCGACACGTGCGTGACGACGATGCGCTCGCCCGGCAGCGACACCTCGATGCGGACGCGCCAGCGCTTGCCCTCCCGGTGGTGACGCGCCACCTGCTCGACGAGCACGTGCGCGCCGATGATCTCCGGAATGAGCGTCTCGAGCTTGGAGAGGCGCTTGCGGATGTCGGTTTCGAGCGCGGCGGGGGTGCGGATCTTTCGGAAGGTGACAGTGGGTTCGATTTCCATGGCTGGCCTCCAGCGCGCGGGGACTGTTCGCTTGCGGCCCCGGGAATCCGGCAGGTACCGGATGTCTCAGCAATGATCGTGCCTCGCGCATCGCTCGTGGATCCGCGAGACTGGGCCCGGGCGCGAGCCATGCGTCTCGACATCCCGGCATGCCCATTGTGGCACCGTTCGTGCTCCCTGGCACCTGGGAGGAGTCGATCATGGCCTTCAGGCTGAGCAGTCCGGCATTCACCACCGGCTCACCGGTCCCGGTGCGCGTCACGTGTGATGGCGAGGACCTCGCGCCCGCACTCACTTGGACGCACCCGCCCGACGGCACGGCGGCGTTTGCGCTGGTGATGGACGACCCGGACGCGCCATCGGGCACGTTCACCCACTGGCTGCTGGGGGACCTTCCGGCGACGGCGACAGGCCTCGACGAAGGGTTCGCGCCCGGCGCGCTGGGGGTGTCCGGGACCAACGATTTCGGGCGCATCGGCTACGGCGGGCCGTGCCCGCCGAAGGGGCACGGTGTGCACCACTACCGGTTCCGCCTGCACGCGCTCGACACGGCAATTGGACTCAGGGAGGGATTCGCGCGGCATGACATCGACCGCGCGATGCAGGGACGCATCCTCGGCACCGCGACGCTGACGGGAACGTACGAACGCGGACGCCGATGAGCCGCAGACGGGCCGCAGATGACGCAGACGAGCCGCAGACGGGCCGCAGATGACGCAGACGAGCCGCAGACGGGCCGCAGATGACGCAGATGACGCAGATGACGCAGATGGCGCAGTCAGCCTCAGATAATGCTGTGGCCCCCGGGGGCCACATGCAGGCAGGGCGGCTGGGGCCCGCCTTGCGGCTGCCCTTCGTGGCCTTCGTGCCTTCGTGTACCCGTCGAAGGCGCCGTGGTATACTCGACGGTCTCCACCGACGGCCAGGTAGCTCAGTTGGTAGAGCACGTGACTGAAAATCACGGTGTCGGCGGTTCGATCCCGTCCCTGGCCACCAGCAGAATCAACAATTTACAGCCAGTTATCACCAGAGGCCAATCTTCTGGTGTAAGTTAGGTGTAAGCACAGGACGCGAGACGCTGCCTGCTAGGGGCCGCGTCCGCTTGCAGGCCACGTTGAGGAGTTGCCGTCCGTGACGGGCGACCCACCGCCGCGGGTAACGGGGGCGGCGGCCCACCCCCGACCCGACTGCCACAATCATCCACGCGATGGGGCCGAAGCTAGGGCCAGCGAACGGCCAGAACCTGCGACCCTCCGAAAGCGCCAGGAGGATCGAGCACCACTGGGGCACAGGCCCCTCCTCCTGATGAACCAAGGTCACACACCCGGATCGTGCGGTCGCCATTCAGGTACAGATCCGGGAAGGCCAGATACTGGTCATCGTCGAACAAGAAGGTGCTTCCGAACCCCGTGTCGAGACCGCTCGTTGTCGCCTCGTAGATGGCCGTCACCGTACCCGATGACAGGTCTCTTCGCATGACCCGATGAGTATTGAAGGCGATGCGTTCCGTATAGAAGGCGTAGCGACCATCCTGGGTGATGGACGGACCACCGGCGAGGGTGTCCCAGCCAGAGCCTGCCCCGGCTGGATTGGAGACAACCTGCAGGCTACAGATGTGATGCGTCGGGTCCGACGTGCAGTAGTCTCCGACGAACACACCATCGCCTCCAGCACCGCCCACACCGATGCGTGCCACCACCTTCCCTGCGGACACACCGGAGAAGGCGACGCCGCCGCGATAGACGTTCTTGCCGTACACGCCGGCCGTGTCTGCAGATTGCCACAGCGCCGATGTGCGTGACGTCACGTTGAACGAATAGAGATTGCCGTCCGACGCCCCATGCACAAACACGGAGTTGCTCCCAGGCAACCACTTCAGCGTTTGTACCCATGGCGCGGACAGCATCAGCTCACTCTGTCCGGATGTCCTGTCGTGGACCCAGATCTGATTGACGTTATCCGTGTACACGATCCGGGACACGTCATCGGCGACATCGAAGTAACCAATGGGGCGGCCGAGCGGAATCGAC
The DNA here is from genome assembly GCA_963169195.1 of Acidobacteriota bacterium. Taxonomy (GTDB): domain Bacteria; phylum Acidobacteriota; class Vicinamibacteria; order Vicinamibacterales; family UBA2999; genus VFZN01. The sequence goes on along the minus strand of CAUJDN010000095.1, from coordinate 334 downwards.
TCGACTACCACTCCGTCCAGCGACATTCGCCGAAGTTCACTGCCCTGCGCATACAGCAGCGTATATGGCGTTGTGGTGCTGTCATCGTCCTGGATCGTCAAGATGGCAGCCGCTGGAGTCCCCACCGATGCGCCGGCGCTTACGGATATGCCCAACTCGATGGTTTCGTCCGGCTCAGGGCTGACATCCTGGGTTATCGCGATGGACACGATCTTTGGGGTCGTGTCGCCATCGCCAAAGGTGACCGTTTCTGGCAGACCCGAAAAGTCGCTGGTGCCAGCCGTTCCGCCGCTGGGAGCAATGGTGGCTGAGACGACACCGGCGCTGCCGTTTG
>CAUJDN010000094.1 GCA_963169195.1 Acidobacteriota bacterium | reverse complement strand
GCCGCCACGAGGCGCGTGGCGCGGCTGAGCAGCACGCCGTTGCCGAACACGTCGCCCGACAGGTCGCCGATGCCCGCCATCGTGAACGGCTCGGTCTGCACGTCGATGCCCAGGTTGCGGAAGTGGTGCCGCACGCACTCCCAGGCGCCGCGGGCCGTGATGCCCTCCTTCTTATGGTCGTAGCCGTGGCTGCCGCCCGAGGCGAACGCATCGCCCAGCCAGAAGCCGTACTGCGCCGACACGCGGTTGGCCGTGTCGGAGAGGTGCGCCGTGCCCTTGTCCGCCGCCACCACCAGGTACGCATCGTCCGCATCGTGGCGCACGACGTCGGGCGGGTGCAGCACCTGGCCGTCCACCAGGTTGTCGGTCACGTCCAGCAGCCCGGACACGAACTCGCGGTACCGATCGATGAGGTACGCGTCCAGCGCCGGCCGCGGCGGCACGTTGCCCTTGAGGACGAAGCCGCCCTTGGACCCGACGGGCACGATAACCGAGTTCTTCACCATCTGGGTCTTCATCAGCCCCAGCACCTCGGTGCGGAAGTCGTCGTGGCGATCGCTCCAGCGGATACCGCCGCGCGCCACCATCCCCCCGCGCAGGTGGATGCCTTCGAGCAGGGGCGAGTGGACGTAGATCTCGAAGAGCGGCCGCGGCGAGACCATGCCGACGACCTTTGTCGACTCCACCTTGATGGACACCACCGGCCGCTCGGGCCGCTGGTAGAAGTTCGTCCGGATCGCGGCCGCCACCAGGCTCTGCAGCCCGCGCAGGATCTCGTCGTCGAACAGGCTGGTGACCTCACCGAGCGCGGCGTGCAGGGCGTCGTCGGCCCGGGCCATGGCGGCGGCCCGATCGCCCTCAAGCGCCGGTGAGAACTTCGCATCGAAGGCCCGGAAGAGCGCCCCGGCCGCGGCATGATTGCGCAGCAGCACGGCGGTGACCGTCTCGGCGTTGTAGGCCGGCCGGATCTGCAGCAGGTGGTTGCGCAGCGTGCGGAGCACTTCCACTTCGCGCCAGGTGAGATCCGCCAGGAGGACGAGCGCGTTGAGCGGATCGTCCGTGCCGCGCTCCTCGTGGATGGCGCGCAGGCCGTCGCGCAGCCGCTCCGGCGTGCCTTCGATGGCCGCGATGGTCTTCGCCCCAGCCTCCACGCGCAGCCGCTCGAGCCAGGCGTGCTGGCCTTCCGGCAGCAGCAGCGGGATGTTGACTTCTTCCTCCACCCTGAGCCCGAAGTTCTGCAGCGTACGCAGCAGGTCGGTCAGCGATATCGGGGAGGGCGAGAACAGCTTCAGCAGGACGCGCTCGGCCGTGTCGGCGTGGACGGCGAGCTCGAGCCGGCCTTCGAGCGCCTCGAACACCCGAAGGTCGTCGGGCACCTCGGCCGGTTGCGTGAGCTCGCGGTAGAGGCCGCTGCGGCTCTCCTGCCGGACGTAGCGCTTGAAGAGGCGCCGGCCCTCGGCCGTGCCGAAGCTCCGCTCGACCTCCGTCGCCACCTGGTCCTCCCACGTGGAGATGACCCTGGCCGTAATCTCCCGCACCCGGGCCACATCCAGCTCGTGCTCCAGCGTCGCCTCGGCGAAGTAGAACACCAGCAGCGCCGTGCCGTTGCAGTCGGCCCACGTGTGATATGCCACCGGGCCGAACTCGCGCGCCAGCGCGTCGCCCAGATCGGTCTCGGCCTTGTTCGAGTAGTGGAGCCCCGAGAAGGCGACCGAGACCGCCTGATAGCCCTCACCGGGCCGCACGTTCACGGCAATCTCGTCGTCGCTCGAGAGGTACACCATCTTGTCGATGATGGGCTTCAGGTGGGCGACGTCGGCGTAGAGCAGCTCGCGCTTCGGGAAATGGTTGAAGATGGCGCGCGACTCGCGATACGTGTGCGAGTTGACCGCCGCGCCCGAGGCCTGGTACAGCCACTCCAGCTTCTGCTCGAGAATGGGGATGCCGTCGGCCCGCTCGGTGAACGCGCTCTTGGCGAGCCGGCCCAGGACCAGCGTGGCGGCGGCCAGGTCGCCGTCCGGGCCCCACTCGCGGACCACGAAGTCGTCCACCGGGTCCACGTGATGGATGGCGCTGGCGTTCACGCGGTAGTCGATGTCCAGGATGCGCCCATCGTCCGGCCGCGGCTCGGCGTGGCGGCGCTCCTCCTCCATCAGGCCCGGGAACACCACGCGCAGCAGGTCCGGCTCGCGGAAGGCGCCCAGCGCGGAATCCAGGTCGGGCTCGAAGCCATCCGGCGACCGCCGGAAGCGCAGCACGCCCATCAGCACGTAGTTGTCGGCGATGAGCCAGTCCAGGAAGCCCTGGGCGGCGTCGGTCGCCTCGGGGAACCCCGGCCGGCTGCGCAGGCGCGTCCGCAGGTCCTGCAGGAAGCGCCGCATGGCGGCGAAGTCCTCCACGCCCAGGAACACGGTCTTGATGAGGGAGTACACCTGGTGCTCGATGCGGCGCAGCCGCTCGGGCTGCTCGATGCGCTCCAGGCGGAACTGGCAGAGCAGCTCGCGCGCGCCCTCGGCCTGGGCGTCGCCAATCCCGACGATGTGCTCCCACTGCCGGCGGACGGAGAAGATGGGGTGCACGGCCGACAGCACCCGGATGCCCTGCTTCTGAAAGAAGTGCTTCAGGCTCTCGAAGATGAAGGGCGCGTCAGGCGTATGCGTCTCGACGATGGTGACGTCGAAGTGGCCGCCGTGCGTGCTGCCGGTGGCCTCCGTTTCCTGCTCGGTGGGGTTGCGGGCCGCCACGTGCAGTCCCGGCAGGCCGCGGTAGAGCTGGTGCGGCGGCGGCATGGTGCGGGCGACGAAGGCGAAGTAGCCCTCGATGCGGGCGGCGAGGGCGGCAGGCGGCAGCGCCAGGGCCATGGCGTCCGGCATCTCGCGGAAGGCGATGGGCGCAAACGCGCGCAGCAGCTCGCGGTCCCCGGGCCGTGCCCGGGCGTCGAGGATGGCGTGGATCTCGTTGAGGATGGTCTGACGACGGGTCGGGTCGGAAGTAATCATGGCGGCGCACCTGGGCAATGTTTGATGCTACACCGACTGCGATCGCGCGATGGGGCTTGGGGCCTTGTGGCAGACTGTGCGCGTTCGCCCCCGGACCGGACATTGCACGCAACCGCGTCGCATAGCATCGAGGTTCCCATGCCGAGTTGCCGACCCGTCCTCGTCCTCGCTCTTCTCGTGCCCGCAGCTCTCGCCTTCGCGGCTCCGGCCGCGGCGCAGGCCGTGCCGCCGCCGCCGATCGGTCTCACGGCCGACGTGTCGGGCGACACCGTCACGCTGACGTGGATCCAGCCGAGCGGGAGCCCGACGACCTACGTCGTCGAGGCCGGCTCTGCTCCGGGACTGGCGAACCTGGCCAACGCTGCCACCGGTGGCACGACGCCAGCGTTCGCGACCACCGCGGTCCCCCCGGGCAACTACTTCGTGCGCGTCCGCGCGCGCAACGCCGCCGGCACGAGCGGCCCATCGAGCGAGGTCATCGTGGCGGTGGGCGCGACGTGCCAGCTCCCCGCGGCGCCGACGGGACTCACGGCCACCGTCGCGGGCACGTCCGTGACGCTGGAGTGGACCGGCGCGGGCGGATCGTTCCAGCTCGAGGCGGGCTCGGCGCCCGGGCGCGCGGACCTGTTCAACGGCGACGTGGGGACGGCGACCACCGTCACGCCCACCGCGCCCACCGGCTTCTATTTCGTCCGCGTCAGGGAGCGCAACGCCTGCGGCTTCGGGCCCCCGTCCAACGACATCGTCGTTTCGGTCGGCGTGCCCGCGCCTCCCGGCAACCTCGCGGCGAGCATCATCGGCGGCGCGGTCACGTTCCGGTGGGAGGCTCCGGCGCCGACGGATCCGGCCCCGGCCGGGTACCTGCTCGAAGCCGGCTCGGCTCCGGGCCTGACCGATCTGGCCATCCTGCCCGTGGCCGCACCGGCGACCGGCTTCAGCGTCCCAGGCGTTCCATCGGGCACGTACTACGTACGCGTGCGCGCCTTCGATGGCGCAACCGTCGGCGCGCCCTCGAACGAGCTGGCGGTGACCGTCGGGCCCCCGCCGCCGGGCACCTCGTCGGTCACCTTCACCGGGCTTGCCCCGGCCGGCGATCCGTTCGTGAGCCATGCAGAGGCGGGATACCTCGTCGAGCCCCTGGCGGGCCCGTGGGTCATCGGTGCCTACGGGCGGCCCGGGCCGTTCATCCAGTTCACCAGGCAGGCGGCGGATCCGCTGACGACCGGAGAGGTTCGCGTCACCGCCGACGGCGACGTGTTCCGCTTCACGTCGGTCGATCTCTACTCGAGCGTGACGCCCATCCCCTATGTCTTCACCGGCATGCGCGACGGCGCCATGGTGTTCACCGTGACGGGCACGGTGCCCAACACGTTCGGCAATCTGGCCACTGTGCCGAGCGCATTCCCGCTGGCGTGGATCGACACGCTGGTCATCGCGGTGTCGAATCCCGCGTCGCCGTGCTGCAACAACCCGGCGGGTCTCGACAACATCGTGCTGCGGCCGTAGTTCCTGCGCACGAGGGAGTGACAAACGCGGTAGGATGAGCGCCCGCGTCCACTGACGGGCGCTCCCTCCGAGAGGACTCCCCCATGCTGTTCATGATCACCTACGCGTTCGCCCCCGACGCCCGCGAAACCGTTCAGGATCGGTTCAAGAAGACGGGGGGCGGCCCGGGTGAAGGGGTCAAGATGCTGGGACGCTGGCACGCCGTCGGCGGCCACGGCGGCTACGTGCTGGCCGAGACCAGCGATTCGGTGGCGCTCGGCAAGTGGATGCAGGAGTGGACCGACTACCTGGAGTTCGACATCACGCCGGTGAACGATGACGAGAGCGTGATGAAGGTGCTCGGCGCGTAACCAACGGCTCGGTCGGCGGGACTTCAGTCCCGTCGACCAGCCATCGGCCGGCGTCAGCCCCACGGCCGGCCGCCGTCCCGCTCGGACGGCCGGTCAAACTCGCTGCCGGCTTCACAAGCACCCAGGCAACTCGCCAGCCTTCGCCCGGCTCAAACAGGCCCAGTGGCGTCCGTCCGCTCGGTTGTCGGTCTGGGTCACGGCCGTCCTCAAGGGACAGCGGCCGGCCGTGGGGCTGCCGCCTTCCCGTGTCCTCACCGGAGCGGGTCGAATGCGACGAGTCGGTCTACCGCGTCCAGCCAGCGCCCGAGTTCCTCCGCTGTGGGTGGCAGTTCATAGGCGTGGTGATGACACGCGCGGCTGAGGCCGTGCCACGCGTGGCGGATGCCGCTCACCAGCGCCTCGTCGCGCACGAATGCACCGAGGCACACGAGCTGCGCGTGCCGCGACGCGTCCCGCATGCGCGGCGCCAGTGCGCGCCACAAGTCGTCGAGCCCGTGTTCCAGCGCCTGGCGGCCGAGCAGCGCCACGGCGCGCGGCCAGATGCCCGTCAGGGTTGCGGCACCGCCATGAAGAATCGCCCGCGCGGCCTGGGTCAGCTCCGCTGCCGTCACGACAAAGCTCCGATCCCCGCGGCCAGCCGTTCGGCGTCGCGCGTGAGGCGCTCCAACCCGGCATCGTAATCCCCGTGCGCGCCCGCGTTCAGGGCGCGCACCACGGCATCGGCACCCTTCCACCGGTTCGCCAGACTCCGCCCCACGTCCCCCGCCTTCTTCTTGTCGTCGAACAGCGCCAGCGCCAGCCGCTCGCGCAGGGAGTCCGCATCATCCAGGAGGGCCTCGATCGCGTGGTGCGCCTCGCCCGCCCGGAGCCGCCGCCGGCGGACGACGTCCACGCACGCCGCCTCGACGCCGGAGCGGCAGAAGCCGGGCACCAGTTTCCGTTGCACCTCGTGCGGCAGGTCGTCCGTCCGCACGATCGCCATCGCATCGTCGAAGTAGCGCGTGATCGCCGACTTCTGCACGCGGGCCTCCACTACCGAGCCGGAACGCCGCGTGACCTCGATGACGGTCCCGGGAATGAGCAGGTGACGCACGGCCTCAGGTAGGCGCTCGTCATGCGTGAACACCACCACCTGCCGCGTGCGCGCCGCCTCGTGCAGCGCGTGCGCGAGACCGTCCACCCGCGAGGGGTCCATGGACTGGACCGGATCGTCGATCACCATGAAGCGGAACGGGCTTTCCGGCAGCGATGCGCGCGGCATGAACAGGCTGAGCGCCAGCGCGTTCAGCTCACCCTGGCTCATCACGCCGAGCGCGGCGCCGGCGACGCCGTCCACGGTGACGTCGAGGGACACGCTCCGCAGGTTGGCGCTGCCCTTCAGCGCCACGTCCTCCAGTTCCACGTTGCTCTGCTGCCGCAGCTGCCGCCAGATCCCCTTCGCGCGCTCCGCAATCGGACGGAAGCGCTCGGCGCGCATGTCGGCCTGCACGCCCTTGAACCACGCCTCGGCCCTCTTGAGATCCGTCACCTGTGCCTGCGCGGCCTCGGCGGCCAGTGCCTGCGGCACCCAGTCGCGGAGCTCGGTCGCCAGGGGGCGCCACAGGTCCTCGCGGCGTGACAGCTCGCGCTGCACCTCGTCGCGGAACGTGCCCAGCGTGGTGCCGAGCGCGTCGATGTTCTGCTCGAGGTGATCGGCCAGCGCGCGAGGGTACGCGATCGACGCGCCGCCGTTCCACTGCGCCACCGCCGCCTGCGCCTGCGGCGCGGATGCGATCCCCAGGGCCGCCATGGCTTCTATGCCCGCGGACGACACGCGCAACCACTCGCGCGCGCTGGTCGTGGCGCGGTCCAGCCGCGCGTGTGCACGGTCGGCCTCGTCCGCTCTTGCGCGCAGGTCCGCCAGCGCCCTCATCGTCCCGTCACGCCAACCCTCGCTGAGCGCGCCGGCCGTGCCGCACACCGGGCAGTCGATGGTGGCGTGCGCCGCATGATACCGGAGCGCCTGCTCGAGCAGCTGCGCCAGCGCGCGTGCACGACCCGCGTCGGTATCCCGGCAGGCTTCCACGGCAGCGGCGGCCTCCCGCAGTTCGCGGGCCGCGGCCGTAACCACATCGCGTGCCGGCGCCTGCGCGCGTGCCATCGCCTGCCGAAGCGCGGCCACGCCCTCATCTCCCGCTTCCGCCTCCTCGCCCTCCAGCACGCGCCGCAGCGCCGCGAGTTCGGGCTTCTTCCCGGACACGGCGCGAAGTGCGGCCGCGGCTCGCCGGTCGCCGGAGGGCTCGGCTGCGGCCTGCAACCGCGGCAGGATGCCCGTGAGCCGAGCACCCGACGCGGCGACGATGGCCTCGCGTGTCTTGCGCACGCCCTGCAGCGTCTTGTGGAGGGCGTCGAACTCCCCCAGCCCCAGCACCTCGACCAGCGCGTCGTGGATCTCCGACGGCTTGTCGAACACAGCCCCGAGCTCGGTGTACGGCAGCAGCGGGCGGTGCGTGCGAATGGCCGTCTGCCAGCCAAGCTGCTCGTACGGCTGGCGCGGGGCGCCCTTGGCCTGGAACCAGGCCGTGCTCCCGTCGAGCGATGCTCCGTCCTCCCACCGCCGTTCGACCGTCACGGTGCCCAGCGATTCCACGGCGAACTCCGCCCTCACCGCGCACGGGCTCGGTCGATGGAGGCAGCGCCAGCTCTCCTTCCAGACGGCGGAGCGCCCATCCCAGCGCTTGTTGCCGCCCGTGAGCAGCACCTCGAGCCCTTCGGCGAAGCTCGACTTTCCGGAGCCGTTGCGCCCGACGACCAGCGTGAGCCCGGGGCCGGGTGTCAACTCGAGCGTCGCGGCGGGCCCGATACCGCGGAAGCCTTCGACGGTGATGCTGCGCAGGTACGCACCGGGCGGCTCGGGTGCCGGATCTTCGCCTGTCTGCGCGCTGGCGCGCGCCGGGCGCGGCGCGGCGTGTCCGTCCAGCGCCGTCGTGAGCGCATCGGCGCCGTTGCAGGCGGCCAGGACGAGATCGGCCCACGGCTCGTCGCCGTGGTTGTCGCGGATGAGGCGGTCGAGGACGAGCTCGGTGCAGGAGTGGGAATCAGGCCGGGTGTGCGCCATCGACCGCAATGTCGGTCGAAGGGCCGGCCGTGAGTAGCCAGACCTCCTTCACAGCTGACGCCGCCGCGTGACGGTTGCGAGGCAGCGGCGGGCGGGCGCCAGTGCGGCGTGCGCCAGTGCCCTATCCGACCGCGAACGGATCGACGATTCGCACGCCGGCCTTGGCGAAATCCACTCGATTGCGGGTCGCGATGGTGAGACCGTGCTGCAGTGCCGTGGCAGCGATGAGGCTGTCCTTCACCGGCATGGCGGTGCCGGCCCTCTGCAGTCGCGCCAGCAGCTCGGCCCACCGCAGCCCCGTCTCCGCCTCCCACGGCACGCAGTGCAGACTGGTGACGCCGGCGTCGAACCACCGCTCGAGGGCCGTGCGCTTCTTACCTCGGGGCAGCAGGAGGATGCCGAACCGCAGTTCGCCGAGGATGACGGGGTCGACAACGATGTCCGACTCGTGCGCGCGCAACCACGCGATCACCCGCCCGTCCGGTGCTGGCCGGGTCGGTTCGCTGAGGACGTTGGCGTCGACGAGGTACGTCACAGCGAGTCGGTGGACTCGGACTCGATAGGAACGAAGTAGCCCTTCGCAGGGCACTCGAGGAGCCAGTCCACGGCGCCCCTGGTAGGCCCCAGGCCGCGACGCACCAGACGATACTCGCCGCGGTCCAGGCGCTCGATATCGAACTCCTGTCCGGGCTCGATGGCGTCCCTCTGGCGGAGCTCGGCCGGCAGGACGATTTGCCCCTTCGAGGACACGGTGGTTTTCACAATCGTAAGATACCGTCTTACTCGCCCGCGATCAAGCCGCCGGGATCCTGACCAGACATGCGACCCCTTCGACGCGGACGGTGGTCATGCCTGACTGGACGGAACCCTTTGCACGGACGATCGACGCCGCAAGAGAATTCGTCGTCTCGAGCACCCTGGACCGCGTCGATTGGAACGCGGAGCTCGGAGCTCGGATTGATCGACGAGTACGAGTTCGTGATGCACCCCAGGCTCGCGGGCCATGGGCCGACGCTTCTCGCGGGGCTGCCGTTCCGATTGCATGTGCTTGACGACGTTCCGTCGCCGCATTGACAATCGGACGATGCGGGCGATCGGTCCTCCTCCGTTCCGCAACCTCGGCCGCGGCGTCTTCTGACGTCACACAGCATCTCCGCCTTCAATCCCCGGTTCGTAGACTCCCGTGCGCCGTCTTGGGCGCCGAGCTCGATGGCTCGGTGCGTACACCAAGGCCGCGTCCGGCTCAACTTCAAGGGGGCTCCTCATGAGTGCACTGGTCGAGAACGTCAAGGACACCATTGTCAGCACCATCCGCGGCACGGGCGAGATCGTCAACGCCGTCACCGAAACCGTCAGCGGTTCGCTCACGACGGCGCTTCGCGGTACCGGAGCGGTCGGGACGGCGCTGACCGATACCGTGACGGATGTGGCGAGCGGCGTCATCCGGGGCACCAGCCAGGTCGGCGGGGATCTGGGCGAGGCGACCAAGGGCGCCGTCATCGGCGTGCTGCAAGGCACCAGGGACGTCGGCGGTGAGGCCGTCGCGGCGGTCGGGTCCACCGCCAGGGGCCTGGTGAGCACCACCGCCGACGTCGGCGGCGATGTCGCCTCGACGGCCCGACGGGCGATGGAGGGCGCCATCGAAGGCGCGGGCCGCGTCGGCGTCAAGAGCGTCGATCTGGTCACCGCCACGGCGGCCGGCGCCGTCCAGGGTGCCGGCGGCATCGGCCGCGCCGCGACCGAGAGCGTGACGAGCGTCGCCCGCGGGTTGATCGAGGGCGCGTCGGCGCTCGGCGGCGACCTGGCGTCGGCGGCGCGAGGCGCAGTGGTCGGTGTGCTCCGCGGCTCCTCCGACCTGGGCCGCGAGTCGGTCAAGGCCGTGGCGGCCACGGCCGGCAGCCTCGTCTCGGCGACGGCCAGCGTGGGCGGCGATGTGGCGGCCACGGCGAGGGCCGCGGTGGAAGGCGCCATCCAGGGTGCGCGGGAGATTGGCCTGGATGCCACGGAGGCGGCGTCGGCCGCGGCCAGCGGCGCGCTGCGCGCGGCGGGCGAGGTGAGCGGCACCGCCGTCGAGCAGGTGCAGAAGGCGGTGACCGGTGTCATCAGCGGTGTCAAGGTGGTGGCCAGGGCGCCGTTCGCCCACTGACAGGCTGCTGAAGGGCGGCCAGCCTGAAGGCAGAAGGCGGAAGGGTCAAGGCAGAACGCTGGAGAATGCTCGGAGATCGGCGCGTCGCTGGTGGCGCGTCTTCGTGCACGCCGGCGGGCTGTGGCTCGAGCACAACGCTTTCGTCCACGCCGGCTCCCTGGCGTTCTACACGCTGTTCTCGCTGGCGCCGACCGTGATCATCGCCGTCTCGGTGGCCGGCGTGCTCTTAGGCGAGGAGGCGGCACGGGGCGAGGTTGTCGCGCAGCTTCAGGGGCTGGTCGGCCGGGACGCCGCTCGCGCCGTGGAAGGCGCGGTGTCCCGGTCCCGGCTCGAGGTCGCGGGCCTCCTGCCAACCGTCGTCGGCATCGTCACCCTCGTGATCGGCGCGACGACGGTCTTCGCCCAGATGCAGCTCTCGTTGAACAGCATCTGGGGCGTGATGACCCGGCCGGCGCGGAGCAGCATCCTCACGCTCCTGCGAACCCGGCTCCTGTCGCTGGCCATCGTCCTTGCGATCGGCTTCGTGCTGGTGGTGTCGCTGGTCTTGAGCGTGGCGCTCATGGCGGTGATCCGGTATGCGGAGAACTGGATCGCGCTGCCAGCGGCCGTCGTGACCGGAAGCGAGAGCGTGCTGTTCTTCGCCGCGTCCACCCTGCTCTTCGCGGTGATCTTCAAGGTGCTGCCGGACGTCGCCGTGGAGTGGGAGGACGTCCGGGTCGGGGCGGCGAGCACCGCGCTGATGTTCCTGGCGGGACGCCACCTCATCGCGCGGTATCTCGCCTACACCGCGCCCGACTCCGCCTACGGGGCGGCCGGCTCGCTGGTGCTCATCCTGCTCTGGGTCTACTACTCGTCGCTCATCCTGCTGTTCGGCGCCGCGCTCACCAAGGCCAGGACCCTGGCGGTGCGCGGGACGGTGGTGCCGACGCGGGTGGCGGTCCGGGTGCGCCAGGAGATTGTCGAGGAGCCCGGGCCGGGGCAGGCGTAGGCCGTGCCGCCTTCGTCGGCGGTGGCGACTCTCATTATCTGCAGCCAACCAACGCACCCAGGAGCGCGAGAACTGCGTACGCCCACGGAGTGCGGCTCGACTGGCGCCGGAATTCGCGCAGGGCGACGTGGGCATGGGACGTGCAGGAGCACGATGGTAGGATGGCCGACGACATCATGGCGCTCGACGAACGACTGGCCCGACTCGAGATGACCGTCGCGACGGGGTTCTCAGAGCTCGGCGCGCGAATCGAGAACGTCGAACGTGGGCTCCGCGCGGAGATGCACGCCATCGAGGGCGGGCTCCGCGACGAGATGCGCACCATGGACGGCGGGCTCCGCGACGAGATCTGCAGCGTCGAGAGCCGCTTGCGGGTCCTGATCGAGGCAAGCCGCGACGAGCAGCGGCTGACGGCCGAGGCCTTCGGCGCCACGCTGAAGCGCATCGACGCGCGGCTGGAGCAGATGCACCAGGAGCACCGGCAGGCGCAGGGCGATCATGCGCGGGCGATCCAGGACCATGAACGGCGCATTACCGTGCTGGAGCGGCGCCGTGGGGAACGACGCTCCGGCAGCTGACGCTTCCCCCCTGATCGCAAGCAATCCGCGACACCGCCGGTGAGCTGTTCCGGCCCAGGCTGCCCGATGAGGCGCAGTCGGTCCAGCCGAGGCGCGGCCGCGGATGTCAGCCCGCCAGCGGCGTGGACACGCCGAGCTTGAACCCGTCCAGATCCGTGAACTGGAACATCCGTGCGCCCCACGGGCGGTCCGCTGGCTCGCTCAGCAGCGTCCCGCCCGCTTTCGTGATCCGCGTCGCCGCCGCGTCCACATCCGCGGCGCCGGCCACGTTGATCTGTACGTAGAAGCCCTGTCCCTTCTTCCGGTCCCACCCCAGCTTCCCGTCGTCCTGGTTGAGGACGATGCGGCAGTCACCGGCGGCGACGACTGCGGCGACCACCTTCCCGTCGTTCTCGAACGTGTGAGCGACCGCGAAGCCGATCGCGTCGCGGTAGAAGCGGATCGAGGCCTCCAGGTCCTTGCAGGTGAGCGAGCAGCCCAGGTTGGTCGCGTTGATGGCAGCCGTCGTATCGGTCATGGGTCTCTCCGGGAGTGAACTGAACGTCGGATGCGGGTGGCGCAGCCGAGGACAGAGAGTATACAGGTGAGGCTAGGATGGCAGGCGCAACGTGATAGCCAGCGCCTCATCGATGCGCGTCATCTCTGCCGGCGTCACGGTGCCGACCCGCGCCTGCAGGCGGCTCTTGTCGATCGACCGAATCTGGTCGCCAAGCGCACGCCCCTGCCTGCCCTTGATCGTGATCAGCGCTTCGCCGGGAAAGAGCGAGCTGACATTGCTGGTGATCGGGAGCACGACG
>CAUJDN010000093.1 GCA_963169195.1 Acidobacteriota bacterium | reverse complement strand
TCCCCCCTAAACGGGGGCTGCTTCCCCCCCGCCCGCCATACCCTGCCGTTTTTGGGGGGAAACCGTGCCCGCCCCCGCGCCGATAAGGGGGATACGGTGAGGCTTTTCCGTCCCCTGCCCCGGCACGTCACGCGCCCGCTTTCCTGGCTCGTCCTGGCGGCCTGGGTGGCCAGCATGGCGACGCTGGTGCACCGGTCCTACCTCCAGGCGTCGGCGGCCAACCTCGCCACCGATCTGGCCCGCTACGGCACCGCGGCCCAATGGCGCGGTGTCTACTACCGCGGCGAGAAGATCGGCTTCACGGTCAGCCAGACCCTGCCGACCGACGACGGGTTCGAGCTGCAGGAGGACGGCCGCCTCCAGATGTCGCTGCTCGGCGCCACCACGCCTGCGGCCATCCGCACGACGGCCCGCGTGGACACGACCTTCGCGCTCAGGTCCTTCGACTTCTCGCTCGACCCGGGCACGGGGCCCATCCAGGTGTCCGGCGCGCTGGAGGGCCTCACGCTGACGCTCAGCATCACCAGCAACGGCACTACCCGCAGCGAGGTGCGCAGGCTCGTCGAGCCCCCTGCCCTCATGCTCAGCCTGGCCCGCCGCCTAGCGGCCGAGGGCCTCGCCGAAGGCGCCCGGCACCAGTGGACGATGTTCGATCCGGCAACAATGCGGAACGCGCCCGTGGCGGTTGAGGTCGGTGGACGGGAGCTCGTGCGGTCTGGAGAGCGGCCCATCCCGGCCTTCCGGGTGAGCCTCGCGTTTGCCGGCCTCCAGACGACGGCGTGGGTCACGGACACGGGCGAGGTAGTCCGCGAGGAGAGCCCGATGGGCCTGCTGACCGTGGCCGAGACGCAGGAGCGGGCCGTGGCGCTGGCCGTCCCGCGCAACGTGCAGGTGGACCTGCTGGAGGCCTCGGCCGTCGTCCCGAGCGGCAAGCACCGCATTGAGGAACCGCGCGACGTGAAGCGCCTGCGGCTGCGAATGGAGGGCGCGGATCTCTCGAGCCCGGACCTGCAGGGCGTGGGCCAGCGGGTGGACGGCGACGTGATCGAGCTGACCGATCCGCGCGATCTCCAGGCCGAGCCGGGTGCGCCGCACCTCGCCCCGTACCTGCAACCCGAGCCTTTCATCGAGAGCGATGCGCCGGCCATCGTGGCCGAGGCCGCGCGGGCGCTCGACGGCTACACCGAACCGCGCGCGCGGGTGGAGCGCCTCACGCGCTACGTGAACGCCCTGCTGGACAAGAAGCCCACCGTCAGCCTGCCCTCCGCCGTGGAAGTGCTGCGCACGAAGGTGGGCGACTGCAACGAGCACACGGCGCTCTTCGTGGCGCTCGCGCGGGCCGCGGGCATCCCGTCGCGCATCGCCGTGGGCCTGGTGTCGGTCCGCAATGCCTTCTACTACCACGCGTGGCCCGAGGTGTACATCGACGAAGGCAATGGCCGCGGCCTCTGGCTCCCGGTGGACCCCACCTTCAACCAGTTCCCTGCGGATGCCACGCACCTGCGTCTCGCGCGGGGCGGGCTCGACAAGCAGGCCGCCATCCTCCCCCTGATCGGACGCGTGAAGATGACGATGCTGGATCTCGAACTGGCGCCAGGCTCGGCGCAGGTGCTGGTGGGGCAGCCATGATAGCGGTGACGGACCTCGTGAAGCGGTACGGCAGCTTCACGGCGGTGGACGGGGTGAGCCTCGAGGTGAAGTCCGGGCAGATTCACGGCTTCCTCGGCCCGAATGGCGCAGGAAAGACGACGACCATCCGGATGATCGCGGGCCTGCTGAAGCCCACGGCCGGGCGCATCCTCGTCAACGGGCGCGACCTCGCGGCAGAGCCCGAGGCGGCCAAGGCGTCTCTCGGCTTCATCCCCGACCGCCCGTTCATCTACGAGAAGCTCACCGCCGACGAGTTCCTGCGCTTCCACGCGGGCCTCTACGGCATCAACGGCACCGGCGTGGACGGGCGCATCGGCGAGATGCTGGATCTGTTCGAGCTGGCGCGCTGGCGTGACGAGCTCGTCGAGAGCTTCTCGCACGGCATGAAGCAGCGGCTGGTGATGAGCGCCGCATTCCTGCACCGCCCGCGGGCCGTGCTGGTGGACGAGCCCATGGTGGGCCTCGACCCGCGCGGCGCGCGGCTCATCAAGGACGTCTTCCGCCGCATGGCGGACCACGGCGTCGCCATCCTGATGAGCACCCACACGCTGGAGGTCGCCGAGGAGATGTGCGACGTGGTCAGCATCATCCTCAAGGGGCGCATCATCGCCAGCGGCACCGTGGACGACCTCCGTGCGTTGGCAGGCGGGGCGGACGAGCAGCTGACGCCGGTCTTCCTGAAGCTCACCGGCGGCAGCGGCCTGCAGGAGATCGACGAGGTCATCTGATGGCCGGCCTCGCGCAACACTCCACGCAGGCGTTCCCGTACCTGCTGGTGCCCTCGCTCTGGGCGTCGCGCAACCGAGCGCGCCGCCGCGAGCGCGGCGATCTCGCACGCGCCATCGTCTTCGGCGGCATCGCGCTGCTGGTGACGGCATCCATCTTCTACGGGGCCTACTGGCTGACCGTGCAGGTGGGAGGCTACGCCGAGCTCGGCGACTACCTGATTCGCCTCGGGCTGTCGTGGTTGTTCCTCACGTTCCTCTCGTTTCTCGCCTTCAGCAGCGTGGTGACCTCGCTCTCCACGTTCTTCCTCGCCGACGATCTCCGGCTGCTGATGCCCTCCCCGGTCGCGCCCAGGCGCCTGTTCTTCGCGCGATTCGCGCGCACGATAGGCGCGGCCTCGTGGATGGTGGTCGTCTTCATGACACCCATCCTGGCCGGCGTGGGCCTGGCGCGCTCGGCCCCGCTCTCGTTCTACCTCGTCGCCGTGGCCACCGTGCTGCCCTTCGTGATGATCCCGGTCGCCTTCGGCTCGATGATCACGCTCGGCCTGGTGAACGTCTTCCCCGCGAAACGCGCCCGCGACATCCTGATGCTGATGGGGCTCGTCTTCGCCACCAGCATCGTGCTGCTGCTTCGCTTCATCCAGCCGGAGCGGCTGCTGCGCGTGGAATCGATGCCCGAGGTCACCGACTTCTTCGCGACGCTGCAGTCCCCCATCACGCCGCTCCTGCCGTCCTTCTGGGCGGGCGAGACGCTCTTCGCCAGCCTCCAGGGCGGCGCGGACCTGCTGCACTTCTCCGCCCTCTGGACGACCGCGCTGGCGATGGCCGCCGTGGCCAGCAGCCTCTTCGCGCGGTGGCACTTCGCCGGGTACAGCAAGGCCCAGGAAGCACGCAAGGTCCGCTTCGCACGCTGGCAGTGGATGGACCGGCTCGCCTCCCTGCTGCCGCTGTCCGTGGTCCGTCGGCAGCTCCTCGTGAAGGACCTGAAGGTCTTCCTGCGCGACGTCAGCCAGTGGTCGCAGCTGCTGCTCCTGCTGGCGCTGATGCTGGTCTACCTCTACAACTTCCAGGTGCTGGATCTGGAGCGCATCCCGACCATGGGCAGCTTCCTGAAGAACGTCTACGCGTTCCTCAACCTCGGGATGGCCGGCTTCGTGATGGCCACCGTCGCCGTCCGCTTCGTGTTCCCGATGGTCTCGGCAGAGGGCGCGGCCTTCTGGATCATCCGCACCGCCCCCATCTCGCTGCGCGATTTCCTGTTGTCGAAGTTCTGGACGGGGCTCGTCCCGGTGCTGCTGCTGAGCGAGTCGCTCACGATCGCGGGCAATATGCTCCTGGGCGTCGATCCCGTCATCGAGCGCATCGCCGCCGTCGCGATCGTCTTCATGTCGTTCGCGCTGGTGGGGCTCGCAACGGGCCTTGGCGCACGCTATCCGCGATTCGCCGCCGACAGCCCCAGCCAGGTAGCCGGGTCCTATGGCGGCGTGGTGTTCATGGTCCTCGCCATCCTGTTCGTCACCGTCATCATCGTCCTGGTGGGCTGGCCCTCGTCCGTCTATCTCGTGCAGCAGGTGAGGCGGACACCGCTCTCTGCCACGAGGCAGGCGCTGATGGTGGCGAGCTTCACGGCCGCGGCGGTGGTCAGCCTGGGGACGTTCTGGTTCGGCATGCGCACCGGGGTCGAGGCCCTCGAAGAGATGGATCGCACTCCTTCTTGAGAGGAGCGCCTCCCGCGCCGCGCACGACGAGGTCGGCCGGGCGCGCTGTCGGAGCCGGAGCGAGGGTGACCATCTTCCCGGTCCTTCACCCCAGCGTCACGAGCAGGTCGCCCGCTTCGACCACGGCGCCGGCCGAGACCTCGACACGCGCGACCGTCGCGTCCCTTGGCGCGTAGACGGGTGTCTCCATCTTCATCGCTTCGATCGACAGGAGCCGGTCGCCCGCCTTCACCGGATCGCCGGCTCTCGCCACCACCACCGACACCTTGCCGGGCATGGGCGCCGACACCTGATCGGGGTCACCGGCATCGGCCTTCGCGCGGCGCGTCACGACGATCCCGGCGGATCGGTCAGGGACGCTCACGTCCCGCGGCTGGCCGTTCAGCTCGAAGAAGACCGTGCGCCGGCCGTCCTCGTGCAGCTCGCCGGTCGTGAGATACCGGACGATCAGCGTCTTGCCGCGCTCGATCTCGAAGGCGGTCTCCTCTCCTGGCTGCATGCCGTAGAAGAAGTTCGCCGTCGGGATGACCGACGTGTTGTCGTGCGCCTGGCGGTGCCGGGCGAAGTCCTCGAACACCTTCGGATAGAGGACCAGCGAAAGCACGTCTTCGGGCGATGGGCGACGGCCCAGGCGCCGCTCCAGCGCCGCGGCTTCGGCGGCGAAGTCGACCGGCGGCAGCGATGCGCCTGGCCGCTCGTCGAGCGGCGTCACCCGCGCAGCCGCCAGCACGCGCTGCTGGAGCCCGGCGGGCCAGCCGCCGTCGGGCGTCCCCAGCCGTCCCTGCATCATCTCGACCACGCTCCTCGGTACGCTGGCCACGCCGCGGCCAGCCGCCAGATCGTCGGCCGAGAGGTCGTTGGTCACCATGTAGAGCGCGAGGTCGCCCACGACCTTGCTCGACGGCGTCACCTTCACGATGTCGCCGAGCAGCCGGTTGGCGGCGGCGTAGGCGTCGCACACCTCGCGCCAGCGCGCGTCCAGCCCGAGGCTCTTCGCCTGCTGGCGCAGGTTCGTGTATTGACCGCCCGGCATCTCGTGGTAATACACGTCGGGCGCGGGAGCCGCGAGGCCCTCGTCGAAGGGATAGT
Source organism: Acidobacteriota bacterium (assembly GCA_963169195.1). Taxonomy (GTDB): domain Bacteria; phylum Acidobacteriota; class Vicinamibacteria; order Vicinamibacterales; family UBA2999; genus VFZN01. The sequence goes on along the minus strand of CAUJDN010000093.1, from coordinate 117,032 downwards.
AGAGGGCCCGGACGGCAGCCCAGTACTCGCTCATCCGGTCCAGGACGGCCTGATCCAGCTCCGTGTCGCGCCCGCCGTGCCGCAGTGCCGCGACGAACGCGTTCAGGCAGGGTTGGCTGGTCATCCCGCTCATCGAGGCGATGGCGCCATCCGCGATGTCCACGCCGGCCTCAGCCGCGTAGAGCACGCTCGCCGCGTTGATGCCGCTGGTGTCGTGCGTGTGGAAGTGGACGGGCACACCCACTTCGTCCCGCAGCGCCTTGACGAGCGCGCGCGCGGCGAACGGCTTGCACAAGCCCGCCATGTCCTTGATGGCGAGCACGTGTGCCCCCATGCGCACGAGATCCCTGGCCATCCGCAGGTAGTAATCGAGGCCGTACTTGGTGCGGGTCGGGTCCAGGATGTCGCCCGTGTAGCAGATCGCGGCCTCGCACAGCCCCTCAGTGTCCTCGCGGACGGCCTCCATCGCCACACGCATGTTGCCGGATGCGTTCAGCGAGTCGAAAATGCGAAAGACATCGATGCCGTGCGCCGCCGAGACGCGGATGAACTCGCGGACCACGTTGTCCGGGTAGCTGGTGTAGCCGACGGCGTTGCTCGCGCGCAGCAGCATCTGGAACAGCACGTTCGGAATGCGCTTCCGCAGCTCGACCAGCCGGTCCCACGGATCCTCCTGGAGGAACCGCATCGCCGTGTCGAACGTCGCGCCGCCCCACATCTCGAGGCTGAAGAGCCCGGGCAGCTGCCGGGCCACCGCATCGGACACGGCCAGCAGATCGTAGGTTCGCACGCGCGTGGCCAGCAGCGATTGATGGGCGTCGCGGAAGGTGGTGTCCGTCACCAAAAGCCGCTCCTCCGCGCGCGCCCACTCCGCGAACTTCTCGGGGCCCAGCCGCTGCAGCCGCTGCCGCGTGCCGGGCCGAGGGTCCACCGAGCGGTCGACCGCCGGTGGGACCGGCCTGGCGAGCTTCACTCCTGCACGCACGCTCCCCCTCACGTCGTCGCGGCCGTTGACGATCACGTCCGCCATGTAGGCCAGGAGCTTGGTGGCCCGGTCCCGCGCCTCGGGGAACTGGAAGAGCGCCGTCGTGCGATCCACGAAATCGGTGGTCGCCGCCCCGCTGCCGAACGTGGGATGGAGGATGACGTTCCTGAGGAACGCGATGTTCGTCTTGACGCCGCGTATGCGGAACTCCTGCAGCGCGCGGTCCGCCCGCATCACGGCCTGGTCGAGCGTCGCGCCCCAGGTCGTGAGCTTGACGAGCAGCGAGTCGAAGTAGGGCGTGATGACCGCGCCGCCGAAGCCGTTGCCGCCATCCAGACGCACCGAGAAGCCTCCGGGCGACCGGTAGGTCGTGATGCGGCCGTAGTCGGGGATGAACTGGTTCTGCGGGTCCTCGGTGGTGATGCGACACTGCATGGCCACGCCGCGCAGCTCGATGTCCGCCTGACGCGGCACGTTCATCGGCGCCTCGTGGAGGCGGTGCCCGGCGGCCACCAGGATCTGCGCCTGAACCAGGTCGATTCCCGTGACCATCTCCGTCACCGTGTGCTCCACCTGGATGCGGGGGTTCACTTCGATGAAGTAGAAGTGGCTGCTGTCGACGTCCAGGAGGAACTCCACGGTGCCGGCCGCCTGATACGACACCCTGCGGCACAGTCGCACGGCGGCATCGCAGATGGCCTCGCGAAGCGCGCGCGACAGCCCCACCCCGGGGGCAACCTCCACGAGCTTCTGGTGGCGGCGTTGCACGGAACAGTCGCGCTCCCACAGGTGCACCAGGTTGCCGTGGGCATCGCCCAGGATCTGCACCTCGATGTGCTTGACGCGCGGGATGTAGCGCTCGAGGAACACGTCGGCGCGCCCGAATGCGGCGCCGGCCTCACGGCGCGCCTCCGCCAGCCGCGCTGCCAGTTCGGCCTCGTCCTGCACCACGCGCATCCCACGCCCGCCGCCGCCGAAACTGGCCTTCACGATGACCGGGTAGCCGACGGCGCGTCCCGCGGCCAACGCCTCCGCATCCGAAGTGACCGAGCGCTCGGTCCCCGGCACCGTGGACACGCCGGCTGCCGTAGCCACGCGCTTGGCAGCGGTCTTGTCGCCGAACGTCTCCAGTTGCTCCGGCGTCGGCCCGACGAACCGGAGGCCCGCGGCCTCGCACCGCCGCGCGAACTCCGCGTTCTCGGAGAGGAACCCATAGCCTGGATGCACGGCGTCGGCGCCAGCGGCGTGCGCCACACCGAGAATCGCATCGATGTCGAGATACGACCGGACCGGCTCCCCTCCCTGTTCCGGCCCGACGAGGAAGGCCTCGTCTGCCTTGAAGCGGTGCAGCGAGAAGCGGTCCTCGTGGCTGTACACCGCTACGGTCCTGAGGCCGAGTTCGGCCCCGGCCCGCAGACAGCGGATGGCGATTTCCGATCGGTTGGCGACGAGCAGCTTCTTCATGATCTGGTGGGCAGGCCGTGCCGCCCGCAGCCACCCATTGTCGCATGGTGGAGATGGATGGTCGCCTGAACACGCGTACAGATCATGGCCCACATGACCCGGACGCATGCCGGGAGCCCCTCGGGGAACTTCCACGTCTATCCGTCGTAACTATATCCATACTGGATACAATGACCGTGACATGCCGCCGACCACCGCGCCCGAATCGCTCGTCCCGCTCCCACCGGCCGTCTTCCACATCCTCCTCTCCCTTGCGGACGAGGATCGGCATGGCTACGCCATCATTCAGGACATCGCCGCGCGCACCGGAGGCGAGGTGACGCTCGGCGCCGGCACCCTCTACCGCTCCATCCAGCGCATGCTCGAGCAGGATCTCATCGTCGAATCCGGCTCGCGGCCAGCTCCCGAGGCGGACGATGAGCGCCGCCGGTACTACCGCGTCACTGCGTTTGGCCGGAAGGTCGCGCGCGCCGAGGCCGAGCGTCTTGCCGGCCTCGTCCAGCTCGCGCGCCAGAGCGGCGTCATGCCTCGAAAGGTCTGAGCATGTCCTGGTATCGCGCATGGCTGAGGCTCTACCCGTTGCCGTTTCGCACGGAATACGGGGATGAGATGGCGGCCATCTTCGCCGCGCGGTGGCGCGCCGCCCGAAGCCGGCGGGAGCGGATGGTCCTCTGGTGCGAGGCGCTGCTCGACATCGTCGCGTCCGCCCCGGCCGCGCACGCGGACCTGCTGAAACAGGACGTGCGCGCCTCTGCCCGGTCGCTGCGCCGGTCCCCTGGTTTCGCCTTCGCCGCCATCCTCGTCGCCGCCCTCGGCATCGGTGCGACCACGGTGGCCTTTGGACTCGTCGACCACGTGCTCGTGCGTCCACTCCCGTTCCCCGGGGCCAGCCAGCTGGTGAAGCTCTACCAGGACCAGTCGTTCCGCGGTTACCCCCGCATCGAGCTGTCGCCGCCCAACTTCCTGGACTGGAAGCGCGAGGCCCGATCGTTCGAGCGCATCGCGGCCTACACGACCGCATCGGTCAATCTCGTGGGCGAAGGCGAGCCCCTGCGGCTGGATGGTGTCGTCGCCACGGGAGATCTCTTCGGCGTCCTGGGCGTTCCGGCCGCCCTGGGTCGCCCGCTGACCAGCATGGACGATGCGCGCGAGAGGCCCAGGGTGATGGTGCTCAGCCATCGCCTGTGGACGACGCGGTTCGGTGCCAGTCCCGACGTCCTCGGGCGCACCGTCCGCCTCGACGACGAGCCACACACCATCGTCGGCGTGATGCCACCGCACTTCAGTTTCCCCACGAGGGAGGCGGCCTTCTGGGCGCCGAAGCGCTTCACGGACTACGACCTCGAGGACCGGACGAACTGGTACCTCCAGGGTGTGGCACGCCTGAAAGGTGATGTCACCCTGGTCCAGGCGCGGGCGGAGATGTCCACCATCGCCGCCCGGCTGGCCGAGGCGTACCCGGACGCCAACGCACGCAATGGCGCCGCGGTGATCCGCCTGCGTGACGAAGTCAGCGGGCAGTCGCGCCTGATGCTGTGGGCCCTGGCTGGCGCCTCGCTCTGCATGCTGCTCATCGCGTGCACCAATCTCGCCAGCCTCCTGCTGTCCCGCGCGCTGGACCGCCATCGCGAGATGGCCGTCCGCGCCGCGCTCGGCGCCGGGCGCGAGCGCCTGGCGCGGCAGATGCTGACGGAGCACTTCGTTCTCGCGGGCGCCGGTGGGCTCGGCGGCATCCTCCTCGCCGTCTCCGGCATGCCGCTGGTCGCCCGGCTCGTGCCGAGCGCGCTGCCCATTCCCGACGCGCCCGCCCTGGATGCCCGCCTGCTCGCGCTGGTCGTGGCGCTGACGCTTGCGACCGCCGTCGTCTTCGGCGTGCTTCCCGCGGTGAAGCTGGCCGGCAGCGCCTCGGTGGAGGGTCTCAAGAGCGGCGCGCGCGCCAGCGCCGGCCGCTCGACCGAGCGCCTGCGATCGCTCCTTGTCGTGGGCCAGGTGGCCGCCTCCTTCGTCCTGCTGGTCTCGGCAGGACTCCTCATCCAGGCATTGTGGCGTGTGCAGGGCGTCGCGCCCGGGTTCGACTCCACCGGCGTCCTCACGATGCGCACGTCGCTGCCGGAGCCCAGGTACGAAGCGACGGCCCGCCGCCAGCAATTCTACGCACGAGTGCTCGACGAGCTGCGTGCCAGGCCCGGCGTCCGTCAGGCCGCCTACATCAGCTTCCTTCCCATGGTGATGCGCGGCGGCATCTGGCCGGTCACCGTGGACGGCCGACCGGAGGATCCCGACAACACGCACACCGCCAGCCTGCGACTGATCACGCCGGGGTTCTTCGACGCGCTTCGCATCCCCCTGCTGCTGGGTCGCGACGTCAGGGACAGCGACGACCTCGACGCGCCCCTCGTCGCGGTCGTGAGCCAGTCGTTCGCCCAGCGCCACTGGCCCGGCCAGGATCCGCTGGGACGGCAGCTCTCGCTCGCCCGCGAGGCTCTCACGGTCGTCGGGATCGTGGGCGACGTGAAGGTTCGCGGACTCGAGCGGGAGAGCGAGCCGCAGGTCTACCTGTCGTCGGCGCAGGTGCCGGATGGCGCGCTGCCGTTCTACGCGCCCAAGGATCTCGTCATCAGGGCGGACGTCGCCTTGGAATCACTGGTGCCGGCCATCCGCTCGGCCATCGCGCGCGCCGACTCGGAGGTGCCCGTCTCGGACGTCCGGTCGCTCGCAAGCGTTGTCGACGGCGAGACGGCGGCGCGCGAAGTGCAGGTCCGGGTCCTGGCGGGCTTCGCCGCGATGGCCCTGCTGCTGGCGGCCGTGGGCGTGCACGGGCTCCTGACGTTCAGCGTCTCCGCCCGCATGGGCGAGATTGGCGTGCGACTGGCGCTGGGCGCCACGCGGGCGCGCATCCTGCGGCAGGTGCTGGCGAAGGGCTTCCTGCTGGCGAGCATCGGCCTTGTCGCTGGCACGATGGCCGCGGCCTGGGCAGCCCACGTCCTGAAGGCGCTGCTGTTCGGCGTGAATCCGGGTGACCGTCTCGTCTATGCCGCAGCCGGTGGTGTCTGCATACTGATGGCCCTGGCCGGGAGCCTGCTCCCGGCCATTCGGGCAACCCGCGTGGATCCGCTGAAGACGATCCGCGCGGAGTGAAACCCCGCCGGGAAGGCGACGAGGCCCGTCCGGCCCGCTACGGAACGGCGTCCAGCATCTTGTGGCACGACTCGCAATCGGCCGTGATGCTGGTCCCGTCCTTCGCCACCTTGCTCCCGTCGTGGCAGCGGAAGCACCCCTGCGACGTGGTGTGCCCGAGGTTGTCGGGGTAGACGCCAAAGGTCACCTTCATCGCCGGAAACACGTTCCGCTCGTAGACGGTGTGCAGCGCCGAGACCGCCCGCTCGATGGCAGCGCTGTCGATCTCGCCGGTCTGCGTCCTGTAGAAGCCGCGCAGGCCCTGGTCGATGGCGGCGCGCGCGGCATCGCCGTTCTCGTACTGGGCCTGGACCAGTTTCAGGCCCTCGCGCCGGACGTACGGGAGCGCCTGCGGCAGCGCACCCGACGCGATGGCGCGATCCACCGCCTGCTCGGCCGAGGGAGCGATGCGATGCGCCACCACGTTGTGGCAGTCGATGCAGTCCATCGTCCGGCGGGCACCCGTCGGCGCCTGGTCCGGCGGCGTGCCCTCCGCCGCCCACACCTCCACGGATCCATCCGGGCGCGTCGCCCGCACCCAGGGGATCTCCTGGCGATCCGCGTCCGTATAGACGTACTCGATGCGAAGGTCGGGGTTCGCGTGCCAGTGGATGCCGCGACCGCCCGGCGTCCCCGGCCCGCCCAGGTGGAGCGTCAGGGCGGTGGCGCTCTCCGTATTCGCCTCGTCGTCCGCATACGACCTGAAGACCCGCACGCGGTCCCCGATGGACCGGCCGGGCCAGTGGCAGTTCCCGCACGTCTCGATCGCAGGCCGCATGTCGGCCACGCCCGGGATGGGCCGCGGGTACTTGTTGGTCACCACGTGGAAGAGCTGCCGCACGCCTGCCGTCTTGTAGTGAACGAAGGCCTCGCCTCCCTCTCCGATATGGCACTGGACGCAGGTGACCTTGGCGTGCGGCGCGTTCTGCCAGGCGGTGTACTGCGGGTGCATCGGCTCGTGGCACGCCTGCCCGCAGAACTGCGGCGACTCCATCCAGTGGAGCGTGCCGTAGCCGGCGACGAGGACGATGACGACGTTGATCGCGGAGAGCACGGCGACGCCCATGGCGACGCGACGCGTGCGCGACTGCCGGAAGTCCACGACGGGCCATTCGGCCTCGCGCTCGCCGCGCGCGATGGCGCGGCGCTGGAGCATCATCCCCCAGGGGATGAGCACCAGACCCATGAGAAAGATCGCCGGGATCCCGATGAAGACCACGAGGCCGGCGTAGGGGTTCTCGAGCAGCCCCACGAACATCGCCACGGACAGCGCGACGAACACGACCGCCGCCGCGGTCGTGATGGCGATTCCCACCATCGCAAGCGGATGGCGGACGAGCACGGCACGTTCGGGACGGGTCATGAGATCCCCCCTGAAGGCGTAGCGACGGCGTCAGGTCGCCCGGCCGCCGGGTGCCGGGAGGCGGGACGCTATTTCAACGATTGCATGTACACCACCAGGGCATCGACGTCCGCAGGCGGCAGCTTGGCGTACGTCTTCGGCATCAGCGGCTTCTTCGTGGAGTTGGCTTTCTTCGCGGCTGCGACCGGATCGACCAGCCACTCCCTGATCTGGTCGGCCGTGAGCTTCGCGCCGATGCCGTCCAGGACGCTCAGCTTGTTGCCCTTCCCGGCCACCTGGTGGCACATCGAGCACTTCTGCGCCGCGTAGAGCTGCTGGCCCCTGGCCACGGCGTCCTGCGCCGACGCCACGTCGGACACTAGCATCACCGCTGACACGAACCCCGCCATCACGAGTGCACGCATGAGAGCCTCCAACGCGCCGGCTGAAGCCTTGCGCATGACCGCAATCGGTGGCCTTGATTCAGGGAAGCGGTTCGGACAACGGGCCGACCGCGGACAAAAAAAGCGACGCGGTGAGAATCATCGCCACTAATGCGATTCTATAGCACAAGGTGAGCAGCCCCCCAGCAGCCGCAATCGTCCTCTGCGGTGGCGCGTCCTCGCGCATGGGTCGCGACAAGGCGTCGTTGCCGTTTGGCCCGGAGACCCTCCTCGAGCGTGTCGTCCGAATCACCAGCTCGGTCGTGGAGGACGTGGTGCTCGCCGCCGGCGCGAGTCAGACCGTGCCGCCGGGCATGCGAATCGTGAGGGACGTTCGGGACGGCCTCGGCCCGCTTCCGGCGCTCGTTGGCGCCGCCTCCGCGGCCCAGGCCGACTACCTGTTTCTCGTCGCCTGCGACACGCCCCTGCTGCAACCGGCCCTCATTCGCTTCCTGCTCGACCGCGCGCAGGGCTGGGACGCCTGCGTGCCGGTCGTGGGCGGGATGCTCATGACCACGTGCGCGGCCTACCGGACCCAGGCCGTGAAGGCCACCGGCGGGCCCTTGCTCCTGGCGGGAGACGCCCGCCTCCGCGCGCTGTTGGCGGGCCTCCGCACGCACTACCTGAACGAACCCGTCCTGCGCCAGGCCGACCCCCAGCTTCTGAGCTTCACGCCCTGCAACACCCCCGCGGAATACGAGCACGCGCTCGCGGTGGCAGGCTTGGCGGTCAGCGAGCCGCCGACGCCGGCCGTATGATCGGCACATGAGGCACGGCCCGATCGCCGAAGTCCTGGCCACCGGAAACGTCCACCATCGCTCGCCTCTCGAGGTGCTGATGGACGCCGACGGCACCATCGTGGCCGCGACCGAGGCCGAATGGCGTGATTTCGTCGAGCACGTCGTCGAAACGCTGGATGTCGGGCCCGGCACCGGCGTGTGGGACGTCGGCTGTGGGGCCGGAGCGTTCCTCTACCCTCTCTGGGAGAACGGCTACGTGATCGGCGGCACGGATGAGGCGGCCGCCCTCGTGGACGCGGCCAGGGCGGCAATGCCGGAGGGCGTTTTCGGTGCTGGCGCCCCAACCTCCCTCGACCCGGCAAATCCCTGGGACGTGGTGCTGGCCAGCCGCGGTTTCCGGGGACCGGCGGACGTCGCCGCCGTGCGCAGCGTCCTTACCCGCGATTGCAGCCCTGGGTGTCGTGGAAGAGGCTCCGGGCGGAGCGGCTCCTCGCCGACATCGGGGTGACGGGCGTGCAGTTCGAGGAAGCGGCCGCTGGCCGCTTCAACGTCTTCGCCAGGGTTTAACGGGGACAGTCCCTGTAAAGTCCCTGTAAAGCGTTCGTCCAGAGCCTACTGGAGCGTGGGCAAGACCACGCCCATCCCCCGGGACGCGTAGTCCATCATCATCTCGCCCAGCAGGATGGCCAGGAAGAACAGGCTTGTCACCACCACCAGCTTGGTCAGGCGGCTGCTGTACCTCACGTGCATGAAGAACAGCACGACCAGCGTGGCCTTGAACGTGGCGATCGCGAGCGCAATCGGCGCGTTCATGGCGCCGAGGTTCACGTAAGCGGCGAACACCGTGATGGCGGTCAGCACCATCAGGGCCCCGAAGATCGAGTAGTAGAGGCTCTTGGGCGAAACGTGTCCGGACATGCTAGTTGTGCCGCTCCACCAGGTACAGCAGTGGGAAGAGATAGATCCACACGAGGTCGACGAAGTGCCAGTAGAGGCCCGTCATCTCCACGGGCGTGTAGTAGTGCTCGTCGAAGCGGCCCTTCGCCGCCATCCAGGTGACGACCGACATGACGCCGACGCCCACGATCATGTGGAGCGCGTGCAGGCCCGTCATCGTGAAGTAGAGGCTGAAGAAGATCTGCTCCTGCGCCGCCCAGACGCTCTCGGAGACGAAATTGGGGCCGGGCACATGGTGATGCTCGAACTTGTCGGCGTACTCGATCACCTTGACGCCGAGGAACACGCACCCGAGGACGATGGTCGAGATGAGCCAGCGGACCGTGGCAGACCGCTGGTTCGTCTGCGCGGACCGCACGGCCAGCGCCATCGTCAGCGAGCTGCCGATGAGGACCGCCGTGTTGAACGCGCCGAGCGAGATGTCCAGCGTGCGGCTGGCCTCGGCGAACGCGTCGAAGTACCACACGCGGTAGAGCAGGTAGGCGAAGAACAGCCCGCCGAAGAACAGCACCTCGGTGAGCAGGAACACCCACATCCCGAGCGTGCTGGCCTCCTTCTGCTGCTGCATCGTCTCGAAGTGATGCTGCAGCGCGTCGTGGGGCACGGCGTGGCCGTGCGCCTCTGCGTGCGCGACCGCGTTAGACAAGATTGGCCTCCCGGGCGACGTGCGGCGTGTACTCGTACGGTTCGCCGTGCACGACCGGCTGTACCTTGAAGTTCTCGGTCGGGGGCGGTGAGGGGATCTGCCACTCCAGGCCCGACGCACCCCACGGGTTCGGCCCCGCCACCTCGCCCCGCTTCAGCGACCACAGGAAGTAGATGACCGGCAGCAGGTAGCCGATGCCCAGCACGCCGGCGCCCGCCGACGACAGGATGTTCAGCACCTGGAACTCGTCCGGATAGGCGTGGTAGCGGCGGGGCATCCCCATGTAGCCCAGGATGAACTGCGGGAAGAACGTGAGGTTGAACCCCACGAACACCAGGATCGCAGAGACGCGGGACAGGAACTCCGAGTACATCCGGCCCACCAGCTTGGGCCACCAGAAATGGAGGCCGCCCAGGTAGCCCATGATCGCCCCGCCCACCATGATGTAGTGGAAGTGAGACACCACGAAGTAGGTGTCGTGCAGGTGGATGTCGGTCCCAAGCGTCGCCAGGAAGAGGCCGGTCAGGCCGCCGATCAGGAACAGCCCGAAGAAGCCGTAGGCGTAGAGCATCGGCGTTTCGAACGAGATCGCGCCCTTGTAGAGGGTGGCCGCCCAGTTGAACGTCTTCACGGCTGATGGGATGGCCACCGAGAAGCTCAGAAACGAGAACACCAGCGCGGAGTACGTCGAGATGCCGGCGACGAACATGTGGTGTGCCCACACGATGAAGCCGAACACGGCGATGGCCAGCGACGAGAACGCCACGAAGCTGTAGCCGAAGATCGTCTTGCGCGAGAAGGTGGAGACGATCTCGCTGATCACGCCCATGGCAGGCAGGATCATGATGTAGACCGCCGGGTGCGAGTAGAACCAGAAGAGGTGCTGGAAGAGTACCGGGTCCCCGCCGCGCGTCGGGTCGAAGATGCCGAAGCCGAAGGCGCGTTCGACGAACACCATGATGATGGTGATGGCCACCACCGGCGTGCCGAGCACCTGGATCAGGCTGGTGGCGTAGTGCGCCCACACGAACAGCGGCAGGCGGAACCACGTCAGCCCGGGCGCGCGCATGCGGTGGATGGTGACGATGAAGTTGAGGCCGGTCAGGATGGACGAGAAGCCCGAGATGAAGGCGCCGAGCGCCGTCGGAATGACGTTGGTGTTCGACGAGAACGAGCTGAACGGCGTGTAGAACGTCCACCCCGTGTCGACGCCGCCCGCGAAGAGCGCGTAGAAGAAGAACGCTGCGCCCAGCCAGAAGATGTAGAGGCTGAGCAGGTTGATGCGCGGGAAGGCGAGGTCCTTCGCCCCGATCATCGGTGGGATCAGGAAGTTGCCGAGCACCGCCGGCGTCGACGGGATCAGGAAGAAGAACACCATCACGACGCCGTGCATCGTGAACATCTTGTTGTAGGTGTCCGCCAGGAAGAGATCGCCCTCCGGCGTCATCAACTCCAACCGGACCGCCCCGGCGAAGAGCCCGCCCAGCAGGAACATCGCCGAAATCGAGATCAGGTACATGATCGCGATCCGCTTGTGATCCTTCGTGAGCAGCCACGACTTCAGGCCGTGGCCGTTGTTCAGGTAGTGGCGTTCGGGCAGTTTGGGCGTGTCCAGCATGGCTCAGTTCTTCTTCGTGGGATCGGCGGCCGGTGCGGTGGCGCCCGCAGGGGCCTGGGTCGTCGCCTGCGGCGAGAGCGACTTCACGTACTCGACGAGCGCCACCAGGTTGTCCTCGCTCACCAGCCCCTGGAAGGCCGGCATCAGCGGCTGGTAGCCCTGCACGATCTTCACCTGCGAGTTGACGATCGACTCGCGCAGGTAGCCCTCGTCCACCACCGCGGTGGCGCCATCGGCCAGCGTCACCGTCTTGCCGACGATGTCGTTCAGCGACGGGCCGCGGCCCTTGCCCGTGTCGAGGTGGCAGGTCCCGCACGCGAGATCCTGGAACAGGCGCTGCCCGCGCTCGGCCAGCGTGCCCTCGACCCCGCCGCCGGCCAGCCACGCCTGGTAGTCGTCGGGCTCCATCACGACGACCTTGCCGATCATCCCGGAGTGGTTCGTGCCGCAGTACTCGGTGCAGAAGATGTGGTACTCGCCGACCTTCGTGGCCTCGAACCACAGCTGCGTGTAGCGGCCGGGGATGGCGTCCATCTTCGTGCGGAACGACGGGAAGTACAGGCTGTGCAGCACGTCCTCGGACGTGATCGTCACCTTCACGGGCCGGTTCACCGGCACGTGCAGCTCGTTGATCTCGCGCTGGCCCTCGAGGTGCTGGAACTTCCACATCCACTGCTTGCCCACGGCATAGATCTGCAGGGCCTCGGCCGGCGGCGTCCGCATGTGGAAGTAGCTCGAGGCGCCCCAGCCGAACATGACCATCGCGATCATCGTCGGGATGACGCTCCAGAGCAGCTCCAGCGGCAGGTTGCCCTCGATGCGCGCGCCCACCTCGCCTTCGTGCCGCCGCCGGTAGACGATGCCGAAGACGATGACCGCCACGGTGACGGCCAGCGCGAAGAACGCGCTGGTGGCCACGATGAAGAAGTACAGCGCGTCGATGTCCCTGGCGAACGTCGACGCCTGCTCGGGAAACAGGGGAATGCCGAATGAACCCATATGTCAGTGCCCGGCGCGGTGCTCGCGCCGAAGTGCCACAACCACGAACCCCGCCAGCGCCAGCAGGGTGACCGCGCCGCCCAGCCGGACGGCCTTCATCGCCACGAAGGAATACGAACCCGTCTTGGGATCGTAGTGATAGCAGTAGAGCATCACCTGGTCCACCAGCGACCCGACGCGTCCCGCGGACGACTCGATGAGCGCGAACTTGATGTCGCGCGGCGCGTACTCGATGCCGAAGAAGTAGCGCGAGAGCTTGCCGTCGGGCGTCGCCACGACGAAGCCGCTCGCGTGCGCGAACTGCTGCGTCTCGTCGTCCCAGGCGTACCGGAACCCCGCCGCATCGGTCAGGGCCGCGATCGAGGCCTCGCTGCCGGTCAGGAAATGGAAGCCCTGCTCCGCCCCCTGGCGTCCGTAGCGATCGACGTAGGCCTTCTTCTTCGCTGTCGCCGCCATCGGCGTGTCACGCGGATCGAAGCTCACGGCCACCATCTCGAAGTCGCGCCCGGCGGTTTCATCGAGCGCCGACAGCGCGCTGGTCACGCCGTTGAGCACCTGCGAGCAGAGCATCGCGCACTCGTAGTAGACGAACGCCAGCACGACGGGGCGCCGCTCGAAGTAGTCGCCGAGCTTCACCTCACGGCCCGACTCGTCGACGAACGCCACATCGAGGGGCAGCGTGCTGTTCAGCCGCTGCTCGAACTCCACGCCCTCGAGCGCGCCAGGCATCTGGCTCGATGGAATGCCCGACTGCGGCCGCAGGCCCTCCCCGCCCGACTGCGCCGACACCACGGCCGCGGTGAGCGCCAGTCCGCCCGCCACCACCACCGCCCGCAGTTTCACCAGAGTGCTCACGTGCCGTCCCTCGCTTGCCGAATCGCCGGACCCGACCGCCCCCGAATCTCCCAATGCCCCTGGGCGCCAGCCCCGGGGACCGGACACCTACCGCGGAGCGCTCGTCCGGCCCGCCGCGCTGTCCTGGACCACACCCGCCGGCATCCCCGCTCCGCCACGCGCCGGCAGCCCGCGCTGCACCGTCAGCTCCATGGCCCGCTCGATGGGGATGTGGACCACGCCAGCGTCCTTGTCCACCCAGCCGTAGGAGTCCAGCCGCTCGTGCTGGCCCTGCCTGAGCAGGTACAGGTCCTTGAACGGCTGCGACTGGAGGCGCGGCATCGGCGGTTCCTTCTCCACGCCCGCCGCCAGCGGAAACTGCTGCGATGCCGCGTCGCTCGCCACCTGCTGGCGCTCGAAGAACCAGAACGCGCCGTAGACGATGCCCCCCGACATCAGCATCGCCACCGCCAGCCACACCGCGAAGTTGTAGCCGATGGCGACATTGATGTCGGTGTGCTCGTACTGCGCCCCTGCGGGCGTCGGCCCGTATTCGAGGGCGTCGATATCGTGCTCAGTGGACATGGTGCGTCAGCGCCTTTTCGAGACCCGCGTCATGGATGGGCATGAGCGGCTGGCTCTTCAGCCGCATCGCGTACAGAACCAGGAAGATGCCACCCAGGGCAATCGGCAGCGCGACGTCGATCACCGAAACGCTCAGCGTCTCGTGGAACTCCGGGGCGACCTGCCAGTAGTAGTCCACCACGCGCATCAGGAGCAACCATCCCGCGATGAGCCGCAGCCGGTTGTAGTCGCGCTTGAGGTTCCGGGAGAGCAGCATCGCGTAGGGCACGATGAAGTGCAGGACGATGAGCGCGATGGTGACGTACTCGTAGCCGCCCCGCGACCGCGCGAGATAGTGCGGCACCTCCTCGGCGAGATTCGCCGAGTAGACGATCAGGAACTGCGAGAAGGCGAGGTAGGCCCACAGCATCAGGAACGCGAAGAGGAACTTCCCGAGGTCGTGGAAGTGGCCGGTGTTCAGCACACGGCTCATGGGCTCGGTGCGGATCAGCATCACGAGCACCAGGATCGTCAGCGCAAACGCCGCCAGGGCCTGCCCGACCATGAACATCGGCCCCCACATCGTCGAGAACCAGTGCGGGTTCACCGACATCAGCCAGTCGGTGACGGAGAAGTTCACCGTCAGCGCGTACACCAGCAGGCCGCCGCCGGAGAGGATCGAAAGCTTGCGCGCGAGGGCCGGGTCGCCCGTGTGGTCCTGCTCGCGCGACCACTTCAGCAGCAGATGGCTCATGCCGATCCACGCCGCGAAGTAGAAGACGACGCGCACGAGGAAGAACGGCGTGTTCAGGTAGGGGGCCTTCGCCGCGATGATCGGGTCGGCGAGCGCGTCGGCGTGCGTCCAGTGATAGAGGTCGTGCATGCCCGGGACGATCGGCAGGAACAGCACCGCCATCGCCGGGATGGTGCTGGCGGCCGCCTCGAGCGGCCGGCGCATCACCACGCCCCACGCGCCCCCGGAGAGGTGCTGCACCATGAGCAGCGCCATGCTGCCCAGGGCCACGCCCAGCCAGAAGGTGTAGGCCACGAGGTAGGCCTGGTAGAAGCGCTCGAGGCCCGACAGGGCGAAGCCCACGCCCGCGAGCGCCAGCCCCGCCACGGCCGCCATCGTGCCCAGCGTCTGCAGGCCCGACACGCGCTCGGGCGGTTGAAAGGTGTCCGTCGTCATCGTGGCTGTCTCTTCTGCCTTGTGCCTTGTGCCTTTTCCGGGGACTAGTGCGCGGCGGGCGTTTCCGCCTTCTTCGGCGGCGGGTTGTCGAGCGCGCCCTGCCGGTCGGCGGGCACCTCGGCCATCGTCGCGTGCTGGCTGAGCTGCAACGCCCGGACGTAGGCGACGATCAGCCAGCGGTCGCGGACCGGGATCTGCTCGGCGTAGCCCTGCATGGCGCCGAAGCCGTTGGTCACCACGTCGTAGAAGTAGCCCACCTTCTCGTCGCGGAGCCGGTCCTGGTGATAGGACGCCGCGCGCCGGAGGCCGCGCTGGACCACCATGCCCTGGCCGTCGCCCAGCGCGCCGTGGCACGGGGTGCAGTAGATGTCGTAGCGGTCGCGACCGCGCTGCAGGTCGGCCTGCGACACCGGGAAGGGGAACTCGGCGACGAGCTCGCCGTTCGCGCGCCCCGTGTAGAGCGTCTCGTCCTCCCGCAGCCAGCCGCGCGCCACCGTGCCGGTGGGCGTCGGACGCGCCGCCTTCCCGTCCGCGAAGAACGCGCTGGACTCGTACGCCTCGTAGCGGGGGGTGTCGTGCATGTCCTGGCGGCACGCTCCCGCGCCGAGCGCGAGCAGCACCACGACGAATAGATTACGCCGCAACGTCGTACACTCCCTTCGCGCCCTGCTCGCCGAGGAACCGGGTCGTGCCCCCGTGGTCGAAGCGCGGGTCCGCCGACTCGATCACCAGGAAGAACTTGTCGGAGCTGGCCATCGAGAACCGCTCCACGTTGAAGACGGGGTGGTAGGGCTGCGGCAGGCCGTTCAGGGCGAACATCCCGATGGCCGCCGCGAGCGCCGAGAAGAGAATGGTCAGCTCGTAGGACGGCACGACGAATGCCGTCCACGTCGCGTAGGGCCGGCCGCCGATGTTCATCGGGTAGTCCACGGCCGACATCCAGTACTGCATCGCGAAGCCGGTCGCCATGCCCGTCAGGCCGCCCGCCAGGACGATCTGCGAGAGCTTCGTCCGCTTCCTGTGGATGATGTCGTTCAGCTCCTCCACGGGGATGGGGGAGTACGCCTCCATCTTCGTGAAGCCCGCCGCCACGGCGCGCTTCGACGCATCCACCAGCGCCTGGACCGAGTCGAACTCGGCCATCACCCCGTAGAGCGGATTCTCCCGTTCAGCAGCGTGCGCCATCGCCTCAGTGCCCCCCATGGTGATCGGTCTCGACCTTGGCCTGCGGCAGCAGCGTCCGGACCTCGAACATCGAAATCATCGGCACGAACCTGATGAACAGGAAGAACAGCGTCAGGAACAGGCCGATGGTGCCGAAGTAGGTCGCGAAGTCCCAGAACGTCGGGTAGTACATCCCCCACGACGAAGGGATGAAGTCGCGCGCCAGCGTCGTGACCACGATGACGAACCGCTCCAGCCACATGCCCACGTTGACCAGCAGCGAGATGACGAAGAGCAGCTTCGTGTTCTCGCGGACGCTCTTGAACCACAGGAACTGCACCATGCCCACGTTGATGGAGATGAGCATCCAGTACGACCAGCCATAGGGGCCGAACATGCGGTTCCACATCATCTGCTGCTCGTAGAAGCTGCCGCTGTACCAGGCGTAGAACGCCTCCATCGTGTAGCCGTAGCCGACCATGAGGCCCGTCGCCAGCATGACCTTCGCCATGTTGTCGATGTGCCGCATCGTGATGAGATCCTCGAGGCGATAGGCCGCCCGGATGGGGATGGCCAGCGTCAGCACCATCGCGAAGCCCGAGTAGATGGCGCCGGCGACGAAGTACGGCGGGAAGATCGTGGCGTGCCACCCGGGCATCACCGACACCGCGAAGTCGAAGCTCACCACGGTGTGCACCGACAGCACCAGGGGGGTGGAGAGGCCGGCCAGGATGAGCGAGGCGACCTCGTAGCGGTGCCAGTGGCGCGCCGAGCCACGCCAGCCCAGCGAGAAGAGGCCGAAGACGACCTTCTTCACGCGCGAGGCCGCGCGGTCGCGCATCGTCGCCAGGTCCGGCACCAGGCCCACGTACCAGAACACGATCGACACGGTCGCGTAGGTCGAGACCGCGAACACGTCCCAGATGAGCGGGCTGCGGAACTGCGGCCAGAGCGCCATGGTGTTCGGGTACGGGAACAGCCAGTAGGCCGCCAGCCACGGGCGGCCGGTGTGGAACACCGGGAAGATCGCGGCACAGGCCACGGCGAAGATCGTCATCGCCTCCGCGAAGCGGCTGATCGACATGCGCCACTGCTGCTTGAAGAGCAGCAGGATGGCCGAGATGAGCGTCCCGGCGTGGCCGATGCCGATCCACCAGACGAAGTTGACGATCGGAAAGGCCCAGCCGACCGGGATGTTCGTGCCCCAGATGCCGATGCCCTTGACCACCAGGTAGCCGAGCGACGCCTGCAGGAGCATCAGCAGCGACAAGCCGATGAGGAAACCGAGGACCCAGCCGAGCGGTGTCCGCTTCGCCAGCGGGATCTGCGCGACCGTCTCGGTGACGGTCTCGAAGTCGTGGCCCGGCCCGATGACCGGGGCCTCGAGGACCGCCGTCGCCCTGGCCTGTGCGTGAACGTTGTTCGCCATCAGTGTTCGCCCGCCGTTTCGTGCTCAGTCGGGGCGTGGTGCCCGCCCACGCCCGGGTTCGCCGGCAGCGCCGGGTCGGGGTTCGGGTTCCGCACCGCCGCCAGGTAGGTCGTCCGCGCCCGCGTGTTCAGCTCCGCCAGCAGCGAGTAGTTGAGCGGGCTCGCCTTCAGCCTCGCCACCCGGCTGTCCGGATCGTTGATGTTCCCGAACACGATGGCCTCCGCCGGGCACACCGACTGGCACGCCGTCATCACCTCGCCGTCGCGGATCTGCCGCTCCTCGTGCTTCGACTGGACGCGCGCCGCGTTGATGCGCTGGACGCAGTACGTGCACTTCTCCATCACGCCGCGGCTCCGCACCGTGACGTCCGGGTTCCGCTGCAGCTTGAACTGCGGCGTGTCCCAGTCCTGGTAGAGCAGGAAATTGAAGCGCCGCACCTTGTAGGGGCAGTTGTTCGAGCAGTACCGCGTGCCCACGCAGCGGTTGTAGACCATGTCGTTCAGGCCTTCCGCGCTGTGCGTCGTCGCCGCCACCGGGCACACCACCTCGCAGGGCGCGTTCTCGCACTGCTGGCAGGGCATTGGCTGGAAGTACGTGTCCGGGTTGTCGAGGCTGCCGGAGTAATAGCGGTCCACGCGCAGCCAGTGCATCTCGCGGTTGCGCCGAACCTCCTCCTTGCCGACGACCGGGATGTTGTTCTCGGCCACGCACGCCACCACGCACGCGCCGCAGCCCGTGCAGGCGTTGATGTCGATGGCCATGCCCCAGGCGTAGCCGGTGTATTCCTTGTGCGGCAGCAGCGTGATGGTCTGGTCCAGCTTCAGGTGCTCCATCTCGCGCGCGAAGCCCGGCTTCGCCTTGAACTCCTCGAGATGGGCCGAGCGGACGACGTTGCGCCCCTCGAGCGCCCAGTGGTCCTGGGTGCTCACGAGCGCGTACTCGTCGCCGCTCGCGGTGGCCTCAGCCGCGCCGTACCAGGGCGAGGCGCTCCCGCGCAGCGCATAGGCGTTGAAGCCCATGCCGTTCCCCACCCGGCCGGCACGCGTCCGCCCGTACCCCACGGTGAGGGTCACGGCATCGGCCGCATGGCCCGGCGTGATCCACGCGGGGACACGAAGCAGCCGCCCCTCGTGGCGAAGCTCCAGCACGTCGCCGTTCTCCACGCCCAGCGACTCGGCCGTCCGCGGCGCGATGAGCGCGGCATTGTCCCACGTGAGCTTCGTCATCGGCTTCGGCGTCTCCTGCAGCCAGCCGTTGTTGGCGAAGCGCCCGTCGTACACCGTGGGATCGCGGCGGAAGTTCACCTCGAGCCCCGACACGGCCGCGACCGGCGTCGCGCGGGACGCCCAGTCCGCCACCACAGCCACCGGCCTCGGTGCATGGGCTGTGCCCTCGATGACCCCGTCGTGCAGCCAGCGCCGCCACGCCCTCTCGAAGGCGGCCGCGTCGCCCGCCGCCGTCGACTGCTTCATCCAGTACTCGCGGACGATGTCGTAGCCGTTGCGATCCGGCAGGTCGGTCAGCGTGGCCACCACCTCGTGTGCCGACTTGCCGCCGTACATCGGCTGGATGAGCGGCTGCACGATGGACGCGGTCCCGTCGATCGTGCGGGCGTCGCTCCAGGCCTCGAGGTAGTGTGCGGCCGGCACGTGCCAGTGGCAGAGCACCGCCGTCTCGTCGAGAAAGAGCCCGGAGTGGACACGCATCGGCACCTTGCCCAGCGCGTCGGCGAAGTTCAGGTCTGCCGGCGCCGACAGCACCGGGTTCGACTCGCCCACGATCACGAGCATCTGCACGCGGCCGGCGTCCACGTCGCTCGCCAGCGCGCGAAGATCCGCCACCTGCTCGCTCGGCACGGCCTCGGGGGGTGCCACGTAGGTCACGGTCTGCCCGGCGTTGCCGAGCGCGTCGTTCATCGCGTGGGCCAGCGCGTGCACGCCCGCCGGCTGGGCGTCGCCCGCGATCACCAGGCAGCGCCCGCGATGCGCCGCGAGATCCTTCGCGATGGCCTCGGCCGCGGCCTCGGTGCCGGCGGGCGCCGCGCCCGTGACAGCCACGCCGACGCGCGACGCGACCGCGCGCGCAAAGCCGTCCACCTGGCTCGACTTCATCGGCAGCCGATGGTCGGCCTTCGCGCCCGTGACCGAATGGGCCGTTTCCGCCACGTAGAGGCGGTTGAGGCCCTCGCCGGTGCCTTCGATGCGCCGCCGCGAGGCGAACTGGCGCGTGTAGCGCAGGTTGGCCGGACCGTCCGACGCGAGGAAGTCCGCGTCGAGCGCGAGCACGACGTCGGCCTTCGTGAAGTCGTAGAGCGGCTCGACGGGCTCGCCGAACGCGACACGCGCCCCGGCCCGCGCGTTGTCGCGCGGCATCGCGTCCCACTGCACCCACTTCGCTTCGGGATACGCCGTCAGGATCTGCTGGATCTGCGCGGCGAGCGTCGGCGAGCTCACCGTCTCGGTGAGGATCCGCAGGCCCGCACCCTTGGACGCCGCCTGGCCCGACAGCGCGGACTTCACCGCGGTCAGGAACGTCGCCCAGGGCCGGATTTCTCCCAGCTGCACGAGCGACTGCGAACGGTCGGGGTCGTACAGCGTCAGCACGGAGGCCTGCGCGAAGAGGTCCGTGGCGCCCAGGCTGCCCGGGTGGTCCGGGTTGCCTTCGACCTTCGTCGGCCGGCCCTGGTGGCTCTCGACGAGCAGACCCGTGGCCACGCCGCCAAGGGCCATGGCCGTGGCAAAGAAGAGCGGCTTGCCGGGGATTTCCTCCTCGGGCTGCCGCACGTAGGGCACGATGAGCTCCGTCGGCTGTACCGTGCAGGCGCTCACGCCCGCCAGCGCCGCCGAGGCGCCCATCAGCTTGAGAAACGAGCGGCGGCCGACCGGGTCGGTCCACTCCGATGCGTTCGCCGGGAACTCGCGGTGCAGGAACTCCTGGAACTCCGGGGTCTCGGCGACCGATTCGAGGCTGCGCCAGTACTGCGGCCCGCCGGCCTTCTCCAGCCGCTCGCGGATCGCCTTGATGTCGAGAGACTCTGCGCTCATGTCGTCCTTCGGGCTCTTCGTCACGTCGTCGGGTCTAGCGGTGGCAGACCGAGCAGCTGGTCATGTGCTCGACGCCCGCGATGTTGTAGGCCTTCACGAGCTGGGCGCCGAGTTCGGCCTGCGTGGTCCCGTCCGGCACTTGGTACCCCATCGTCGTGATCTGATCGCGCGGGCGGACGTATTGCGAAGGATTCCGGTGGCAGTCGAGGCACCACTCCATCTGGAGCGACGATTTCTGCAACATGAGAGGCATGCGATCGACGCGCCCGTGGCACGTCTCGCAGCCCACGCCCTGCTTCACGTGGATGCTGTGGTTGAAGTAGACGAAGTCCGGCAGGTCGTGGACACGAATCCACTGGAGCGGGGTGTCATCGCGGAAGCTCGCGCGCACCGGCTCGAGGTACGGGCTCGTCGACCAGATCTGCGAGTGGCAGTTGATGCACGTCTTCGTGGGCGGGATGCCGGCCGAGGTCGAGACCTCGACCGCGGTGTGACAGTACCGGCAATCGATCCCGATGCCGCCGACGTGGTGCTGGTGGCTGAACTGGACCGGCTGCTCGATGAACTGATTGGCCTGGGTGACGAAGTCGGATCGCTGGATGGTGAGGATCACCCATCCCAGGCTCGCCAGGACGAACAGCCCGGCGATGATGCTGCCCCGCGACCAGTAATTGGCGCTCTTCGGGAATACCTGCATGTCCCCTACACACTCCCCCACTGCAAAACGCAGCACTCTACCGCGCTTTGGCCTTCAGGAGCTATTTGTGAAGATTTTCGCAAGTAGGTTTTTATCACAGAGAACGCGCGGGGTTCAAGGAACACGGCGCGCCCCGCCCACGTATATGAGGAATTCCTGGCGGGCGTGAAGCCAGCTCGACAGTCGTAGAACTCGACTAGATGTTGGGTCTGCCATTCACCCGAGCTGCTACCTGTTGACGTTCGACGAGCTGCTGCGCGGTGCCTCGTCCGCCCTCGCCCCTGCCGGGATTGGCTCCCACCTGTCCGTGCGCCAGTGCACCCGCCGCTCGAACCACGCCATCTCCACGTGCGGCTTGAACAGCCGGTGCCGCAGCTCCGTCCACCTGCCCCTCTTGCGGGACCACGTACAGATGCGTCGGCACGCCGTAGCTGCGCAGCGCGCGGTACATCTCCACGGACTGCGGCAGCGGCCCGCGCGGATCCTCTTCGCCCACGAGCAAGATCGTCGGGGTCTTCACCTTGGCCATGGGATCGGCGAGGCCGCCATGGGTGGCGACGATCAGCGGGCAGCGTCCGACACGTCGTCGGTCGCGGCGGGCGGCGTCACCTGCCGCGCCGGGCCGCCGGCAAGCGGCATCACGCCGCGACCCATCCGGCGAATCGGCATACTGCTCGACTGAGAATTCTGGCCGTCGGGCAAGAGCTGCGGGTCCGAGGTGGCGGGCTGTGCCCGCGAATCGACGAAACCCATCGGCCGCCGTTCCTGCCCGGCGGCGGGCCCGGCAGCTTGACATCGCCATGCCCTTGTCGCATAACAGTCATGCTGCTCACTCATGCTGGGCGGCGGCATCCGGCGCTTCCCCTCGTTGTGGCCCCGGTGCAACCAGTGCCAGGGCCGCCCCCGCGGCCCTGGCACGCTTCGTCGGGCCTCCGCGCCGCCTGAAGTCACAGAGACGGCGGTCACGCGGCAGGCCACCGGCGGCTTCCCGCTCGCCACGTCTCGCTTTTCGGCGTTGGTCCCTTCTCTTTGTCCCTTTTTTGCCGGAGATCTTTGCTAGAGTCTGCGCTATGAAGCGCATCTCACGGGGCGAGTTTCTCGGCATCGGCGCGGCGCTGGCGGGAGCCGGCGTCGTCGCCTCCTCCGGGCTCGACGACCTCGCGGCCGCCGACGCCCAGCCAGCACCCGCGACCACGCCGGTCTTCGAGGCCGACCTCGTCGTGGTCAACGCGCGTGTCTACACGGTCGACCCAGCCCGCCCGCGGGCCGAGGCCTTCGCCGTCAAGGACGGCCGCTTCATCGCGGTCGGGTCGACGGCCGACATCCGCAACCTCGCGAGCGCGCGCACGCGCGTGCTCGACGCCGGCGGCATGACGGTCACGCCTGGCTTCACCGACACCCACTGTCACGTCAGCGGCGTCGGCGAGCTCTACAGCGTGAATGCCAACGTGCCGCGCGTGCGCGAGCTGCAGGCGGCCCTCAAGGCGAAGGCCGACAAGACGCCGCCGGGCCAGTGGGTCGAAGGCATCATGTTCGACGACACGAAGCTCGACGTCGTCCTGACGAAGCGCTTCCTGGACGAGGTGACCCGCGACCATCCGCTGGTGGTGAACCACCGTGGCGGGCACACGAGCTGGTACAACTCGAAGGCCTTCGAGCTGGCGGGCATCACGAAGGACACGCCGGATCCGGATCACGGCCGGTTCTTCCGGGACGAGAGCGGGGAGCACACCGGCCGCGTGGCCGAACTCGCGCGCGGCGTCTTCGCCAAGGTGGGGACGCGCGAGACCTTCACGCCCGAGCAGCAGCGGGAGCGCGGGCGGAACGGCATGCGCTACATCTCGGAGCTGCTCACCGCGGCGGGCCTCACGTCCGTGCACGACGCCGGCGCGAACCGCGACCGTATTCAGGCCTACGAGGACGCGCGCGCCAACGGCGAGCTGCGTCATCGCGTGGGCTTCCTCGCGCGCGGCGCCGACACCTTCGCCGGCTTCAAGGCCGCGGGCATCCACTCCGGCTTCGGCGACGAGTGGATTCGCGTCGTGGGCGTCAAGTTCGGGGCCGACGGCTCCGCCTCCGAGCGCACCATGCGCATGAGCACGCCGTACGTCGGCACCGACGACTATGGCATCCTCACCATGACGCAGCAGGAGATCGACCAGGCCGTCGAGGACGCGTGGCGCCACAACTTCCGCGTCGCCATTCACGCCAACGGCGACGTCACCATCGACATGGTGCTGAAGGCCTACGAGCGCGTGCAGAAGCAGTGGCCGCGGCCCGACCCGCGCAACCGCATCGAGCACTGCTCGCTGGTGAACCCGGATCTGCTCGGCCGCATCAAGGCGCTCGGCGTCATCCCCACGCCGTTCTGGACCTACGCCCACTACCACGGCGAGAAGTGGAAGGAATACGGCGACGAGAAGATGAACTGGATGTTCGCCCACAAGTCCTTCCTCGAGTACGGCATTCCCGTTCCCGGAGCGTCGGATTACGGGCCTGGACCATTCGAGCCGCTGATGGCCCTCCAGAGCATGGTCACGCGCAAGGATTTCAGCGGGCACGTCTGGGGCCCCAGGCAGCGTGTCTCGGTGGACGAGGCGCTGACGATTGCCACCATCCACGGCGCGTACGCGTCCCACGAGGAAACCGTCAAGGGCTCCATCACACCCGGCAAGCACGCCGACTTCGTCATGCTGGCGAAGGATCCCCACGACGTGAACCCCGACGAGATCAAGACCATCCAGGTCGCCCGCACCGTGGTTGGAGGCAAGACCATGCATCCCAAGGGTGAGGCGTAGGTGAGCGACCGCAAGTACCGTCAGCGCGGGTATCAGGACGATGGGCGCGAGCGCCCGGCGCCGGCCGGCCAGAGACCCGCGCGCGAGCCGGGGGCCCCGGCCGGCGCGCGGCGCATCTCGTCGGAGGGCGCCCGCAACCCGCGCATGATGGGCTACCGCGAGGTCGCCCGCTGCGCGCGCTGCGGGACCCTCGTGGACGCGCAGATCCTCTCCCGCAGTACCTGCCCGAAATGCCAGCAGGATCTCCGCTCGTGCGTGCAGTGCACGCACTTCGATCCCGCGGCACGGTTCGAATGCGCGCGGCCGGTGCCCGCGCGCGTGTCCCCGAAGGACGTGGCCAACGATTGCGCCTTCTTCGAGGCGCGGACCAGCCTCGAGCGCGAAACCACCGCGGCCGGCGCCGTTCCGGCGGCGGGTGACAAAGGGTCCGTCCCCTCGTCCACGGCGCGCAAGGCGTTCGACGACCTGTTCAAGTTCTGATCGCCGGCAGGGCCCGACGGGCCGGGCCTATAATCCGGAGATGGGACTCCTTTCCGACAACGATGCCCAGGTGCTGCGGCAGCACCTCTCGGCCATTGATACCCCGGTCACGCTCCTCCTGTTCACCCAGACCATCGGCGGTTCCGAGGGCGGACCCGTCGCCAAGCAGGTCCTCGACGAGGTGGCCTCCCTCAACGACAGGATCTCGGTCGTCGAGAAGAACTTCGTGCTCGACACCGAAGACCGCGCCAGGTACGCCGTCGAGCGAGAGCCCGCCATTGTCGTGCTCCGGAACGGCGAGGACACCCGGATGCGCTTCCTCGGAGCGCCCACCGGCTACGAGTTCGTCCCCCTTGTCGAGTCCATCCTGATCGCCGGCACCGGCCAGGTGGAGCTCGAGCCCGCCACGGTGAAGATGCTGGAGGCGGTCACCTCGCCTACCGAGATCAAGGTCTTCTCCACCCCGACTTGACCGCACTGCCCGAGGGCGGTCGTCCTCGCGCACAAGATGGCGTTCAGCAGCCCGCACATCACGGCTACGGCCGTGGAGGCCACCTCCTTCATGGACCTGTCGCGGAAGCACCACGTGACAGGGGTCCCCAAGACCATCGTCAACGACAGCATCGAGATCCTCGGCGCGCTGCCGGAGCAGCAGTTCGTCGAGACCGCGCTCCAGCCGGCGGGCTGATCCTTCACGACGAACACGAAGGTCAGGACGAACACGAGAATTTCGGAGATCCGGGTCGGGACCCGCCGCACGCGGGCCCGGCCCCGGCGTTCGACACAACACCGAGTTGATCGAGGCTCCCCTGTGACTCCAGAACGTTCCGGTCTCGTGGCCATGCTCTTCGTGTCCTTCGTGTCCTTCGCGTTCCCGGTGACACCGGCCGGAGCGCAGGGGAAGAAGGTCTACATCTCCGTCGACATGGAAGGCATCTCGGGCGTCAACGGCGATGACCAGACGAGCGCGGGTGGGGCGGAGTACGGCCGCGCGCGCAGGCTGATGGCCGAGGACGCCAACGCGGCCATCCGCGGCGCCTTCGAGGGCGGGGCGACGGACGTGGTCGTCAACGACTCGCACGGCAGCCAGCGCAACCTGCTCCCCGAGGATCTCGACCCGCGCGCGCGCCTCATCAGCCACAGTTTCAAGCGCTACGGGATGATGGAGGGGCTCGACGAAACCTTCGACGCCATCATCTTCGTCGGCTACCACGCCAAGGCCGACGCGGCGCGCGGCCTGTTCGCCCATACCGGCTCGGGCGTCGTCCGGGATCTCCAGGTCAACGGCGCCTCGGTCGGCGAGGGCGGGATGAACGCCGCGCTCGCCCGATGGTACGGCGTCCCGGTCGTTGCGGTCAGCGGAGATGACGCCGCGGTGGAGGAGGTGGCGCGCGCGGTTCCCGGCGTCCGCGGCGTCGCCGTGAAGCGCGCCATCAACACGCGGGCGGTCGAGTTGAAGCCGCTGGCCGAGGCCCGAAAGGACATCCAGGCTGCGTCCCGCGAGGGCGTCCAGTCCGCGCGCAAGCCTGCTCCCGAGCGCCTTGCCAGCTACCAGGTGCGGATGCAGTTCCGCAACGTCATCATCCCCGAAGTCGCCGCCGCCTTCAGCGACATCACCGTCGTCGCGCCCGACGTCGTCCAGTTCTCGCGCGCCTCGATGCCCGAGGCGTACCGCCTGATCCGGGTGCTCTATCGGTTCATCAACACCGACTGACTGGGCGCGGGCGGATGCGGGCAGGTGCGGGTCTCTACTCCCGCCTCGGTAGCCAGCCCTGGCCCTCCTTCAGCACGAAGCGCGTTTCCTCGGGCACGTCCCACCCTTCAATCGTTGGGAACGTCGGATCGCCGGGCAGGGTGAGGATGCTTTCCCCGGCCGCCCTCACGAAACCCGGCTCGACGCGCACGATGGAACGCTGCCGCGCCCAGTGGACGGCGTCCTCCACGGTGCGGTGGCGCTCCAGTTGGCGGAGGGTCGTCCACGTGGGCGGCGGCAGCATGATCTCGCCACGACGGCAGCGCTGGATCGCGTCCGACGGCGCAAGCCAGGCGAGTTCGGTCATCTCTCCCCCATCGTGCCTGGCGTTCTGCCCGGCCGGCATGACGGCCAGGAAGAAGCGCGTGTCGTACCGGCGGGCCTCGATCGCCGGTGTGACCCAGTGCGCGAACGGCTCCAGGTCGTCCACGCCGATGGTGACGTTCGCCTCCTCGGCCAGTTCCCGAACCGCCGCGACCCGATAGGGCAGTTCCTGGGCGACGGGGAGGTCCGCGAACCGCGGGGGCTGGCGCAGGAACCGTCCGTCATCCGCGTGCGCGTGATCGGCGTCGTCCACGCGACCGCCGGGGAAGACGAACGCGCCCGCCATGAAGGCCACGCGATCGTTGCGCTTCACCAGCAGCACCTCGGCGCCGCCTCCCGCCGACGGCCGCACCACCACGACGGTCGACGCCGGCCGTGGCTCCCTCGCCTGTGCCTGGTTCATCGCGTGCTCGCTCGCTCGAACGTCGCGACCGCCTCGATGTGGTCGGTATGGGGAAACATGTCCACGCCCCGCAGGCGCGACAGACGGTAGCCCGCGCGCTCGATCCGGGGCCTCTCCAGGGCCAGCCGTTGAGGGTTGCACGACACGTAGATGACGCGCCGGGCCCCGAGCCTCACGACCGCGTCGAGCACGGCGTCCGGGCAGCCCTGCCGCGGCGGGTCCAGGACGACACCCTCGAAGCGCTCCCGCGAGAGCCGCGCCATCGCGTCCTCAGTCCGTGCCGCCAGCAACCGGACGCTGTCGTCGGCCACCCGGTTCAACCGCAGGTTGGCCTCGGCGTCGTTCACGGCCTGCCGGTTCTCCTCCACGGCCACGACGCGAGAGCCGCGCCGGGCGAGCGGGATGGCGAACAGGCCGCTGCCGCTGTAGAGATCGAGCACGCGGTCCGCGCCGTCAACCAGGTCCAGCACCAGGCGCAGCAGCTCGCGCGCCGCCCTCACGTTCGTCTGGAAGAACGCCGTCGGCGAGATGAGGAAGCTCGTGCCGAGCATCTCCTCTCGCACGTGCGCCCGGCCGTCGATCCGGATGGTCTCGCGGCCCACCATGAATGGCCCCGGGCGGTCGTGGCTGTTCACGAAGAAGCCGTCCGGACGAGCGGGCGAATCGAGCAGCGCCCGCACCGGCCCTCGCAGCGACCGGTGGTTGGCGGTCACGACCAGCATCATCACCGCCTCCCTCCCATCATCCGTCGTCCGTACGAGGACGTGCCGCAGCACGCCCGGCGGCACACGACCGAGGGCGAGGTGCCCTCGAAGAGCGAAGGCGAGATGGTTGCCTCGATCGCTGTGGACCGGACATTCTTCGACGGGGACGATGCGCGCGGATCCGGCTTGGTAGTGCCCCATCAGGAGGTTGGAGCTTCCGGTGCCTGGCGCGAAGACGAACGCCACCTTGTGCCGGAAGCCTCCCTCGACGGGAGACGGCACCATCGCGGCCGGTTCAACGTCCGGGAACCAGCCGGCCAGCCGCGCCTGCTTGCCGGCCAGCTGTCGGGCGTAGGGCACACCCGGTACGCTGCAGCCACCGCACACCCCGAAGTGCCGACAGTCCACGGCTGGAATCAGGAAGGCGCGCGAAAGGAGGCCGGGGCGATGGCCGGCCCCCGGAGGCGCTCGTTACTTCACGCCGAGCAGCTCGACTTCGAAGAGCAGCGTGGCGTTCGGCGGGATGACGCCGCCGGCGCCGCGTGCGCCGTAGCCCATGTCGGGCGGGATGGTGAGGACGCGCTTGCCGCCCACCTTCATGCCTTTCACGCCCTCGTCCCATCCGCGGATGACCTCGCCGGCGCCGAGCGAGAACTCGAACGGCTCGTTCCGGTCGCGCGAGCTGTCGAACTTCGTCCCTTTCTTCTCAGGCCGGCTGTCGTCGTACAGCCACCCTGTGTAGTGGACGGCGACGGTGCGGCCCGGCGTGGCTTCTGGGCCGTTGCCCGAAGTTGTGTCGGTGGTCTGGAACGGCATGCTCGGTTGTCCTCCGCACGCCGCAAGCAGGAACACCAGAAGCGCGCTCGACATCGGTTTGAGGGTCATCGGTCGAGGCCATTGTACGACGTGCCGCCGTCGGGGGCGAAGCGCAGCACGGGATTGGTGCCGGGTCGCTCCTGGCATTCGCCGGGCGCTTCGCTCCCTGGACGTGAATCTGGCGGAGGGAGAGGGATTCGAACCCCCGGTACGGTTTCCCGCACAGTGGTTTTCAAGACCACCGCCATCGACCACTCGGCCATCCCTCCGCACCGTGCTATTTCGCGTCGATCCGCTCCCGCCCGCCCATGAAGGGGCGGAGCGCCTCGGGCACCACCACCGAGCCGTCCTTCTGCTGGTAGTTCTCGAGAATTGCGATCAGCGTGCGCCCCACGGCCAGGCCCGAGCCGTTCAGCGTGTGCACGTACTCGGCTTTGCCCACGCCGCCCGGGCGGTACTTGATATTGGCGCGCCGCGCCTGGAACGCCTCGCAGTTCGAGCACGACGAGATCTCGCGGTAGGTCTGCTGGCTCGGCAGCCACACCTCGATGTCATAGGTCTTCGCGGACGAGAAGCCGATGTCGCCGGTGCAGAGCACGACAGTCCGGTACGGCAGTCCCAGCACCCGCAGCACCTGCTCGGCGTCCGCCGTCAGGCGATCCAGCTCGTCGTAGGACGTCTCGGGCGTCGTGAACTTCACCAGCTCCACCTTGTCGAACTGGTGTTGCCGGATGAGACCGCGCACGTCGGCGCCGTGTGAGCCGGCCTCGCTGCGGAAGCACGGCGTGTAGGCCGTGTACTTCAGCGGGAGCTGTCGACCATCCAGGATCTCGCCCCGATAGAGGTTCGTGACCGGCACTTCGGCCGTCGGGATGAGGTAGAGATCCCAGTCGCCGGAGATCTTGAACAGGTCCTGCTCGAACTTCGGCAGCTGTCCCGTGCCGTAGAGCGTCGAACCCGACACCAGGAATGGCGGCTCCACTTCGGTGTAGCCGTGCTTCGTGGTGTGCAGCGTCAGCATGAAGTTGATGAGGGCGCGCTCGAGCTGCGCGCCGGCGCCCATCAGCACGGCGAAGCGAGCGCCCGAGATCTTCGTGGCGCGCTCGAAGTCGATGATGCCGAGGTCGGGGCCGAGATCCCAGTGCGCCTTCGGCTCGAAGTCCAGCACCGGCGGATCGCCCCAGGTGCGCACCACCTGGTTGTCGGCGGAGGAAGCTCCCTGTGGCACGCTGGCGTGCGGCAGGTTCGGCAGCGTCTCGAGGATCGTCGTCCGGTGCCGCTCGATCTGGTCCAGCTCGATGTCCAGCTGCTTGATCCTCTGGGCGCGCTGCCGGTTGGCCTCGAAGATGTGCGAGGCGTCCAGTCCCTGGCGCTTGGCACGCGCCACCTCGTCGCCCGCCGTGTTCTGCTCGCGCTTCAGGCCCTCCACCTGGGGAATGAGGCGGCGGCGGTGGGCCTCGAGCGAGGCCAGTTGCTCCAGCTCGGTGCCGGCATCGAGGCCCCGCGACTGGAGCCCCTGGCGCACCTCGTCGAGGTGATCACGGACGAAAACAGGGTCGAGCATGATTCGAGTGCATTATTCTAGTTCGGATGCCCTCCGCCGTCCGCAAAGCCGTCTTTCCCGCCGCCGGCCTCGGCACCCGCTTGCTGCCAGCCACGAAGGCGCAACCCAAGGAGATGCTGCCCCTGGTGGACAAGCCCACCATCCAGTACGGCGTGGAGGAGGCCGTCGCGGCTGGCGTGTCGAACCTCATCCTCGTGACGGGCCGCGGCAAGAACGCCATCGAGGATCACTTCGACGTCTCCACCGAGCTCGAGACGTTCCTGGAGAGCCGGGGCAAGCTCGAGCAGCTGGAGGAGATTCGCGCGATCTCGCGCCTGATCGCCGTGTCCTACGTCCGCCAGGGCGAGCCGCTCGGCCTGGGCCACGCCGTGCTGGTGACCGAGGCCGTCGTCGCGGGCGAGCCCTTCGCCGTCGTGCTCGGCGACGACGTGATCGACGCGGACCCGCCGGCACTGACGCAGATGATCGACGTGTTCGAGCGGGCCGGCGGCCCGGTCGTCGCCGTGGAACGCGTGCCCGAGGATCAGGTCTCGAGCTATGGCATCGTGGACGTGGAGCCCGCGCCGGAGCTGGGCCGCGGGGTCCATCGCATCAAGGACCTCGTCGAGAAGCCGCCGCGCCACGAGGCGCCATCGAACCTGGCCATCATCGGGCGCTACATCCTCACGCCCGACATCTTCGGCGCCCTCCGGGAGACCACCCGTGATCGCTCCGGCGAAGTCCAGCTGACCAACGGCCTGCGGCGCCTGCTGCAGTCGCGGCCGCTCTACGCCTGCGAGATCGACGGCGTGCGGCACGACACCGGCAACAAGCTGGGATTCCTGAAAGCCGTGGTCTATTTCGCGCTGAAGCGCCCGGATCTCGCGGGACCGCTCCGCGAGTACCTGGACGCGCTCAACTTGACGCCGACGTCGAAGGGTTAGGCGTCGATTCCTTCTTCGCCGCGGCCTTCGTCTCGGACGTGCCCTCGCCGGAGGACGCACCCGATTCGTGCTTGCCCGCTGCCGCGGTGGCGGCCTCGGTCTTGCCTGCGCGGGCGTAGTCGGTGATGTACCAGCCCGACCCCTTGAACTGGATCGCCGGGGACGAGAGCAGCTTCTTCACCGCACCGCCGCACTTCGGACAGGTGTCGAGGGGAGCATCCGAGAACTTCTGAATGACCTCGAAACGATGGGCGCACGCGTCGCACTGGTATTCGTACAGGGGCATGGTGAGGATCACTCCAGGACGTCGCCGGCCGCGCGGTCCAGCATGAGGCGCCGGAGGGCGGGGAACGAGGCCGCGCCCTGCGCGAGGAAGGTGTCGTGGAACGCGCGCAGCGAGGGCCTGCCGCGCTGTTCTTCGTGCCAGTCGTGGCGCAGCTTGAGCAGCATCAGCTTGCCGGCCGAGTACACGAGGTAGGTCGGATCGAACGTGCCGCGCTCGGCTTCGCGCCGCGCGCTGGAGTCCTCGAGGAATGCCTCCTCCTTGAAGAAGCGCACGCCCTGCTCCACCGACCAGTCCTCGGTGTGCAGCCGGATCCCCACGACGAAGCGCGCCAGGCGGACCAGCGCCTCGCCGAGCTGTCCCAGCTTGAGCGCGTGGTCCCCGCGGCCGAATCCGGCCTCCAGCATCATCTGCTCGCAGTAGTGCGCCCAGCCTTCCACGTACGACGCGGGCGCGAAGAGCGTCGAGCGCCGCACCTTCGACGCCACGCGGCGGAGGTGCTGGTAGTGCAGGTAGTGGCCGGGATACACCTCGTGGATGGAGATGGTCCACAGGGTCGGCAGGTTGAAGTCGCGCAGGTGCTCGCGCTTCCGGTCCTCGGGCCATGCGGCGTCGGCGTCGGTCAGGTAGTACACGGCGCGCGAGGCGCGCGTCTCGAACGGCCCCGGCGTCCACATGCTGGCGAACGACCAGCGGAAGAACTCCGGCGTGGCCGCCACGTCGACACCGTCGCCCGCCGGCAGGTCCACCACGGGATTGCGCGCAAGGAACGTCCGCAGTTCCTCCATCTGCCCACGCGCGGTCGCGATGAGGGTGCCGGGCGCGGGGTAGGACTCCCGCGCCTTCCGCCACGCGCCCATCGGGTCGCCGCCGTTGATCCGCCCGGCGACGTCCCGAAACGCCTCCTGCGTGTTCGCGAGCTCGCGCAGCGCGATGGTGAGGAGCCGCTCGACAGGGATACCGATGCCCTCCTCCAGACGTAGCTTCTGCTCGAAGCGCTCACGGCCCAGTCGGAACGATCCCTTCGCCCGGGGGCGGAGGTCGTTCTCGAGATAGTCGATGTAGCCGCTCACCGCCTGCACGGCCTCGGTCGAGGCGTCGGCAAGATCCGAGAGGAGGTGCAGGTCGTCCACCCCCGAAAACGCGCGGGGCAGGTCGGCGTCGATGAAGGTCTTGACGCCGCGCCAGGTATCCAGGCCCACCTTGATGAAGATCGCCGGGGGCTCCTTGATGTTGTCGCGGGCGGCCTGGATCAGCCGGGGCACCTGGTGGAGCTTCGACAGGACCCGGCGGGCGCGCTCGGTTTCCGGCGCGTAGGTGAAAATGGCCTGGGCCGCCAGGCTCGACGCCAGCACCTCAGCGTAGAGGTGGGGGCTCCGCTCCCACGTCCGGACGTCCTCCAGTTCGTGCATCCGCGCGCGGATGTTGGACCCGATGATCCCGTGGTCCACCTGCTCGTGCAGGGGAAGCAGGCCCACCGGGATCGCGTCCAGACGCCGGGCGAACCCCGCCAGCGCCCCGAGGTGCGTCTCGATGGCAGACCGCCGGAAATCCTCGAGGAGGTCATCGTGCAGGTGCACCCCGTCGAGCGTCGCGTTGGTCGGGCGGGCCTCGTAGAGGTAGGCCAGGTAGTCGTCGACGAAGTGTGTGAGCGGTTCCGCGGCGTGCATGTCAGGCGATCACGGCCGCACCCTCCGACGTGCGGCCATCTGCCAATGGTACAATAGAATATGGCCGGTACGCTCTTCGTCGTCGCCACGCCGATCGGCCACCTCGAGGACATCTCGGCGCGCGCCCTTCGCATCCTGCGCGACGTCGCCATCGTGGCCGCGGAGGACACCCGGCGGACCGGCAACCTCCTCCGACACTTCAGCATCCCGGCCCGGATCCTGAGCCTGCACGAGCACAACGAACGCTCGCGAGCATCCGAGCTGATCGCCCGCCTCAGCCGCGGCGAATCGGTCGCCATCGTGTCGGACGCGGGCACGCCCGGCGTTTCCGATCCCGGAGCCGAACTCGTGCGACTGGCCAGAGGCGCCGGCGTTACCGTCGTTGCTGTCCCCGGCCCAAGCGCAGTCGCGACAGCCATTTCCCTGTCAGGCTTGGACAATCCGGAGTTCGCATTCCTGGGGTTTCCACCGATTAGGTTAAAAGATAGAAAAAGATGGTTCGAACGCCTTGCCCATTATCAACTCGACCTGGCCGTGGTCTGCTTCGAAGCTCCCCACCGCATCCGAAGAACACTCGAAGAATTGGAAGTTTCTGTGAAACAACCTATTTTGGTCTTCCGTGAACTGACCAAACTTCATGAGGAGTGTTTGACGGGCCCTCCTGCTCAAGTTCTGCAACATCTCAACCACCCCCAAGGCGAATTCACCATCGTCATACCCAAGGCGGAACAAGGCCGAACCGTGAATCAAGCGGTGTCAGTGGACGTGCTTAAGCGCGAAATAGGTTTAGTGACCGAAAAGAGCGGTGGCTCCAAGAGGGCGGCGGCGCGGTTGGTTGCTGAAAAGTTCGGGCTTTCGACAAAATATGTATACGAGGCTGTCCGAGACTAACCCAAATCCAGTCGCCCGCTCCGTCCGATAAGATCCACGCCAGTGAACCCCATCCATATCGTCATTCTGGCCGCAGGCAAGGGCACCCGGATGCAGTCCGTCGCGCCGAAGGTTCTTCACCGCGTCTCAGGTGTCGCCCTCGTCGACCGCGTGCTTCAGGCCGCCTTGACTCTGAATCCCGAGACGACCACCGTCGTCATCGGCCACGAGGCGGACAAGGTTCGCCGCCACCTAGGCGACCGGCCGGGGCTCTTCACGGTGGTCCAGGAACCACAGCTGGGGACCGGCCACGCGCTGCTCCAGGCCGAGCCGATCCTGAAGGACAGGTCCGGCACCGTCGTACTCCTCTCGGGTGACGTCCCGCTTCTCACTCCGGCCACGCTCCAGGCGCTGGTCCGGACGCACCGCGAGGCAGCCGCGGCCGCCACCGTCGTAACGGCCGTTGTGCCGCGCCCCTTCGGCTACGGCCGCGTTGTCCGGGTCGACGGCGAGATCGCCCGCATCGTGGAGGAGCGCGACGCCGCTCCGCCGGAACGCGAGATCCGGGAGATCAACTCGGGCATCTACGCCTTCGACCTCGCGCCGCTCTTCGAGGCCCTTCGCGGCATCGGGGCTGCCAACGCCCAGGCCGAGTACTATCTGCCCGACCTCGTCGGCATCTATCGGCGACAGGGCCGCGCCGTGACCACCTGGCGGGTGACGAACGCGGACGAGATTCGGGGCATCAACAGCCGATCGGAACTGGCGGAGGTCAGTGGCATGGTTCGACAGGCGAAGAACGAGGAACTGATGGCCGCGGGGGTCACCCTGATCGACCCGGCCACGACCTACGTCGACAGCGGGGTGCAGGTCGGGCCGGACACCGTGATTCACCCGTGCGTGCACCTCGAAGGATCGACGCGCATCGGCGGGGCGTGCGAGATTCACTCAGGCACCCGCATCGTCAACTCGACGGTCGGCGATCGCGTGACGCTGCTGAATCACTCCGTCGTGGTGGAGTCGACCATTGCGGCCGGCAGCAGCATCGGCCCGTTTGCGCACCTCAGGCCCGGATCGGTCGTCGGCTCCGGGGCCCGCGTCGGCAACTTCGTCGAGCTGAAGAACACCTCGCTCGGCGACGGCGCGAAGGCCAATCACCTCGCCTACCTGGGCGACACGATCGTCGGTGAGCGCTCGAACATCGGTGCCGGGACCATCACCTGCAACTACGACGGCGCACGCAAACACCGGACCGTGATCGGCACGGGCGCCTTCGTCGGGAGCAACTCCACGCTCGTCGCCCCGGTGACGATCGGCGATCGCGCCTATGTCGCCGCCGGGTCGGCGGTCACCCAGGACGTCCCCGCCGACGCGCTCGCCATTGGCCGTGCCCGCCAGGAGATCAAGGCGGACTGGGTGACCCGCCGCGCACAACCCGCGAGAAGCGAAAAGTAGATGTGCGGCATCATTGGTTACATCGGCTCGAAACCTGTCGTCCCCGTCATCCTCGACGGCCTGAAGCGGCTCGAGTACCGCGGGTACGACTCGGCGGGCATTGCCGTGGTCGACGCCGGCCGTCTCGATATCCGTCGCAGCGCGGGCAAGCTGGCCAACCTCGAGCAGGTCCTCGCGAAGTCGCCGCTGGAGGGCCAGTACGGCCTCGGCCACACCAGGTGGGCCACGCACGGCCGGCCGACCGAGGAGAACGCGCATCCTCATCGTGACGGTAGCGGACGGCTGGTGGTGGTGCACAACGGCATCATCGAGAACTACCTCGAGCTGAAGCGGGAGCTCCTGGCGAAGGGCCACGCGTTCCAGTCGGAGACCGACACCGAGGTGGTGGCCCATCTGGTCCAGGAGGAGGCGCGCGGCGATGGTCTCGAGAACGCCGTGCGGCGTGCGATGGCGCGGGTACGCGGCCTCTTCGCGCTGGTGCTGCTCTCGGCCGACGACCCGGAGAAGCTCGTCGCCGTGCGCAATGGGCCGCCGATTGTGGTCGGCCTTGGCGACGGTGAGTATTTTGTCGCGAGCGACGTGCCCGCGATCCTCGCGCATACGCGGACGGTCGTCTTCATGGACGATCGCGAGATGGCGGTGGTCACGCCCGCCGGCGCCACGTTCAGGTCGCTCGACGGCGCCCCGGTCACGCACACGCCGACGAGGGTCACCTGGGACCCCGTCATGGCCGAGAAGGCCGGCTACAAGCACTTCATGCTCAAGGAGATCGTCGAACAGCCGCGCGCGCTGCGCGAGACGATCCTGGGCCGCGTGTCAGTGGACTCCGCCCAGACCTTTCTGGACGAGCTCGCCATCGACCCGGCCGACCTCGCGGCGGTGAACAAGGTGACGATGGTGGCGTGCGGCACGTCGTGGCACGCGGCACTCGTCGGCAAGTTCATGATCGAGGAACTGGCGCGCGTCCCGGTCGAGGTGGACTACGGCTCCGAGTTCCGTTACCGCGATCCCATCATCGATCGTCGTTCCCTCGCCGTCGCCATCACACAGTCCGGAGAGACCGCCGACACGCTCGCCGCCCTGCGCGAGGCGAAGGCCAAAGGTGCCCGCAGCGTGGCCATCTGCAACGTCGTCGGCAGCATGGCCACACGCGAGGCCGAGGGGACCATCTACACGCACGCCGGGCCGGAGATTGGCGTGGCCTCCACGAAGGCGTTCACCACCCAGCTCGTGGCGCTCTACCTGCTGGCCCTTCGTCTCGCCGAGGTCCGCGAGGCGCTCTCGGCCGACCAGCGCCGCCTCGCCGTCGACGGGCTCATGCACCTGCCGCAGGTGGTCGAGGGCGCGATCCAGGCCTCGACACTCACAGAGGACATCGCCGCGCGCTTCCACAGCCGGTCGGACTTCCTCTATCTCGGCCGCGGCGTCAACTACCCGATCGCTCTCGAAGGCGCTCTGAAGCTCAAGGAGATCTCGTACATTCACGCCGAGGGGTACCCGGCCGGCGAGATGAAGCACGGGCCCATCGCCCTCATCGACGAGGCCATGCCGGTCGTGGCCCTGGCGCCGCGTGACGCCGTCTTCGAGAAGATGCTCGGCAACATCCAGGAAGCGAAGGCGCGTGGTGCATCGGTGATCGCCGTCACGACCGAAGGTGCTGACAACCCACTCGCCGATCTGCTGGATCGCGATACCGATTCACTGGTGGCAATTCCTGCGACAACGCCGCTCCTCACTCCCGTCTCGATGACCATCCCGTTGCAGCTGCTCGCCTACCACATCGCCGTTCGGCGCGGCTGTGATGTCGATCAGCCGAGAAACCTCGCCAAGAGCGTCACGGTAGAATAGGAGGGTTGGATCTCCTCTCTTCCCTGAATCCAGAGCAGCAGGCGGCGGTCCGCCACGCGGAGGGCCCGCTGCTCATCCTCGCGGGCGCGGGTTCCGGCAAGACGCGCGTCATCGCGCATCGCATCGCCTACCTCGTCTCGGAGCACGTGGCTCGCCCCGACGAGATCGTGGCGGTCACGTTCACCAACAAGGCGGCGGCCGAGATGCGCGAGCGCGTCGAGGCGCTGCTCGACATCGACTGCCGCGCGATGTGGATCTCCACGTTCCACGCCCTGTGCGCCAGGCTGCTCAGGCGCGAGGCCGGGCACATCGGGCTCAGCCGCGACTTCACCATTTACGACTCCGCCGATCAGCAGTCCGTCATCAAGCAGCTCGTCAAGGAGTACGGGCTCGACGACAGCACGTACCAGGCCCGGATGGTGCTTGGCCGCATCAGCCACGCCAAGAACAGGATGGAGGGGCCTGAATCGTTCGAGAACACCTGGAACCCGCGCGATCGCGAGATCGGCCGGCTGTTCCACGGCTACAGCCGCGCCCTGGCCGAGGCCAGCGCGCTCGACTTCGACGACCTGCTGCTCAGCACCGTGGACCTCTTCGAGAACAGGCCGGCCGTCCGCGAGCGCTACGCCCGCCGCTTCCGGTTCGTGATGGTGGACGAGTATCAGGACACCAACCGGCCCCAGTACCTGCTCGTGAAGCAGCTCGCTGGCGGCCATCGGAACCTCTGCGTCGTCGGCGATCCCGATCAGTCCATCTACAGGTGGCGGGGGGCGGACCTCCGCAACATCATGGACTTCGAGGAGGACTTCCCCGAAGCCGTGGTGGTGCGGCTCGAGCGAAACTACCGCTCGACGCAGGTCATTCTGGACGCGGCCTCGGCCGTCATCGGCAACAACCGGAACCGCAAGGAGAAGGCCCTCTGGACGGACCGGAAGGGCGGCGCGAGGATCGTGTACTTCCGTGGCTCCGACGAGCTGGAGGAGGCCGAGTTCATCACGCGTGTCGCGCGCAGCACCATGCAGGACGACGTCGAGGCGACGATGGCGGTGCTGTATCGCACGAATGCGCAATCCCGATCCGTCGAGGACGCGCTCCGGGCGGCGGGCATCGCGTACCTCGTTCTCGGCGGCGTCGGCTTCTACGAGCGGCGCGAGATCAAGGACGCCCTCGCCTACCTCAAGCTCATCCTCAACCCTCACGACGATGTCGCGCTGAGGCGTGTCATCAACACGCCGGCGCGTGGAATCGGCAAGGGCATCATGGACGCGCTGGAGCAGGTGGACACCGGCCCGGCGGGCGACGACCTTCCTCCTCTTCTCGCCGGGCTGCAGCCCACCATGGCCTCGAACTCGCTCTGGGCGAAGCTGGTGACCGCGGTCGACCGTCGCCTCCTGAGCCCGAGGCAGATCGCGTCGCTGGCGGCGTTCCGTGACCTGATCACGTCGCTCTCCAACACCGCCCGGCGCGAGACCGTGGCCATCACGCTGGGCAAGGCCCTGGATCAGTCCGGCTACGTCGGGGACCTTCGCGAGGACCGGAGCGAGGAGTCGCAGGCCCGCATCGAGAACCTCATGGAGCTGGTGTCGGCGGCCAGGGAGTACGAGGCCCGCGAGGTGGACACCTCGCTCGGCGGTTTCGTGGATCGCCTGTCGCTGCTTTCGGACGTGGACAAGGAACAGGGTGGGCGGGACGCCCGCGTCCTGTTGATGACCCTCCACTCGGCCAAGGGCCTCGAGTTCCCGGTCGTCGTCATCGCGGGCCTCGAGGAGGGCCTTTTCCCCCACTCCCGCGCTCGTGAGGACGACGCGGAGCTCGAAGAGGAACGGCGGCTGTGCTACGTGGGCATTACGCGTGCCCGCAGGCGCCTGATCCTGACCAGCGCCGCCCGCCGGCGGTTCTTCGGCGAGTATCAGGCCACCGAGCCGTCTCGGTTCATCGACGAAATTCCCGCGGACCTCGTGGAGCGGGAGTGCTCGTCGGTCTCGTCACCGTACCGCGGCACGCGCGCAGGATGGGAATACCGGGCGAATCCGTATGCGCGCCCGCCGAGGCGCGGCCCCGATCGCGTGAGGGAAGAGGCGCCGCCGTTCATGTACGAGGACGAGGACCAGACCGGGGGCCTTCGCCCCGGCCTGCGCGTGAAGCACGGGCAGTTCGGCGTCGGCACGGTGCTGAGCGTCGAGGACCTCGAGGACGACCAGAAGCTGGTCGTCCGGTTCGTCTCGGTGGGACAGAAGACGTTACGCGCGAAGTACGCGAGGCTCGAGCGCGCCTAGAGCCCGGCGATCTTCGTGATGATCCACTTGCCCTCCCGGGCGGTCCCGGCCTGTGTGCCAACCGCCTTCGAGAGCGTGATGGTCAGGTCCTTCTCGGCGGTCTGCCCGTCGGGGCTCTTCACCTGCGCGCGGATGGCGACGTCCTTGCTCACCATCTCTCCGTCGAAGGCGGCGACGTCGAACTCGGGCTGGCCGGGCTGCGCCAGCGACGCCTCGGGAAGCGCGGTCGCCGCGGTGGCGGCCGCGCGCGCCGCGCTCAGGTTCTTCACGAACATGGCGGTGTCGGCGCGCCACTTGTCCCACTCCGGCTTGACCTTGGCCTGCAGCGGCGTGAACTTCACGTTCGGCTGGTTCTCGATCTTGAGGATCTCCTCGATCGTCGAGAGGTTGGCATCGGAGTACTCCTTCTTGCGCCGCTGGAAGTCGGCCTCCTCCTGGCGTGCCTTCTCGGCCGCCTCCATCAGGGCCCTGTGCGGCAGCGGTTCCCGCCGTTCCGCACCGACGGATGCGATCGAGAAGTCCTCGATCGATCCCTGGGTGCGCGGGTCGAGCGCGACGGTGGCCATCA
Organism: Acidobacteriota bacterium; assembly: GCA_963169195.1. Classification (GTDB taxonomy): domain Bacteria; phylum Acidobacteriota; class Vicinamibacteria; order Vicinamibacterales; family UBA2999; genus VFZN01. The sequence goes on along the minus strand of CAUJDN010000093.1, from coordinate 77,005 downwards.
GCGCCGCCGTCGTGTTGTCCCGGTTGCGCGCAGCCCGGAAGAACTGGTTGAGCATCTGCTGCTCAGGGGGACGCGAGCACGCGACCTCGAGCGCGGCAATCGGCAGCAACAGCAGCACGGCCTTCACGGTGGATTGCACGCGGGACCTCCCCATCCTTCCCTCCTCGAACTCGTCCTGAGAAAGGCCGAGCCTACTACTCTTCTCCCGGCGGGACAAGGTCTTCGGGATCGCCCGGCCCTTCCGCGGGCTCGCCTTCGGCCTTCGGCACGAGCGCGATGGACACCACGCGATCGCCGTCCTCGAGATCCATCAGGCGCACTCCCTGCGTGGCCCGTCCGGCGGTCCGGATGTCGCCCGCCGGCGTTCGCAGGATCTTGCCCTGTTCGGTGATCACCAGCAGCTCGTCGTCCTCGCGCACCTGCGCGATGTTCACGACACGGCCGTTCTTGTCCGTGATCTCGACGTTCTTCACGCCGAGCCCGCCGCGGCTGGTGACGCGGTACTCGTCGATCTCGGTCTGCTTCGCGTAGCCGCGCTCGGTGACCGTCAGCAGGGTGCCGCCCGGCTTGGCGACCTGCATGGCCACCACTTCGTCGCCCTCCCGAAGATGGATGCCGCGAACTCCGTAGGCGGTGCGTCCCATCGGACGCACCTCGTCCTCGGAGAAGCGGATGGCCTTGCCGTCGCGCGTGCCGATGAACACCTCGCCGGCGCCGTCCGACAACTGCACCGCCATCACGGCGTCCCCCTCGTCCACGCCCATCGCGATGATGCCGCCCGCACGCGGGTTGCTGAATGCGGAGAGCTCGGTCTTCTTCACCGTACCCTTGCGGGTGCCCATCACGATGAAGTGCTGGTCGTCGAACTCTCGAACCGCGAGCATGTCTGCAATGCGCTCGCCCGGCTCCATCTGGACGAGGTTCGCGATGGACTTGCCGCGGCCGTCCGCTCCGACGTCCGGAATCTCGTGTACCTTCAGCCAGTACGCGCGTCCCCGGTCCGAGAACACCATGAGCACCGAGTGCGTGGACGCCACGAAGAGGTGGTTCACCACGTCCTCGTCGCGCGTCCGCATGCCGATGCGGCCCCGGCCGCCCCGGCGCTGCGCGCGGTAGGTCGTGATGGGCGTGCGCTTGATGTACCCCGTGTCGGTGACCGTGACCGCGACGTCCTCCTCGGCAATCAGGTCCTCGATGCTGAGCTCGCCCTCCTCCTCCAGGATCTGCGTGCGACGGCCGTCGCCGAAACGGGCCTGCACCGCCTTCAGCTCGTCCACGACGATCTGCAGGAGGAGTTGCTGGTCGGCGAGGATCGCACGGAGGCGCTCGATGAGCGTCATCAGCTCGGCGAGCTCGTCCAGGATCTTCTGCCGCTCCAGGCCCGTGAGGCGCTGGAGCTGCATGTCCAGGATGGCCTGCGCCTGGATCTCGCTGAGCCCGAACCGGGTGACGAGGCCAACCTTGGCCTCCGCCGGGTTCTTCGAGCTGCGGATGAGGGTGATGACCGCGTCGAGGTGATCCAGCGCGATGCGCAGGCCTTCGAGGACGTGCGCGCGGGCCTCGGCCTTGCGCAGCTCGAACTCGGTGCGCCTCCGCACCACTTCGCGGCGGAAGTCGATGAAGTGATCGACGATCTCGAGCAGGTTCAGCACGCGCGGCCGGCCGGCCACGATGGCCAGCAGGATGATCCCGAAGGTCTGCTGGAGCTGGGTGTGCTTGTAGAGGTTGTTCAGCACGACCTCGCCCACCGCATCCCGCTTCAGCTCGATGACCACGCGCATCCCGTCGCGGTCCGACTCGTCGCGGATGTCCGAGATGCCCTCGATGGTCTTGTCGCGCACGAGATCCGCCATGCGCTCGAGCAGGTTCTTCTTGTTCACCTGGTAGGGGATTTCCTGCACGACGATCTGCGCGCGGTCGCCCTTCTTCGTCTGCTCGATCTCGGCCCGGGCGCGCACCTGGATGCCGCCCCGACCCGTGAGGTAGGCCTCGTGGATGCCGCGGCGGCCGACGATGAGGCCACCGGTCGGGAAGTCGGGGCCCGGCACCAGCTTCAGCAGCTCCCGCATCTTCTGCTCGCGCGTCAGTCTCGCCGCATCCGCCGGCGCCATGAGGGTCTTCTCGATGACCCAGATGACGCCCTCGATGACCTCGCGCATGTTGTGCGGAGGGATGTTGGTGGCCATCCCCACCGCGATGCCGGTGGACCCGTTCACGAGCAGGTTCGGGAACGCCGTCGGGAGCACTGTGGGCTCGTCGGCGGTCTCGTCGAAATTCGGGACGAACTCGACGGTGTCCTTCTCGAGATCCTCCATCATCGCCTCGGCTAGGGCTTCGAGGCGCGCTTCCGTGTACCGGTACGCAGCCGGCGGATCCCCGTCCACCGACCCGAAGTTCCCCTGGCCGTCCACCAGGGTGTAGCGCATGTTGAAGTCCTGCGCCAGGCGCACCAGCGTGTCGTACGCCGGGGCGTCGCCGTGAGGATGGTAGTTGCCGATGACCTCGCCGACGATCTTCGCGCACTTGCGGTATGCGCGGTTGCTGGCCAGCCCCATCTGCCGCATCGCGTAGAGCACGCGCCGGTGGGCGGGCTTGAGCCCGTCCCGCACGTCCGGCAGCGCCCTCCCGATGATCACGCTCATCGCGTAATCCAGGTACGAGCGCTTCATCTCGTCTTCGATGTTGACGGGGATGCGGGATTCGGTCGTGGACATTCGGGATCGCGGGTCAGGGATCAGGGGTCAGGGGCCGGGTCAGATGTCGAGATTGCGCACGTCGAGCGCGTTGTCCTCGATGAACTTGCGCCGCGGCTCCACCTGGTCGCCCATCAGGGTGGTGAACATCTGATCCGCTTCAGTGTGGTCCTCGGCCCGCACCTGCAGCAGCGTTCGTGTGTCCGGGTTCATCGTCGTTGCCCAGAGCGTGTCCGGGTTCATCTCGCCGAGGCCCTTGTACCGGTTGATGGCCACGCCCTTCCGGCCGAGCCCGATGAAATGCTCGACCAGATCGTCGAGCGTTGCGATGAACACCGGTTCCAGGTCCCTGCGGCCGGTGGCGGGCGCCGACGCGGGCGCCGCCGACGCGTCCGTTCCGTCCTCCCGCGACTCCTCCTCCGGTGCGACCGGCCCTTCCTCGGCCTTCGCAGCGGCCAGGACGCGCACCTCGATCGGCCCCTTGCGCAGGGCTCGCACGACATCCTTGATCTCGCCGTAGCTGGCCCCGAGCGTCCGGTACTCCCCGGACACCACGAACTCGACGCCGATCACATTGATGCGCGAGTAGCCCGACGATCGGTCGTCCACGCGGAGAGCGAACGTGTTGTGTTCCTCGTCCTTCACGGATGAGACGCTACGCAGCGGCGTCGTGAGCGCGTGGGCCAGTTCCAGGACCCTGGACTCGTCATCGAAGAAGCTCCGGTCCTTCACCTCCCGGTCCAGGAGGCCTTCGACCACGTCCCGCGCGTGACCCCGACGCTGTACCTGTTGCAGCACCTTCTGGTACCCGATGATGCCGTGCAGGGCCTTCTCGAGCGCCGGGCCGAGAATCTCCGAGCCATCCGCGAGCTTCACGACGCGTGATTCCACCGCGCGGTGCACCAGGAAGTTCTCGAGCGCGCGTTCGTCCTTGATGTAGGTCTCCACTCGGCCGCGTTTGGCGCGGAACAGCGGCGGCTGCGCGATGTAGATATGGCCGCGCTCCACCAGTTCCGCCATCTGCCGGTAGAAGAACGTCAGCAGGAGCGTGCGGATGTGGGACCCGTCCACGTCCGCGTCGGTCATGATGATGATCCGGTGGTACCGGAGCTTGTCGATGTCGAAGTCCTCGGTGCCGATGCCGCACCCGAGCGCGGCGATCATCGTCTTGATCTCGTCGGAGCTGAGCATCCGGTCGAGGCGCGCCCGCTCGACGTTCAGGATCTTGCCCTTGATCGGCAGGATGGCCTGGAACCGCCGATCGCGGCCCTGCTTGGCCGACCCGCCGGCCGACTCGCCCTCGACGATGTAGATTTCCGACTGCGCCGGATCCCGCTCCTGGCAGTCCGCCAGCTTGCCGGGCAGCGAACCGCCGTCCAGCGCGCCCTTGCGGCGTACGAGATCCCGCGCCTTTCGCGCCGCCTCGCGGGCTCGGGCGGCGTCCGCCGCCTTCGACACAATCCGCTTCGCGACGGCCGGGTGCTCTTCCAGATACGCGCCAAGCTTGTCGTTGACGATGGCCTCGACGATGCCCTTGACCTCGGTGTTCCCCAGCTTCGTCTTCGTCTGGCCCTCGAACTGGGGCCGCGGGATCTTGACGCTGATGACCGCGGTCATCCCCTCACGGATGTCGTCGCCGCTGATCGTGGCGTCCTTGAGGTCCTTCGTCAGGTTGTTCCGCGTCGCGTAGGCATTGACGGTGCGCGTGAGCGCGGACCGGAACCCGGAGAGGTGCGTGCCGCCCTCGTGGGTGTTGATGTTGTTGGCGAACGAGAATTCCTGGGGGTTGTACCCGTCGTTCCACTGCAGCGCGATCTCGGCGTCGATGCCCTCGCGCTCGCCGTGCATGTGAATGGGCTTCTCGTTGACCAGCCCCTTGTTCTTGTTCAGGTGCTCCACGAACGAGGCAATGCCGCCCTCGTAGTGGAAGCGGTGGCTCTTCCCGTCACGTTCGTCCTCCAGCGTGATGACCAGCCCGGCATTGAGGAAGGCGAGTTCGCGCAGCCGCTGGGCGAGTGTGTCGAAGCTGAAGTCGGTCGTCTCGAAGATCTGATCGTCGGGCTTGAAGGTGATCTTCGTCCCACGACGCTGGGTGGTCCCGGTGACGACGAGGTCTCCTTGAGGCGCCCCGCGTTCGTAGGTCTGCTGGTAGACCTGGCCATTGCGCCAGATCTCGAGCTCCAGCCGTTCGGACAGGGCGTTGACCACCGACGAACCCACTCCGTGCAGGCCGCCCGAAACCTTGTAGCTCTTGTTGTCGAACTTGCCGCCCGCGTGCAGCACCGTCAGGACGACCTCGGCCGCCGGGCGGCCCGTCTCGTGCATCTCCGTCGGGATACCGCGACCGTTGTCCACCACGGTGACCGACTTGTCGATGTGCAGCGTCACACCGATTTCGGTGCAGTACCCGGCCAGGGCCTCGTCGATGGAGTTGTCGACGATCTCGTACACGAGGTGGTGCAGGCCCGCCGGACCCGTGGACCCGATGTACATGGCCGGCCGTTTCCGGACGGCCTCCAGCCCCTCGAGAACCTTGATGCTTTCGGCGCCGGATTCCTGCGGCCCGCCGCCCTGCTGAACGATCTGTTCGATCTCTGACACGCTGATGTCTCTGTCTCCGCCCATCACACCCGCATCGGCATGATTACGTAGGTGTAGTCGTATCCGTCCACGCCCACCGGCGTCATCACGGCCTGGCTCACATCGTCCTTCAGGTGCAGTGCGACGACCTCAGACTCCGCGGCGTTCAGGAAGTCGAGCACATACTGCGCGTTGAAGCAGATCGTGATGTCCGGGCCCGTGTAGTCGACAGCGATGGGTTCCCGCGCCTCGCCGAACTCCGGGCTGCTCGACGTGACTTCCACCTGCCCCTTCTCAACCTGGAACTTGACGGCACGAGAGCGCTCGTTCGACAGGAGCGCCACGCGGCGCACCGCACTCGTGAGCCGATCCCTCTCGAACTCGATGTGCTTGTCGTTGCTCTTCGGGACGACCTTCTCGTACGCCGGGAACTGACCGTCGATCATGCGCGAGATCAGCAACCGCGGCCCGATCTCGAAGAACAGGTGGTTTTCGCCGCGTTCATACTGGACTTCACCATCCGACTCCGCCAGCAGCCGTCCGAGCTCCGCCAGGGCCTTGCGGGGCAGAATTGCCTTCACCTCTTCGCCCTTCTGGGCCCCCTCGCGAACCGCATGCACCAGGGCCAGGCGATGCCCGTCGGTGGCTACCATCGTCATCTGGTCCGACCGGATGACGAATAGCGCCCCGTTCAGGTAGTAGCGTGTGTCCTCGCCGGTGATGGCAAACTGCGTTTTCGCAATCATTTGGGCCAGCGTCGAGGCCTTGATGGCGGCCCTGTTCGCGCCCGGGGGTTCGGTAATCGTCGGAAAGTCCTCGCGCGGCAGCGTAGGCATTCGGGAACTGAACTGCCCGCCGGAGACTTTCACGCCGTTGCCACCCTTCTCCGTCTCGAGGTTCACATCCCCGTCGGGAAGCGCCCGGACCACTTCGTACAGCTTCTTGGCGGGCAGCGTCACGGCGCCATGTCGTGAAACCGCCGCCTCCGCCCGGCTGCGAAGCGTAACTTCAAGGTCCGTTGCCAGAAGGATGATCTCGTTCCCGGTCGCCTCGATGAGCACGTTGGCCAGGATTGGGATCGTGTTCTTCCGCTCGACAATCTGCTGGAAGAACTGCAGTTCACGCACAAGATCGGCTTTTCGAGCGACCAGTTCCATGTGCTGCTTGACCTCTGGGAATACGAGAAAAGGCGAAGACAAATAAGTATACAGGAAATAGGCCCGGTTCAGGAAATAAACTAAGTCAGTAAGTCCTTATTTTATAGATATTTAAGCTGTGAGTTCTTCTGTGGGCAGCGTATGGAAGCCGCTCGGTTCAGGCCAGGGGCTTTCGCCCCATCCACAGGCGTGCACAGGTCCTCATGCGACGCGGTGTGGATTCCTGGCGATGAGGTCCGGAACGCCTACTTGAACGACTCGAGGAAGTTGTTCACCTGGCCGTTGAAGTCCGGACTGGATTTGCGCAGTTCTTCCACTTTCTTGATGGAGTGGATGACCGTGGAGTGGTGTTTTCCCCCGAAACTGCGGCCGATTTCCGGGAGTGAGGCGTGCGTGAGCATCTTGCAGAGGTACATCGCCACCTGGCGCGGCATGGCGACGGACTTCGAGTTGTTTCGCGATTTCAGGTCGTTCAGCTTCAACTGATAGTGGTCGGCCACGAACTTCTGAATCTGCTCGATGGTGACGGCGCGGTCGTCGTGGTCCAGGACGTTCTTGAGCACATCCTGCGCGAGTTCGATCGTCAGGGGCCGCCCGGTCAGCGAGGCATAGGCCAGCAAGCGGATGAGAGAGCCCTCGAGTTCCCGGATGTTGGACTTGATGCGGCTGGCGATGTACATCGCGACGTTGTCGGGCAGCGGCACTGCCTCGGTTTCGGCCTTCTTCTTCAGGATGGCCGTCTTCGTCTCGATGTCCGGGGACTGGATGTCGGCGATGAGGCCCCATTCGAAGCGGGAGCGCAGGCGCTCTTCCAGGGCCGGAATCTCGTGGGGCGGCCGGTCGCTGCTGATCACAATCTGCTTCTGCGCATCGTGCAGTGCGTTGAACGTGTGGAAGAACTCGGTCTGCGTGCCTTCCTTGCCGGACACGAACTGGATGTCGTCGACCAGCAGCACGTCCACGCTCCGGTAGCGTGCGCGGAACTCCAGGGTGCGGTCGAATCGCAGCGCGTTGATCATCTCGTTCATGAACCGCTCGGACGAGATGTAGGTGAGCGTCAGGGAAGGATTGTGCTGCACGACATAGTGGCCGATTGCGTGCATCAGGTGGGTCTTGCCCAGGCCCACGCCCCCGTAGATGAAGAGGGGGTTGTACGAGCGGGACGGGGCTTCGGCAACCGCTCGGCAGGCGGCGTGCGCAAACTGGTTCGACGGGCCGACGATGAAGGTGTCGAAGGTGTAGCGGGGATTCAGGCCGCCCGGGATGACCGGTCCGGCGGCTGCCGGTTCGGCTTCGACGGCGCCATCGGGAAGGGCGGCCTCTTGTTCAAGTTTCAGCGCCGGGTTCCGCGCCGGCTCTTGCGCGGACGCTGACCCCGAAGAAGCCCCGGCTCCCGGACCCACTTCGAAGACGAGCTGGGCCTGCGCCCGACCAACCTCGGCGAGCGATTCCGCAAGGACGACCGAGTAGTGACGAGGCAGCCACTCGACGTAAAGCGGCGCTGGAACCCGGACCACCAGTGAGCGTCCCTCGTCGGTCTTGAGGGAAGTTGGCTTGAACCAGGTCGAAAAGCTGTGAGGGCCCACCTTGCCCTCGATGATCGTCAACACTTGATCCCAGACATTCGTCGGAGGCATGAGCGGAACCAGGCGAAAAATAAGCGAAAATATCGCGCTTCTGGAGGTCTTCCGGCGAGATTCTGCGGCCTTTTCCACAAGGTTTTCCACAGGTGTGGAAAACTCGGACAGGCGAACGCACACTCTAGCACGCCGTTGGGTCTTTACAGCGACGGACCAGGGGCCTACAATTGGAGGTTCGTTTCGAGGGAAAACATGGCCAGATCCAAGAAGGGTAAGCGTACGTTTCAACCGAACACCCGGCGGCGGGCGAAGACTCACGGCTTTCTCGTGCGGATGTCCACGAAGGATGGGCGCCAGGTGATCAAGCGCCGCCGCGCCAAGGGACGGAAGCGGCTGACGGTGTCGGACGAAGCCTGAGATGCCCTCGTTTCGCGCGGACGAGCACATTCGGAAGCGCGAAGACTTCGAGCGGATCTACAGCAGCGGACATCGTCACTCGGGCCGTCTCATGACGATGTTTATGAGTCCCAACGGACGGGCTGGATCACGGCTCGGGATTGCTGCAACGCGGAAGATGGGCTCGGCCGTCGTCAGGAACCGAGCCAAACGCCTGGTCCGAGAACTGTTCCGCCACCATAAACCACCTGGTGGGTTCGACGTGGTCGTCGTGCCCCGCCGCGAGATGCTCGATGCGTCCCATGTCACCCTCGAGGCAGAATTTCGAGCGCTTCTCGATCGGCGAAACCAACCCGGACGACCGCGGTCCGAGCGTGGCGGCCCTCGTCGGCCTCGCCCTCATCCGGGTGTATAAGGCCGTGTTTTCTCCATGGTTTGCGGGTAGTTGCCGGTTCGTCCCCGGCTGCGCGGACTACACCTCGGAAGCCGTGGCCCGGTTCGGTCTGGTTCGAGGCAGCTGGCTTGGCGCGCGACGCCTGTGCCGGTGTCATCCACTCGGTGGCCACGGCTACGACCCGGTGCCCCAGCGACGCACGCAGTAGCCTTTCGGAGTTTCCGCCCCCCTTCTCAATGGAACGCCGCGTCCTTCTCGCAATCTCGCTCTCCTTTCTGGTGTTGTTCGCCTACCAGAGCTATTTCGCGCCGCCAGCGCCTCCCCCGGCCGCGCCCGGGCCGGCTGGCGAGACAGCGCCCGCCGGCGGAGCGAACAAGTCCCAGCCGACACCCGCCGGCACCCAGGCACTGTCCACCCCGGTTGCCCCCGTCGCCCCCTCGACGACCAGTGCGGTCGTCATGGGCGAGGGCGAGGAGCGTGAAATCACCGTCGAGACGCGCACCATCCGGGCAGTGTTCACGAATCGGGGCGCCCGCCTCCGGCATTGGGTGTTGAAGCGCTATCAGAACGAGGCCGGCCAGCCGCTGGACCTGGTGCCGGCTGCCGACAACGTGAACCAGGCCCTCACGCCGTTCTCGTTGCGCCTGGAGGACCCCGACCAGACCGCACAGGTGAACGGGGCCTTGTTCCTGAGCACGGCGCCGACAACCCTGGACGCGACCTCAGCCCCGGTGACCCTGTCGTTCGAATGGCGGGACGCCCAGGGGCTTCGGGTGACCAAGGCGTTCACCCTGCAGCCTGACGGCTATGTCGTCTCGGTCGCGGTGACAGTCCAGGCGGGCGGGGAGACGCTGAACCCGGCCCTCGACTGGGGTCCCGGGCTGGGCGACGACAACGCGCTGGCGCCGCTGGGTAGTTTCCTGGCGCCCAGTTATTCCACTCCCGCCCAGGCCATCGTGCACCAGGATGGTTCGGTGACGCGGCTGGGCTCCGCCCAGGGCACCCAGAGCGGGCCGTTCCTGTACGCGGGCATCGACGACCACTACTTCGCTGCGCTCGTGCTGAACGACTCCGATCAGCCCACGCCGATGCAGTTCGATTACACCTCGTTCGTGGTGCCGCCGAAGGCGCCCGACGCGCCGCCGGGGCGGTATGCCGCGTTCGGCGTGAAGTTCCAGGTGCCCGTCGCCTCGCAGCGGTTCTACTTCGGCCCCAAGTCCCTCGACGACCTGAAGGCGATCGACACCGAAATGGTGCGCGTCATCAACTTCGGGATCTTCGCGTGGCTCGCTGTGCCGCTCCTGGACGCGCTCAAGTGGGTCCACCAGTACATCGGCAACTGGGGATGGGCCATCGTCGCGCTGACGATGCTCATCAACCTGGCCATGTTCCCCCTTCGCCAGAAGTCGGTGAAATCCATGCGCAAGATGCAGGAGATTCAGCCGCAGATGAAGGCCATTCAGGCCCGCTACGCGCAGTACAAGATCACGGATCCCCAGCGCCAGAAGATGAACGAGGAAGTGATGGCGCTCTACAAGGAGAAGGGCGTCAACCCCGCCAGCGGCTGTGTCCCGATGCTGCTGACGTTCCCGTTCCTGTTCGCCTTCTACGCGATGCTCTCGCAGGCCATCGAGATTCGGGGCGCGGAGTTCCTCGGGTGGATCATGGACCTGTCACGGCCGGACCCGCTCTACATCACTCCCCTGCTCATGGGCGCGACGATGTTCTGGCAGCAGAAGATCATGCCCACGTCGGCCGACCCCGTGCAGCAGCGCGTGATGATGATCATGCCGATCATGTTCACGTTCATGTTCCTCGCCTACCCGAGCGGCCTGGTGATCTACTGGACGATCAGCAATCTGTGGGCCATCGGCCAACAGTACCTGACCATGTCGCTGATGCCGCCGCCCGTGAAGGCGAAGAGTTGAGGGAATCCATGGCCAATACCAGCGAGATCGCCGAATTCGTCCAGACCGTTGCCCAGAAGATGGGCCTTCGCCTCACCGCCTCCGCGGAAGAGATGCCCGACGGCGTGCGCATCAACCTCGACGGAGACGACGGGAACGTGCTGACGCGCAGGCAGGGAGAAGCGCTGGCTGCGCTGCAGCACGTGGTGTCGGCCGTGTACCGCCACGATGTCCCCGAAGGGCGTCGGCTCGTGGTCGACTGCATGGGATACCGCAAGGGGAAGGACGCGGAGCTTCGACAGATGGCCATTTTCCTGGGGGAGAAGGCCAGGACGACAGGCCTGGCGCAGGAAATCGGCCCGCTCAATCCCTACGAGCGCCGCATCGTCCACCTGGCGGTCAAGGAAGTCCCGGGCGTTTCGTCGGAGAGCATCGGCGACGCGTTCGAGAAGACCGTCATCATCTCGGTGGACTAGGCGGGCTCACAGAGGCACGGCCCGTCCCATCACGGGGGGGTGCGTGGGGCTGATGTTCTCCACGACCGACACCATCGTCGCCGTGGCCACGCCACACGGCCGGGGCGGCCTCGGCGTGGTGCGACTGAGCGGCCCGGATGCGGTTCGCGTCGCCGCCGAACTCACGGGCCAGCGCGCGTCGTTCGAGCCGCGACGGGCCACCTTCGCCCGACTCCGCGCGCGTCCGCTCGATCCGGGATCCCCGCTCGGCGACGAAGTCGTCGTCACGACTTTCCGGGCGCCCCGTTCGTACACGGGCGAAGACGTGGCGGAGATCTCCGCGCACGGCAGCCCCGTCGTCATGGCGGCCATCCTGCGGTCGGCGATGTTGCTCGGCGCGAGGCTGGCGGAGCCCGGCGAGTTCACGCTCCGCGCCTTCCTGAACGGCAAGCGCGACCTGGTGCAGGCGGAGGCGGTGGCCGACTTGATCGACGCGGTGACACCCCTTCAGGCGCGCGCCGCATTCGACCAGTTGGAGGGGACGCTGACCGCGGCGATCGAGGCCATCGAGGGTGGTCTCTTCGAGGTCACGGCGCGGCTCGAGGCGTCGCTGGATTTCCCGGAGGAGGGTTACCACTTCATCGAGGCCGGCGGGTTGGCGCTCGGGCTCGAGCGGGTGACGGGCGAGCTGGACCGCCTGCTGGCCGACGCGAGCCGGGGGAGGCTCGTCCGAGAGGGCGCGCTGGTGTCCATCGTGGGTGCGCCGAACGCCGGGAAATCGAGCCTGTTCAACGCTCTGCTCAACGCCAATCGCGCCATCGTCACGGAGGTGCCGGGGACGACGCGCGACCTGCTGACCGAGCGTGCCGACATCGGCGGGCTGTCGCTGGCGCTCGTGGACACTGCAGGGATTCGGGAAACCGGCGACGTGGTGGAGCGTGAAGGCGTGCAGCGGGCGCAGGGGTCGTTGCGCGTATCCGACCTTGCGATCGTGGTGCTCGATCGATCGCGCGCGGTTGACGAGGACGACCTCCAGGTGCTCGAGGCGACGGCCGGCCGGCCGCGTCTGGTCGTGGTGAACAAGGTCGATCTGCCCTCGGCCTGGTCCGGGCCGCTGCCGCCGTGGAACGCTGAGGCCGTTCACGTGTCGGTGCGTGCGGGCGTGGGCCTGGACAAGGTCGCCGAGCGCATGGTGCACGCGTTGGCCGGGTCGCTCGAGGTTCGTGACGCGCCGGTCGTGACGAACGTTCGGCACATCGCGCTGCTGGAGGGTGCGCGGGCAGCCGTGGCTCGCGCGCGCGCGGCGGTTGGGGGCGCCGCCGGGGGGGTGCCGGAGGAGTTCGTGCTCGCGGACCTGCAGGACGCGCTGGATCTGCTCCAGGAAGTCACCGGGCGTCGAACCACCGACGACCTGTTGCGGCACATCTTCGAGCGTTTCTGCCTCGGGAAGTAGGCGTTGCCGCGGTCTGGCGAGCACGTTGGGGGTCCGAGCGCTCCGGCGGGTGTGTGGTAGCGTGTGACGATCTCGACAGATTCAATTTGAGAATTGATAACGACACGAGCATGAGTGTGTTCGATGTTATTGTGGTTGGCGCCGGTCATGCGGGCGTGGAGGCCGCTTGGGCGGCGGCGAGGATGGGCTGTCATGTGGGGTTGTGCACGCTGGCACGGCGAACTGTGGGGCATATGCCCTGCAACCCTGCGATCGGCGGGACGGCGAAGGGGCACCTCGTCCGTGAGATCGACGCTCTCGGTGGCCTCATGGGCCGAGCGATTGATGCGACCGGCATTCAGTTCAAGCTGCTGAATCGCAGTCGGGGTCCGGCCGTGTGGTCTCCAAGGGCCCAGGCAGACAAGGTTGTTTACGGTCAATGGATCAGGCGGGAACTGGAGCAGGCGGCGGGCATCTCGTGGATCGAGGGTCGGTGCGATCGGATCCTCTCGTCGGCTGGTCAGGTGAGTGGCCTGGTTCTGGAGGATGGGCGCGAGCTCGGGTGTCGATCGCTGGTGGTGACCGCTGGGACGTTTCTGAACGGCGTGGTGCACATCGGGTCGGAGCAGCGTCCAGCCGGCCGAGCGGACGAGCCGCCGACGCTGGACCTGGCGGAATCCCTGAAGGGCCTTGGCTTCAGGACCGGGCGACTGAAGACCGGGACGCCTCCACGTCTCGAGGCTGAGTCGATCGACTTCGCCTCCGGTGAACGACGGGGCGTGTTCCACGTGGAACACGGCGATGCGGTTCCGGTGGCCTTTTCCTATTCGACGGAGAGAGCTCTTCAGAACCGGGTGTGCTGCTGGATGCTGCACACTACGCAGCGCGTTCATCAACTGGTTCGTGAGCATATCCGGCAGTCGCCGCTGTTCAACGGCCAGATAAGAGGCATCGGTCCACGTTATTGCCCGTCGCTGGAGGACAAGGTGATGCGCTTTCCAGACAGGGAGCGCCATCAATTGTTCCTGGAGCCAGAGGGCCTGGGATCGCAGGCGATCTACGTTAATGGTTACTCGATGAGCCTGCCGGCCGACGTGCAGGAGCGGCTGGTCCATGCCCTTCCTGGACTCGAGGGCGCGCGCGTTCTGCGTCCCGGGTATGCCATCGAGTACGACTTCATCCAGCCAACCGAACTGAAGGCGTCACTCGAGGCGAAACGTTTACCGGGGCTGTTCCTGGCTGGGCAAATCAACGGAACATCAGGCTATGAGGAGGCGGCCGGCCAGGGCTTACTGGCGGGTGCGAATGCCGGGCGGAGGGTCAGGCGGCAGGCGCCGCTTGTGTTGGGGCGCGACCAGGCATACATCGGCATCATGGTGGACGACCTGGTGACAAAGGGTTGTCTGGAACCGTACCGGATGTTCACATCACGAGCGGAGTTCCGCCTGCTGCTCAGGATTGATAACGCCGACCTGCGGCTGACCCCTTGGGGGCGTGCGGCCGGGCTGGTGAGTGACGAGGACTGGGACCGGTTTCGTCTTCGCCGAGGCCGGTACGAGAGGAACCTGGCGGTTCTGAGGACTTCGAGTGTTCGTGCGTCGAACGGCCGGCTGCCGGCGGCGCATGCGTTGAGGCGGCCCGAGGTGAGACTCGAATCGCTTGTCAAACAGGGCGCAGTGACGCTCGAGGTCGCCGACGCGTCGGCTGCCGTGGACATCGCGTCAGTCGAAACCAGCCTGAAGTTCGAGGGCTACCTCGCCCGTCAGCAGCAGTCGGTGGAGCGGGCCAAGCGACAGGAGTTGCGCCAGATCCCGGGCAGTGTCCAATACCATCGTGTTCCAGGACTTTCCACGGAGATGGTCCATCGTTTCGAGGAGGTTCGACCGGAGACGCTCGGTCAGGCGCTTCGAATTCCCGGCGTGACGCCGGCAGCCGTCGCCGTTCTCGGGGCTTACGTCGATCGGCACGCCCATGAGCGCCCGTGAGTTCCGCGACCGTGTACGGCGTCGGGCCAGGCACGCCAACCTGCAGATCGGCCAGGAACTACTGGACGGGCTGGAGAAGTACTACCTTCTGCTTGCCAGGTGGAACGCCAAGGTCAATCTGACCGCGTTCAAGCTGGCACCCGGGGGTGAGGACGAAGCCATCGATCGGCTCTTGCTGGAACCGGTAGCGGCCACGAAACACCTCCCGCTCAACGCCAGACACCTGCTGGATGCTGGCTCGGGAGGAGGCTCTCCAGCCATCCCATTGAAACTGGCGACCCCTCACCTCCATCTCAGGATGGTTGAGGTGAAAACGAGGAAGGCGGTGTTCCTCCGAGAGGCGATTCGGGAGTTATCCCTGGCGGACACGGTCGTCGAAGCCGCACGATTCGAGGAGCTGCTTTCAAGGCCGGAGCTTCACGAGGCGGCCGACATCATCTCCATCCGCGCCGTCCGGATAGAGCCCCGAGTCCTCATGACGCTCCAAGCCTTTCTTCGTCCCGGAGGCCAGATCTTCCTGTTCCGAGGCCCAGGAGGGAGCGATGTGACGGAGTCCATCGCCCCGCCTCTCCTGTGGAAAGCCACGTTCCCTCTGCTCGAATCCCTCAGGAGCCGATTAGTGGTGCTCGAAAAGGTCAAAATCGGGTGACAATAGAACTCCCTGCGCCCGTGTTCCACGTGGAACAACACAGTTAGGCTGTTTGAACTAAATGAGCATCATCGCCGTCACCAACCAGAAGGGCGGGGTTGGCAAGACCACAACCGTCATCAACCTCGGCGCCAGCCTCGCCGCCACCGGCCAGCGCGTCCTGGTGGTTGACATGGATCCCCAGGCCAACGCCACCAGCGGTGTCGGCTGCAAGGGAGTCACGGCCCCGGGCGGCACCGTCTACGACGCCCTCACCCACACCGAGCCCCCGCGCCCGGCCAGAGACTTCATCGTCTCCACATCGACCGAACGTCTCTTCCTCGTCCCGGCCTCGCGCGACCTGGCCGGTGCCGAGATCGAGCTCATCGGCGTGCCCAATCGCGAACGCCGGCTGCGCGACGTCCTCGAGCTGCTCAGGCTCGAGTTCGACACCATCCTCGTGGACAGCCCGCCCTCCCTCGGGCTGCTCACCCTCAACGCGCTCGTCGCCGCGGACCGCGTCCTCATTCCGCTGCACTGCGAGTACTTCGCGCTCGAAGGCCTCGCGGATCTCGTCGGCACCATGCGGCGCGTACGCGCCGGCCTCAACCCGACCCTCGACATCGAAGGCGTGCTGCTCACGATGAGCGACGAGCGCACCAACCTCGGGCAGCAGGTCGCGCGCGACGTGCGCGAGTTCTTCAAGGACAAGGTGTACGGAACGGTCATTCCGCGCAATGTGCGACTGGCCGAAGCCCCGAGCCATGGCGTGCCCGTGACGGCCTACGACGCCAGGTCGCGCGGCGCCGAAGCGTACTCGGCCTTCGCCGAGGAGTTCAGACGACGACAACAGGCGGTGTGATGGTGGAGAAGAAGCCAGCTCTCGGCAAGGGCCTCAGCGCCCTCATTCCGGACGCGACCGCCGCGCTCGAACCGCCGCGCACGGCGCTCGAGGTGGACATCGATCTGCTCGAGGCCAACGAGTATCAGCCGCGCACGCAGTACGACGACGGCCGCCTCACCGAGCTCGCGCAGTCCGTCGCGGCCCACGGCATCATCCAGCCCATCATCGTCCGGCGGTTGCCGCCCGGTCCGGGCATGGCCCGCCAACGCTACCAGATCATCGCCGGCGAGCGACGGTGGCGCGCCGCCCAGCGCGCGGGACTGCTCCGCGTCCCGGTCGTCATCAAGGACGTGGCCGACAGCGACCATCGCCAGCAGCTGGAGATGGCGCTCATCGAGAACATCCAGCGCGAGAACCTGAACCCGATCGAAGAGGCGACGGCCTACCAGCGCCTCGTGGACGAGTTCGGCCTCCGACAGGAGGACATCGCATCGCGCGTCGGCAAGGACCGGGCAACCGTGGCCAATACGCTGCGGCTGCTGAAGCTGCCAGACGAAGTGCGCGGCAACGTCGCCTCGGGAGAGCTGGCCATGGGGCACGCTCGTGCCATCCTGGCGCTCGCGTCCGAGAACGACCAGCGACGTTTCGCGCGTGAGGTGATCGCGCGCGGGCTCTCCGCGCGCGAGACCGAGGCGCTCGTGAAGCGCGAGACGGGCAGGCCGAAACCCGCCAGCGAGCACGCGGTGCAGAAGGACGTGCACACCCGCGCCGCCGAAGAGCAGCTCCGCCTTGCCCTCGGCACCAGCGTCAACATCCACCGCAAGCGGTCGGGCGGCACGCTGGAGATCACCTTCGCCAACGAGGAAGAGCTCCAGCGGCTGTACGAGTACTTGACCGAGCGGAAGTGACCGCACTTCCCTCCGGGCCTTCGTGGTTTCGTTTCCAGGGAGCACTCAGTGAACGTCTTCGGAAGGAAGCGGCTGACCGAGATGGTCAGCTGTGCCGGCTGAGCCAGTAAACTCGCCGCCGGCGAGCTCGCTCAGGTCCTGAGCGGCATACCTCCCTCGTCCGATCCCCGCGTCCTGGTCGACTTCCGGACCGCGGACGATGCCGGTGTGTACACGTGGGAGGGGGGACCGGCCCTCGTCCAGACGGTGGATTTCTTCACGCCCATCGTGGACGACCCGTATCTCTACGGCCAGATCGCCGCGGCGAACTCCGTCAGTGATGTCTACGCGATGGGTGGCCAGCCACGCACAGCGCTGGCCATTGCCGCGTTTCCCGGGGACGGCCTGGAACCGGGCGTCATCTCGACGATTTTTCGTGGCGGATACGACAAGCTGCAGGAGGCAGGCGTCGCCCTGCTCGGCGGACACACGGTCCAGGATCCGGAAATCAAGTTCGGCTACGCCATCACGGGGGCCGTGGACCCCAAACGGCTCCTGACCAACCGGGGGGCCCTGCCCGGCGATACGCTCATCCAGACCAAGCCCCTCGGAACCGGGATCGTGGCCACGGCCATCAAGAAAGGCCGAGCGCCGGCAGACCTTGTGGACCGAGCTGTCGCTTCGATGGTCGCGCTCAACAGGACCGCAGCGGAGACGATGGCCGCCACGGGAGGCGCCCACGCCTGCACCGACATCACCGGCTTCGGCCTGATCGGCCACGCGTCGGAGATGGCCTCCGCCAGCGGCGTCACCCTGGAGTTCACCTCCGCCGAAGTTCCTGTTCTGGAAGGGGTTATGCCACTGGTGCCCGGGGGCCGATCGGGCGGAATGGCGACGAATCGCCACCACTTCGCCCGTCGGACCCGGATGGCCGACTCGGTCGGGCGTCTCTGGCAGGATCTGCTCTACGACCCGCAGACCTCCGGCGGCCTCCTGATTGCCGTGGCCTCCGACATCGCCCCGACCCTGCTGGCGGCCTTACAGAACGCTGGCGTCGGAGCCCGCGCCGTCGGCCGGGTGCTGCCAGCGGAGACCGAAACGGCCCCCCTTGTTTCTGTTGTTTAACCGAAGACCCGGCACCGGCTCGCGTCGTTCCCAGAGCCGGCGACACGGCTGGCCGCCCATTGTGACGGGGCCGCGCCGGCAGGGGGGACCAGCGGTCTGCGCGGTGGACCCGTGATATCCTTAGTCGTTTGCCATGATCCCGGATCTCTCGACCCTGTGGGTCGTTTTCTTCCTCCTGCTCTGCACGGCCCTCCTGAACGCGCTCGTCTTCCAGCCGATTCTGAAGGCGATTGACCAGCGCACGGCGGCAGTCCGCGGCGCGCGCGAACTGGCTGCCTCGGCGGCGACGAAGGCCGCCGCCGCGGCGGCCGAATACGACCAGAAGCTGAACGCGGCGCGCGCTGACGTCTACAAGCAGATCGACGACACGCGACGGGCGGCGCTCGACAAGCGCGCGGCCTTGCTCGCAGAAACGCGCGCGGTCGTCGAACGCGAGGCCAAGACCGCGACGGCGCGGGTGAGCCAGGAGTCGGCAGATGCGCGAGCAGCCCTCGAGCGCGACGCGACGGGATTGGCGGACGCCATTGTCACGCGCGTGCTGGGTCGCGCTTCCTGAGATCAGCCGGTTGTCGATGGAGGGACGTGTGCCAGCATCCCGCATGAGCGCTTGTGAATTTATGCACAGAGTGTGGCGCCTCGCCGCCGCTGTCGCCCTGGTGGCGCTCGCCAGCGCACCGGCGACGGCCGCCGCGGCCGAGGAAGCCGGCCACCACGAAGCCAGCCTGATGGACTTCTTCTGGCCGGTGGTCAACTTCGCCGTCCTGTGCTCGGTCCTCTACTACTTCCTCAAGACACCGCTCAGCACCTACCTCAAGGACCGCGGCGCCTCCATCCGCCAGGACCTGGTGGACGCCGCCGCGATCAAGGGCACCGCGACGGCGCAGCTCGAGGAGATCGACCGGAAGCTGAAGGCGCTGCCGGGCGAGATCGAATCGCTCCGGGCGCGCGGCCAGGCGGAGATTGCCGCGGAAGAGCAGCGCATCGCCGAACTGGCTGCCGCCGAACGCGAGCGGCTGCTCGACCAGGCGCGTCGTGAGATCGACGTCCAGGTCAGGCTGGCGAAGCGCGCGCTCACCGAGCACGCCGCCAACCTGGCGGTGAAGCTGGCGACGGACCGCATCGCGACCGGCATGACCGACGCCGACCAGGATCGCCTCGTCGACCGGTACCTGGAGCAGGTGAAGCACTGACATGTCGACCCGCACCTCAGCCACCCGCTACGCGCGCGCTCTCTTCGATGTCGCCCGGCGGGAGTCGGACGTCAACAAGGTCGAGCAGGATCTGGCGGCCGTCGTCTCAGCCGTCGCGGAGAGCGCCGAGCTCCGGCAGGTCCTGTCCAGCCGCGCGGTGCCCGCGGCCGCGCGCCGCGACATCATCGTATCGGTGGCCGGGACGCTCGGCGCGGCCGTTCCGGTGAGCAAGCTTCTCGGGCTGCTGGCCGAGCGCCGCCGTCTCGAGCTGCTGCGCGAAATCGCCGACGTGTATCGGGAACGCCTGCTGGCGCACCAGAACGTCGTGCAGGCGGAGGTGACGACCGCGGCGCCGCTCTCTCCCGACGCCACGAAGGCGCTCGAGCGCAGTCTGGCCGCGGCGACCGGCAAGAAGGTCAGCATGCGCGTCTCGGTGGACCCGGCGCTGCTTGGCGGCGTGGTGGCGCGGGTGGGGAGCACGGTGTACGACGGCAGCGTGAAGACGCAATTGAAGAAGATGCGCGACCAGCTGGTCGCCCAGGGCTAAGCCATGAGCATTCGATCCGACGAGATTTCGAAGATCATCAAGGACCAGATCGGCAGCTTCGCGGTCGACGTGGACGTAGCCGAGGTGGGGACGGTCACCTCGCTGGGCGACGGCATCGCCCGGCTGCACGGCTGCGAGCGCGCGATGGCGGGCGAGATGCTCGAGTTCCCGCACGGCGTCTTCGGCATCGCGCTGAACCTCGAAGAGGACAGCGTGGGCGCGGTGCTGCTGGGCGAGTACCGGGAGATCAAGGAAGGCGATCCGGTCAAGCGGACGGGGCGCATCATCTCGGTGCCTGTCGGCGAGGAGATGCTGGGCCGCGTGGTGAACGCGCTCGGCCAGCCCATCGACGGCAAGGGCCCGATTCTCACGAAGCAGTTCGCGCCCATCGAGCGGCTGGCGCCGGGCGTGGTGGATCGGCAGCCGGTGCGCGAGCCGATGCAGACGGGGCTGAAGGCCATCGACGGCATGGTGCCCATCGGCCGCGGCCAGCGCGAGCTCATCATCGGCGACCGCCAGACCGGCAAGACCGCCGTGGCGCTGGACACGATCCTGAACCAGAAGGACACCGGCGTCATCTGCATCTACAACGCGATCGGCCAGAAGCAGTCGACCATCGCCCAGGTCGTCCGCACGCTGGAAGAGGCCGACGCGCTCCGCTACTGCATCATCGTGGCGGCGGCCGCCTCCGACCCGGCCCCCATGCTCTACATCAGTCCCTACTCGGCCACCACGATGGGCGAGTATTTCCGCGACAGCGGCCGCCACGCCCTGCTGGTGTACGACGACCTCTCGAAGCATGCGCAGGCCTACCGCGAGATCTCGCTGCTCCTCCGCCGCCCGCCCGGCCGCGAGGCGTACCCGGGCGACGTCTTCTACCTGCACTCGCGCCTGCTGGAGCGCGCGGCGAAGTTGAACGACGCGCACGGCGGCGGCTCGCTCACCTCGCTGCCGATCATCGAGACGCAGGCGGGCGACCTCTCGGCGTACATCCCGACGAACGTGATCTCGATCACCGACGGGCAGATCTTCCTGGAGTCGGACCTCTTCAACCAGGGCGTCCGCCCCGCCATCAACGTGGGCAACTCGGTGTCGCGCGTGGGCGGCTCGGCCCAGATCAAGGCGATGCGCCAGGTGGCGGGCACGCTCCGCCTGGACCTGGCGCAGTACCGCGAGCTGGCGGCATTCGCGCAGTTCGGCAGCAGCGACCTCGACAAGGCCACGCAGCAGCAGCTGAACCGCGGCGCGCGCCTCGTGGAGATCCTCAAGCAGCCCCAGTACCAGCCGCTCCCGGTCGAGCAGCAGGTGGCGGTCGTGTACGCCGGCACCAACGGCTACCTCGACGACATCGCGGTCGCCGACGTGCGGAAGGCGGAGGAGGAGCTGCTGCGGTTCATGACGACCCGGTTCAGCACGCTGCTGGCGACAATCCGCGAGAAGAAGACGCTGGACGACGAGGTCAAGGGCCAGCTGAACGCGGCCCTGAAGGAGTTCACCCAGCAGTTCGCGGGGGCCGCGACGGTGCGCGGCTGAGTGGCGCAAAAGGGCACCTGGTAGCCGACCATGCCGTCACTGATTGACATCCGTCGCCGCGTCCGCGCGACGAAGTCGACGCAGCAGATCACGAAGGCCATGAAGATGGTCTCCTCGTCCAAGCTGCGGCGCGCGCAGGAGCGCATCCTGCAGAACCGCCCGTACGCGCAGGAGATGCTGCGGGTGTTCAACAACCTGGCGACGCGCGTGGACCCGTCCGCGCACCCGCTGCTGAACGACGATCCGAAGCAGGCGCGGACGCTGCTGGTGGTGATCTCGGCCGACCGCGGGCTGTGCGGCGGCTTCAACACGAATGTCATCAAGGGCGCGTCGCAGTTCCTGACGGAGCACAAGGCGGACGCGGGGCGGGACGTCGCCCTCGCACTGGTCGGCCGGAAGGGCCGCGACTTCTTCATGCGGCGCGGCTTCGACGTGAAGTACGAGGAAGTGGGGCTGTTCCAGAACGTCAAGTGGTCGCACGCGCAGGCCATCGCCAAGACGTGCATCGACGAGTTCCTCGGGCCCGATATCAGCTCCGTGTACCTCGTCTACAACGAGTTCCGATCGATCATGTCGCAGCGGGTGGTGGTGGAGCGGCTGCTCCCCATCGCGAAGCTGGAGCCGCAGTCGCCGGCCATCGACTCGGTGGACTACCTGTTCGAGCCGTCGCCGGACGAGCTGCTGCAGACGCTCCTGCCCTACCACGTCTCGGTGCAGGTGATGCGGGCGCTGCTGGAGTCGTCCGCGGCGGAGCACGCGGCGCGCATGACGGCGATGGACGCTGCCACGCGGAACGCCAAGGAGATGGTGGATCGCCTGACGCTCTACATGAACAAGGTGCGCCAGGCGGCCATCACGCGCGAGATCATCGAAATCGTCGCGGGTGCGCAGTCGGTCTAGGGGACCTGGGTCTCGGGACCTGGGTCGTGAGGTGGTGAGGGCAGGGTGGCGCGGTCCGCAGAGAGCACAGATATGAGCACAGCAGTCGAGCAGAACGTCGGCAGGGTGATCCAGGTGATCGGTCCGGTGGTGGACGTGGAGTTCCAGGAGGGACACCTGCCGGCCATCTACAGCGCGCTCCGCGTGCAGTCCGACGCGCAATCGGGCGGCGAGGCCATCGACGTCGTCGTCGAGGTGCAGCAGCACCTGGGTGAGAACCGCGTGCGCGCGGTGGCCATGAAGCCGACCGACGGCATGCAGCGCGGAATGAGCGCGGTCGACACGGGCGCGCCGATCTCGGTGCCCGTCGGCCCGGCCACGCTGGGCCGCGTGCTGAACGTGCTGGGCGAGCCGGTGGACTTCCCGGACCGGCCCGTGGCCGCCGCGGAGCGCTGGCCGATTCACCGCCCGGCTCCGACGCTCGAGCAGCAGTCCACCGAGCTCAAGATGTTCGAGACGGGGATCAAGGTCATCGACCTGCTCGAGCCGTACCTGCAGGGCGGCAAGATCGGCCTGTTCGGCGGCGCGGGCGTGGGCAAGACCGTCATCATCATGGAGCTCATCAACAACATCGCCATGAAGCACGGCGGTGTGTCGGTGTTCGGCGGCGTGGGTGAACGCACGCGCGAGGGGAACGACCTCTGGCTCGAGTTCCAGGAGTCGGGCGTCATCGACATGAAGGACATGTCGAAGTCGCGCGCGGCGCTGGTCTACGGACAGATGACCGAGCCGCCAGGCGCCCGCCAGCGCGTCGGCCTCTCGGCGCTGACCGTCGCGGAATACTTCCGTGACGCCGAGGGCAAGGACGTGCTGCTCTTCATCGACAACATCTTCCGCTTCACGCAGGCGGGCTCCGAGGTGTCGGCCCTGCTCGGCCGCATGCCGTCGGCGGTGGGCTACCAGCCGACGCTGCTCACGGAGATGGGCGAGCTGCAGGAGCGCATCACCTCGACGAAGAAGGGGTCGATCACCTCGGTGCAGGCCATCTACGTGCCCGCGGACGACTACACCGACCCGGCGCCGGCCACGACCTTCGCCCACCTGGACGCCACGACGAACCTGTCGCGCCAGATTGCCGAGCTGGGCATCTACCCCGCCGTGGATCCGCTGGCGTCCAGCTCGCGCATCCTGGACCCGCGCGTGATCGGCAACGAGCACTATCAGGTGGCGCGCCAGGTGAAGCAGATCCTCCAGCGGTACAAGGACCTGCAGGACATCATCGCCATCCTCGGCATCGACGAGCTCTCGGAGGAGGACCGCCTGACGGTGGCACGCGCGCGGAAGATCCAGCGCTTCCTCTCGCAGCCGTTCTTCGTGGCATCGCAGTTCACGGGCCGTGAGGGCAAGTACGTGCCCATCGCGGACACCATCCGCGGCTTCAAGGAGATCGCCGAGGGTAAGCACGACGGCGTGCCCGAGCAGGCGTTCTACCTGCAGGGCACCATCGAGGACGTGCTCGAGAACGCCAAGCAGATGAAGCAGTAGCCATGGCGCTTCCCACCAAGCTCACGCTCAACGTCGTCACCCCCGACCACTCGTACTCACACGAGGTGGACGAGGTGTCGCTGCCGGGGTCGGAGGGCGACTTCGGGGTGCGGCCCGGCCACACCCCGTTCTTCGCCTCGCTCCGGACGGGACAGATGTCCTACCGCCAGGGCGCCGAGACGCACGTCCTGGTCGTGTCGGTCGGTTTCGCCGAGGTACTGCCGGACCGCGTCAGCGTGATCGCGCAGGTGGCCGAGACGGCGGAGGACCTGGACGAGGCGCGCGCCCAGGCCGGCATGTCGAGGGCCGAGGAAATGGGCGCGATGCCGCACGAGATCGACTTCGAGCGCGCCCGGGTGGCGCTGCTGCGCACGCTGCAGCAGCTCCAAGCCGAGTCACGCCGCGGCGTCGGGCACTAAGGCCGGGTTCCGGGGTTCTGAGGTTCGGCGGTTCTGGGGTTCTGAGGTTCTCAGGTTCGGCGAGCCCGCCTCTCGCGCCTCCGTTCCTCACCGCGACCGAGGATCGAGGCTTCGGGAACCAGGACCTGAGAACCCCAGAACGTCAGAACCCCAGAACCTCAGAACCCCAGAACCCCAGAACCCGAGATGTTCCGCAACCTGACCACGCTTTTCCGCTATCGCGGGCTCATCCAGACGCTGGTGGCCCGGGACCTGAAGGCGCGCTACCGGGGGTCGGTGCTGGGTTTCTTCTGGTCCTTCTTCAACCCGCTCCTCCTCCTCCTCGTCTACTCGTTCGTCTTCACGGTGATCATGCCGGGCATGCACCCGGAGGAGATCCGCCCGTACGGCCTGTTCTTCTTCTGCGGGATCCTGCCGTGGACGTGGTTCTCCTCGTCGCTGTCCGAGTCCGCCAACGTCCTCATCTCGGGCGGTAACCTGATCAAGAAGGTCCTGTTCCCCGCGGAGGTCCTGCCCATCGTGGCCGTGCTGGCGAACATGGCGCACTTCTTCCTCGGCCTTCCAATCCTCGCGGCCTTCCTGATCTACTACCGGCGCCCGCTGGATCCGGTAGAGCTGCTCTGGTTCCCGGTGATCGTGGTGGTGCAGCTGCTCCTTACGACCGGGCTGGCGCTCCTCCTCTCGGCGCTCACGGTGCACTTCCGGGACATCAAGGATCTGCTGGGGAACCTGCTCACCCTGTGGTTCTTCTCGACCCCCATCATCTACTCGATGCAGAT
This sequence comes from Acidobacteriota bacterium, assembly GCA_963169195.1. Classification (GTDB taxonomy): domain Bacteria; phylum Acidobacteriota; class Vicinamibacteria; order Vicinamibacterales; family UBA2999; genus VFZN01. The sequence goes on along the minus strand of CAUJDN010000093.1, from coordinate 52,050 downwards.
GGCACCGGAGAACTACCGCTGGGTGCTCAACCTGAACCCGATGACGCACCTGGCCATCTCGTACCAGGAGGTGCTGTTTCACGTGGGTCCGCACGGCCACTGGAAGTGGCTCATCGCCCTCGGCGTCCTCTCCGTCCTCGTCTTCTTCGCGGGGTACTTCGTCTTCGATCGCCTGCGCGACAGCTTCGCGGAGGAAGTGTGAGCGGGCCCGCGATCGACGTCGTCAACGTCTCGAAGGTGTACCGGCGCTTCGCGCGGCAGAAGCAGTTCGCCACGCTGAAGTCGGCGCTGCTGAAGGGGAGCCTCATCCGCGACCTGCAGCCGGACGAGACCTTCCCTGCCCTGCGCGGCGTGTCGTTCCAGGTGCCGAAGGGCTGCACCTACGGGGTCATCGGCCGGAACGGGTCCGGGAAGTCCACACTGCTCAAGTGCGTGGCCGGCATCTCGCGCCCGAACAGCGGCAGCATCACCGTGGACGGGCGCATCTCCGCGCTCATCGAGCTCGGCGCCGGCTTCCACCCCGAGATCTCCGGGCGCGAGAACATCTTCATCAACGGCATCATGCTCGGGCTGACGAAGAAGGAGGTGCAGAAGCGCTTCGACGAGATCGTCGAGTTCGCCGAGCTGCAGGACTTCATCGACGCGCCCGTCAAGACCTACTCGTCCGGCATGTACATGCGGCTCGGTTTCGCCGTGGCTATCCACGTGGACCCGGAAGTGCTGCTCATCGACGAGGTGCTCGCCGTCGGCGACCAGGGCTTCACGCTCAAGTGCCTGGACAAGTTCGCGGAATTCCGCCGCCGCAACAGGACCATCCTGCTCGTCACCCACTCGCTGGACCTGGTCGAGAGGTTCTGCGACCAGGCGCTGTGGCTCGACAAGGGCCGGACGAAGGCCGAAGGCGAGCCGAAGCGGGTCGTCGCTGCGTACATCATCGACGTCGAGAAGAGCGAGGAGCAGGAGCTCTCGAAGGCCGAGTCCGCGCGCCTCGCGGCATCGGCGAAGGGCGAGGGTGCGGCCCCCGGAGGCAAGCTGCCCGACAACCCCGTCGAGTCGGGAGAGGCGCCGGCCGACATGTTCAAGGCGACCGAGGGCCGCTGGGGCACGCGCGAGCTCGAGATCACGGGCGTCACCCTGCTGGGAGAGGACGGCCAGCCGGGCCACGTCTTCCAGTGCGGCGAGGCCGTGCGCGTGAAGATGAGCGTGCGGGCCCATCAACCGCTCGAGGACTTCGTCTTCGGGTTCGGCATCTTCAACGCCGACGGCGTCTGCTGCTACGGCACGAACACGAACCTCGAGGAGCTGCAGCCGGACGAGATCTCCGGCGAGGGCGAGGTCACCTTCATCATCGACAGCCTGAAGCTCGTCGAGGGGACGTACCGCCTGGACCTGGCCGCCCACAAGCTGGACGGATATCCGTACGATTACCACCGGCTGCTCTACTCGTTCCGCGTGAAGTCGCGCACGAAGGACGTCGGCATCTACAGGCCGGACCACCGCTGGCACTTCTCGCCGACCATCCGCTTCAAGGGCGGGAACCGCGCCGGCCGCGGCTAGGGCCCAGGCGGAACGAGGGCACCGTGAGCCGTATCCTCTCACTGGACGACGCCGTGGCGCAGGTCGAACGGCTGCGCCGCCAGGGCCGGGTCATCGTCTTCACCAACGGGGTCTTCGACATCCTGCATCCCGGGCACGTGCGCTACCTGGCCGAGGCGCGCCGGCAGGGCGACGCGCTCGTCGTGGGGCTCAACTCGGACGACTCGGTCCGCAGGCTCGCGAAGGGGCCTGGCCGACCGGTGAACCCGGAGGGCGAGCGAGCGGAAATCCTGGCGGCCCTCTCGTCCGTTGACGCCGTCGTCATCTTCGACGAGGACACACCGCTCGAGATCGTGACGGCGCTGCAGCCCGACGTGCTGGTGAAGGGGGCGGACTGGGCGCCGGACGCCATCGTGGGGCGTGACGTGGTGGAGGCTCGCGGCGGAAGGGTCGTCCGCGTGCCGATCGCCGAGGGTCATTCCACGTCGTCCATCCTGGAACGCCTTCGCGGCCACTGATGCCGCCCGGCACCCCGCGGCCGGGGAGCATGGGACAATGACATCACGGCCGGAATGAGCACGACCACCACCCCCTCCCTGGCCCTGCAGGCGCTGCTGCTCGGCGCCGCCGCGAGAAGCGGCCTCACGCAGCCGGTGACCCGCCTGACCGGAATCGGTGGGAGCGCACGTGCGCTCGCGGTGGCGGCCCTGTCACACCGCGTCCGTCCCGCGCCCGTCCTGTTCGTCCTGTCATCGGATGCCGCGCTCGACGATGCGGTGGACGACGCGCGGTTCATGCTGCGCGCCCTCGAAGGCCTGGCGGACACGGCCGTCGAACGGCTCGTGCTTCCCTTTCCTTCGCTGCAGGTGGACCCCTATCGCGGGCTGGCGCCGCACTTCCGCGCCACGTCCGCGCGGGCGCAGGCGCTTCACGCGCTGGCCATGGGCCGGGTCCGGGTGCTGGTGGCGTCCGCGCCGGCGCTGCTGCCGCGGCTGGCGCCACCCCAGATGGTGCGCGAGCTGTCGGCGACGCTCAAGCCCGGTCAGGACGTCGCGCCGGACACGCTGGTCACGATGCTCGCCGAAGGCGGCTTCGAGCGGCAGGATCCGGTGGACGAACACGGCGAGTTCTGCCTGCGGGGCGGCATCCTCGACATCTTCGGCGCGGGGGACCCGGTGCCGGTTCGCATCGAGTTCGTCGGCGACACGGTGGAATCCATTCGCCGGTTCGATCCCGCGACGCAGCGGTCCATCGACACCATCGATCAGTTCGCCCTCATCCCCGTTCGCGACTTCGCGCGCGCGGCGGCGTCTCCGGCCGACGAACCGGCAGCCTCGATCCTGGACTTCCTTGGGGCGGCGCACGTGGTGGTCGCCGAGCCGGACGATGTCCGCGCCCAGGTGGATCAGGCGTGGGCGAGCGTGCGGGCGTCCTATGAGGAGCGGGTGCCCGAGGATCACGCCGCGACGACTCTCGCCCCCGAGCAGCTGATGGTGGGCTGGAACGACCTCGCGCCGCTGCTCGCGCGCGGGACGGCCCTCGAAGAACTGGGCCTTGAGCCCGACAGTCGCGCCGTGCACGTGGCGTATCAGCCGCCGCAGGAATTCAAGGGCCGGATCTCCGACTGGGTGAACGACATCCGCCAGGCCCTGGGACGACAGGAGACCGTGCTGTTCGTGGCCGGCTCGCGCGGCCGGTCCGAGCGCACGGTGGAGCTGCTGCGCGACTACGACGTGCGTGCGTCGTGGGCCGGACACGCGGACGACCAGCACGCCGCCGGTGCGGTCATCGTCGTGGACGGGCAGCTCTCGCGCGGCTTCCGCCTGCCCGACGCCGGACTGCTGGTCCACGCCGCCGGGGACGTCTTCGAGGAGGAACGACACCGCGCTGAGAAGCGGGGCGCCAGGCGATCCGCGGCCGCCACGTTCCTCTCCGACCTCCGCGACTTGAGGGTGGGCGACCTCATCGTCCACGTGGACCACGGCATCGGCCAGTTCGTCGGGTTGAAGCAGATCGCGGTCGGCGACGACGTGAAGGAGTTCCTGGAGCTCCGCTATCACGGCGAGGACAAGCTGTTCGTCCCGGTCGAGCGGCTGGACCTGATCCAGAAGTACAGCGGCGGCACGCGGCCCCCGCTGGATCGCCTGGGCGGCACGACCTGGGAACGGGCGAAGACGAAGGTGAAGAAGGCCATGCGCGACATGGCGGAGGAGCTGCTGAAGCTCTACGCCGCCCGCCGCGCGGTGCCGGGTCACGCCTTCAGCGCCGACACGCACTGGCAGGAGGAGTTCGAGAGCTCGTTCCCCTACGATCTCACCACGGACCAGGCCGCCGCCGTGGCCGACATCAAGCGCGACATGGAGTCGGCCACGCCGATGGATCGCCTGCTTTGCGGCGATGTCGGCTACGGCAAGACCGAGGTCGCCATGCGCGCGGCGTTCAAGGCCGTCATGGACGGCAAGCAGGTGGCGGTGCTCGCGCCGACGACGGTGCTCGCCTTCCAGCACCTGAAGACGTTCAGGGAGCGCTTCGCGGCGTTCCCGGCGCGCATCGACATGGTGAGCCGGTTCCGGTCGAAGCAGGAGATTGCCGAAACGCTCGACGCGCTGGCCGCCGGCCGCCTGGACATCATCGTCGGGACGCACCGGCTCCTGTCGAAGGACGTGCGGTTCCGCGACCTCGGCCTGCTCATCGTGGACGAGGAGCAGCGCTTCGGTGTCACGCACAAGGAGCGCATCAAGCAGATGCGCAAGAAGGTGGACGTCCTCACGATGACGGCGACGCCCATCCCGCGGACGCTGAACATGTCGCTGGTGGGCATTCGCGACATGTCGATCATCGAGACGCCGCCGCGCGACCGCCTGGCCATCCAGACCAACGTGGTGAAGTTCGACCAGGACGTCATCAGCCGTGCCGTCCGCACCGAAATGGCGCGCGGCGGGCAGGTGTTCTTCGTGCACAACCGCGTGGAGTCCATCTTCTCGATGGGCAACCTCCTGCAGCGGCTGGTGCCGGAGGCGCGCATCGTGATCGGCCACGGCCAGATGAACGAGGACGCGCTCGAGCGTGCCATGCTGGACTTCGTGGCCCACAGGTTCGACGTCCTGCTCGCCACGACCATTGTCGAGAACGGCCTCGATATCCCGAACGCCAACACCATCGTCATCAACCGCGCGGACCGGTACGGGCTCTCGCAGCTCTACCAGCTGCGCGGGCGCGTGGGACGCAGCGATCGAGCGGCGTACGCATATCTCCTCATTCCCCCAGAGCAGTCGCTCTCGCCCGTGGCGCGCAAGCGGCTGGCCGCGATCAAGGAGTTCAGCGACCTCGGGAGCGGCTTCCGTGTGGCGGCGCTCGACCTCGAGATCCGCGGCGCCGGGAACCTGCTGGGCGGGCAGCAGAGCGGGCACATCGACGCCGTGGGCTTCGAGATGTACATGAAGCTGCTCGAGGAGACGATTCGCGAGCTGAAGGGCGAGGACCTCGAGGACGACGTGAGGGCAGTAGTGAACCTGAAGGTGGACTTCAGGCTCCCCGACTCCTACGTCCCCGACATGAACCAGCGGCTGACCATCTACCGTCGGGTGGCAGGCGCGCGCTCCGAGGACGAGGTTGCGCGCATCGTGGCAGAGGTGAGGGACCGCTACGGGGCGCCGCCGACCTCGCTCCTGAACCTGGCCGACTACGCGCGCATCCGCGTGCTGGCCGACGGGCTCGGTCTCGAGACACTCGACCGGGACGGCTCCGCCGTCGTCTTGAAGTTCAGGGAGAAGAGGACCACGGTGGATCCGGTGCGGATCATCAGTCTGGTCAAGGAGCGGGACGACCTGCGGCTCTTCCCGCCGGCGACGTTGAAGCTCGACCTGTCCATGACGAGCCCGGGGCTGGAGGGCGCCGCACGCGCTCCGGGCCCGCGGCCGGACGGCCGGATCTTCCGTGCGACTCGGAAGCCGGCATGGTGGGCCGAGCGCGCCACCGCCGGGGCCGTGACGCCGGGCTTCTCCAAGGGCGAGATCCTGAAGGCGGCCCCTGAGGATCCACGGGCGCCCGATGGCGTGCTGGACCGGGTAACCGGCCTGTTGCTGGCCCTGTCCGACGCGGTACACTAAAGGATTGCGGGGATTGACGGACATGACAAGACGCGCGATGGCGGTTTCGGCGGTGTGGCTCGTGGCGGCCCTTGCGGCGCCCCGTGCCGACATCCTGGAGCAGGTCCTGGTGAAGGTGAACGGCGACATCATCACCAAGACCGATCTGGAACAGCGGCAGGTGGCGACGCTCCGGCAGCGGGATCCGAACCTCCAGCCGAGCGACGAGGCAGCGCTCCAGAAGGCCCTGGCCGAGATCACCCCCGGCGTCATCGTGGACGCGGTGGACGAGCTGCTCATCCTGCAGCGCGGGCGCGAGCTGGGCTACGCGATGTCCGCCGAGCAGTTCGACAGCATCGTCGAGAACATCAAGAAGGAGAACAAGCTCGAAGACGAGGCGCAGTTCCAGGCCGCGCTGAAGCAGGAGGGCATGACGATGGCCGACCTGCGGAAACAGCTCGAGCGCACCATGATCATCCAGCGCGTGCAGCAGACCGAGATCATGGGCAAGCTTCAGGTCACGGATGCCGAGCTGAAGATGTACTACGACAGCCACAGGGAGAGCTTCACCACCAAGCCCCAGCTGACCTTGCGCGAGATCCTCATCGCGGTGCCCGGCAGCGACCGCGGGGTGAACGTGGGGCTCGAGGAAGAGGCGAAGGGGAAGGCCGATGAGATCCGCACGCGGCTGGTGGCGGGCGAGCCCTTCGCGCGGCTGGCGTCGGATTTCTCGGATTCACCGTCCAAGGCCAACGGCGGGCTGGTGGGCCCGGTGACCATGGACGTGCTGGCCCCCGAGTTCCAGGAGGCGCTCAAGGGGCTGAAGGCGGGCGAACTGACGCCCGTGGTCCGCACGAGCCGGGGCTACCAGATCGTGAAGCTCGAGACCATGGAGACCGCGACGGTGAAGCCGTTCGAGGAGTCGCGGGACGAGATCGCGGACCGGATCGCCAGCGAGAAGCGCCGCGGCGAGTTCACGAAGTTCCTCGAGAAGCTGCGCGGCCAGGCGATCATCGACTGGAAGAACGAAGAGATCAAGAAGGCCTGGGAGCTCGGCTTGAAGCAGCAGACGGCCGAGGCCACGCCGAGTACCCGATGAGCCACGAGCCGGCGTTGCACGGGCCCCTCTGGTACGCCATCTGGACGCGCTCCCGCCACGAGAAGATGGTCCGCGACCAGCTGGCGAAGAAGTCGGTCGAGGTGTTCCTGCCGACCATCGGCAAGTGGAGCCGGTGGAAGGATCGGAAGAAGAAGATCGAGTGGCCGCTGTTCCCCGGCTACTGCTTCGCGCGCTTCGACGCGACGAACCGGCTGCCGGTGCTCACGTGCGACGGGGTGGTGCAGATCGTCGGCGTCGAGGGTATGCCATCGCCCATTCCGGAGGTCGAGGTCGACAGCATCAGACAGCTCGTCGAGAGCGAACTGTCGTACGATCCATGCCCGCTCGTGAAGGAGGGCGCGATGGTGAAGGTGGTCTCCGGGCCGCTGCGTGGCGTGGTGGGCCGCCTGCAGCGCAAGGGCGCGCACGCGCGCCTGGTGCTGTCGGTGGATCTGATTGGGCAGGCGGTGAGCGTCGAGGTGGACGCCGCCGACGTTCGCGCGTACTGAATCCCCCAATCCCCCAATCCCCCAATCCATTGACCAATCGCGCAATCATCAATCGTCAATGAATCGTCAATCGTCAATCACCAATCATCAATGAGAATTGGCCCCATCCCCCTCCCCTCCCCCTTCGTCGTGTCGCCCATGGCGGGCATGACGGACACGGCCTTCCGCCGACTGGTGAAGCGGCAGGGAGGCTGTGGGCTGGTCGTGTCGGAGATGGTGAGCAGCGAGGGGCTGGTGCGCGGCATCGACCGGACGCTCGAGTACGCGGAGTACACGGAGGAAGAGCGCCCGGTGTCGATCCAGATCTTCGGCGGCGATCCCGATCGCATGGCCGAAGCCGCGCGTGTGGTGGAGGGCATGGGCGCCGACATCGTCGACGTGAACATGGGGTGCCCCGTGCCGAAGATTGCGAAGCACCAGGCGGGATGCAGTCTCATGCGCGAGCCGGGCCACGCGGCGACCATCATCGGGGCGATGGTGAAGGCGGTGCGCATCCCCGTGACGGTGAAGATGCGGAAGGGCTGGGACGACTCCGACCTGAGCGCCCCCGAGGTGGCGCGGCGTGTCGAGGACGCCGGCGCGGCGGCCATCGCCATCCATGGGCGCACCGCGAAGCAATCCTACTCGGGCCGGGCGGACTGGGACTTCGTGGCCGGCGTCGCCCGGGCCGTGCGGATCCCCGTGTTCGGCTCGGGCGATTGCATCGAGCCCGAGCAGGTGGTGGAACGCCTGCAGGCCGGCGTGAGCGGCGTGTTCGTGGGCCGAGGGGTCCTGCGCAACCCGTGGATTCTGGCGCAGGCCCAGGATCTCATGGAAGGGCGCGCCGCAAGGCCGGTGTCGATGGAAGCGCGCGGACGCTTCCTCCTGGACTACATGCAGCTGCTGCTCGACGATCGCGGGGATGAAATCGACGGCTTCCGCCACGTGGCGCCGGGGCAGGCGACGGCCGCGCCCGCGCGCGGGCGCGAGCGGTGGGTGATCAACAAGCTGCGCGCCCTCTGCGCCTGGTACACCAGGGGCATGGAGAGCGGCTCGCAGTTGAGGGCCGCGGTGAACGCCGCCGAGTCGACCCGGCAGCTGCGGGAGCAGATCGGGGAGTTCTTCCTCTCTGGCGTGCGGCCGTCCCGCCCGCCCGCCCTGGTGACCCGGTGAGCCTCCGCGTCGCCTTCGACATGGACGGCACCGTGGCCGACATGTACGCAGTGTTGCGCAGGGTGTCCGACGCGCTCTTCGCGCCGCCGGGCGGGAGCGGTGCGGCGGTCGGAGCGGCCGAGAGCCCGGGAGAGACGTCGGCCATCCCCGGCCCGTCGGTGGACGAGCTGCACCTGACCGCCGCCCAGCAACGCCGTCTGTGGGAGCATGTCAAGGGGATCGAGGACTTCTGGACGACGCTGCCGGAAGCCTCGCCCGGAATCATCGCGCGCCTTGCGGACACGGCGCGCAGGCGGCGCTGGGAGGTGTTGTTCATCACGACACGCCCGCCGAGCGCCGGCGACACCACGCAGGCGCAGACCCAGCGATGGCTCGAGGCGCACGGGTTCCGCCTCCCGTCCGTGTTCGTGGTCCCGCGGTCGCGCGGCAAGCTGGCCGACGCGCTTCAACTGGACGCCGTCGTGGACGACCGGCCCGAGAACTGCCTGGACGTGGCGATGGACAGCAAGGCCACGCCGGTTCTGGTCTGGCCATCGACGTCAGGCGCCGCGCCCGCGGCGGCACGTCACCTCGGCGTTCGTACGGTCGGGTCCATCTCCGAGGCGCTCGCCTTTCTCGAGCGTCTGGACGACGAGCGCAGGCAGCCCGCGGTGGTCCGGCGCATCCGCCGGCTGCTCCGGCGGGAATCGCGCGACTAGGGCTTGACCAGCAGACGGACGCTGCCCGCGTCCACGATCTCGAAGTCGTGCGCGAAGGCTGCGGCCGCCGACAATCGGAAGCGCTCACCCAGTTCCGCGTGAGCGGGATGCTCCAGATAGGCCCTCAGATCGGCCTCGGAGTCGAACTCGAGGATGGCGGCATACTCGAATTGCACGGGTGCCAGGGTGTCGTAGGCGTAGCCAAGCACCCGCCGGCGGCCGACACGAACGCGCCTGATCTGCGGGATGTCCGAGCAGGCTCGCTCCAGCGCGGCGATCAAGGCCTCCCGCGCGGCCGCATCGACGTCGGCCCTGGGACTGAAGAGGACGACGTGCGCGATCATTCCTCTTCTCCCGCCTTGCGGCGCCGTCGTTCCGCCCCCTGGCGAATGCGTTGCTTGAAGCGCGTCCATTTCGCCTTCTTCGCGTCCTTGTACTTCTGGCGCGGATCCCGATGGGCGCCGCCCGGGCGCCACGTGCGATCGCGGGGCGGCGACTGGGCCGCCCGCTGCTTCCGCTCGTCCGCCCGACGCGCGGCGACGGCGGCCTCCTGGGCCTCGAGCCTCGAGCGCCAGAGCTTCCCGCCCTGAAACCACATCATCATCGCCGTCGGATGCTTCAGCTTGAGCCGGTTGAAGGTCGGCAGGAGCTCATCCTGGCTCGCGGCTCGGAACGCGGTGGCCTGGCCGTCCACCAGGATCGTCCAGTAGGCAAAACGCGGCGGCACGGAAGGTATCCTATCCCGGATGCAGCTGGTCGTCGCCACCGTCGAAGGACTCCGGGCCGAGCTGTCCTCCGGATTCGAGCAACTGGCCGCGGCCGGGCCGCTCTCGTGCGGACTCTCCGGCGGCGCCACCGCGCTCATCTATCTGGGGGCGCTCCGCGCGGCCCGCGTGGACTGGACGCGCGTGTCGCTCTTCTGGGTGGACGAGTGCGCGGTTCCGCTCACCGACCCGGAGTCGAGCGCGGGCCTCGCACGCCAGATGCTCATCGCCCCGATGGACAGCGGGCGCCCGCACGTGTTCCCCATGCACGCGGCGGGGCCGGACCTCGAGGAAGCAGCGCTCGACTACGACCACGTGCTGGACCGCGAGCTGGCGGGCGAGCCGCTCGACCTGGCCATTGTCGGCGTGGGCGAGGACGGCCACGTGGGTGCCATCTTCGCCGGCTCTCCGGCCATCGAAGCACAGACGCGCGTCGTGGCCATCCACGACGCCGCCCGTATCCCGCGCCGGCGGCTGTCGCTCACGCTGCCCTTCCTGGTCAGCACCCGCCGCATCTGGGTCGTGGCCGTGGGCGGCCGGAAGCGCCCGATCGTGCAGGCCGTCGTGGGGCGCACGAGCGGAGACACGCCCCTCCACCTCCTCGCACGTTACGCCGAGGACGTGACGATCTTCACGGACCAGGCCGTGCACCGCTCGGGGCCCGCCAACCCCACAGTTCACTCGAGTTGATCGCCCATCTGCTCGCCGAGCCGGCTGGAATCGGACGAAACGAGAGGGCGTTCGAGCTGATGGCTACTCCACCCAAGTGAATCGAGGGCTAGATCCGCTTGAGCTTCTCCACGAGGGTGGTCCGCTTCAGCCCGAGCAGGCGCGCCGCGGCGCCACGATTGCCGTCGGTCCGGGCCAGGGCCTGACCGATCAGACGGCGCTCGATGTCGGCGATGAGCCTCGGCAGATCGACACCCGCCTCCGCCAGGTGCGTCACGGCCATCGTCGGCGTCAGCTCGCCACGGAGATCGGCGGGCAGGTCGTCCACCTCGATGCGGCGGCGCCCCCCGCCGAGGGCGAGCGCCCGCTCGATCACGTTCTCGAGCTGGCGCACATTACCCGGCCACTCGTACGCCATCAGGCGCCGCATCGCGTCCTGCGACACCACGACGGCCTCGCGGCCTTCAACCGGGGGCTGCAGCTTCCCGATGAATCGCGCGACGAGCAGCGGGATGTCTTCGGGCCGCTCCCGCAGCGGCGGCAGCTCCACGTGGACGACATTGAGGCGGTAGAAAAGGTCCTCGCGGAACGAGCCTTCCTTCACCATGCGCGGCAGGTCCGCGTTGGTGGCGGCGACGACGCGCACGTCCACCTTGACGGTGCGCGGATCGCCGATGCGCTCGAACTCGCGCTCCTGGAGCACGCGCAGCAGCTTCATCTGAAGGGCGGTCGGCATGTTGCCGACCTCGTCGAGAAACAGCGTGCCCTTGTCGGCCTGCTCGATGCGGCCCTGGCGTGACCCCACGGCGCCGGTGAAGGCGCCGCGCACGTGCCCGAACAACTCGGCCTCGAGCAGCGGCTCGGGGATGGCGCTGCAGTTGATGGCAACGAAACGGTGCTGGCGCCGCAGGCTGCACTGGTGGATGGCCCGGGCCACCACTTCCTTGCCGGTGCCGGTCTCGCCGGTGATGAGCACCGTGGCCCCCGACGGCGCCACGGTTTCGATCAGCTGGTAGAGCGCGCGCATCGCCGCGCTCTTTCCCACCATCGCCCCGAGACCGAATCGCTCGTCGAGCTGCTGCCTGAGGTAGGCGTTCTCGTCCTTGAGCCGCCGCTGCTCCCGCGCCGTGTTGATCACGTGCAGGAGCTCGTCGAATTGAAAGGGCTTGGCCACGAAGTCGGCGGCCCCACGCTTGATGGTGTCCACCGCGTCCTTCACGGTGGCGTAGCCGGTGACGACGATGGCGATGATGCCGGGGTAGCGATCCAGGGCGGCGTCGATGACCCCTCGGCCGTCGATGCCCGGCAGGCGCAGGTCGGAGACGACGACGTCGAAGGCAAAACCCTGGAGCTTCTCGAGGGCTTCCTCCCCGGAGGCGGCCTGGGCGACCTCGAATCCCTCGTCCACGAGCCGTTCCGCCACCACGCCCCTCAGCGACTCCTCATCGTCTACGAGGAGGATATTTGGTTTGGAATCAGGCATTTCGAGCGATTGTCAAATATTTGACAATCATTGTCAAGGCTGCACGCCTAATCTCATAGTGGCAGGAACCGATAGTTGAACTTGAGTGGGCACCCGGCCGGATGGGCAGGGGCACACGGAGACTTCAGTGCCGGCCGCTGCGGCCAGGAGGCAGGACCCGTGGAACGTCAAACTGTGAGCATCATGAAGGCGTGCGAGCTCGTGGGCGTGAGTCGGCGCACGATCTACAACTGGATTGCGGCGGGCAAGGTCGAGTACGTGCGGACCGCCGGCGGCAGCATCCGGATCTTCGTGGACACGCTGTGGCGCCAGCCCGACGGCTCGGCGCCCACGGCTTCGAACGTGGCGGTGTGACGACCGTGTTGACCGGACCGCAGGTGCCAATCGGGACAACCATGGACGGCTCCTTGTCGGGTATCGATGCCGACAACCTGCGGTCGCTTCTCCACCGCCTGAACAATCAGCTCGGCGTCATCCTCGCGCACGCGGAGCTGCTCGAAGCCAAGGCGCCAGACGAGGGCCAGCGCGCACGCGCCACCCAGGTGGTCTCCGCCGCCCTGCAGGCCATGAGTCTGGCGCGCGAGATCCGCGCGACGATGGCCCAGTCCGAATAGAGACATTTTCGTTCGTCTCCCTGGTCGCTGCCCTCGCGATCGACCCACAATTTCGTTGATTGATTACGGAATAGTCATCGGACCCCGTTCGTGGTCCGATCCGGGCCTGTTTTTGCGCGTCGATGCACGGAAGGGCTCGCTGAAACACGTCAACGGCTTGACGATTTCAGCACAAGAATCGTCAAGAGCCTGACGGACGGGCTGGTCGCCGACAGATCGCGCTTTTCACGCCAGCATCGTACAAGGGCTGCCTTTTCAAGGCTTTACAGTTCAGATCGACGTCGATGCCCGTCGCTCCACGCCGCTGCACAACCTTGGCATCGAGGTTGCCTTATAGGGCGGCGGGACCTGACCCTGGGTCCGGAGGATGAGCGAACGAATGAGTGTCGATGCCGCCGCAACCAACCGCGTGGAAGCCGGATTGCCTTTCGTCGAAGCCCTTGCCCGGAGAATGGCGGCGACGATGCCGCATTCGATTGACCTGGGAGACCTCGTCCAGGACGGCGTGATCGGGCTCATCGACGCCGCCCAACGGTTCGACGGCAGCCGCGGGATCAAGTTCGAGACCTTTGCCGAGCGTCGCATTCGCGGTGCCATGATCGACGCCCTGCGAAAGGACGCCTGGCCTCGCGGCGTCCGGCGTGTGCGTCGCGAGCTGGAGGCCGCACGGGAGAAGCTCCGGGCCGAGCTCGGGCACGAGCCGTCGCTGGCGGACCTCGCCGCCGCCGTCGGCTCCGACGAGAAGCGGCTTGGCCGGACCATCGTCCGCATCAACACGATTGAATCCACGTCGCCCTACTCGACGGCCGAGCAGGTGGACGACCAGCAGCTGCCCGCCGTGCTGATGCCAGCCGAACCGGAGCGGCCCGATGCGGTCTACGAGCAGAGCGAGGTGAAGGAGCGGGTGCAGCGCGCCGTGGCCACGCTCCCGGCCCGGGAGCAGCGCGTGATCTCGCTCTACTACTACGGCGAGGTGACGATGAAGGAGATCGGCACCGAGCTGGGCGTGAACGAGTCGCGCGTCTCGCAGCTGCACGCCCGGGCGCTGCGCCGCCTGCGCGAGGCCCTGGGCGCCGACACGGCCCCCGCAGTCGCGGCCAGGGCCATCCGTTCGGCCATCCTGGCCTTCCAGGTGAAGCCGGTCATGGCGAAGGCGTCGCTGCCCATGTCCGACACGCGGGTGGCTCCGGACGCGGAGCGGCGCGCCACCTCCGCCGTCGTGGTGCCCTACGAGAGAGTGTCGCGGGCGGCCCGGAGCAAGTCGCCCAGCCTGAACGGCTTCGAGAGCCAGCGGCACCCCGTCTCCTCGAGGAACCGCTCGGCGTCGGTGCCCGCCACGTCGCCGGTGACGAAGATGACGCGCCGGGCCAGGGCCGGCGTGGCCGCTGCCATGGCGCGGTAGAACTGCATCCCGTCGATCCGCGGCATCTTCAGGTCGCAGACGATGAGCTCGTAGGACTGTTCGGCGAGGCGGGTGAGGCCCTCCTCGCCGTCGCCCGCCCGATCCACCACGAAGCCGGCGTCCCCAAGCGCCTCGGAGACCGCCACCGCCAGCGCCGGTTCGTCCTCCACCACGAGCACGCGGGCGCCCTTGAACCGGTCCAGCGAGATCGATGCCGGCGGTGCCGGGCTTGCGCCGGGCGTGGGTGCCGGCCGCATGGCGACCGGCAGTTCCACGAAGAACGAGGCGCCCGCATGGCCTTCCGACCTGACCCAGATGCGGCCCCCGTGCTCCTGGACGAGGGCGTAGGCCACGCTCAGCCCGAGGCCGGTCCCCTTCCCCACCTCCTTGGTCGTGAAGAACGGATCGAAGATCCGGGACTCGACCTCGGGCGTCACGCCCGGCCCATCGTCGTTGATCTCGAGCAGCACGTTGCCCTTGTCGGGGTCGTGCCACGTGCGGACGACGAGCGTCCCGCGGCCGTGCGCGGTCAGCATGGCCTGCTCGGCGTTGATGACGAGATTGAGCAGCACCTGCTTGATCTGGTGGGCGTCGGCGAACACCTGCGGGAGGCCCGAGGCGAGCGCCTCGATGAGGGTGAGGTTCGAAACCCGCTGTTCGTACGTGCGCAGGGCCAGCGTCTCCTTCACCACCTGGTTCACATCCACCATCGCCCGCGTGCTCTGGCGCTTGCGGGCGAAGGTGAGCAGGTTGCGGACAATGCGCGCGGCGCGCTCCGCCTCGCCGAGGATGACGGCCAGGCCGCGCCGTGTCTTCTCGTCGGGCGGATGGTCGCTCAGCCGCTCGGCCCACGACAGAATGGTGGCGAGTGGATTGTTGAGCTCGTGGGCGACGCCGGAAATGGTGTGGCCGAGGGCCGCCATCTTCTCGGCCTGCAGGAGCTGCGCCTGGATGTCGCGGGACTGGTTATCGAGTTTTCGGCGCTCGCCGACGTCGCTGAGAATGGCCTCGACGCGGAGGCCCTCGCCCGGGGCGGGCTCGGCGCTGGCCGTCACCTCGACCCACGCGATGGAGTTGTCGAGCCGACGCAGGCGAAGCAGGTGGTTGGAGACCGACCCGGCCTTGCGGAGGCGCTCGAGCAGAGAGGCGCGCGCCTCGGGGTCGACGAATCGGGGGGGATCGAAGGGGCGGACCTGCGTGTCGGGAAGCTCGGGCGGGTAGCCCAGTATGAGTTTCAGGTGTGCGTTGGCGGAAAGCGTCGCGGACGCCGCCTCGTCCAGCGTGCCGATGTAGAAGCCCGCGTGGGCCCCGTCGAAGAAGCGCGCGAAGGACGCGGCGTCCGCCACTGCGTCATCAATGTAGCGCAACTCGCGGTTTGACACCTTCCGGGCGTGCAGCTAGTCTCAGCGTGGGCATGAAAATCTTCGGCCGCCAGGACGTTCTGCCGCTCATCGGTCTCGCGGCTGCCATCGTGGTCCTGTTCTCCGCGCCGATCTCGCGCCTCTTCTCGTTTGCCCGCCAGGTCGAGGAACAGAGCGGGCTGTCCCTCGTGCCGGCGCTGGTCATGCTGGCCGTCGTCCTCATCTTGCACGAGGTGCGCAAGCGCTACCAGGCCCAGACCGCCGCCGCGGTGGCGGAGACCGTCCGGCGGGAAGGTGACATTCGGGCCGAGGAGACCGAGCGGCTGGTCTCGTTCGGGCAGGCGCTGGGACGGTCCAGCGACTTCGATGCCATCCGGGTGAGCATCGCACGCTACCTGCCGTCCATCGCGGGCACCGACCGGGTGTGGGTGCTGGTCCGCGAGGGCACGCAGTGGGAGGCCCTCTCCGGCGACACGCGCGGGAGCGAGGAGACGCTCAGGTGGGGCGATCTCGCGGAGCAGCTACTGGCCGGCCAGGCCGGCACGGGCGAGGAAGCACACGCCGTCGGCTTTCCGCTGATGGCCGGGTCGTCGGCGATCGGCGTGCTCGGGGTGCGCATGACCAACGGCGCGCTCCCGGCTGAACGGCGCCGGGCCGTGGAGGCGGCGGCCCCCCTGCTGGCGCTTGCCATCCGGCATGCGCAGCTGGCTCGAGAGGTCCGCGAGAACAGCGTGCGCGACGCGCTCACGGGCTGCTTCACCCGGGGGCATGCCATGGAGGTCATCGACGCGGAGCTGAGGCGCGCACGGCGCAGCCAGGCTCCCGTGTCGCTGATCGTCTTCGACCTCGATCACCTGAAGGACGTCAACGATCGCCACGGACATCTCTGCGGCGACGCGGTGCTCGCGGTGATCGGCAAACGGATGCGCGAAGTGCTGCGCGGCTCGGACCTCAAGTGTCGCTACTCGGGCGGGCAGTTCCTGGTCCTGCTTCCCGAGACGCCGCAGTCGGGCGCGCGGCGCGTGGCCGAGACGCTCCGGCGCGAAGTGGCCGACCGGCCGGTGCCATGGGCGGGCGAGGACCTGCGTATCACGGCCAGCTTCGGCCTCGCGCAGGCGCTGCCGGGCGAGGTGAACGTGCAGGCCCTCATCGCCCGGGCGGACCTCGCGCAGTATCGGGCGAAGGAGGAAGGCGGCAACTGCGTCCGCTTTGCGGCCGAGACCACGCCCGTGGCTGCCGACGCCGACCGCCACCGGTCGCAGTGACCGCGCCGGAACGCCGGGAGCCCTCCGGCAGATGACGCGGGAGCAGAAGCTGGCCTGGCTGGCGTGGGCCACCATCTGCCTCGTCTGGGGCACCACCTACCTCGCGATCCGCGTGGCTCTCGAGACCGTGCCGGTCTTCCTGCTGGCCGGCCTCAGGTGGACGGCCGCCGGCGCCGTTCTGGCGCTGTTCGTCCAGGCGACGGGTCGGCGGCTGCCCGGGCCGCGCGCGTGGGGGAGCCTCGCGCTGCTGGGTTTCCTGATGAACGTCGTCGGCAACGGCTTCGTCGTCTGGGCCGAGCAGCACGTGGCCAGCGGCCTCACCGCGGTGGTGATCGCGTCCGTGCCGTTCTGGTCGGTGGGCATCGAGTCGCTCCTGCCGGGCGGCGAACGGCTCCGATGGGCGACGCTGGCCGGCCTCATGGTGGGCTTCTCGGGCATCGTCGTACTGGTGCTCCCCGAGATCTCGGCCGGGGGCAGCGAGGGGCAGGCCTTCTTCCGGGGCGTGATGGCCCTGCAGGTGGCATGTCTCGGGTGGGCGCTCGGCACGTCGTACACCAAGCGGCACGCGGCGAAGGGCGACGCCCTGACCGCGTCCGCGGTGCAGATGCTCTTCAGCGGGATGATGCTGCTGGGCCTGGCGACGGTGTCCGGCGAGTGGAGGGCGCTTCACTTCTCGGCGCGTAGCCTCGCCGCGATGGCCTACCTCACCCTCGCGGGCTCGACGCTCGCATACACCGCCTACGTCTATGCTGTCGCGCATCTCCCGATCTCCACGGTGTCGCTCTACGCGTACGTCAACCCACTGATCGCGGTCGTGCTCGGATCGCTGCTGCTCGGCGAGGCGTTCTCCGTTCGGATCGCGGCAGCGGCGGCGCTGGTGCTGGCGGGCATCGCCGTGGTGCGGGGAGTACAATCGTCTGGTGGCTCGCCTGCCGCGCCTCGCCGAACTCGCGCCTGACTCCGCCGGCTGGAGCTTCTTCCTCTGCACGTCCAAGGAACTGCGCACGGGCCGCAGCGGCGCGGATTTCCTCATCCTGACACTGCAGGACGTCTCGGCGCAGATCACGGCGAAGATCTTCGACGACGTGGCCAGGTTCGCCGGGGAATTCGATGCAGGCGAGTTCGTCCGGGTCGAGGGAAGGGCCAGCGTCTTCAACGGCCAGCTGCAGCTCGTCGCATCGTCGATTCGGCGTGTGTATCCCGTGCAGGACCGCCTGGAGGGATTCCGCGAGGACGAATGCGTGCTGAGCGCGCCCCGCCCCATCGACGACATGTGGGCGGAGCTCGACGCGCGGGTCGCCGCGATGCCCGAGGGCCACCTGCGGGTGCTGGTCCGGCGCATCCTCGCCGATCACGAGGCCGAACTGCGCGAGTGGCCCGCCGCCCAGGCCATCCACCACGCCTATCGCGGCGGGTTCCTCGAGCACATCGTCAAGATGGCGGAGGTAGCGGAAGGCGTGTCGCGGGCGTACGGGGCGGACGCGAATCTCGTGCTGGCGGGTGTCATCCTGCACGACATCGGCAAGCTTCAGGAACTCGCCTACGAGGCCGGCGCCGCCGGCTACACGCGCGACGGCAACCTGATCGGGCACATCGCACTCGGGCTCATCCTCGTGCGCGAGACCGCCAACGGGATCTCGGGGTTCCCTCCGGAATTGCGGTCGCAGCTCGAGCACCTCGTGCTCTCGCACCACGGCTCACGGGAGCATGGCTCGCCTGTCGAGCCAAAGACGATCGAAGCATTCATCCTCGCCACGGTCGACGAGCTGGACGCGAGGATCCATCAGGTGAGACGCGCCGTTCGCGAGGACATGGGAGACGGCGAGTTCACGGGGTGGCACAAGCGTCTGGGCAGGGTGCTCTACAAGGGCGGATCGTAGTTCTGGGGTTCTGGGGTTCTGGGGTTCTCGGGTTCTCGGGTTCTCGGGTTCCCGGTTCAGCCGGCCGGGTGATCGCCCTGTTCGCCGTCACGCGTGCCGAGCGCGAAGGTCATCGTCCCGTTCGCGACGATCCGGTTGCCGACCTTCGCGCGGCCCTCGAGGACGCCCATCCGGTTGCGGAGGCGCTTGACGCGCGCTTCCACCACCAGCACGTCGCCGGCATGCACCGGGCCGCGATAGCGCACGCGCTCGATGCCACGGAAGTAGATGAGCAGGTCGCGGTACTCGGGCTTGGCGAGGATGAGGATCGCCCCGACCTGCGCGACGATCTCGGTGAGGATGGTCGGCGGCAGCGCCGGTCGCCCGTCGGGAGACGACGGGGACAGGTAGCGCTCGTTCAGCGACACGTTCTTGATCCCGACGATGCGCTTGTCCGGCTCGAACTCGGTGATGCGGTCCACCAGCAGGAACGGGTAACGGTGGGGAAGGATGCGCTCGATGGCGGCGTAGTCGAACGGCAGCGTCAGGGCGGGGTCTTTCTGCATGCCTACGTCACTCAGTATACTTCTCGGGAACCCCATGACCGACCCGACCGGCGGGGTCGCGCACGCCGGGCCAAGCGCCCCGGCGGACCAGCCCGCCATCCGCGACGCGGCCGAACTGGCCGTCCTCACCGAGCTTGGCCGAGAGGTCACCTCGGTGCTCGATCTGAACGAGCTGCTCGAGAAGATCCCGCAGTTGATCTCGCGCCTCACCTCGTTCACGGTGTTCTCCGTGTATCTGCTGGACGAGCGCCGGAACGACCTGCACATCGCCTACGCTGTGGGGTATCCGGAGGAGGTCGTCCGGAACTTCCGGCTCAAGGTCGGTGAAGGGACGGTCGGGGCCGCGGTGGCCGAGAACCAGCCGATCCTGCTCGACGACGTGGGCCGTGACCCTCGGTACCACGCGGTCGTCCCCGGCGTGAAGTCCCAGCTCGCCGTGCCGATGCGCCACAAGGGCCACGTCATCGGGGCGCTCAACCTGCTCAGCGACCGGCCGGCGGCGTTCACCGGGCGGGACGAGGTCATCCTCCGGCAGTTCGCCGTTCACGTGGCGCAGGCCATCGTCAACGCGCGGCTCTTCGAGTCGGAACGCGAGTACGCCGACACCCTCGAGACGCTGGCCGAGATCGGCCGCGAAATGAGCGCCATCCTCGACCTGGACGAGCTGCTCACGCGTCTCGCCCACCTGGTGAAGCGCATCATCAACTACCGCATCTTCGGCATCGCGCTGCTGGACGAAGCGTCCGGAATGCTGGAGATGAAGATCGCCATCCGGTACGGCGACGACCCGCGGGCGCTGGCGCCCGTGAAGCTGGGCGAGGGATTGGTCGGATACGCCGCGCTCACGCGCGAGCCGGTGCTCGTGGACGACGTGACGAAGGACCCGCGCTACATCGCGGCCGTGGAGGGCGTCAGGTCCGAGATGGCAATCCCCCTCCTCCTGAAGGACCGCTGCATCGGCGTGTTCGATCTCGAGAGCCCCGACCTGGCAGCCTTCAGCAAGAAGCACGTCGAGCTGCTGACGCTGCTGGCGTCACAGGCGGCGGTCGCCATCGAGAACGCACGACTCTACGAGTCCATCCGCCAGAACGAGGAGCGGATGGAGAAGGAGCTGCGCTTCGCGCAGCGCGTGCAGAAGGCGCTGCTGCCGCAGGATCTGCCGAAACGCCTGCGCGGCGTGGACGTGGCCTGGCATTTCGATGCGGCCCGCGAGCTCGGCGGCGACGTCTACGACTTCCTGGCGCCCGAGCCCCACACCCTCGTCGTGTCGGTGGGCGATGTGTCGGGCAAGGGCGTGCCGGCGGCCCTGTACAGCGCGTTCGTGGGCGAGCTCGTGCGCGGACGCACGTTCCGCCGGCGCCTCGAGACGAGGCGCAGCACCCCGGCCGTCGTGCTGAACGCCATGAACCGCATCCTCAACGAGCGGCAGCTGGAGGAGTACTACTGCACCCTCTGCTACGCGATGTTCGACCTGCGCCGGCGACAGGTGACCTTCGCCAACTCCGGGCTGCCGTACCCGGTGCGATACCACCAGGGCCGCGCGCAGCAGGTCCCGATGCCCGGAGTGCCCCTCGGGTCGTTCGCCGGATCGACCTACGACGAGATCACCCTCGACCTCGACGCGGGCGACGTGTTCGTGTTCTGCTCGGACGGAATCTTCGAGGCCTTCGACGAGTCGGGCGCCGAATTCGGCGCCAGCCGCGTCATCGAGGTGGTCGAGCGCACCCACGACCAGCCGGCCGCCACCATCGTCCGGGCGGTCTTCGACGCGATGCAGGCGTTCAGAGGGAATGCGGAGCAGACCGACGACCAGACGGCCGTGGTCGTGAAGATCACCCAGTAAGGGCGCGCTCCGCGCCCCGCCTAGTGATGCTCGTCGACCGCGACGGCGGCGCTCAGGTAGATGGCGCCCAGGGCCAGGAAGATGAACGCCTGGAGCGTCCCGACGACGAGCCCGAGGAACTGGATGGGCAGCGGCGCGAGGAACGGAACGATGCTCGCGAGGATGAGCACCACGAGGTGCTCACCGAAGATGTTGCCGAAGAGGCGCAGCGTGAGCGAGAGCACGCGCGACAGGTGGCTGATGATCTCGATGACGAAGATCATCGGCGCCATGGCGATGGGCACGCCGGGCATGACCGCGAAGTGCTTGACGTAGCTGACCGGCCCCTGCGCCCGGATGCCCTGGAAATGGTAGTAGATCCAGAGGGTGATGGCGCAGGCGAACGGCACGTTCACGTTGCTCGTGGGCGCCCCGAGCCCGGGGATCTGGCCCATCATGTTGCCCATCCAGATGAACACGAACAGCCCGCCCAGCATCGGCAGGAACTGGCGACCCTTCGGACCGATCGTGTTCTCGATCTGCGAGACGAAGAAGCTGACGACGTCCTCGAGGACGATCTGCAGCTTGCCGGGGTCGTCCACGCTCAGCCTCGAGCGCAGCAACAGGCCCAGCACGAGGACGATGAGGCAGATGAGGGCCGAGAATACCACGTGGTCGGGCACGTGGATGTGCATCGGCGCGAGCAGGGCGTTGATCAGCTCAACGAGCGGTGACGGGTGTTCGAGGGCTTCCACAACCGCACGATTGTACTAGATTTTCACAAACGGCGATCGGCCGCGGATGGCGGCTCGGATGCCACAAGCTCCTGCAGTCGCCGAGTCCGCGGATTCCGCAGATAACACCTGCAATTACAATACTTTAAGGCTGCGCTCCCTCAGATGGAGGCCGACTGAGCGGCCCCCGAGGACGGCAAACTCCTCGACCTCACCGCGGACGCGGACCCGGGCCCCCTTCGTCGGGGTGCGACGGCCGTCGGACAGCACCAGGATTTCCGCGGAGCCGTCGCGGACGCGATACATGCGGTACGGCACCAGGGGAATGCCCCAGGACGAGGTGACCACCCCCGTGACATTGACCGTGCGATCCACGTAGTGCCCCGGGTTCGACTGGACGTCGGAGATGGCCGTTGTCCCGCCGAAGGTTGCACAGGCCCCCGACAGACCTGCGGCGAACAGGATCGCGGCGAGGAGTGCGGTGTGGCGGGGGGTCGTCATGGTGGTGTCCTCCCGGAGACGAGACAGCCGCGGACGGATCGTGAGTGAAGCAGCCGGAGCGCACGATGCCAGCGCCTGCCTGATAGTGGCACTCCGGTGATCCGCCGCGGCTGCCGGCTATCCATACAACCCGCGTGCCAGGATGCGAAGGGCGGGAGACGCAGGAAAACTGGCGGAAATGCCTCGGGGCGCGGCGGCTGATGGCACCGGCGTCCTGAGGCGCGGACGGGTGCGCCATCGGGTGCGGACAGGTGCGAACGCGTGCGGACGTGTGCGGACGGGTGCGGGGTGGGCCTGTCTCGCCGTAGCTCGGTCAGCGAAAGGACCGTGAGCGAAGGCGGATCAATACACGCCCAGGTAGCGATCCATCTCCCAGGGCGAGACGTGGCGGATGTAATCGGCCCACTCCTCGCGCTTGGCCTCGAGGAAGTGCTGGAAGATGTGCTCTCCCAGCGTGTCGCGCACGAGGTCGTCCTTCTCGAACTCGTCCAGGGCCTCGGAGAGATTCGCGGGCAGGTCGTCGATGCGCAAGTGGCGCCGCTCGCGGTGGCTCATCTTGTAGATGTTCTTGTTCACCGGGGGACCGGGATCGATCTGCTGGTCGATGCCGTCCAGACCGGCCCGCAGCATCACGGCCAGCGCCAGGTACGGGTTGCAGGCGGGGTCCGGGAGCCGGAGCTCGATGCGCGTGGAGGTCCCGCGCGCCGCCGGGACGCGGACCAGCGGGCTGCGGTTCTTCCCGGACCATGCGATGGCCGTCGGGGCCTCGTATCCGGGCACCAGCCGCTTGTACGAGTTCACCAGCGGATTGGTGATGGCACAGCAGCCCTTTGCATGGCGCAGCAGGCCTCCGATGTAGTGCAGGCAGGTGGCGCTCAGCTGCCCCTCCGCGTGCTCGTCGTAGAACGCGTTGTGGGCGTCCCGGAAGAGCGACTGGTGCGTGTGCATGCCCGACCCGGCCACTCCGAAGATGGGCTTCGGCATGAACGTGGCGTGGAGGTTGTTCCGGAGCGCGACGTTCTTCACGATGAAGCGGCACGTACTCACGTTGTCGGCCGTCACGAGCACGTCGTCGTAGTGAAAGTCGATCTCGTGCTGGCCCGGTGCCACCTCGTGGTGCGCGGCCTCGACGTGCATGCCCATCTGCTCGAGCGCGAGGACGATCTCGCGGCGGACGTCCTCGCCCAGGTCCACGGGCGCGAGGTCGAAGTAGCTGGCCGAGTCGTGTGTCTCGGTGGTCGGCCGCCCGTCGCGCCGCTGGAACAGGAAGAACTCGGTCTCGGGACCGGCCTTCACGGTGAACCCCCGATCCGCCGCCATCGCGATCACCCGTTTGAGGGCGCCGCGAGGGCATCCGGCAAACGGGCTGCCGTCGGGATTGGCGATGTCACAGATGAGGCGGCCGACCCGGGCCCCGCTCGGGTCGGTCCACGGGAAGACCTGGAAGGTGGAGAGGTCGGGCTTCAGGTACATGTCCGACTCCTCGATGCGGACGAAGCCCTCGATGGAGGAACCGTCGAACATGATGCCGCCGCCAAGCGCCTCGCCAAACTGGCGGTCAGGAACCTCGACGTTCTTGATGACGCCCAGGATGTCGGTGAACTGGAGCCGCAGGAACTTCACACGCTGCTTCTCGGCCCGTTCCATGATGGCTCGCCGCAGCTCGGCGTCGTTGGTCCCGGGTTTTCGCATATCCGGATTCTAGTGCCCCGACCGTCGGGACGGCACGGGCGTCTCAAAACACGGGGGTTCGAAGCACGGGGGTTCGAGGCACGGGGGTTCGAAGCACGAAGGTTCGAAGCACGGGGGTTCGAAGCACGAAGGTTCGAAGCACGAAGGTTCGAAGCGCGGGGGTTCTCACATGTCAGCGAAGGTTCGGCTCTGGTTGCCTGGCGCGGCGCTGGGGTTGGGGATGGCTGTGGCGGTTACGTCACTCGTGGCGCAGGATCGCGGGCGGCCGGAGACCCCCGAGCGCGGGCGGCCGCGCGACACGGTCCTCCTCGATGGGCGCGGCAGCCGGATTGGCGTGATGGTCCGGGACCTCGAGGCCGCTGAGGTGACCGCCACGGTCCCCGGCGGCGTGAGGGTCGACGACGTGGACCGGGGCAGCCCGGCCGAGAAGGCCGGCCTGAACGCCGGGGACGTGGTCGTGGAGTACGACGGCGAACGCGTGCGCAGCGCGCGGCAGTTCACGCGCCTGGTCCAGGAAACGCCCGAAGGTCGTCCGGTGACCCTGGCGGTACTCCGAGACGGCACGCGCCAGACCCTGACCGCCACACCGGAGGCGCGCGGGTTCTCGTGGAACATGGACATCGACGGGGAGCGCCTCAGGCGCGAGGTCGAGCGTGGCATGCGCGGCCTGGAGGGCCTGCGCGAGTTCCGCATGGATCCGCCGGCATTCGACTTCAGGTTCGATCCCGACACCGGGCCGATGGGCCGCGGGAGATTGGGGGTGACGCTGCAATCGCTCACCGACCAGCTCGCGCAGTACTTCGGCGCCGACAGCGGCGGCGCGCTCGTGACGAGCGTCCGCGAGGCCTCACCCGCGGCGAAGGCCGGCTTGAAGGCCGGTGACGTCATCACCACCGTCAACGGTGAGGCGGTCCGCGACGCGGGCGACGTGATGTCGAGAATCGGGCGCGCCTCTGACGACGAGGTGACCATCGGGTACCTGCGGGACCGCAAGGCCGCGACCGCCAAGGCCACGCTCGAGCCGCGCGTCGAACGGGGCTGGCGCACGGGGAGGCCGGCGGCCCATACGCGTGGCGCGTGAGGAATCGCGAAGAGAGAGAAGCGACAAGAGCAACGACGAGCTCCTCTCTCTTCACTCTTCGCAAGGGGCCGCGCGTTCCGTCAGTGGTTCGGGCCCGGGAAAGAGGTTGGCCATCTGCGCGGCCACGACCGCCGCGAGGGCCACGGCCCGATCGAGGGCGCTGTCCTGCCGCAACTCCGCGGCGAGGACGCCGCTCGGCCCGCTCGCGGTGACGATCGGGACGGCGACGGCAGCCGCCCGATCCGGCGTCGCCGGGCTCGTAGCCGGCGCGCCGGAGCGAAATGCCGCCGCGGTCAGGTTGTCGGCGCTCAAGGCCACTCCGCCCATGCGCGCCATGACGTTCGCGTCATATCCGTATGCGAAGGCCGGGGCGAGGGCCCGGCCGTGGTCCGCGAGCAGCCAGACGACCAGCCCCTTTGCATCCAGCAGGGTCGTGATGCGCTCCAGAAGCGGCTCGAGGTCACCCGCGTCGGACACGCGGCTGAGGCCGCCGCACAGGCTGGCGAGGTCGCCAAGCACGGGCGTCGTCTCCGGCGCCCGCTGCACCTCGGGCATCGCCTCCGGCGTGGGCGCCGGCGCCTCGACCTCGACGGCCGAGGACACGGGCGAGGGCCCAGGCGCAGCGGGCGCCGCGTCCGCGATGGAGAGCGCGGCACGAGCCGGCACTGGTGCGGGTTCGCCCGCTCGAGGGACGGGCACCAGCAGGATCATCGCGACAATCCACACCGCGATGACAGCGCCCGCCAGCAGCGACTGCTCGTTGGCCATACCGGCCTCGCGCGCCGACGTCGCACGAGCCATGGACTGGCGGGCAGCCGATACCTCGCGGGTCAGGCCGTCGATGAGGTCGCGGGCTTCGACGAAGACGATGTCTCCGGCGGCCAGGGGCTGGCCCGTCCGCGCATAGTCCTGGGCGCGCCGCGCGGACGCCGCGAGGCGGTCCACACCGTCGAGAGCCGTTGCCAGGGAGTAGCCCGCGGCCGTCGATACCGCGTCGGCCTCCCGCAGGCGCGACCGCACCTGGTCCAGGAGGTCCGCCGCTCGGGCAGCCCAGAACGACTCGCTCTGCCCCGGGGCGACGTAGGCGTGCAGGCTGGCGCGGAGGTCGGCCAGCAGCCAGGTGACCTCCGTCGCCATGGCATCGGCGTGCTGTGATGACATGCGCGCGCGGCCGCGCGCCTGCTCGTTCGTCGTGACACGCCAGACCGCGCCCGCGGTCAGGGCCGTCGTGAGCAGCAGCACGAAGAGGCGCGCGGGGAGTCGGCGCATCGCGGGCTCAGGATTGCCGGCCGGGGCTACTCCGACGCGCGCGAGATTTCGTTGGTCACCAGCTTCAGGGGAATCACCGTGGGCGCGGGGGCCTGCTCCATCTGCACGTTGTGGCCCTTCACCGGCGGCAGGTCCTCGAACATGTCGTGCCACTTCATCCGTTCCATGGGATTGCTGGCCTGCAGCCAGTTCTCCGCGGTCACGGGTCTGTTGAACGCCAGGTCGCCGAGCCCGGCGTAGGCGGACCGATCGGCCAGGGCCGCGGCCGCATCGACGCGCACCTGCTGCGACGAGGTGTACGTGTACGGCAGGCCGAGCGCGGCGGCCACGCTGGTGAGGATCTGCCAGTCGTCCACGGCCTCCCCCGGAGGATTGATCGCGCGCGATACGGCCTGCACGTGGCCCTGGTCATTCGTGTACGTGGCGTCCTTCTCGACCCAGGCCGCACCCGGCAGCACCACGTCGGCCACCTTCGAGAGCGCCGTCGCCAGCACGCCGTGATAGATCACCACCGGCAGTCGTCCGGTCCTGCGCGCCTCGACGAGCCATTGCACGTCACCCATCGAACCGTCCGGTCCCGGATCCATCACGTACAGGACCGATACCCGGCCCTGGTCGACGGCCGCCCTCAGGTCCGAGAGATCGGCCTCGCCCTCGAGGCCCGCGCCCACGCGGAGCCCGAGCGCGCGCGCCCCGGACACATTCGGGGCGTCGGTGGCCGGGACGTGGAACTTCGTCCCGGAGGGCTGCTGCTTCTCGCTGCGCTTCCAGGCCACGTGCACGTGGGCGACGCCGTCCGCACCCTTCATGTCCACGGCGAGGCGCTTCAGCAGGAACAGCTCCTCGTGGGAGGCGTGCGCCGAGGCCAGCATGCGCACCGAGCCCGGGTCGTTTCTGCCGGCCGCGTTCAGCAGGTCGCGCACCTTGAGCAGCGCGTCCTTCCACGTGACCGCCTGCTGCAGGCCGTCCTTCGCGAGCAGCAGCGGGCGGCGCAGGCGATCGTCGCCCTCCACCCAGAGATACTGGAAACGGCCGATGTCGCACATCCAGTAGTCGTTCACGGCGGGGTTGTAGCGGGGCGTGATGCGCACGAGGCGCGATCCCTTCGCCCACTCGGGCTTGGCCTTGAGCCAGGCCGTCGTGGCGCAGCCCTTCGAGCAGAGCGTGCACGTGGTGTCCACGGCGTGCGGGTTGTCCCACGGCCGCGACCGGAAGCGGTACTGCTTCGTGGTGATCGCGCCCACCGGACACACGTCCATCAGGTTGCCCGACAGGAGCGAGTGAATGCCCTGATCGTCGAAGGTGGCAATCTCGCTGCCGTTGCCGCGGTTGATGACGCCGATCTGCGCGTCGCCGTCCACCTCGCGCATGAAGCGCTCGCACCGCGTGCACATGATGCAGCGGTTGCGGTTGAGCATCAGCGTCGGGCCGAAGTCCACGTCGGCCTTCACGCCTTCGCCATCGAAGGTGCGCCGCGGGAAGTCCATGCGGCTCTCGGCGTTGCCGAACCTGTACGAGTAGTCCTGCAACGGGCACTCGCCGCCCTTGTCGCACACCGGGCAATCGAGGGGGTGGTTGATGAGGAGGAACTCGAACACGCCGGCCCGGCCTTCCACCGCCTCGGGGTCCTTCGTGTGCACCACCATGCCCTCGGCCACCGGGGTCGAGCACGACGTCTGCAGCTTGGGCATCTTGTCGATCTTCACGAGGCAGACGCGGCACGACGCGTCGATGCCCAGCCCGGGGTGGTAGCAGTAGAAGGGAATCGGGATTCCGGCTTCGATGGCGGCCTGCAGGACGGTCGTGCCCTTCGGCACCGACACCTGGCGCCCATCGATGGTCAGCGTGACTTTTTCCACTCGAAAATGATACTTCAGGGGCGACAGCACGCGCAGGAGCCCCGATGCGGTCCTTTGCCGAATGGGTGGTCGCGCTTGGCGTCCTTGGCGGCGCCGCCTGGGTGGGAGTCCCGTACGTCGAGCGGTGGCTCCCGCAGATGTCCTCGACTGTCACGCTGGTCGAGTCGGCCCTGCCTGCCCTGCCGTCCGGGGTGCCCCCGGGCGCGGAAAGCGTGCCGTTCCTCCTGCTGCTCGATGGCACCGAGATCCGCCCCGGGATGGGCGAGCGCGACCTGCAGGGCAGCGGCGTGGCGCGGTGGACGGCCGGCCCCGCCATCGCGGAGGCCGGCGTCATCGACCAGCGGCTCATCCTGCCCTGCCGTGCGGGCGGCACGCGCTTCTGGGTGGTGCTGGACCGGACCGAGGCGGGGAAGGAGCGGCGGGTGACGGCGATCTACCTGCCCTGAGGCGCCCGGCACCCGTGGTTGCGGGCCGACGAGAGCCACAGGCGCCACGGGTTGCTAGCGTGCCTGCTCGAAGTAGGCCAGGGCCGCGTCGTCCTGGTTCAGCTCGACCGTGCGGACGCTCCCGGAGACGGGAATGCGCGCCTCGGTCACCGCGTCGGTTGCCAGCACGACTTCCTCGGTCACGCGACCATCGGCGTGCTGGATCGTGACGGTCACCGGCACGTCGTAGACGTCGCCCGGCTGCTCGATCCGCACCGTCACCTCGTCGGACGAGACCGTCGTGGCATAGCGGAGGCGGGGAATGCCGGCGTCGAAGACCCACCGGGTGAAGAAGCGCGACAGGTCGCGGCCGCTCTCGGTTTCCATGGCCTTCCGGAGATCGTCGGTCCCGGCCTTGCGGAACCGGTTCTCGCGGTAATACCGCCGCAAGCCCCGGAAGAACGCATCGTCGCCCACCAGCCGGCGGAGCATGTGCAGCACCGCGGCGCCCTTGTTGTAGACCAGCGCGCGGAAGACGCGCGGCTCGCCCTTGATGTGCCCGAGGCGGTACCCGAGGAAGATCGGGCCTTCATCCGATTCCTCCAGGCCCCAGCGGCGGAACTGCTTGAGGATGGCGCGGAACGTGGCCTCGCCCCGCTGCTCGCGGGCAAAGAGCGCCGCCAGATACTGTGCGACACCCTCGCTCAGCCACTGCTCGTGGTAGTTCTTCCATCCGACCGCCTGGCCGAACCACTGATGCGCCAGCTCGTGCGCGAGGAAGAACTCCGGGAAGCCGGAGAAGTGTGCCGGATCGTTCCTCCAGGAGAACGGCGACGTGGGCAGCGGGTTGTTGATGACGGCGACATACCCGGGCGCATGGCCGCCCGGCAGCTCGTGCTCCACCATCGCCACCGTCAGCGAGTCGTAGGGGACGTCCCCCATCATCGCGGCGTAGAAGCGCAGGCCTTCGGCCACGATGGGCAGCGCATTCCGGCCGCGACCTTCCTGGCGGCGGTTGGCTTCAATGGCGAGCTCCACCGTGTTGCGCGACCCCACCGAAGGCACCGCCGGGACCGGCTGGACCGCGCCGCCGTTCGTGCCCCGTGGCTTGAGATCCTTCGGCGGGAGGATGTCCAGGGCCACGGTTGCCGCGTCGGCCCGCGACATCCGGCTCACGACCATGCTGAGGTACCGCACGGGCTGGGTGGCGGTGAACGCGTAGAGCGATCGGCCCCCCTGGCCGTTGGGTCCGGCGCCGACGGTGACCGGCGAGCCCGACGCCTGCACCCCGCTGGCGACCACCGCGTACTCCGAGGGCACCGTGATGCGCATCGTGGCCGTGGCGTAGTCGGTGACCGAGGGCTGGGGATACCACTGCGCGCGGTTGCTGAACAGCCAGTTCGGCTCGGGGGCCATGAGGGGCAGGGCCTCGTCGGGCTGATCGAACGACCGCGCGCGGCCAGGGCCCTGCTGGTCCGGCGCCACCTCCACCGAGTCCTCGTTGATGCCCTGGCGGGGCAGCCGGCCCTGGTAGCTGACGGTGAGCGTGAGCTGGAAGTCGCGCGCCACCGGCGCCGGCAGGTTGACGACGATGCCGTTCTGGTTGCGAACGCGGAGGAAGAGGAGCCGCCCGAACTGCTCGCTCACCACGGAGTTCACGGTGAGCGCATCGGCCAGCTTCATCTGGATGGCGGACAGCGCGAACGCCCTCACGCGAAGCCGCACCCTCGTGCTCCCCTCGAGCCAGTCGCGCTCCGGGGAGAACGTGCTGTCCACCGTGTAGTCGAGCACGTCGTACTCGACCAGGTCGTCCTCGTTGTAGAACTCACCCCGGCTGGCGAGCTTCTCCTCGGATGCGTAGATGGCGATGTTGCGCTTCCGTCCCCGCTGGAACAGCGACACGTCCTCGGCCTCGCCGGTGGAGCGTGCGTAGGTGAGCTTGCCGAACCGGCGAGTCCGCACCTCGGCGACGAAGTCGCCCGGTTGCGGGAGCAGCGACCAGGTGTCGCGGCTGAGATCGCTCAGATCCAGCGTGAAGGAGTTGGCGATGTCGTCCTCGAAGACCTGCTGCGCGCGGCGGAACACCCGGTTGTCGACGGCCTCCATCGGCACCAGCGACGACTCGGCCACGAGCATGCGGTACTCGAACGGGCTGATGCGGACCAGCGCCGTCGTGAACGCGGCGTCGAGCGTCTCGCTGCCCGCGAAGATGCGCACCTGTCCGCGCTCCACCTTCGGCGCCGGCGAGAAGACGATGGTGCCGTCGCCCAGCAGCACGAGGGCGGTCACCCCTTCGGGCGTTTCGGCCACGAACACCTGGCCCGCGGGGAGGCGCACCTCGAAGTCCACCGACCGGACGACGAGGTTCCGGGCCGCGAACTGCTTGTCGGGGTGGAGCACGAGCCGGTGCAGCCCTTCGATGGACGACAGCCGGTCCTGCGCGACGATCCGCCAGGGTTGCCGATCCTCGACCTCGCCGCGCGGCTTGCGGATATCCAGGTTCCAGGTGGCGATCCGGCCGCGCGGGCCGGTTTCCATGAACACCTCGGTGACGAGGCTGTAGCCGTCCCCGGGCAGGGTGCCGAGCAGCTCCGCCCGCGCGCGTTCCTTGACTACCACGCGCGTGATGCCCTGCGGCACCATCGCATCGAAGAACTCGAGAGCCTGCTCCCGGTCGGCGTTGGTCGACAGCAATTCGGTCCACCGCTGCCGGTCCATGGCGGAAATGGCGGTCTCGACCTCCTGCAGGAAGACCTGAATGGACAGATCCTCAGCGCTCAGCGGCTCGGTCTGCGCGGCCGCCAGTCGAACGGACAGCAGGAACGCGAGGCAGAGGAACAGCGACCCTCGCATATGGAAATTAGACGCCAGACCCGCCTATGTGGCTACCGAATTCGTCGCACGGCTCAAAACGAGGACGGTGAGGTCGTCGGACAGGCGCTGGTCGCGCCGGTGGCGCTCCACGGCGTGGAAGATCTCCCGTCCCAGCTCGGCGGCGGCCGATGTCCCGTACGCCCCGGCGTGGAGCGCCAGCGTGCGCTCGAGCCCGGCCTCGTCGAACGGGGTGCCGTCCGGGCTCTCAGCCTCGGTGATGCCGTCGCTGTACATCACGAGCGCGTCTCCCGGGCCCAGGTCGAGGTGGCCCTGCTCGTACTCGGAGCCCTCGAACATCCCCAGGGCCACGCCGCCGGTGTTGAGCCGGACGATGGCGCCATCCTGCCGGCGGAGGAGAGGCGGGGTCTGGCCCGCATTGACGAATTGGAGCCGCCCGGTCGCCGGATCGTAGGACGCCAGGAACAGGGTGATGAACCGGGACGCCGGCGCGTGCCGCGTGACCTGGGTGTTCAGGCGACGGGCCAGGGCCGGCAGCGGGAGATTGTCGTCCACGAGCGTGCGGAGCATCGCGAGCAGCAGCGCCATGAGGAGCGCCGCCGGACTGGCCTTGCCCGCCACGTCGCCCAGGGCGACGAGGACCGTGCCGTCCGGCCGCGGCAGGATGTCGTAGAAGTCCCCGCCCACGGTGTTGGCCGGCTGGGTGAGGCCGAACGCTTCGACGTCGGGGCCGGACCAGGTGCCCTCGGGGAGCATGGCCCTCTGGATCTCACGCGCCACTTCGAGGTCGCGCTTGAGCGACAGCCGGTCCGCCACCTCCAGCAGCACCAGCAGGTTCAGGAGCAGGAAGCCGGTGAGCAGCCACAGCGTGCCGTCGGCGAAGAGCGGCCCCGGAATCCCGAAGCGCACGAAGAACAGCGCGATGGGGAGCCGGACGCTGAGGATGCCGAAGCCCTGGAACAGCTCGAACAGGCCGATGACGGAGGTGAAGAGCGCCAGGCCGTAGATGGCGCGCCTGGCCGGCGACAGGCGCATGGTGAAGGCCAGGAAGAACGCCTGGATGTACTTCATCCCGCGGCGGTGCCACGACAGGCCCTCGAGCTCCGCCGTGTTCACGCCGCGGGCAAAGAAGCGGTACGCCTCGGGGGTCTCGCGCGTGAAGAGCTTGCCCAGGTCCTCGGCGTTGAGGTCCTGGGTGTAGGTGGAGAGGAAATCCCGCGCCTTCGACCGGGCAGGCATGAGCAGTACTACGGCCTCGTGGACTGCCCGGTTCCCGTGCCGGGCCCGCTACGCGAAGCGATAGGCCGCCATCTCGTCGAAGATCTCGCCCAGCTCACCCGGGGTCGCGAGGAAGACGACGCGGAAGAACCCGTCGGCGGCGTCGGTACCGAAGCCCGAGCCGTACACGACGAGGATGCCCGTGGCCTTGAGCAGGCCGAGGACGTAGTCCTTGTCGGTCTTCCCCGGGGGCAGGGTCATCTTCGGCATGGCGTAGAACGCGCCCTTCGGCGCGACGCACGACATGCCGGGGATCCTGTTCAAGCGCTCGGTGGTGAGCTCCGCCCGCAGGCGCAGCTCGCGGCGGAACGTGTCCTGGTGTGAACGGTCGCCGGTGAGTGCGGCCGTGACCGCATACTGCATGGGCCCCGGACTGCAGAGGCGCCCATCCGCCAGCTTCTTGATGGCCGCCAGCGCGGGATCGAGCCGTGGCGAACGGCCCACCGCCATCCAGCCGGCGCGCCACCCGGGTGCGAGGTACGCCTTCGAGAGGCTCGAGTAGGAAATGATGGCTGCGTCCGGTGCGAGCCGCGCCATGGGCGGCACGGGACCGTCGTACGCGAGGTCGCCGTAGACCTCGTCCGCCAGGATCACCAGCCCGTGCTGCTCGGCGATGTCGATGAGCGCCAGGCGCGTCTCATCCGAGTAGATGGCGCCGGTCGGGTTGTTCGGATCGATCACCACCAGCGCGCGCGTCTTCGGCGTGATGGCCCGGCGGATGTGATCCAGGTCCGGCTGCCAGGCGTTGGTGTGATCCGTCCGGTAGTACACCGGAGTCGCGCCGATCTTGGCGAGCACCGCCGTGTACAGCGGGTAGGTGGGTGCGGGCACGAGGACGTCCTCGCCCTCGTCCACGATGCCCGTCAGCGCCAGCTCGATGCCCTCGGACGTGCCCGAGGTGATGAGGACACGGTCCGGCGACGTCTCGACGCCGCGGCTCGTGAAGTCGGCCGCGACGGCCTCGCGCGCCTCGGGAATGCCCGGTGAGGCGGTGTAGCCGTTGTGACCGTCCCGCATGGCCTTTGCGACGGCCTCGATGAGGTGCGGGGGCGTGAGGAAGCCGAACTGGTTGGGGTCGCCGATGTTGAGGTAACGGACCTTCTTGCCGGCGGCCTCGACTTTCTTGGCCTCGGCAACGATATTGCGAATGGCGTAGGTGAAGCGATCGACGCGCTTCGCCGTCCGGATGGGAGCGGTCACAGGGGCAGTGGTGGACATCTGGGACATGGTAGCAGGGGTGCGGGTGCAGGGTTGCAGGGTGCAGGGGTGCCGCAGCCGATAGGGGCATTGAAGGGTCACCACGCCGTCGTGTAATAGCTACACGTTTACATGAGGACCGAACGCTCCCCCCGGGATGCTGGTAGCAGCCAATGGCAATATTTTCAACAGTTTACTCGCTTGGCACGGTTCGTGGATATCAGACAGGCATGCAGCGGCGCCTCCTCGCCGGAAGCATGCTGGGTGTCTGGCTGATATCAATGCCGTCCCCGGCACCGGCGCAAGAACCGGAAGGGGGCCAGGCGGTATTCAAGTCGGGCGTCGACCTCGTGACGGTGAGTGCGACGGTCCGCGACAGAAAGGGGCGGCTCGTGAGTGGCCTTCAGGCCCGGGACTTCGAGGTGATCGATCGCGGCGAGCGCCGTATCATCAGCCAGTTCCGCACGGACCGCGCGCCGATCAGCCTGGCCATCCTGTTCGACATCAGCGGCAGCATGGATGTGGCCGCCCGATTCACCGCTGCGAAGTTTGCGGCCCATCACCTCCTGTCATGGCTGGAGCCGGGTCGCGACGAGGCCGCGCTGTTCGCGTTTGACAGCCGGCTGCACGAGGTGGCCCCGTTTACGGTCGATACGCGTGCTTTGAACGGCGCGCTGGGGGAGGTCGATCCGTTCGGGGCCACCTCACTGCACGACGCGATTGCCGAGGCGGCCGATCGGGTCGCCCGGCGCAACCACCCGCGGCGCGCCGTGGTGGTGCTGACCGACGGTATCGACACGTCGAGCTCGAAGACGCCGGCCCAGGTGTCGGGCGTGGCGGCCTCGATTGACGTGCCCGTTTACGTGATTGCGACGGTCCTGCCGATTGACGATCCCAATTCGGATCGGGCGACGCCGCAGGCGGGATTCCGGGCGCCGTCCCACATCGGCACCGTCGAGGACCTCTCGCGCTGGACCGGCGGGGCGTTCTACTACGCCAGCGGCCCGGCCTCGACGAGCAAGGCGGCGAAGGACGTCGTCGACGAGCTTCGCCAGCTGTACCTGATCGGCTTCGAGCCGGGGACCGCCACGGGATGGCACCCGCTCCAGATTCGGACGAAGCAGGCGGACCACACAGTACGGGCGCGCGGCGGATACAATCTGACGCGCCAATGACGAAGTCGGTTCATTCGGGAACGATGGCACGGTGAGTGGCTCATGGAGGCCTTTATGCGTAGACAGGTGATGGTGTTCGCAATTTCAGCGGCGACGCTGGCGGTCGCGCCGGCATGCGCCACCAAGGGTTTCGTCCGCCAGTCGGTGGGCGAGGTCAACGAGAAGGTCGGCACGCTCGGCAAGTCGCTCGAGGAGACGCAGGAGCGCGTGCGTCAGAACGAGCAGAAGATTGGCGAGGTCGATCAGAAGGCCGGCGCCGCCAACACCGCCGCCGGCAATGCGCAGAAGGCGGCTGACGCGGCTGCCGGCCAGGCGCAGGAAGTCGGCAAGCGCTCCGACGCGCGCGCCACGGCCATCGAGGCCGAGACCCGCAAGCTGATCTTCGAGACCGTCATCAGTGAGGACAGCGGCGAGTTCAAGTTCGGCGCCGCCGAGCTGCCGGACGGGGCCAAGGCCGCCATCGACCAGATGGTGAACCAGCTGAAGGCCGACAAGAAGGCCGTGTGGATCGAGATCGAGGGCCACACCGACAACGTCGGCGACGCGAAGTACAACGAGCAGCTCGGCATGGAGCGCGCCGAGGCCGTGAAGCGCTATCTCTACCAGCAGCACCAGGTGCCGCTGCACAAGATGAACACCATCAGCTACGGCGAGGAGAAGCCCGCGGCTGACAACAAGACCCGCGACGGCCGCGCCCAGAACCGCCGCGTCGTCATCAAGGTGCTCGCGTAGAGCGCCTGCGCGGTCCTTCGGGACTGCACGAAGGTCTGCCTGAAGGCCACCGGCCCGGTGTCACGCACCGGCCGGTGGCCTTCTTCGCGTAGGCCCGCGCCCAGCAGATCCCGCCACATATGCGCGCCCGCCGCCGCAGGCCCCGTGATCGCGCGCACCGGCCGCCACGTGCAGGAGCCGCACAAGGACGTCCGCCGCCAGATGGGCCAGGCCGAGCACCGGCAACGGGTTGCCGGTGAGCCAGTCGACGGGCGCCAGCGGCACGGCCCGCGCGATGAAGTGATTCGACCCGGCAGGAGCGGCCATGTCGACACCACCGTGAGTCCGAAGAACAGCCCCGGCGCGGCCCACGGAGAGCGCGCCAACCGTGCCAGCGGTGCAACCGGCGCGTCCACCGTGGAGCGCTCACCTATCTTGTCGTCTTCAACATCCGATCGAGCTGCCCCAGCCGCTCGTTGCTGCCGAGCAGCGACAGCACGTCGCCCTCCCGCACGACGTCGTCCGGGCCCGGGGCGATGTTGGTCACCGGACCGTCGGTCGTGCGTGTGGCGCGCTTGATGGCGATGGTGGTCAGCCCGAACCGGGACCGGAGGCCGATGTCCTTCAGCGTCCTGCCGAAGAAGTCCGGAGGTGCCGGCACGTCCACGATGGAGTACTCGCCCGAGAGCTCGATGTAGTCGAGCACGTTCGGGATGACGAGGCTGTGCGCCAGGCGGACGGCCGTCTCGCGCTCGGGAAAAACGATGCGCGAGACACCGAGCTTGTCGAGGATGCGCCCGTGCAGCGGCGTCACGGCCTTGGCGACGATGTCCCTGATACCGAGCTCGCGGAGCAGGGTGACGACGAGGAGGCTGGCCTCGATGTTCTCGCCGATGGACACGACGGCCACGTCCACGTCCTTGATACCGGCCCGGACGAGCGCCTTCTCGTCGGTGGCATCGAGCTGCACGGCGAGCGTGAGGACATCCGCCAGCACCCGGACGCGCTCGTCGTTGCTGTCCACGCCGATCACGTCGTGGCCGAGCTCGACGAGCGTCGTGCCCATCGCGGATCCAAAACGGCCGAGCCCGATGACGGCAAAGCTGCGCTTAGCCAATCAGCACCTTCCCCTCAGGATAGCGGAGCCGGGGCTCGACGGTGGCGCGGCGTGCGACCGCAAAGGCCAGCGTCAGCGGCCCCAGCCGGCCGACGAACATCATCAGGATCATCAGCAGTTTGCCGGCGGGCGTGAAGAACGCCGACAGCGAGACGGGCGCACCGCCCTCGCCCATCGAGAGGCCCACCGTGCCGAAGGCGGACGTGGCCTCGAAGAGCGTGCGCATGAGATCCCGCTGCTCGGTGAGGAGTACGACGCCCGCGACGGCATTCAACGCCAGGAACGCGATGAGCGACACGAAGAAGGCGCGCGCCACGAGATCCGCGCTCAGGCGCCGCCCGAAGACGTGCGGCTCGTCGTCGCCGCGAACCGTGGCCCACAGGGCCGCCACGGTGATGGTGAAGGTGGTCGTCTTCACGCCGCCGCCCGTACTGCCCGGCGACGCTCCGATGAACATCAGCGCCATGGTCAGGAACAGGGTCGGGCCGGTCATGGCGCCGTAGTCGATGGTGTTGAAACCGGCGGTCCTGGGCGTGACCGACTGGAACCAGGCGGCCAGCCACTGCTCGCGCCAGGGCAGGCCACCGAGCGTGCGCGGGTTGCCGGCTTCGAGCGCGTGGATGGCGAGCGTCCCTCCGACCAGCAGTACAGCCGTGGCGAGGAGCACGAGGCGCGTGTGGACGGAGAGCCGCACCCGGCGGTGGCGTTGAGCGAGCTCGGTGATCACGAAGAACCCGAGGCCGCCGGCGATGATGAGGGTGGTGACGACCAGGTTCACGGTCACGTCGCCCCTGAAGCGCACGAGGCTGTCGCTCCACAACGCGAAGCCGGCGTTGTTGAACGCCGACACGGAGTGGAAGAGCCCGTACCACGCCGCGGGTCCCGCCCCCATCTCGCCCCACCACCTCGCCGCGAGGACGGCCGCTCCGGTGAGTTCGACGACGAGCGTCAGCTTCAGCACGGTCAGCGCGAAGCGGAGCAGGCCATCCAGCCCCTGCACGTTGAGGCCTTCCTGCAGCGTCAGGCGTTCCTGCAGCGTCACCGAGCGTCCGAGCGCGGCCGCGAGCACCGTCGAGACGGTCATGTAGCCGAGGCCGCCAACCTGGATGAGCAGCAGGATGACCACGTGCCCGAACCACGAGAAGTGATTCGGCGTGTCCTGCACGATGAGGCCCGTCACGCAGACGGCGGACGTGGCTGTGAAGAGGGCGTCGAGAAACGAGGTGGAGCGACCCTGGGTCGCGGACACCGGCAGCCAGAGCAGGATCGCTCCCGCGAGGACGAGCCCGGCGATGGACAGGGCCAGCACGCGCGGTGGCGAGAAGAGGTGGCGCCGTTTCCGGGAGGCCGTGATCCCGGCAGGCCCGGGCGCCGGCAGCGATGCGAGGGACACAGGCGACCCGATTGTACAGTCAGCAGGTGTATGCTGGGCCGATCATGAGCGACGACCAGGTTCCGCGGCGCGGCCCTTCGCGTCTCCGTGAGCGGCCGGGCGCGGGCCTCGGGGTCGCGCTCGGCAGCAGCAGCGGCCGACGCACCCGCTGCGAGGGATGGAGCGCGCGCACGCCGTGACGCCGCCGGAGGTCAGCCCGCACGCGCGCGAGCTTCTCGTCGTCGGGCCACCGTTTCCCTGGGAGGAACTGGGGCTGGCCCGGACCGACTGGCCGGGCGGGCGCGTCACCGAGATCCAGCGCGAGGCCGATGCCCTGCGCCACCTGGCGACCCACGCCGTGGACGCCGTCGTCATCAGCCCCGGCACCGCGTCCAGCCGCGCCGTGAGCATGGCGGCAGAGGCGCGGCGCATGCAGCCCGGTGTTCCCGTCATCGTGCTGGCGCCGGAGCTGTCCGCGACCGATATCATCGCGGCCCTCAGGAGCAAGGTGTACGCGTGCTTCACCCTGCCGGTGTCCGCCGCCGACCTGCGCGCCGCCATCGGCGAGGCGCTGGCCGCCGATGGCTGGCAGAGCGGCATCGACGTGGAGTCGGCTGTCCCCAACTGGATCGCCCTTCGCGTCGCGTGCCGGCGCGTGAACGCCGACCGGCTCACGCACTTCATGACCGAGCTGGCGGGCGACGTGCCCGAGGCGGCGCGGTACCAGCTGATCACGGCGTTTCGCGAGGTCCTGCTGAACGCCATGGAGCACGGGGCCGGGTTCGACCCGCGGAAGGTGGTCGAAGTCGCCGCGGTGCGCACGAAGCGCACCATCGTCTACTACTTCAAGGATCCGGGGCCGGGTTTCGACGTGCGCGCGCCCAGGATGGTGGCGAAGGACCACGACCCGATCAGCCACCTCGGGGATCGCGAGGCCGAGGGCAAGCGGGCGGGCGGCTTCGGCCTGCTGCTCGCCGGGAAGTTCGTGGATGAGCTCCACTTCAACGAGCGAGGCAACGAAGTGATCCTCGTGAAGCACCTCGAGTGACGAAGGGCGTGCCGTGAGCGGGGCGCCCGGCCACGACGCGCTCGTCGCCGTCCTTCGCAGGCCCGAGGCCTACCCCGAGCCTCCGGCCGAGGTCACCGTCGTCGAAACCCACATGTCGTGGGTCTTCCTCGCCGGCGATCACGTCTACAAGCTGAAGAAGGCCGTCCGCCACGAGGGCATCGACTTCAGCACCCCGGAGCTCCGGCGCCGCAACTGCCTCGAGGAGGTGCGCCTGAACCATGCCCTGGCCCCCGGCGTGTACCTGGGCATCGCCACGCTCACGCGCGAGGTCGATGGCCGGCTGGCGATCGACGGCCAGGGGACGCCGATCGAGTGCCTGGTGCACATGCGGCGGCTGCCATCGGGCCGCAGCCTCGAGGCGATCATCCGGGATGGGCGCACGCAGGCGGACGAGTCGGGGATTCGCGAGGCGGCCAGGCATCTGGCGCGCTTCTACCAGGCGTCGCCTCCCGAGCCCATCGAGGCGCCTGCCCAGCGGGCGTGGCTGGAGGCAGGCGTGCGCGCAGATCTCGAGGCGCTGTCCGCGCGGCGGTACGGCCTGCCCCTCGACAGGCTCGGGGCGCTGGTCGGGGCCCAGCTCGCGTTCCTCGCGCAGCACGTGCCGCTGTTCGTCGCGCGCGTGAACGCCGGACGGATTGTCGAGGGACACGGGGACTTGCGGCCGGAGCATATCTGGCTGGACGGCGAACCGGCCATCATCGATCGGCTGGAGTTCGATCGCGCGCTGCGCGTGCTGGACGCCGCCGACGAACTGGCGTTTCTCGGTCTCGAATGCGATCGGCTGGGCGCGCCCCAGGTGGGTGGATGGTTCCTGGAGGTCTACATGGAGATGACGGGTGACGACCCGCCCGCTCCGCTCCTGCACTTCTATCGCGTCTACCGTGCGCTCCGGAGGGCCACGATCTCCGCACGGAACCTGGACGATCCCTCGGTGGCGGATCATGCGCGCTTCGCCGCGCGCGCGCGACGGTACCTGGAGATGGTCGAGCCCGTGCCGCTCGGCTAGCCGCCCCCGCGCAGCTCGCGGATGGTGTCCGCGATGAGGCCGGCCGAGCCCACGACGTGGATTCTGGCGGCGAGCGGTGTGCCTTCGAGC
Organism: Acidobacteriota bacterium; assembly: GCA_963169195.1. Lineage (GTDB taxonomy): Bacteria > Acidobacteriota > Vicinamibacteria > Vicinamibacterales > UBA2999 > VFZN01. Next base: position 11,755 of record CAUJDN010000093.1, on the reverse strand, counting down.
ACCGTGGGCGGGATGTGATCGAGGACGAAGAGGCGGTCGATGGGCGCGTCGCCCAGCACGCGCGCAGCCTCGGGCACGAACGCGCCGTGCGCGGCCGCGGCCACCACCGAGCGCGCGCCCGCGCGGCGACAGGCCGCCGCCGCGCGCGCGAGCGTCGTGCCGCCGCAGACGAGATCGTCGACGATGACCGCGGTCCGGCCCTTGACGTCGCCGACAATCGCCTCGCCGCTGACCACGTCCTGGCTGCGGTACTTCTCCACGAAGGCGGAGGCCACGTCGTGGCCGACGCGCCCGGACAGCGCCTGCCGGTAGTGGTCCGCGCGTTTCGCGCCGCCGGTGTCCGGAGACACGACGGCCAGGTTCGTATCGGCCAGCTCGCGTGCGAGGACGTCGGCGAAGAGCGGTCCCGCGTCGATGTGTTCCGTCCGGCAGCGGAACGCGTTCTGGTACGCCGCAAGGCTGTGGACCTCCACCGTGGCCACGCAGTCCACCCCGATGGCCTCGAAGAGCTCGGCCACATAGCGTGTGATCACCGGGTCCCGCGGCTTCGTCTGGCGTTCCTTCCGCGAGTAGCAGAGGAACGGCACCACCGCGGTGAGCCGCGCCGCGCCCGCATCGCGGAGCGCGCCGAGGAAGAAGAGGAGCCGGCACAGCTTGTCGTTGACGCTGTGAGCGCCGTCGCCGTGGAGCGATTCGACGACGAAGACGTCACGCCCGCGGACGCTTTCGAGCGGACGGGTCTTGTGCTGGCCCCATTCGAACTCGCGCTCCTCGTGCGCGCCGAGCTCCACGCCCAGCGTGGCGGCCACGCGCTCGGCCAGCGGGCGGCCGGTCCGGAGCGAGAACAGCGCGAGGGATTCTGCGGTCATACTTGGACTCCGGGAGACACGATACCGTGAGACTGAGCGAGCTGGGCGGGGAAGCGGAGGCGGCCGCCCGCCTGATGGCCGAGGCGGCGCGGCTGGCGGGGATCATCCAGGTGAACACGGCGGGCAGGGCCACCAAGGCAGACGAATCGCCCGTGACGCTCGTGGACTTCGGCGTACAGGCGGTGGTGGCGCGGCGACTGGCGGCGGCGTTTCCGGACGACTCGCTCGTGGCCGAGGAGGATGCCTCGGCGCTGAGGGACCCTGCGGCCGCGGCGCTCCTTGCGCGCGTGGTGGAGGCGGCGCGTCGAGCGGAGCCGGGCGTCGAGGCGGCCGAGTTGCTGGACGCCATCGATCGCGGGCGCGGCGAGCCCGGACCGCGCTTCTGGACGCTGGATCCCGTCGACGGCACCAAGGGGCTCCTCCGGGGCGGGCAGTTCGTCGTCGCCCTGGCGCTCGTCGTGGACGGCAGGGTGGAGGTAGGCGCCATCGGCTGCCCCAGGCTGTCGCTTCCAGCTGGCGGCAACGCCGAAGGCGGTGTGGGAGTGGCCGTGCGCGGGCAGGGAAGCTGGTGGATGCCGCTCGCCGGCGACGATCTGTCGCCGCTGCACGTGTCTGCCGTCACGGGCGCGTCGCACGCGCGCATCGCGCACTCGGCGGAGGAGTCGCACAGCGACACGAGCCGCCTGGACGCCTTGCGCAGGGCGCTCGCCATCCAGGCCCGCCCTGTGCTGATGGACAGCCAGGCCAAGCACGTGATGGTGGCGGCGGGGGAGACGGACCTGCTCTTCCGCTTTCCTCGAGCGGGCTACAAGGAGGCGATCTGGGATCAGGCGGCGGGGACGCTCCTCATCGAGGAAGCGGGTGGGCGCATCACCGATCTCTCCGGGCGGCCGTTCGACTTCTCGACCGGACGGCGGATGACGGCAAACGACGGGGTCGTGGCGTCGAACGGGCGGCTGCACCAGGCCGTCCTGGATGCGCTGGCGCGAGGCCCGCGCGCATGAGGCCACACGGGGGCTACGCCTGTGCCAGGGCGTAGTGGGTGCTCCTCCCGCCACGCATGCCACGCACCAGCACGCCACGCGCGACGAGGTGCTGAACGTCCCTCAACGCCGTGTCTTGTGAGCACTTCGCGAGCGCGGCCCACGTGGACGTCGTCAGCCTGCCCTCGTGGCCTTCGAGCAGGCGGGTGAGCATCAGCCGCTGACGCTCGTTCAGCGGCACGTCGCGCAGCCTCTCCCGGTGGCGCGCGGTCGCCAGCAACTCCGGCAGCCCGGCGCGCGCGCGCTCGATGGCGCGCACGAGGCAGCCCAGGAACCACGCCATCCACGGCGTGACATCCATCGTTCCCAGCTGCGTCCGCTCGAGGACGCGGTAGTAGTCGTCGCGCTCTTCCCGGATCTGCGCGGACATGCTGTAGAAGCGCTGCGCGCTCGTCTCCGACCGTGCCAGGGCCATGTCGGTGAGCGCTCCGGCAATCTCGCCGTTGCCGTCCTGGAACGGGTGAATCGTCACGAACCACAGGTGCGCCAGCGCGGCCTTGAGCACAGGCTCGGTGGTCGCATCGTGGTTGAACCAGTCGAGGAAGTCCCGCATCTCGCCGCTGATGCGCACGGCCGCCGGCGCCTCGAAGTGCACGATCCCCATCGGTCCGGAGACGACGTGCACGAGCGCCGCACTGTCCGTGCGCCAGGCGCCCGCAGGGTTTGGGTGCGCTTCGGCGTCGGCCGCGGGGACCCCCCCGTCGTCCCCGGCGCGGAGCTCCCCGCCGTCGCCGCGGAGCCCCTCGTCTTCGGCGGGGAACAACGCCGCGTGCCAGGCGAGGATCCGCTGCTCGGTCAGCGGCTGGTCGTAGCGGTCGATCGCATCGGGCGTCTGCCCAAGATCCGGCTGCCTTCTTGCCTCCGTTCTCATGGCGCCGGGCCACGCCTCCGCCTGGCCGATGAGCTGGCCCTGGAGATAGCGGGCCGACGCCAGCGGGGCCAGCACGGACTCGTGCCGCCACCTGAACCGGGGCCAGTCAGGCAGTTCGTGGATGTAGGCGGACATTGGACCGCGTAATTAGCGGTGATTATACGATGATGACGCCCCAGAGGAGGAAATCTGTGGTTATTCACCGCATCAAGTGCGGCAAATAGTCTCAAGAGAGGGCGCCCAATGCTACAGTGGCCTCAACCTTCGGGCCAGGAGCCCCGTCGCCACGTCGAGATCGATGTCCGCGATGAGCAGCCCTGCCTTGCCATAGGGCTGGTAGCTCAGGAGCGTGCCGTCCGGTCGCACCACCGCGGAGGTCGTCGGGGAACCTGGACTTGCGTAGTTCACCGTGGCGAACCAGCACGTGTTCTCCGCGGCGCGGCAGAGTGCGGCTTTCTCGTGGAACGAGTTCGTCGGGTCCGCGAACGAGGTCGGGCGGTAGCCGCCCGGTTCCGCCTCGTGGAAGCCGGGATGAAAGACGATGTGGGCCCCTTGGCGGGCGGCCCATCGGACGGTCTCGGGATAGCGCCAGCCTTCGTGACAGATGGCGATGCCGAACTTCAGCGGCCCGGCCTCGAACAACCGTCTCGCCGAGCCCGCGCTATAGAGGGGTTCCTCCGACGGATCCAGCTGGACCTTGTCCTGGAACCCGCCATTCGTCCCATCGCGATTGATGACGAGCGCAGAGATGAGTAGCCTGTTTCCTTCGAGGCGCTCGGAGCCCAGGACCACGGCGATGCGGGCGCTTGCGGCCGCAGCCGCGGCGGCGGCCCAGGCGCGCTCCAGGAAGGCGGCATCTGGCGGCGGCACCTGCTTGCCCGGCGCCCGGTAGCCCGGGACGAAACACTCCGGGAAGCAGACGATCGCGGCGCCGCGGATGGAGGCCTGGTGGATGGCCCCCGTGGCCAGCGTGACCGACTCGTCCGGCGTCGCCGGAAACGGGAGGTTCGCCAGCGCGATTCGAACGGTACCCATCGTCGTGGTGGACGGCGCGCGCGTCATCGAGTCGGGGACGCGCGAGGCACTGATGGCCGCGTCCCGGTCAGTTCGGCATCAACGAGAGCATCACCGCCCCGCCGCCACGCGTGGGTGTGGGCATGATCATCAGACGTCGACCGCCGTGGCCGATTGTGACGGTGCGTGCGCTGGCGATGCCCAGCGCGGCGCCGAACAGGACGTCGCTCATGTAGTGCTGGTTCTGCTGCAGGCGCGAGGCGGAGACGAAGGCGGCCAGTGTCGAAGCCGGCACGCCAACCCGCCAGCCGAGATGGCGCCAGAGCACGGTGGCGGAGGTCCACGACGCCGCCGAGTGCCCCGAGGGGAACGAGTAGGTCTTGGTCGCGCTTTCGTGATCGCCAGTGGGCCTGTCGCGGCGCGTGGCCAGCTTGAGCGTATGGGTCAGCACGCCCGTCACCAGTTGCGCCCGCATGAGATCCGCGCCCACGTGCGCGATCTTCGGGCGTTTCGCCAGGCGGCCGATGGCATAGACGCCGATGGCCATGCCGCCCTGCGTGAAGCCGTCGCCCAGCACGCCACCGCCCTTGAAGATGTCATCGGTGCCGCCGGCGGACGCATGTTCGGTGAAATGCCGATCGTTGTGATTGACCACCACGCTCAGGAAGCCGCCCACGCCGAGAACGACCGCCGAGTCAATCGACGGGAGGCGCTTGAGGTCCGTGAAGAAATTGGGGATGGCGCGCGCGAACGGGCGGTCGTCGTCCACGCCGGTTGGTGGTGACGCCGCGGTGTTGGGCGGCGGAGGCTGAACCACGGGCCCTGCGCCGGACGCTCCATCGTCTTCGGCTGGCGCCGGCTCGTCTGGCGCCGACTGTGCGAGGGCGGGCGGGATGCCCATTCCAACCACCAGGAACGCGGACGTCACGAGGCGGTGCCAGCTCATCGGCGGAGTATACGCACGAACCGTCGAGTTTCAAGCGGGACTTTTCTGCCACAATCTCCGCGCATGTCGTTGCGGCGCCTGGTCTCGCTCGTCGGAGTTCTCCTTGCCTTCACACCGCTTCCGGCTTCGGCGGACGACGCATCGAGCCTCGTGGTCGCCCGCGTGCAGCGCCCGGACGGCTCGGCGGCCGTGGGTGCGCTGGTGGAGCTCGAGCCCGAGTCGGCCGGTGCGACCAGAACTGCGCGCCTTGGCGCGGGCGGTGTCGCGGTGTCGCTGCCCGCACTCCCCGGGCGATATCGCCTTCGCGCCGCGCTCGCCGGCTTCAGGCCGATTGCACACGAGGTGACGCTCGCGCCTGGCGACGTGCTGACACTCCACATCCGCCTCGAGCCGGATGGCGCCGCGACGGAATCAACCGCCGTCGTGCGGGGACGCTCGGCGTCGGCGTACCAGACGGCCTTCGACAGGCGGCACCTCGAGGGGCTGCCTTCGTCTCGCACCGTGTGGTCGCTGGCGGAAACCGCGCATCCGTTCCTCATCGCGGATCGCGTGGACGGGGGCGGCCTCTGGACGGGCGAGCGCGCGATGCTGGCCGGACAGGGCTCGTCGGCATCGCAGGTCAGCTTCAGGCTCGACGGGGTCGATGTGAGCGACCCGAGCGCGATGGGCACGCCGGTGTTTCATCCCGACCTCACCGTGCTGCAGGCGGTCACCGTGGCGTCGGCCGCGCTGGATGCGGCGGCCGTGGGCCCCGGGCCAATCGTCCAGATGACACTGAAGCGTCCCGGCCGCGCGTGGACGGGCGACGCACAGGCGAGCGCCGCGCCCGGTGGGCTCCTCGGCGTGGGCGGCGACATCGTGCCGATCGCGCGCCTCGAGTCGTGGGCGGACGGGAGCGCCTCGGCCGGCGGACCGCTCGCCTCGTCTGGTTTCGGCCTGTTCGCGGGCGGCCGCGTGACGGACGGCACCCGCGTGGAGCGCGAGCAGCCGCGGCAGCTGGACGGACGCATTCGATCGCTCACCGCGCACGTCGTTGGCACGACGGGCACGGACGCGGAACTGCGCGTCTTCGGGTCGCTGGCCGACGCCACGCGCCCGCTCGCCTCGCGCGCGCGCTATGCGGATCGGGACCTGGCGCAGGAGGATCGCCACGCGCTGCTCTCGGCGTCGTGGGAGCGGCTGCGCCGCGGCGCGACGTGGTCGTTCTCGGGCACGCATCAGCGCTCCACGACCGAGGCAACGCTGCCGCCCTCGGCATCGGGCGGGACCATCGAGCGACTGCGGGATGGCGCACCGGCGGGCCTCGTCCAGCCGGTGAACCTGATGCGCTCGCGGCTGGAGGCGAGCGCGGCCGTCTCCCTCCCGACGCAGCGCTGGCTGGGGCGCGATCACGTCGTCCGTCTCGGCCTGAGTGCGGGCAGGGCGTCGGGGGTGTACACGCCCGGTGCCCAGCCCGAGTTCGGCGAGCTGGTGAACGGAAGGCCCGCGCGCGTCTGGGCGCCCGCGGAGCTGCGGGCCGGAGGGGAATCGCAGCGAAGCACGACTTCGGTGCACGCGTTCGCGAGCGACCGCATCGCGCTGGCGGACAGCCTGACCCTGATGGCGGCGCTCCGCGTGGAGATGGATCGCGGCTCGGCGCGTGGCGCGTCGAACACCATCAGCTGGTTCGACGTATCGCCGCACATCACGGCGCGGTGGAGCCCCGCGTCGAACGACCGCTTCGCCATCAGGACCGGCTACTCCTGGTACCGGCATCGCCTGCCGCTCGAGTACTTCGCAGTGGGCGATCCGGCGGGTTCCCTCGGCACGATGTCCCGATGGGACGACACGAACGGCGATGAGGCGTGGGCGTCATCCGAACTGGTTGGCGTCGCGTCGATCGGCCTGTGGGGCGACGGCACGTCGGGCAGTCGCATCGACGACCGGCTCCGGCGGCCCACCACCGCCGAGTTCCAGATCGGCGGCGAATACGCGTTCGGGTCGTGGCGGCTTGGCCTCACGGGGCTCGACCGGCGCGAGCGCAACCTCGTGGCGCTGCAGAACGTGGGCGTGACCCTGGACGATTACACCGTGACGATCATCGAGGATCCCGGCGTGGACATCGCGGGGCTCCAGGGCTACGAGCCGCTGCCGATCTACGACAGGCGGCCCGCGAGCTTCGGGGCGGATCGGTACGCGCTCGGCAATTCCCCCGCCGAGGACTCGCGCTACCAGGGCGTGGAGATCACGCTCTCGCGCGACACCGGCGAGCGCTGGTACTTTCGCTTCGGCGGCACCGCGTACCGCGCCGAGGGCGTGGGCATGAACCGCGGCTATCGCCCCGACGAGAACGACCAGGGCCTGCTGGGCGAGGCCTTCACCAATCCGAATGCCGGCACCTACGCGCGCGGGCGCCTCTTCTACGACCGCGCGTACGTGATGAAGGTGATGGGCGCCTACACGGCCCCCGGCCCGCTGCGCGCCTCCTTCATCGCGCGCTACCAGGACGGGCAGCCGTTCTCCCGCGTCGTCATCGCGGAGGGGCTGAACCAGGGCACGGAGATCATCCACACCTACCCGCGCGGGCTGCAGCGCTTCACGTTCGCCTTCACCTTCGACGCGCGCGTCGAATTCCACTGGCCGCTGGGGAGCCGGCGCTCGATCGCCCTCGCCGCGGACGCCTTCAACCTGTTCGAGACGGCCAACGAGGTGGAGGAGGACGTGGTCACGGGCCCGGGCTTCCGGACCATCACCGCGGTGCAGCCGCCGCGGGTCGTCCGGCTCGGCCTGCGGTTGCGGTTCTGAAGGGCCGGCCTACCGCGAGCGGAGTGAGCGGCCCACCTCGCCCAGCGAGGCCCACCGGCCGAAGGCCGGCCTACTTGACGTGCCGTCCGCCATCCACGCGGATGGTTTCGCCCGTGACGAAGTCCGACTCCACAAGGAACTGCACCGCCTTGGCGATTTCCTGCGCCCCGCCCCATCGACCGAGGGGCGTGGCCTTCTCCACCTCCGCGACCTCCTCGGCGCTCGTGCCCGGCGGCGCGACGATGGGGCCGGGAGCGATGGCGTTGACGAGGATTCGATCGGCGCCGAGCTCGAGGGCGAGCGCCTCGGTGAGCGCGATGACGCCCTGCTTGGCCACGTAGTACGGCACGTAGCCCGGGTAGCGCGGCCGACCGCTGGCGGCCACCCAGTCCGCGAAGTTCACGATGCGGCCGCCGCCTGCGGCTTTCATGTGCGGCGCCGCGGCATGCGCGCAGAGGAACGCGGGGCGCAGGTCCACGTTCAGCTGCGTGTCCCAATCCTCCACGGTCAACTCGCCGAAGGGCTTCGCCTTGTAGAGCGACGCCATGTTCACCAGGACGTCCAGCCGGCCCAGTTCCTGGACGGTCTCCTCGACGACGCGCGCGCAGGCGTCCGGATCCGAGAGATCCGCCTGGACCGTCGCGACGCGTCTGCCGTTCGCACGCAGTTCCCTGGCGACGTCGTCGGCTTCCTCGCGCGATCGGTTGAACACAAGTGCGATGTCCGCCCCGGCGGCGGCGAGCGCGCGGGCCACCGCGGCGCCGATGCGTTTCCCTCCGGTGATGAGCGCGACACGATTGGCGAGGGTCATGATGTCCTGATTCTATGACGGGCATTCGGAGGCGACCGATCCCGTCCGGGCTGCGCGTCGAGGATCCGCTCAGGACGTCGCGCTCAATCGCACGCGTCATGGACTCCAGTCACCTTGGCCCTCATGACACGACTACGCGGATCTCGTTGGACGAGAGGCCTTCGCCGGCGGCGTTGACGGCGCGCACGCGCACGAAGTACACGCCAGCGGGGACGGAAGACACCGCGTGGGACGTCACCGGTCCGACGCGCAACCGCGCAAGATCGGCCAGGCCCGGGCCCGATCCCGCCTCGATCACGAATGCATCGATGCCTCCGGAAGGCGGCTGCCACGCGAACACGACCTGGGAACCATTCACGGTCGCCACGAGGTCCGTGGGCGCACCGGGCGCGCCGGGTTGACGCACCAGCAGCTCGAGCTCGAGCGAGTCCGCGAATGCCCCGCAGGGGGTCAGTGCGCGGACGCGGACGAAGTACCGACCGGGCGGCGCGGCGGTCTCGAGGCCGAGTGCCGCCCCCATGTCGATGACGGTGTCGGCGCCGGCGGGTCGGCTCGAGGCGACCACGGCGTATCGCACACCCGGCGAGGGGCTGGGCGACCAGGACAACGAGACGAGGTCGCCGTCGACCGCGCCCTCCAGGCCGCCGACCGGGGTGGGGCGCGGGCAACCGACGACGATGGGGATCTCTTCGGAGGCAGGGCTGCTCCCGGCCGCGTTCACGGCGCGGATGCGAACGAAGTACGTCCCATCGGCGACCTCGGGCGCGGTCAGACTTGGCGTCGTCGTCGGGAAGCGCCCGATGTCGGTAGCGCCCGGCGACGACCCGGCGTCGATCACGTACGAGAGCGGGGCCGGTCCGGTATCGGGCGACCAGGTCAGCGAGACGTTGCGACCGCTGACGGTACCGCGGATCGCCACCGGCGAGGCTGGCGGCGCGGCCGCGTTCACGACGCGCAGGCCGAGGGCCTGCAGGGAGCGGAGCACCCGGCCGGTGGCGTCGCGCACCGCGAGGGACATCTGGCCCGTCCCGGCCGGGACATTCAATGCGCCGACCAGTGCGAACGAGCCATCTGCCCGGATCTGCGATGTGGCGATCGACGACCATCCGAGGTGACCCGCCTGACCATCCACCAACGTCGCGGCGGCGAGTGCCGGGTCGGTGATGTGTCCGCTCAGCCGGAACACCCCGGGAGTCGCCAGTACGTGAGGGAATGCGCGGTCGAGCGTGACGCCGGGGAACTCGCCGGCGTGCAGACCAGGTTCGATGACCGGGTGTGCAGCCAGCGCCTGCGGCAGCACGAGCGCGGTCCGCAGGGGGATGCCCGTCACGGATTCGAACGTGCCGATGCCGACCAGGTCGAGCAGGCCAGCACGCTGGACGTCCTCCAGCCGCTGGGCGTGGAACGTCCAGAAATCCATCTCGCGCTGGCTCGCCAGCGCATCCCGTGAGACCAGCACCGTGGCCCGGCGCACGCTCCGGACGACCGGGCCCTGCCTGGGGCCATGCACCGCCACGACCTGGGCCATGCTGACCGGACGCGTGAGCGCGGTGAACACGCCGGAGACGCTGCGGAACTGATCGTCGAACAAGGTGACGGGGGGCACCTCGGACGGGCCGATCAGTCCCATGGCGTACGCCTGGAGCGGAGGTATCCGGGTCGGCGACGGGGCCCGTTCCAGCTGCCATTCATCAGGGGATCCGCCAGGGGGCGGGACGACCCGGCTTGCCGGCGAGATCACCGCGGGAATGGGCGACTCGTAGAATCCCCACAGGGGCGTGTGCGCCCGATCGCGGGTGGTCACGCCGGCAATCGCGGCCCAGTCGAAGAAGTGGCCCCACTGATGCGACAGCTCGTGATTCGAGATCAGGTTGTAGAGCGAGCCCAGGTACACCTCTACGCCCTGCAGCCGGCCCGCGCTGCCGTAGGCGGCCGTCGAGTCGAAGAGGCCAAGGCCGATGCCGGCGATGTCGTTCCGCACGTGCTGGTGATACGCCGCGACCGAGCCCTGATAGGGCTTCTCCTGGAACACGATGGCGAGGCTGTCGTAGTCGTCGCCCAGGTAAGCGTAGACGTGCCGCGTGACCGCGGCGGTGTCGAAGGTGTCGGCCGGGCCCAGGGTGCCGGCCAGGCCCGGGACCACGACGTTGATGACGTGGCTGGAGTACTGCGCGGTGTTGTCGACGCGGACCACCGGCACCGAGCCGAGGCTGCGGCTGATGGTACGGATGCCGAACGTGCGGTAGGAGGCCGGCCATCCGTTCGACCCGAGGGGGACGGACACCGGCGCCAGCGCCACGCTCGCCAGGGTACCTGATGTGAAGTCCAGGCCGAGACCGAACCGTCGGAGGAACTCGGCCATCGACCAGACAGCGTGGAAGACGCTGACCGTCGTGCCGGCAATCGTCCGGGTCTCGTGGCGCAGGAACTCGTCGTGCTGGTAGGTGCTGCCCGACAGCAGATAGAACACACGCACGGCCGCGATGTCGCCGCTGTAGACGATCTCCAGGGTCACGACGCCGGCGTGATCGGCGGCGAGCGCACCCGGCGACTGGCGGACCCAGAGCAGGTCGCCAGGCTGCACGTCCGGGGCGACCAGAGGGCGGCCGTCCATGCCGGTGCCGCAGACTTCCCCCGTCGCGGGCAGGGCGACAATCCCCGGCGCCTGGTCGGAAGGCAGCGTCGCGACTGCCAGCAGGACGGAGAAGAGCACAGGTCGCGTCATGGTTCCCGCCGCACGATCAGCATTCGCCTCATGTTCGCCCCCCCGGGGCCCGACGTGAAAAGGCACCCGGCAGGCAGACTCAAGGTCTCCCAATCCGCAGCCACGAGTGCACTCGTCCGGCCCCGCGACCCTTGACGACGCGGCGACGCCTTTCCGACATCCGGATCAATGCAGCCCGGAGAAAAACCGGACACGTTCACGCGTTGCGGCGGGCACCGCGACTCGTGCACAATGGCAACGCTCGTGCATCGGCTGCCCCGGTGAGCTCGCGTTTTCTCGACACGTCGACCGTCAGCGCGGAGTCGTCGCTCTCGCTCCTCCGGCGCGCGCAGCAGGGCGACGGCGTGGCCGTCGAGGCCCTGATGGCGCGCTACCTCGCGCGCCTGCAGCGCTGGGCGTCCGGCCGCGTGCCCGCGAGCGCACGCGGACTGCTGGACACCAGCGACGTCGTCCAGGACGCGTTGCTCGGCACGTTCCAGCGGCTCGAGCACTTCACGCCCAGGCACGACGGGGCGCTGATGGCCTACCTCCGCACGGCTGTCGCCAACCGCATTCGCATGGAACTCCGCCGCCGGCGGCCGGCCGCGACGGTCACGAACGACGCCGATGCGCTCCCCTCCGCCGACCCGTCCCCTCTGGAGATGGCCGTGGGCCGCGCGGCCTTTGCCCGCTACGAGCAGGCGCTCGCGGAG
>CAUJDN010000092.1 GCA_963169195.1 Acidobacteriota bacterium | reverse complement strand
CGCGCGGCCTGGCGGCGGCGTCGGCGGCCCTCGACGCGGCCACGAAGCGTTCGTACCTCGAGCGGATCCCCGTGAGGAAGAAGGACGAGGTCATCATCCTCCCCGTGCGCCAGATCGCGTCCATCGTGGCGGAGGGCGAGCTGCTGCACCTCACGACGGTCGGCAACGAGCGCTACACGATCTCGCATCGGCTGCACGCGCTCGAAGCGCGGCTGGACCCGCGCCGGTTCGTCCGCCTGGGACGCGGCACCCTGGCCGCCGTGGACCTCATCGAGCGCGTGGCCCCGATGCCGGGCGGCACCTACGAGGTGACGCTGAAGAACGGCCAGACGCTGCCCGTCAGCCGGCTGCAGTCGCGCGTGCTGCGCGAGACGTTGCTGAAGCTGTAAGGTCTTGGGTCTTGGGTCTTGGGTCTTGGGTCTTGGGACATAGGCCGTGGTTTAATGTGCGGATGCTGACGCACCGCTTCCTTCTCTGGACACTCGGGCTGACGGTCGCGGTGGTGGCCGCGCTGCCGGTCACCGCGCAATCCGACCTGATGGCCCGCGCGCGGGCGCTGCACGCGCAGGTGCCGCTCATCGACGGCCACAACGACTACCCGTGGGCGCTTCGCGAGCGGCACGTCGGCGGGGACTTCAACAAGGCCGACATCACCGAGCCGGTGCCCTCGCTGATGACCGACATTCCGCGCCTCCGGCGGGGCGGACTGGGCGCGCAGTTCTGGTCGGTCTACGTGCCCTCCGGGATGCAGGGCAAGGAGGCCGTCCGCGCCACGCTCGAACAGATCGACATCGTCCACCGGATGACGAAGCGGTGGCCCGAGACCTTCGAGCTGGCGCTCAGCGCCGACCAGGCGGAGCGCGCGTTCAAGGCGGGACGCATCGGGTCGATGATCGGCATGGAGGGCGGCCATTCCATCGACAGCTCCTTGGCCACGCTGCGGCAGATGTACGCGCTCGGCGCGCGCTACATGACGCTCGCCCACTCCGCGAACGTGCCCTGGGCCGACTCGGCGACCGATCAACCCCGGCACAACGGCCTCTCGAAGTTCGGCGAGGAGGTGATCCGCGAGATGAACCGCCTGGGCATGCTCGTGGACCTGAGTCACGTGTCGCCCGACACCATGAAGGACGCGCTCGCCGTCAGCGAAGCGCCGATCATCTTCTCGCACTCCTCCGCGCGCGCGCTGTGCAACGTCCCCAGGAACGTCCCGGACGAGGTGCTGGCGACGCTGCCGAAGAACGGCGGCGTGGTGATGGTGACCTTCGTGCCCGGCTTCATCTCGCAGGAGGTGGCCGACTGGGGGCTGAAGCGCTCCGCGCAGCTGCAGCTCCTGCGCGCGCAGTACCCGAGCAGCGAAGCCTACGTGAACGCCGGCATCGAGCGATGGACGGTCGAGAACCCGGAGCCTCGCGCGACGGTGAAGCAGGTGGCGGATCACATCGACCACATCCGCAAGGTGGCCGGCATCGACCACCTCGGGCTGGGCGGCGACTTCGACGGGATCTCCAGCGTCGTGCAGGGCCTCGAGGACGTCTCGACCTACCCGAACCTCACCGTGGAGCTGCTGAGCCGCGGCTACACGGACGAAGAGATCAAGAAGATCCTGGGCCTCAACGTCCTGCGCGCGTGGCGGCAGGCCGAGCAGGTGGCGGCGCGGCTGCAGAAGACGCGCGCCCCGTCCACGGCGACGATTGGGGAATTGGATAAGTGACACCCGGGTGCGGGCGGGTGCGAACGGGTGCGGGCCGGTGCGAACGGGTGCGAACGGGTGCGGCCGGGTGCGAACGGGTGCGCGTGAGGGCTGAGTGACGCGTCGCACCGCACTACTCACCGCCGCCGGCATCGTCGCCATCACGGCGGCCATCCTGCTCGCCATGGGCCGCGAGCCGATCTGCACGTGCGGCTACGTCAAGGCGTGGCACGGCGTGGTGATGAGCTCGGAGAACTCGCAGCACCTGAGCGACTGGTACACGCCCTCGCACGTCATTCACGGCTTCGCGTTCTTCGGGCTGTTCTGGCTCGTGGCCCGCGGGCTCCCGGTGCACACGCGCTTCGTCATGGCCATGGTGCTCGAGGCGGCGTGGGAGGTCGTCGAGAACACGCCGATGGTGATCAACCGCTACCGCGAGGCCACCATCGCGCTGGACTACTACGGCGACAGCGTGCTCAATTCCGTGGCCGACATCGGCGCGATGGCCGCCGGGTTCTGGCTGGCCAGCGCCGCGCCCCTCGCGCTCAGCCTCGGCCTCACGGTGGCGATGGAGATCTTCGTGGCGCTCGCGATCCGCGACAACCTCACGCTGAACGTCATCATGCTGGTCTACCCGCTGGACGCCATCAAGCGCTGGCAGGGTGGCGGGTAGGCGCGCCCGCGGGCACGAATCGCACGCGCCTGGCGCATGATGCCGCGCCGTGGCCGGGTTCATCGATGCGCTGGGAGAAGCCGGTGGTCTCCCTCCACAACGACAACACCGGGGGCGCCACGGGATGGTGCCTTAGGCGCAAGGGACCCGAAAACTCCCTCACGGCTCCGTGGCCGGCGGGGCGGGAACTGGCGGTCGCGGGTGCAGACGGTCGAACAGCCACGCCCGGGCCACGGCCCATTCCCGCTCGACGGTCGCGGGCGAGACGCCGAGCGCCGTCGAGACCTCGTCGATGGTCAGGCCCGCGAAGTAGCGGAGCTCCACGATGTCGTGCTGGCGCCGATCGAGCGCCGCGAGCTCGCCGAGGGCCCGGTCGAGCATCAGGAGCTCGACCGGCTCCGGAAGCACGACACCCTCCATGCCTGACTCGAGCGCCATCGGCTCACCGCGCTTGAGCGCGTCACGGCGCCGCGCCTGGTCGACGAGCACCTGCCGCATGAGGCGTCCGGACATGGCAAGGAAGTGCTGCTGGCTCTCGATCCGCAGCCGCCCCATGTTCACCAGTCGGAGATACACCTCGTGAACGACGGCCGTCGGCTGTAACGCACGGGCGGCGCGGTCGTGCCGCGCACGGAGCCGGGCCATGCGCCGCAACTCCTCGTAGACGAGACCGACGACCTGGTCCAGGGCGGCCGCATCACCTTCCCGCCAGGCCGCGAGCAGGGACGTCACCTCTCCGGTCCGTGGCTCTTCGTTGGCGCTCCCGCTCATCGGCGGACGCTACAGGGCTGTCGCCCGCCAGCCGACGCGCTTTCGAAGGAAGTTGGTGCGCTTGCCGGGCGGCCGCGCCTGCCAGCGGCGCACACGCTCGACGAGCTCACGACGGCTTTCGCGAGCGAGGGCGGCGAGGCGGACGCGGCGGCTTGGGCGCTTGTTCAAGGGCGGTCTCCAGGACGTCCAGGACGGCGCGGTCGCGGGGACGATTCGCGGCACGCTTGCTCTTGATGATATCAGCCAGCGTGGCGACGCGAAGCACGGCGCCGCCGACTTCCATCAACACGGCGCGGTCCCGAACACCTTCGAACGAACGCAGTCCGTGAATGGTTCCCATGAAGTCCAGCTGCAGGCCGTCGTCGTCTCGGACGAGGCGGTAGAGGTCCGACGCGGGGTAGTACGGCCGCAGGATCGTCGCACGCAGCCGCACGGAAAGGGCCTTCAGCTTCTGGAGGTTGCGGGGTGTCTTGCGAAACAGGAAGTCGAAGTCCACGGTCGTCACGGGCGCGCCCTGCAGGGCGGCCGCGGCGTTGCCGATGAGCACCGCGTCGAGACCCACGGCCTGCAGTCCGCGGCCGATTTCACCGAGCAGGGGTCCGGCGTCCATGGCGCCAGTATAGGGGCAGGCGACACGGACATGTTCGTCTGAACCCTGGAGGGAGCCGCCATGCAGGAGTACCGCGCCGACACTTTCATCGTCCGCTACGATCCCGACATCGGCACGCACGCCGCCAACTGCGTGGCGGCCTGCCGGCCGTGTTCGACGTGGCCCGCAAGCCGTGGGTGACCGTCACAGGCGCGTCCGCCGACGAGATCGAGCGCCAGGTGAGCGCGTGCCCGTCCGGCGCGCTCAGCTTCGAGCGCCTCGACCCGGCCAGCTGAAGGGGCAGGTGTGGGCAGTGCGTCAGCGGGTGGAACCCGGCGGCGCTGTGCCCATTTGCCGGGCATACGCGCACCCGTTCGTACCTTGCCTACCGCCAGGCCCTTACACCCCCACGACGGGAAACCCCTCGAGCCGTGCGGCGCGGGCCAGCACCTTGTCGAGCGTCACGAACTCCAGCGTCTCGGGCCGCTCGCGCGAGACGACCAGCGCGGCGGCGAGCTGGAGGGCATCGGCGGCCGAGAGCGCGTGGACGCTGACGAGCCGCTCGGCGCGCTGGCGAACAGCGTCCGCGAGCGTGACCTGGTGGCAGCGCCGCACCCGATCGAGGGCGTCGCGCCGAACGCTGCCCACCTGGTCGGCCAGGCCGTCCGCCGAGCGATCCAGGCGTGCCAGGGCCGAGAGCACCTCCACCGACGACAGCATCCACACGACCACACCCGCGTCCTCCTGGACGAGTCGCCTCATGTCGTGAGACACGGGCTCGTCCAGCACGAGTGCCACCAGCGCGGAGCTGTCCCAGAACCTCACCGCGTGCTCTCGCGCCGCATCTGGATCAACAGCTCGACCGCGCTCGGCGTGCCCTTCGGGAGCTTGACAGGCTCGGAGGCCCGCACGGCCGCGGCCAGACCCTCCGGGTCGCCCGCACTGATGATTCCCAGGCGCCGGAGCTCCTCCAACCGCGCCATCGACTCGGGCGGTTGCGCGGCCCGAGCCCGTCCCGGCCGGCCGCCGTGGGACCGCGGAGCGAACGGCACGATGCGCGCGACCGGCGTGTCGCGGTCGAGCACCGTCAGCTCGGCCCCCTCCCGCACGCGGGCCAGATAGCGCGACAGGTGGTTCTTCAGGTCGGCTATGTTGACGCTTGCCACATAGCCATTATAGCCATGAAGACGTGTCTGATGGGAGCGGACCCCGCCTCCATGAGTCCGGAAGCCGAGGGCTCCAGGAACAGGAAGCCGGTCTCCCCCCGGAGAAACCGACTCGGGGCGAGGTCCAGGAGTGGGGACGGACCCGCCCGCGTCTTTTCGCGGTTCGTCCCACGAAATCCCCTGCCGCTGGTCCCGGGATGTTCGGTTCGGGCGCCGTTGACGTTTCTTGGGAGTGTGGGCGCCACGCCGGCTGCCCGTCAAAGGAGTTCCCGTGCAGCCCCTTCCTTCCCCGGCGGCCGCCGCGCCTCTCCCGGATCCCAGGGTGTGGCTCCAGGAGAACGTCGAGCAGGTCCGGCTCGTCGTCGCCCGCGTCGCACGGCGGCACCGCATTCCCGCCCAGGATCGCGACGAGATCCTGTCGCAGTTGTGGACCCATCTCACGCGCGACGACTACCGGGCGCTCCGCGGCTACCGCGGCGCGAGCCACGTGCACACCTACATCGCGGTCGTCGCGGAGCGGCTGCTCCTCGATTGGCGGACCGCGCGCTGGGGCAAGTGGCGTCCCTCGGCGGAAGCGCGGAGGCTGGGCCCGCGGGCGGTGCAGCTCGAGCGCCTGGTCTGCCGGGATGGTCACTCGCTGGAGGAGGCGTGCCGGATCCTCGGGGCGACCACGGGGGCCACGCTCGAGCCCGCCCTCGCCGAACGCCTGGTGGCGCGCGGCCCGCACGTGCGCCGCCGGTTCATCGACGTCGACCAGGTGCGGCTCATCGCGGACCACGCCTCCGACCCGTGGACGGCGCTGCTCGATCAGCACCGGGACCAGTGCGGCCGCCGGCTGGGCCGGTGCCTCGAGCGCGTGGTGCGGCGGCTGCCCGCGGCCGACCAGGTGCTGCTCCGGATGCGGCACGAGCAGGGGCTGCGCGTGAGCCAGATTGCCGCCATGCTGGGCACCGATTCCAGGAAGCTCTACCGGCGGCTGTCCGCGATTCACGCGGCGCTCTGCACGGCCCTGACCGCCCTCGGCGTCTCGCCCGGCGAGGTCGCCGAGGTCGTGGGGCGGACATCGGCGCACGTTCCGCGCGTGCTGCACCGTGCGGCACGGGTGTCGTGATGGCCGACACCGGCCCGGTGCCGTCACCGTGCCCGACGGCCGAGGACCTGGCGGCCTTCTGCTGGCGCCACGTCCCTGAGACCTCGCGTGCCGCCGTGCTGCTGCACCTGTCGCAGTGTGTGGCGTGCCGGACGAGGGCCGCGCAGATGATGGCGGACGCCCCGTCGGACGACAAGCCGCCGCCCCGCGGCGGCGACGCGTAGGGCGTTGCGGCTCCCCGGACGTCGCGGCTACCCGATCGCCGCGATCACGCGCTTGACGAACTCTGCCTCGTTGCCGCGGTGCCAGCGCCACACGACCACCAGGTCGTGGTCGGGCGAGATGGTGATGGTGTTGCTGCCCGCGCCGCGCGCGCCGTACGCGTTCGTGGGCAGCCCCGGGTAGTTCTTCCCGTTCGTGTTCAGCCACCACAGATAGCCGTAGTCCGGGCCGTGCGCGCTCGGGGACACCGCGGCCTTCACGTAGGCCGGCGACAGGATCTGCCGGTCCCCCCACCTGCCGCCGCGGAGCCAGAGGTAGCCGAATCGCGCCATGTCCCACGAGTGGATCCACACGCCGCCGCCCCAGCGCGTGCCGCCGCTCACCGAGGCCATCCGCCGCCCGTCGATGTCCACGTAGCTGTTGTGGTACGGCACCCACTTCCACGCGTTCGAGGCGCCGATGACGTCCATCACCTCGTCGCGGAACACCTCCGGGACCGGCTTCCCGAAGACGCGCAGCAGCGACAGGCCGAGGCGGTTGATGCGCACGTCGTTGTACTCGTAGTAGGCGCCGGGCCGCTGCAGCTCGCGCGGCTTGCGCTCGCCCTGGCCGAAGGCCGCCGTGCCGACGAAGTCGTGCTTCTTGCCCCACATCTCGCCTTCCCATTCCGTCTCCTGCTGCAGGTGCATCTTCCAGGTGACCTGGGAATTGCGAGGCGAATCGTAGCCGCCATCGCTGACGGTCCTGCCCACCGGGTCGTCCACGGCAATCTTCGCGTCGCGCACGGCAATGCCGGCGACGGTGGCCAGCATGCTCTTCGCCACCGAGTAGGTCGGGTCGACCCAGGTGGTATCGCCGAACTCGGCGACGACATGACCCTTGTAGACGACGAGCCCGTTGGTCCGCGCGCGCTTCGTCGGCACGGAGCCCAGCAGCGACCCGAAGATGCGTTCCTGGTCCGAGAAGTCGACTTCGCGCGTGGACTCGCGGCTCTCGGCGAACTTCACGGCCTCGGCCAGCAGCGCCGGGTCCATCCCGAGCTCCGCAGGCGCCTTCCTCGCCCAGCTGCCTGCGGGCGGATAGTACGGCGCCGTCCCCTGAGCCCTGGTGTCGCCGCCAGCTGCCAGGGTTGCCACCGCAACGATGACCGCGACCATGCCTGCGCGATTCGCCCAAGTCGTCATAGTCAATGCCTCAATGCCTCAATGCCTCAATCCGAATGCGCCAATCCCCAATCGCCAATCACCAGATGAATCGCTCAATCATCAATCGGCAATCATCAATGGGCATGTTTCAGTAACCAGGCCCGAGCAGCACGGCGTTCATGAACAGCAGCATGGTGCCCTCGCTGAAGGCCCGGTAGTTCGCGTCCTCGGCGAAGGCTATCACGTGTCCCTGCCCGAAGGGCTGGTGCACCAGGAAGGCCTTCCGCACGAGCAGGTCCTGGTTCTCGGGCCAGACGAGGCCGGCGGCGATGAGGCGGTCCTTCGTCCCATAGACGCCGACGTTGCGACCCTTGTCGAGGGCGATGGGGGCGAACACGCGACTGCCCTCGATCATCGCCTGCGTCTCGGCGTCCTGCCCCGCCGAGAGCCAGTGGTCCTGGTCGATGGCGACCCGGAGGATGGCACCGGGCTGCGCGTCGGGGCGCTCGCGCTCGGGCTGAATGGCCTTGTCGTAATCGAACACTGATGGATCTCCGGATGGCGCAGA
>CAUJDN010000091.1 GCA_963169195.1 Acidobacteriota bacterium | reverse complement strand
CTTCGTCTCGGTCGGCTCGGTGTCGAGCGGGTTTCTCAGCGTCAACATGATCTGCCCTTCCGCCGACGCCAGGGCGATCCGCTCGGCGTCCTGCGGCGTCACCAGCAGCGTGACGACCGTGCTGGGCAGGGGCTTGCCGTCACGGGCCTGTTCCTGGTCGTACCGCGTCCCCGCCGCCAGCACCTGGACGTTGGTCACCACGACGCGCGACAGGCTCTCCTCCCGCTGGGCAAGCGTGACCACGACGTCCACGCGCGTGCCCGGCACGACGAAGCCGGCGACGCCGATGACCTCGTTCACCTTCACCGAGATGGCCCGCATCCCTGCGGTGATGGTGGGCGGCAGCCCCGCACCGGCCGCGGCTTCGGCCACCTTGGACGAGGTCAGTGGCTCGTTCTCGACCACCGACGCGATGAGGCCGCGGTTCACGACCTCCTCCACGGTGGTGTACCCGCCGGAGACCGGACTGCCGGCCGGCCACGCCACGAGGCGCACGTCGCTCGGCGTCAGCATCGTGCCGACCGGCAGGGCCTTCGAGGCCACCGCCACCTGGTAGCTCTTGACCTCGACTTCCCTCACCGGGATCTGCTGTACGGCGCGATACACGAAGAAGCTGGCCACGCCGGCGACGAGGACGGAGAGCAGGAAGACGATGAGCGTTCGGTTGGTGCGGTTCATGGGTTCTCCACCTGCCGGTCTAGGGCGCCGCCGCCACCTGGCGGCGCATGGTCGACCGGGCGGTCAGCGTGATGGACGAGGCCGAGGACCCGCCGACCAGGGTCATGATGGGCGCGACGTACTGCAGGCTGTAAACGTGCGTGACGGTCATCTGCATGCCGGGCCAGGTGCCGCCACCGGCGCCCGGGAGCGTCACCGGGGTGGCCACGGCGGTAACCGCGCCAGGCACGCCCCCAGTCGTCGCGTACTCCTGGACCCGCGCTTCCGCGTCGGCGGCCGTATAGCCGGGCAGGCTGGCCACGCGGGCGCCCTCCACCGCGGCGTTGGTGAGCACGACGTAGCGCTGGAACAGGAAGCCGAAGTCCACGATCCCCATCACGAGCAGCAGCAGGATGGGCGTGATCAGGGCCATCTCGATGAGCTCGGCCCCGTGCTCGGACCGCCGGAAGCGGCAAAGGATCATGCGCGCCATAGCGTCACCACCAGTCCCACCATGATCGGAAGCGCGTACGGCAGACGCAGGCCACGGCCCGCGTCGAGCGTCAGCTCCGGCAGCGGCTTGATGCCCACGAGCGCCCAATGGCCGAAGAGCGTGCCGATGTTGCGGAGCGCCTTCCGCAGATAGCCGTGCCACATGGACACGACGATCGCCAGCACGCCGCCGGCAATGGCGCCGTAGAGCGCCACCTGCACGGTCGGCTGCCAGCCGAGCCACGCACCGAGCGCGGCCATCAACTTGACATCCCCGGCGCCCAGGGCGCCCAGGGCGAAAAACGGAAAGAACACGAGCAGGCCCGCCGCCAGGCCCGCCAAGACGAACGCAGCGCCCGAGCCCTGCGGCGCGACGAGGTGGTACACCACGGCGCTCGCGATCGCCCCGAAGGTGAGCACGTTGGGGATGCGCGCGCTTCGGAGATCCGTCACGCACGCCGCCGCCCCGACGAGCAGTGCGGTGAGCTCGGCGATCATCACGGTCCCGCCCCCGGATCTGGGACTTCCCAGATGCCCTGGGTGCCCGTGTCGAACCCCTGGTAGGCCACGCCAATCGCGTTGGTGATGGCCGGCCAGACTGCGATTCCCGCGAGCCCGATGCCGGCCGTCAGCAGGGCGTACTCGATGAGGTCCTGCCCCTGCTCGTCACGGATGAGCCGCATCAAAAGGAATCGCATGGTTGCCATCTGGAGACCCCGACCTGCTCTAGGCGATGCCTGTCACCGCCGCGAGGACGGCGTAGTAGGCGAAGACCAGTTGGACGCCGATGTTCGGCACCGTCGGGATGACGACAATGCTGATCCCGGCCGCCAGCAGGGCATATTCGATGACGTCCTGCCCGCGATCGTCGCGGACACGCTTCCAGAAAGGTCGCATATGAGAGCCGACGTGGAGAACGCCGTCCCCGGCACACCCGCCGGGGACGACTGAACCCATTCCGCTTCGCCTACGCCAGACCGGTCACGGCGGCGAGGATGGCCTGATAGGCTTGGTTCACCTGCGTCCCGATGGCGGGAGCGACCGGGATCACGATGATGCTGATGCCCGCGGCGAGCAGTGCGTACTCGATGACGTCCTGCCCGCGGTCCTCGGACAACAGGCGCTTCAGGAGGTGCTTCATGTTCGGGACTCCACTATCGGGGGGAACCGAGCTCCGCGGAAGACCCCCGTCTTCCCTCCGCGGCTGTCGCAGGCCGCCCTATGCCGGACGCGCCTGGCGAACCAGTTGGACGGCCCAACATGCTGCAAGTCGGGTGCCCTGCCCGGCTGACGGCACGGGCCCGGACCTAACCCACTGCAGACAAGGCTGTTAGCACCGTGGCTCGATGGCCGGGCCCGGAAAAAGGACCGGTCGGGGACCAGCAATAATCCCGCGCCAGGCTGACTATGGTCGCCCTTTGCTGACATGCAGGGCTCTAGAGTCATACCAAGTCACCCATCTGCACTTGTGGCCGGGCTTTGACCAGAACCCGGTCCCCCACCTGCACTCCCGCCCGGCCGATCGCATCGGCCGCCAGCTCGATGACCGCAAACGCCGTCAGCCAGATCGCCAGCCGGCGGGGCCGCACGTGCGGCCGGCACCGCACGACCCGCCCGTCCCGCCGCACGAAGACGATGTCGATTGGGAAGCGCATCCCGAAGGTGTGCACGCCCTGCGAGGGCGCGATGACCAGGCCGTGCCCCGCAGCAAGCCCGTCGCGCCCCAGGAGGCCACGCGTCCGGGTCTTCGAGTCCAGGGCCAGCTCCAGATGGGTCACCAACCAGGCGCCGGAGCGCTCGATCTGCAATCCGCACGCACCGTCAGGTTCGAGTGCCGGAGCCAGGAAGTGCGTCATCGTGACCGGCCTTCAACTGGTGGAGCCCAGGGGCGGACGCCGGCGCCTATCGCCTCCTGATCACCCGCACCGTGACGTCGAACGCCCCCTGGTTGTCAGACAGCTCGTCGTCGTTCACGGCGAGGAACAACTCCCCGACTCCGTCCATGGGCAGGGCCTGGGTCAGGTTGCCGATCCCGAATGGCGCACCGGCCGCGCCCACCCGGCCGATGAGGGCGCCGGCCAGAAGCTGCGGCGCCGGCGACTTCGGCGCGGAGCGCCCCCGCAGGGAGCCGGCCGTGCTGGCCCTGTCCTCGGGATCGGCGGACAGCCGTACCTCGCCCGTGGCCTGGAACTGCACGCGGTCTCCCTTGTTGATGAACACGCCGGTCGGAACCCAGCCGGCCGTGCTGCGCACACGGACGGCCCCCGGGGGCACGGGCTCCTCGGCGGTCGGCGCCGGGTAGTTCCCGAAATACAGCCGGCGCACCTCGCTCATGCGGGCTCGGCGCTCGGCGCCCGAGGCGGGCTGGAACGACACGACCCGGGGTTCACCGGGCGTGTCCGAGCCCTCGCCCCCTTCGATGTTGAGCAGGCGCCCCCGCAGCACTTCCCCACTGGCGAGCACGAGCACGTGATCGCTGCCGCGCGCGGCCTCGGTTTCAACCGCCGGCAGGTTCTGCGCGGGGCCTCCGACTTCGAACATCAGTACGTCGGCGAGCGGCACGATGCGCTGATCGTTCGGGGTGACGCGCACGTAGATGCGGTTGTTCGGGCGGTTCCACGCCTCGAACCGGCCGGTGAACCGCGTGTGGTCGCGCTTGACAACGGTCACCTGTTCCTGGGCGGCCGCAGGCGAGGCCGCCAGCGCCACGAGGACGCCGGCCACGATGTGATGGATGCGCATAGTAAGGGATCGTCTGCCAGAGCCCCCTGAAACCACGAGGGCTCTTCATGATTGCACAGATGATCCCTCAACTGCGCATGAATCCGAGGTCGGGCGCTGCGAAGTTGGGCAGGTTCGGGAACGCCCACGCCAGCTCGGTCGGCGTCGCCCCGAACCACCGGCCCAGCGTGGCGCCGTACTGAACCGTCCCGATGGTCGGCAGCCACACTCCCCGATTGGTGACATCGTAGGGCCCACCCAGCTCGAAGTTGGTCATTGCCCCTACGATGCCGCCCTGCACGGCGCCGCCAAGCACCATCTGGTGGCTGCCCCACGCGTGGTCGGTCCCCGTGCCGTTGGTCTGCGTCGTGCGGTTGAACTCCGACTGCGTGAACGTGGTGACGTTGGCGGCCAGCCCCAGGTCCAGCGTCGCGTAGGCAAACGCGGACAGGGACTGCGACAGGTCGCGCAACAGGTTCGCATGGGTGCCCATCTGCGCGCTGTGGGTGTCGAAGCCGCCGATCGAGCAGAAGAAGACCTGCCGGCCCGGCCCGAGCTGCGATCGCACCCGGATCAGGCGCGCAACTTCCCGCAACTGGTTGCCCAGCGAGGTCGTGGGGAAGACCGAGGTGCCCGGGGGCAGGCCCCCGCTGGACGAAAGCGTGTCGGCCAGCTGCAGGCCGTCGGCGAACATCCGGTTGGCGGCCTCGCGGATGGGATTGCCCCCATCCATCAGCACCATCGCGTTCACCGCCTGCCGGCGGGCATCCGACGCGCTCGGCGGCCAGAAGCTCATGCCGTACAGGCCGAGGTTCGCGCCCGGGGGAATGACGTTGCTGCGCACGTCCGCGCCGTCGAGGAAGATGGCGGGCGACGACACGGAGACGGCCGACAGCGAGTCGGTGGCCCCGAAGAGATCGAGCAGCCGCCCCCCCCACCCGGTGTGCTGGGTCGCCGAGGCCGTCTGCGCCTGCGTGGTCTGGTCGGAGTGGGAGAACAGGTTGGGCGGATTGTTCCCGCCGGCGCGGTACTGCTCTTTCGTCAGCGGGCGGTTGAGCGCGCCCATGTTGAGCACGAACGCCAGGTAGCCCGCGTTGTAGATGGGCACGAGCTCGGTCAGCGACGGGTGCAGCCCGAAGGTGGCGCCCCCGGGGCCCGGAATCGGCAGCAACGTGTTCGCCGCAAGCGCCACGCCGGCTGTGCCGCCGCGCGCGGCCGAGTACGCGGCGTAGTTGTCGGCGGGCACGATCGTGTTGTTGGCGTCGTTACCGCCGAACATGTACACGCAGACCAGGGCCTTGTAGTCGGTGACCCGGCCCTGCGCCTCGACATCGCGGACGAAGACGCGGCGGGCGGGCTGGACGCCGAGGCTGGTGAGCCCCAGCGCGGCCAGGCGCGCGCTCAGCTTGAGGAAGTTGCGGCGGGCGGGGACGTTGTGAGAGTGGGCCATGGCGATCCGGCTCCTATTCCACCGTGACGGTCTGCCAGCTGGTGAACCCGCTGCTGCCACAGATGTTCTCCGACCGGACCCGCAGCTGATACAGGCCGGGCCCGACAGGGCTGGAGAGGTTCGTCGCGGTCACGGGGAACATCCCCAGCGGACTGTATGAGCCGTTCGGGTTGCGCAGCCGCGCCTCGACGGTGTATCGCGTGGGAGCCGTGCCACTGGTGGGCGCCAGCCAGTGCGCCGAAACCACGCGCCCGTTGGCCGCGGCGGTGAAGGATCCAGGTGTCCGCGGCGCCGAGCATCCACTCAACGGGAAGGTCATCGTCACGCTGTTGGACGACCCGCTCGTGCCGACGCCGTTGGTGGCGCGCACGGTGAAGCCGAAGGTCCCCGGCGGGACGGCGTCGAAGCGCCAGGTGCTGGTCAGCGGCATCGGGATGCTGGCCACGCGCGCGCCGTTCTGCGTGACATCCACCGTGATCCCCGTCGGCTCCCCGCCACCGAAGGTGTTCAGCCAGTTCAGGACGACCGCCGAGCCGTTGCCATAGCCCGAGAGCGACCGTGGAGCCGTGGGGCCCGAGTAGTCGCCGACGTAGAGGCGGATCTCGCTGGACGGGCGGCTGACCGCCGCACCGGCAACCGTCCGCAGGCGGATGTAGAAGGCCCCCGGCGGCGCGCTGAAGGTGAAGCCGGGCGTCGTGCCGCTGATGGGAATCGTCGCGAGTACTTCACCGGGGCGGACGCCGCCCTCGAGCACGTACCCGGTGGCCGCCGGGCCGATGAGGGGGGCACGCCAGCCGATGGAGACGGTCGTGCCGGCCAGCGACGAGACGGACAGGCCCGTCGGCGGCTGCACCGTGCTGGCGCCGGCCACCGCGGTGTCGGAGTACACCGAGTACTCGCTGGAGATGGCCGCCAGATAGAGCGCGCCGCGCGCCCGCTCGCGCATCCCGCCCTCCGAACTGTCGGTGATGGCCGCCGTGGCCGCGACGATCAGGTCGCGCAGATCGGTCGACATCCGCCCGAACATCAGGTTCTGGTTGACGGTCTCGACCAGCGTCGCCGGGTCGGCCGCCTGCGCCTGGTAGGTCGGCAGCACCGTGGCCATCGGGAACGTGCTGCTGTACCAGTCGTAGAGGATGCCGTAGATGAAGTTCGCCCGCTGGATGGCCAGCGCCGGCGGGTAGATGCCGAACTCGGGCCCCAGCATGGCCGTGTGGCCCGGCAAGGGCGTCAGCAGGTTGTAGAAGTTGAACACCGTGGCCGGCGTCAGCACGAGCTGCAGCAGGTTCGAGAAGCTCCACTGGATGTTGTTCGGGTTGCCCACCGGGATGCCCAGCGCGCGGCTGAGGCCCAGGATGTGGAGAATCGGATCCTTGAGGCGGCCATCGGTGATGGTGAAGCTGCGCGCCTCGGGGTCCGTGAGGATGGCGGTGAGCGTCGCCCGCAGGTCACCGCCGGTCGTCGAGAAGACGGTGGCCACCCGCTGGACGTAGCTGGGGCTCGGGTTGCTCGTCACCAGCGAGCGGATGAGCCGCGATGAGATGAAGGGCGCCAGGTTGGGGTGCGCCATGATGCTGTCGATCACGCCATCGACGTCGGCGTAGAGAGCGTCGGTCGTGTTGGCGGTCGCCGGCAGCACGACGCCGCTCAACAGCGTCTTCTGGCCGAGGTCGTGATGCCGCGGCTGCGGCGTCGTGCCGGATGTCATCGCCGGCACCATCTCGACCAGGAAGTTGTCCTGTCCGTCCAGGCGCGCGTAGGTCCATCCCGTGAGCGCCCGCGCGTACTCCACCAGCGTGGCCTGCGTGTAGGTCGGAATCGGCTGGCCGTTCGGGCCCAGCCGCACGCTGCCGTCCTGGTTGAGCTCCCAGAGCCCGAGCGTGAACAGCTGCAGCAGCTCGCGTGCGTAGTTCTCGTTCGGCACCGAGGTCGTGGACCCGTTCGGGCACGTCACCGTGTGCCGCGCGCACCGGCTGAACGTCATGTCCAGGTACTTGCCCATCGTCGGACTCAGGGTCACGTCCCGCAGCAGCGTGCGGAAGTCGCCGAAGGCGTTGCGCGACAGCATGCGGACCCACGGCGCCAGCTCCCCCCCGCGATTCTTGTTGGCCGAGACGACGATGACCTGGCTGAGCGCGAAGATCATCCGCTGACGCAGCTGGTCCGGGCCGTTGACCATGTTCAGGAACAGCTGGTTGCGGACGTCGCTCACGTCCGGGTCGTCCGGCATCGGGCTCTCCGGCATGGCGAACTGATCGTTCAGCCACTGGTCGTAGCCTGCACTCACGACCAGATCGACGTCGGCGGTGGTCGGTCCGAAGGTCGCCTGATCGAGGAAATGGGCCGCCGCCCGGCGGGTCACCCCCTGGCGCGCCGAGGCAGGCGTGTAAGAAAGCAGCACAGCGCCGAGCAGAACTGCAAGCGTCCGCCATGGTCGGCGGGCGGCACGCAGCCGGCCTGAACACGCAGATTTCCCGCGGGAAGTGTGTGGTTTCATGGGCGTCCACTCCGGCTCACGCCGGTCCGGTCACATGCACTGGGGCCCGGGTGATTGCAGAATGTGTGCCACTGAAATTGGAAGGCGCACGGCGGCAGACCACACGCAGCGGTTCGTTCGCCCGCAAACCTGCGACCCTGCTATCATCCGGCCCACCATGGAACGCAAGACGGCCGCCGACTTCGACCCGGAACTGCTCATCCTCTTCGACGCCTACGTGCACGGGATCGTCGACCGGCGCGGCTTCCTCGATCGCGCCACCCGATTCGCCGCCGGCGGCGTGACCGCGGCGATGCTGCTGGACATGCTCAACCCGAAGTTCGCCGAGGCGCAGCAGGTCGCGAAAGACGATGCGCGCATCGAGGCGGAGTACCTGGAGTACGACTCGCCGAAGGGCTCCGGGAAGGTGCGGGGGTACCTGGTGCGACCCGCCGGCGCCACGGGCCGGCTTCCGGGCGTGCTGGTCGTGCACGAGAACCGCGGGCTGAACCCGCACATCGAGGACATCGCGCGGCGCATGGCGTTGGAGAACTTCCTGGCCTTCGCGCCCGACGCGCTGACGCCCCTCGGCGGGTATCCCGCGGCCGGCGAGGACGAGGCCCGCGCCCTCTTCGCGAAACTGGACCAGGCGAAGACGCGCGAGGACATGGTGGCCGCGGCCGCGTTCCTGAAGGCGCGTCCGGAGTGCACGGGCCGCGTGGGCGTGGTGGGCTTCTGCTACGGCGGGAGCATCGCCAACATGCTGGCCACCCGCATTCCGGAGCTGGGCGCGGCCGTGCCCTTCTATGGCGGCCAGCCCGGCGCGGAGGACGCCGCGAAGATCAAGGCGCCGCTGCTCATCCACTACGCGGGCGTCGACGAGCGCGTCAACGCCGGCTGGCCGGCCTACAAGACCGCGCTCGAGGCGGCGGGCGTGCCCTACACCATGCACCTGTACGAAGGCACGCAGCACGGCTTCAACAACGACACGACGCCGCGCTACGACAAGGCGGCGGCGGCGCTCGCGTGGCAGCGCACCATCGACTTCTTCAAGACCCACCTGCGCAAGTGACCTAGCGCATCACCGTCGCTTTCACCTCCACCACGACCTGCCGGTCCGTGATGGGGTCCGCCGCCTGCGACACGACGACCGGGACGCCACTCGTCAGGAAGACGCTCAGGCTCTGGTTGAGATGCGTGGGAGCAGCGACGCCTTCACCGGCCGCGGGCGCCGTGGTGCTGGTCCGCATGGGCTGGTACTCGAGCGTCAGCTCCAGCCTGAGCCGGTTCGTCGCCCCGCCCTTCGTATCCTGCTCGATGAAGGGCCTGGCGTCCACGTTGAGCATCGTCGGGACCGGTCCGGTCTGCGGGCTCCGCGTGTTGGCGCCGGCGCGAATGCGCCCCCATGTCGCGTCACTCGTGATGAGCGAGACGGTCTTGGTCTCCGGTGGGGCCGACCCGATGCGGTCCGTGATGGTGAGCTCCACCTGGACATTGGTCGCGAGCGCACGTGAGGCGGGCTGGCCAGGCTTCGGTGCCGGCGGGGGCTCGGGCGCACGCGGGGGCTCGGGAAGCTGCGCAGGCTGCCCAGCGCGAGGGACGGGCACCGTCGGCGCCACGCGAGGCGCGGGCGGAACCGGCGGCGCCTGCGCGACAGGCGGCGGGGGTGGCGTTGGTGCGCCAGGCGGTACAGGTGGCTGCGCCAGGGCGGGCGTGGCCGCCAGCGACGCGAAGAGCGCGAGTGCGCGAAGCATAATCTACTCCTTCATCTCGGACAGCGCGGCGGGCGACCTGAGGGCCTCCACCGCAAGCGGTGACACGTCAATCGTCTCGGGCACGCCCATCACGGCTGACAGCCCGCCGATCTCCAGCGGGGTGGGGCCCGTTACGGGGGACAGTCCCCAGGCACCCTCATCGACCACGGGCCGCCCGCTCCTGTGGCGTGAGGGTCCGGCCGCGGAGGCGCGTGCTGGCGGTAGCGCGGGCGTCACACTCCACGCCAGTGAGGCGATGGTCGGCCACGATTCGGCCACCAGCACGGCAGGTGGCGTGGGCGCCACGCGGGACACCACGTCGGGGCCGAGCACGAGCGACAGCGCAAATGCGGCCGCCGACGCCACGGGGATCCACCACAGGCGGCGATATCCGTGGCCCGGCCGCTCGGGCAGGCGGGCGACCACGCGCGCGAGCAGGCCATCGTCCGCCGGCGGGGTGACGAGCAACCTGGCCGCGTAGTCAATGGCCGCGTCCACCGCGTTCGATTCCGGCCTCACCTGACACCTCCCCACCCCAGTCGATCGAGCTTCTCCCGCGCCACCCGTCTCGCCTCGGACACGCGCCACTTCACGGTGCCGACCGGCAGATCGAGCAGGGCCGCGATCTCTTCGTAACGATGATCGCCGCTGGCAGCCAGCAGGAACGGGTCTCGAAGCCGGCGCGGCAGCGCGTGAACGATGCGCGAGGCGGCACGCGCCATCTCGCCGTCGATGGCCAGCGCCTCGGCTCCGCGCCCGGGTGCCGGCGGCTCCACCACGCGGCCATTCTCGTCATCGATGCCCACGAACCGCCTGAGCAGCACGCGCAACGATCGGCGGCGATCCAGCGCCTTCCGCCAGACAATGCGGAGGAACCAGGCGCGAAATGCCTCGTCGGTCTCGAGACTGGCCAGCGCGTTCCAGGCGGCCAACGAGGCGTCCTGCACCGCCTCGTCTGCATCGGCCGGCCGCCCCAGGGCGGCCAGGGCCAGGCGGCGCGCCGCCGGCAGGTTGCGCTGCAGCAGCTCGCCGAACGCCTCGCGTTCGCCTTCTCGGGCCCGCGCGACCAGGCGTACGGTCTCAGGGTCCAGATTCAGCCGCGGCGCAGGCAGCGACGAGAGTAGCGGCACCGGAAGCCCTGCAGCGGTCACGCCCTCTCAGACTGCACCCGCCGGTTCCCGGTTGGAATTTCGTAGGATGGGAGGCGTGCCCGGCCCCGTGAGCGTGCGAGAGGCGACGATAGCCGACATGCCGCGCGTGCGCGCGCTGATCGAGGAATACTGTCGCTGGATTGACCTCGACGCCGCGTACGTGGAGATCGAGGCCGAGCTCGACCGGTTGCCGGGCGACTACGCGCCGCCCACCGGCGTCCTCCTGGTGGGTGCCGTGGCTGGAGAGGTCGAGGCACTGGTCGCATACCGGCGCTTCGACGACGGGATCGCCGAGATGAAACGGCTGTACGTCGCGCCGGCCGCCCGGGGCCTGGGCCTGGCGCGGGCGCTCGCCACGACGTTGCTCGAGCGCGCCCGCGCGGCCGGATTTCACACGATGTACCTGGACACCCTGCCGACGATGGGCCCGGCCCAGCGCCTCTACGAGTCCCTGGGTTTCCACGACATCCCGCCCTATTACGAGACGTCGCTGCCCGACACGCGCTTCATGGCGTGCCCCCTGAACCCGAGAACCTGAAAACCCGCGAACCCCAGAACCCCAGAACCCCAGAACCTCAGAACCCGATCCCTTACAATTGGCGATACGCATGCGCCGCGTCGCCCTCGCCCTTGCGCTCGTGCTGGCGGCCCTGTCCATGGCCAACGGGCGGGCACAGTCGACGCCACCTGCGCTGACGATCCTCTCGGCCGAGGGACGGCGGGCCCTGCCCCTGACCGTCATCAACAACCAGGACTACGTCGCGGTGGACGAGCTGGCGTCACCCTTCGGCACGGCGGCGCGCGAGGCCGCCGGAGGCCTCACCATCACCGCCGGCGGGCGCACCATCATCGTCACGGCGGACCAGACCGTCGTGTCGGTGGCGGGCCGGCTCGTGCCGCTGCCCTCGCCCGCCCTGCGGCGGGACAACCGCTGGTTCGTGCCGGTGGACTTTCTCCCCCGCGCGCTGTCGCTGGCCCTGGACCGGCGACTGGACCTGCGCCGGCCCTCGCGGCTGCTCGTCACCGGCGACCTGCGCGTCCCGCGTGTCGCCACGCGCGTGGAAGGCGGGACGGCCAGCACGTCGGTGACCTTCGAGATCATGCCGGTGACACCGGCGCGCGTGAGCACCGAGGCCGGCCGGATCGTCATCCAGTTCGAGGCGGACGCGCTGGACCTCGCCGTGCCCACGCTGCCGCCACAGGCCTTCGTGTCCGCCATCTCGCCCGCGGACACCGGCGCCTCGGTGATCATCGCCACCGGACCGCGCTACGGCGCGTACCGTTCGTCGTCCTCCCAGCCGGACGCGAGTTCGTCGCGACTCACGGTGGAACTGCTGCCGGCCGCGACCGACCTCGCGGCAGCGGCTGCGGCGGCCGCGCCGCCGGCCGACCCGGTCCGGCCGTCGGTGACCCTGATGCCGGCCACCGGGCTGCGGACCATCGTCATCGATCCCGGGCACGGCGGGGAGGAACTGGGCGCCCAGGGGCCGCGCGGCACGCTCGAGAAGGACATCACGCTGGCGGTGTCCCGCCGCCTCCGAACGCTCATCGAGAGCCGGCTCGGCCTGCGGGTGTTCCTCACGCGCGAGGACGACCGCACCATCTCGCACGACGATCGGTCGGCGTTCGCCAACAGCCACCAGGCGGACGTCTTCCTGAGCATCCACGCCAACGCGGCGGTTCGGCCGGGCATCAGGGGCGCCGAAGTCTACTACCTGAGCGTCGAGCGGGCGGACGCCGAGGCCCGCCGGCGTGCCGAGGACACGGCCATCACGCTGCCGGCGCTGGGCGGCGGCACGCGCACCATCGATCTCATCCTGTGGGAAACGGCCCAGGCCCGTTACCTCGAACAGTCGTCCACGCTGGCCTCGCTCGTCGAGGCCGGCCTTCGCGCGCGGGTCGAGATGAGCCCGCGCGCCGTGCAGCAGGCGCCCTTCCGGGTGCTCGTCGGGGCGAACATGCCGGCGGCCCTGGTCGAGATCGGCTACCTGTCCAACCCCGAGCAGGAGCAGCAGCTGGCGACCTCGGCCTACCAGGAGCGCGTGGCCGAGGCGCTGTACGACGCGCTCACGAAGTTCCGGGGCCTGCTGGACCGTTCCGCGCCGTGATGGCCCGCCGCATTCTCATCGCCGCGACCGCCATCGCGGCGGCCGTGCTCTTCGGCTGGGCCGTCATGTCGGGCCTCGGGCGGCTGCTGAGCACGCCGGCCACGCCGGCGCCCGAATCGGCGCCCGAGGCGCCACCGCTGGCGCCGCCGCCGGGCCCGCCCGCCGCGGGTCCCCGCATCAAGGCCCGGCTGTTCTTCGCCTCCGCAGACGGGCAGCGCATGGTCGGCGTCGAGCGCGAGGTGCCGCTGGCCGAGGGCACCGTGGCCCAGGCGCGCGCCCTGGTCGAGGCGCTGCTCGCCGGCGACGCGCCGGCGCCGCTCTCGTCCACCATCCCGGCAGGCACCGCGCTGCGCGGCATCTTCGTCTCCTCGCGCAACGAGGTGTTCATCGATCTCGACGCCACGATCCGCACGAAGCACCCGGGCGGGTCGATGCAGGAACTGCTCACGGTCTACACGCTGGTCAACACGATTGTCGTGAACCTGCCGTCGGTCGGCGAGGTCCAGATCCTGATTGACGGCCAGGAAGCCGACACCCTGGCCGGGCATGTGGACTTGCGCCGGCCGTTGCGGAAGAATGAAGGGCTCATCGTCGGCCCGGACCCAGAGACACAGAGCCCTTCATGAATCGTCAGTACGATCGCGCCCCGGGCGAGCTCCGCCCGACCCTCATCACGCCGCACTTCCTGATGCACGCCGAAGGGTCCGTGCTCATCGAGGTGGGCCGTACGCGCGTCATCTGTGCCGCGAGTATCGAGGAGCGGGTGCCGCCGTTCCTGCGCGGCACGGGCAAGGGCTGGGTGACGGCGGAGTACGGCATGCTGCCGCGGGCCACGACGACACGCTCCACGCGCGAGGCCGCGTCTGGCAAGGTTGGCGGCCGGACGATGGAGATCCAGCGGCTGATCGGCCGATCGATGCGGACCGTGGTGCGCCTCACCGAGCTCGGCGAGCGGACCATCTGGCTCGACTGCGACGTCATCCAGGCCGACGGGGGCACGCGCACCGCCTCCATCACCGGCGCCTTCGTGGCCCTCGTGCTGGCGCTCCAGCGCCTGAAGGAAACCGAGGTGCTCCGGAGCATTCCGATCAGCGACTACGTCGCGGCCACCAGCGTGGGCATCGTCGGCGGCATGCCGCTGCTCGACCTGGCCTACGAGGAGGACTCGAAGGCCGACGTGGACATGAACATCGTGAAGACCGGCGACGGCCGGTTCATCGAGGTGCAGGGCACGGCGGAATCCGAGCCGTTCGATCGGCACGCGCTGTCGGGGCTGCTCGAGCTGGCCGACGCGGGCATCGACCAGCTGATCCAGAAGCAGCGCGACATTGTCGGCCCGATCCTGGGCCGATGACGCTGCTCATCGCCACGACCAGCGCCGACAAGCGGCGCGAGATCCGGCTCGTGCTGGCCGGCCTCGATGTGCAACTGGTGACCCTCGCCGACCTGCCGGCCATGCCGGAGCCCGCCGAAACCGGCGCCACGTTCTGGGAGAACGCGCGGCAGAAGGCCATCGCCTACTCGCGGGCATCGGGCCTGGTGGCGGTGGCCGAGGATTCGGGGCTGGCCATCGATGCGCTCGGCGGCGAGCCCGGCGTGCGATCGGCGCGGTTCCTGGGCCCGGAGGCGCCGTATGCCGCGCGCTTCGAGGAGATCTTCCGCCGCCTCGCGGCCACGCCAGGCGCCACGCGGGAGGCCCGCTTCGTCACGGCGCTGGCGGTCGCCGACGAATCGACGATCGTCTTCGAGACCGAGACCCGCCTCGAGGGCACGCTGGCGCCAGCGCCCGCGGGCGCCCACGGTTTTGGATACGACCCGATCTTCTTCTACCCGCCGCTCGGCAAGACGACGGGAGAGATGACGCGCGAGGAGAAGAGCGCCGTCTCGCACCGCGCGCGGGCATTCCGGGATCTCCGCCGCGCGCTCTTTGCCGCGCCGTAGCTCGCCCGAAGGGCGAGCGCAGGCCGGGCCGGTTCCCGCCCTCCCGACTCCCGCCATACTCACAGCCTCGATGCAGCAGGAGGAACGCGCCGAGCGCGCCGGCACCTCGACGGGCAGCGTCTACCACCACTTCCGGGACAAGGAAGCAATCTTCCGCACGCTGCTCGATCGGTTCCGGGCTGCGGTGGCCCGCCCCGCCTTCCCGCTCACGCGCGTGTACGAGGAGGGCGCGTTCCCCGACGATCTGCCCCGAACTCGTCTCCCGTCCATCGCTAGCCCGGTGGTTTGATCCGCTGCAGGACGCGCATCTCGTGCTCGAGCGTCTGGTCCAGGCCTTCGGCCAGCGGGCGGGCCGAGAACCCGAGCTCGCGGACCGCCTTGTCGCTGGCGCCGAAGTACGTGGTGCCGGCCAGCACGCGAAGCGACTCGGACGTGAAGGCCGGCGGCAGGTCGGTGACTCGCGCCGCAAGGCCCGCCAGCGCGGCCGCCGCACGCATGGTGCGCGGGCCGGGATGGAGCAGCGGGCGCGGCACCTTCGCGAGCCCCGCCGCCAGGTCGTAGGCCTCCTCGAAGGTGTGGCGCGGTCCGGTGATGATGTAGGTTTCGCCCGGCCGCCCATGCTCCATCGCCTGGATGTGGCCGCGGGCCGTGTCCTCCACGTGCGCCCAGCAGAAGGCCGTCCGCCGCGGCGTCAGGGGGAGGCGCTTCCTGAGCAGGTCCACCAGGGCGTCGTGCATGCCGCCGGTGTCGCCGGGGCCGTAGACGAGGCCGGGCATGACGATGACGAGGGGGAGCCCGGCGGTCATCATCGGCAGGGCCACCTCGTAGTGGGCCTTCCATTTCGTGCGGGCGTACTCGCTCAGGTGCGGGCCGTCGTAGCGATAGGTCTCGTCCGGCACCTGTCCGTGCGTGTCCGAGAACACGGCCACCGAGCTCGTGTACACCCCTTTCGGGACGCCGAACTCGCGCATCGTCTCGAGCACGTTGCGCGTGCCGTCCACGTTGATGCGCTCGGCCTGCGGCTCGGCGACGCCCACCCGGTACCACGCGGCGCAGTGGAACACGCCATCAGTGTCGGCCATCGGGGCGCGGAGGCTCTCGCGATCGGTGATGTCGCCCTCGTGCAGGGCCACGCCCAGCGCGCGCAGCAGGCCCGCCTTGCCGGGCGATCGGATGAGCGCCACCACCGTGTGCCCGCGGCTGATCAGCTGCTTGGTGATCTCGGCGCCGAGGAACCCCGTGGCCCCGGTCACGAAGTAACGCGCCATCGCGCCTTCAGCTTATACCGCCAGCGGCGCGATCCTCCCGCGGCCTGCACACGGCGCATCCAGCCCTTCGACGAGATCCTGCACCAGATCATCCGGGTGCTCGAGCCCGGGGGACAGCCGTACGAGCGCGTCGGTGAGCCCGAGCGCCGCGCGGCGCTCCGCGGGGATTGACGCGTGCGTCATCCGCGCCGGCTGCGCGATGAGCGCCTTCACGCCGCCCAGGCTCTCGCCGAGCGTGAACAGGCGACGCGAGGACACGAAGTCGGCCACCTGCTCGGCGCTGCCCTGCCACTCGAACGACACCATGCCGCCGAAGCCGCTCATCTGGCGGCGCGCGACGTCGTGCCCGGGATGCGATGGCAGTCCGGGGTAGTACACGCGCGCCACGCGTGGATGGGCCGAGAGCGCGTCGGCCAGGCGCCGCGCGGTGTCGGCATGGCGCTGCACGCGCAGCTCCAGCGTCTTGAGGCCGCGGAGGGTCAGCCAGCAGTCGAACGGCGACGGGACGGCGCCGGCGGCGTTCTGCAGGAACCGCACGGGCTCGAAGACGGCCGGGTCGCGCGCGAGCACGGCGCCCTGGATCAGGTCGGAGTGCCCCGCCAGGTACTTCGTGACGCTGTGGACCACCAGGTCGGCGCCCAGCGCCAGCGGGCGCTGGAACACCGGCGTCGCGAACGTGTTGTCCACGACGACCAGGGCGCCGTGGCCGTGCGCGAGGGCGGTGATGGCTGCGATGTCCGACACGTGCAGCCGCGGGTTGGTCGGGGTCTCGATCCACACCAGGCGGGTCCTGGCAGTGAGCGCCGCGCCGACCGCGGCGAGGTCCGTCGTGTCCACGAAGCGCGCGTCGATGCCCAGCGGGGCGAAGACCCTGGAGACGAGGCGCCAGGTGCCGCCGTACACATCGGCGGGCAGGATGATCGCGTCGCCCGGCCGGAGGAAGGCCTGCAGGACCGCATGCTCGGCGGCCAGGCCGGAGGCGAACACCGCGGCGTCACGGCCCTCTTCGAGGTCGGCGAGCACGGCCTCGAGGCGCTGGCGCGTGGGGTTGTTCGTCCGGCTGTAGTCGAAGCCCTTGGTGAGGCCCGGGGCCTCCTGCTCGAACGTGGACGTCTGGAAGAGGGGCGCGACGAGGGCGCCGGTGGACGGGTCGCTGGGCTGGGAGGCGTGAATGGCGCGCGTGGCGAAGTGCACGGGAGGCTCCTCATCTGTCCCCGGTCGGGGCGGGACTTAGCACCTCGGCGCCTGGTGGCCAGGTTGCTGTGGCATCGCCGGGCCCGGTCCCTCCGCCACTCTGGATAAACGCCCGCCGGCGGGAGGCCGGACAAGCCTCATCAACTTATGTCGATATGATGATTCATGTCAAGCGCGGCGGAGGCCGCGCCCGGCGACGCGAACGCCCGCCTGGAGAACGGGAAGCGGAGCCTGTACAATGGCGGAGCGTCGGGGCGTGGCTCAGCCTGGTAGAGCGCCCGCTTTGGGAGCGGGATGTCGCTGGTTCGAATCCAGTCGCCCCGACCACTTTCCAGGGGGGGCCTCCGCTTCTGCACCAGGCCGGCTGCGCCGGACGGCCGCTTCACCGTCCGAAGATGATGCGCTCGCGCGACAGCAGCGCGGTGATCAGCCGGACCAGCGCCAGCGAGGCGAACACGGTCACCCCGGCCGAGGCCACGAACACCATCGGGCCCGGCGCCTTTCCACCGAGCACGTCGGCCAGCAGCAGGTGATGGCCCAGCATCGGCACGGGGTACATCCACGGCTGGCTCGCGATGGGATAGACCGTGCTCAACACGCCCGGCAGCATCGGCACCATGATCAGGAAGCCCATGTAGCTCTGGGCCTCCTTGAAGGAGCGCGCGAACGTGGCGAGGTAGGCCTGAATCGCGGGAGCCAGCAGGCAGAGCGGCAGCACCCCCGCCAGCAGGCCCGCGACGTGGCCGGGGCCCAGACGGAAGCGGATGCCGAGATCCTGCAGCGGCAGCACCCGCAGCATCGCCACGCAGAGCGTCGTCGTGATGCAGACGCTCAGCATCGACGAGAGCGCCGCCGCCAGCCACTTGCCCGATGCGATGACGGCGCGCGGCGCCGGGTTCACGAGCAGCGGCTCGAGCGATCCGCGCTCGCGCTCGCCGGCCGTCGAGTCCGTGGCGATCTGCATCCCGCCCGTGAACGCCGCGAGCACGATGAACAGCGGGATGAAGTTCAGCAGGACGGCCGCGCGCTGCTGCGCGCTCGACACCTCCAGGTCCTCCAGCTGCAGCGGCTGCACCACGGCGGGGCTGATGCCGCGTCCCACCAGGCGCAGCGCCGCGATCTCCGCGTTGTAGCGCTGCAGCAGCGTCCGGACGCGCTGCACCCGCGGGCGCGTCACGTTGCGAGAGCCGTCCGAGACGACCCGGATCTCCACCGGCCTGGACGCGCGGAACCGCGTCGCGTAGTCCCCGGGGATCACGACCACCACGTCGTGCTCCCGCGCGCGCACCGCGGCCTCGGGGTCGGACGGTCCCTCGACCACCTCCACGCCCGCCTGCTGGCGCAGCCAGTCCACCAGGGCGGGCGCGTGGGCCATCCCGACGATGGGAATGGTCACGTCCTGGACCTCGCGCTGCCGATCGGCGACGCCATTGAGGATGAAGCCCACGAGCACCGGCCCCATCAACGACCCGAGGAGGACCGAATAGGTTGATCGCCGATCGCGGAACGCGTCCCTCAGCTCCTTGCGGACGACGATGATCGCCTGCGCGACCGCGCGCGTCATTCAACGCCCTCCGGCGCCAGGCCGGCCAGCGCGACGAACGCGTCCTCGAGGCTCTCCTGGCCTGTCTCGGCGCGGAGCTCGTCCGGGGTGCCCGCGGCCACGACACGCCCGTGCGCGATGACGATGATCCGGTCGCAGAGCGCCGAGACCTCCTGCATGACGTGGCTCGAGAACACCACGGTCCGCCCCTCGGCGCGGAGCCGGCGGATGATGTCGCGCACCGCCCGGGTGCTCATCACGTCCAGCCCGTTGGTCGGCTCGTCCAGCAGGACGTTGCGAGGGTCGTGCACCAGCGCGCGGGCCAGCGCCACCTTGGTGCGCTCGCCGTGCGAGAAGCCGGCCGTCCGGCGGTCGGCCACCTCGCGCATGTCGAGCAGGGCCAGCAGGGCGTCGGTGCGCTCGCGCAGCCGTCCGCCCGACACCCCCTGCAGTTCGCCGAAGTAGTGTGTGTGCTCCCGCGCCGTCAGGCGCGGATAGAGGCCC
The DNA here is from genome assembly GCA_963169195.1 of Acidobacteriota bacterium. Taxonomy (GTDB): domain Bacteria; phylum Acidobacteriota; class Vicinamibacteria; order Vicinamibacterales; family UBA2999; genus VFZN01. The sequence goes on along the minus strand of CAUJDN010000091.1, from coordinate 35,923 downwards.
GACACGTCGGGCAGCACGCCCAGGCGTGCCTGCGCGGCCTGCGGATTGGCCACCGCATCCACATCGTCCACGTGAATGCGCCCCTCGTCCGGGCGCATCAGGCCGTAGAGCATGCGCAGCGTGGTCGTCTTGCCGGCGCCGTTGGGCCCGAGGAGCCCCGTGACGGCGCCGTCCGGCGCTTCGAAGCTGACGCCGTCCACGGCCGCCACGGCGCCGAAGTGCTTGCGCAGGCGCTCGACGCGAATCATGGTGCAGGCGCCCCGCGCGATGCGGGATCCGGGCCCGCGGGCCCGAGGACGAACGGCGGGCGCTTCATCGAGGCCAGGCACGACGTGTCCACCGCCTCCGTCGAGCCCTGGTCGATGAAGGCCGCCACCATGCGCAGGCCGCATCCCGTGCCCACGACCCCGTGCCCCGTGGCGGGCGCGGTGACGTGTCTCGCGTTCGGCAGGGAGCCGGACACGGCCTCGCCCCACGACGGCGGCGTCACGGGATCGAGATCGCCCGACAGCACCAGCACGGGCACGTTGGACCGGACGGGCTCGTAGTAGGACGCCGGCACGGCGCCCCTGGGCCAGAACTCGCAGGCCTTGAGGCGCGAGGCCAGCAGGTGGCGGGCGAAGATTGAACCGGCCGATTCGCGCGCCACATCGGCCTCCGTCACCCGCGGCGCGTCTTCGGCGCAGATGACCGACAACTGCATGCCGGCGCTCATGTTCTCGCCTGCACTTTCCCCCGTGGTCGCCAGGGCGAGCATCCCCTGGAAGTCGTTGGTTTCGGCGCGAACCAGCAACTCCGGCACGAGCGACGACAGGAGCGGCGAGTAGAGCGCGCCGGCCACGATGTTCGCGACGAGGGCGGCCTTCACCTGCACGACCTCGGTGGCGCCCGTGCGAGGGTGCGTCAGGCGCGCCTCGTGCGGGGCCGTCTCGAGCCGGGCGAACAGGGCAGGCACCCGGGCGGCCAGGTCCGGGTACTGCGCGGCGCAGGCAGCGTCGGCCGCGCAGTCGGCAAGGAGTCGGTCCAGCGCGCGCTGCGCGTCGCGCGCGAAGTAGAGCGGCAGCCGCATGTCGGTGGGCGCCACGCCGTCGAGGACCACCGCGCGCACGTGGGTCTCGTGCTGCCGCAGGTACACCAGGGCCGCCCTCGTCCCGTACGACCCGCCGTAGAGGTTGATCGTCTCGTACCCCAGGAAGGCCCGGACATCGTCGAGGTCGTCCATGGCGATGGGAGTAGTGTAGAAGCGCGTGTCCGCGTCGTAGCCGGCCAGGCACGTTTTCAGCCGATCCAGCCCGGCCTCGTCCGACTCGTTGAGCGACGCCAGCGAGTCAGCGTCCGCGCGGCATTCGAGGCCGTTCGAGTCGCCCGTGCCGCGCTGGTCCACGAGGACGATGTCGCGCCGGACCTGGATGCGACCGAAGAGATCGCGGACCTGACGGGCCATCTTCGCCGCACCCTGGCCGGGGCCTCCGGCGAGCAGGAACAGGGGATCCGGCGCGGCGTCGTTGCCGAGCGCCGGCAGCACGACGATCTTGAGGTCGATCGTTCGGCCCTGCCGGGCGTCCCGGTTCTCGAAGACGGTCAGCGCGCCGCAGTAGGCGTCGGTGGGGCCCTCGTCGCTGGCGCAGGGCTTCAGGCGATCGATGGCCTGGGGCTCGGGACGGAGGCCGCAGGCCGCACCGGCCACGACACCGAGCGCCAGCGCCGACGCAAGCCCCGCGGCGGGGTGCCGCAAGCGGCGAACCGGGGACACAGGTCGCTATTCTACCGGTCTCCGACCCCGTGTGTCCCGCCTGCACGGTTTCGCGGGGACGCCCGCGGACCAGGGCCGCCCGGCCTTGACTTCCACCGGTCGCCCGCGCAGAGTGTGCCGAGCGAAACGTCTGCCGATCTCGATCGTTCCCCGCGCATGTCTGTCGATTCGTGATGACGTCCTGCCTGGCATCTCGCCGGCGGGGCGGCGTCAAGCTCAGGGAGGTGTGGACATGGTTCGTGTGGCCATTCTCCTCGTGGCGGTCCTCACCGCCTGGCCGTCCGCCGCGCAGCAGGGCACGGCCGATCTTCGCGGCCGCGTCGTCGATCAGCAGGGTGCCGCGCTGCCGGCGGTCCCCGTCGTCGTCACGAACCAGGACAGCGGGCTGTTCCGCGAGACCGTGAGCGGCGCTGACGGGTCGTTCCTGCTGAGCGGCATGACGCCGGGCGTCTACGAGGTCACCGCGGAACTCCCGGGGTTCAAGAAGTACCAGAGCCGGGATGTCCAGCTCGGCGTGGGTCGGTCCACGCCCATCGAGATCCGGCTCGAGGTCGGCGGGATCGAGGAGTCCGTGACCGTCACGGGCGAGTCGCCGCTGGTGGACACGAACTCGAAGGCGATTGGGGGCAACGTCAGCGCCCGGGAGTTCGTGGACCTGCCCTCGTTCAACCGGAACTTCGCCGGCTACCTCGCCCTCGTGCCCGGCGTGGTGGCCACGGTCTCGACGACCACGTTCGGGGCCGACTCCATCAGCGTGGCCGGCCAGAACGTGCGCAACGTGAACTACACCATGGACGGCTCGAACAACAACGACACGTTCAATGGCGGCAACGGCGGCGCGCAAGCGCGGGTGCCGGTCGAGGCGGTGCAGGAGTTCCAGCTGCTCACCAGCCAGTTCGACGCCGAGTTCGGGATGGCGTCGGGGGGCGTGGTCAACTCCGTGTCCAAGCAGGGGACGAACCAGTTCCACGGCAGCGCCTTCCTCTTCTTCCAGGACGAGAAGCTGACGAGCAAGGACTACTTCGCCAGGCGGGGCGGCTTCGAGAAGCCGCAGACCAAGCAGCAGCAGTGGGGCGGGACGCTGGGCGGGCCGATCATCCGGAACAGGATGCACTTCTTCAGCAGCCTCGAGCGCATCGCGCTGGATGGCGGCGTGACCACCCAGATCCCGAGCCGTCCGGACCTGGAGGGGACGAACTTCGAGGAGACGCGCGTGTGGAACACGTTCGCCCGCCTGGACCATCAGCTGACCTCCAGCCAGACGTGGGGCCTGCGCTGGCTCCGCGAGACCTCGCCGCAGCCCATCCAGATCAACGCCGAGAACCATACGCCTGCGCGCTTCGAGGCCGAGACCGACGTGGACTGGACCGTGGTGGCGAACCTGAGCTCGGTCATCGGGTCGAACCGCGTGAACACCTTCCGCGTGTCGGCGGTGAAGGAGGACGTGTTCTTCGGCAACCCGCTGTTCAACGAGACCCAGGACCAGAAGTCGCTGCTCCCGACGCTCAACCAGCTGAACTTCAGCGACCAGCAGAGCCCGCGCGCCAGTCGCCGGCTGGACGTCGCCTACGGGGCCGACAACATCTTCGCGTGGTTCCTCCCGAACACGTGGGGCGGCGACCACGACATGAAGTTCGGCGTCAGCTACCTGTACTCCTCGCTGCGGGTCCAGGACCACGGCAACATGAACGGGACGTTCACGATTCCGAGCGACCTGGCCTTCGACGCCGCCAACCCGCGGACCTACCCGGAGCGCCTCTCGATTCGGGTGGGCAATCCGCTGGACTTCTACATGAAGGGGCACTTCATCGGCATGTTCGCCCAGGACCGGTGGAGCCCGATCGATCGGCTCACCATCAGCGCGGGCCTGCGCTACGACGTGGAGCTCGTGCGGACGCCGAACCAGTGGAACCCGCAGTTCACGGACGACCCGGGCGGATTCCCCGTGGACGCCGACAACTTCGCCCCGCGCGCGGGGTTCACCTATGCCATGGACGAGCAGTCGCGCTCGGTGCTGCGCGGCGGGTTCGGCGTGTTCTACCAGCGCACGTCCTACACGTTCCTGACGCCGATGTTCTCGTCAGGTCGCTTCTCCGACTCGTTCACGGCGCTGTTCCCGACCAACAACGCCGATCCCGGACCGCGCGCCGGCAACTTCCCCACCAACCCGCTCCTGGTGAACGGTCCGGTGGTGAACCACGCGGCCGTCGATGCCCAGTTCCCGCCGGGCACGCTCAACCGCAACACCGGAACGGTCCGGTTCGACAACCCCGATCGCACGAACGCGTACTCGCGCCAGTACAGCATCGGCTACGAGCGGCAGATCGGCGCCACGCTCGGTGTCAGCGTCGACTACATCCGCTCCGAGCAGCGGGGCCAGTACATGCTGCAGGATCTGAACCCCGGCCTGCGCGACACGACCACGGCGACCAGCACGTTGAGACGCCGCTACCCGCTGGTCGGCGCGGTCGGCGAGTTCGCGGGCCGCGTGGACACCCTCGTGAACGAAGGGTACATCGACTACAACACCCTCCAGGTGTCGGTGACCAAGCGCCAGAGCGCGGGTTTCAGCGGCCGCGTGTCGTACGCCTACTCGCGCGGGCGCGGCAACGTGGCGACCGGCCAGGCCGACACGGCGAACTCCCAGCTCCTCGGGGATCTGAACCTGGGCAACGACATCGGTCCCACCAATGTCGACCGTCCGCACATCCTCTCCGTCGCCGGGTCGTACGACGTGCCGCGCACGCGCGGCCTCAAGGTGAGTGGCGTGCTCCAGGCCCGGTCCGGCACCCCGTTCACGCTCATCGACTCGACCTTCGATCTCGATCGCAACGGCCTGACCGCCAACGAGTACCTGCCGGCCGGCACCTACCGGGGCACCGGCGACGACGCGATCACCGTGGACTACAAGGGCGGGCGCAACGGCGCGCGGGGACCGTCCTACGTGTCGCTCGATCTTCGCGCCGGGTATGCGTTCCGGCTCGCCGGGGGCCGCACGCTGAACGCGTTCGTCGACATCTTCAATCTCACCAACGAGGCGAACTTCGCCAACCCCGGCAGCGACCGCCGGGCCACGGCGACGTTCCTGCGCTATACGGGCCTGGTGAACGGGGTCACCCGGACGTTTCAGCTGAACGTCCGCTTCGGATTCTGAAGGGAGGCGTAATGACGTCGCGGTGGAGATCCGGCAGGAAGACGATGGGCGCCGCGCTGGGCGCGGGGCTCCTGGCCCTGGGCGTCGCCGTCGCGGCGCAGGCGCCGCCACCGACGGCCACGAGAGCGCCGGTGACGGGCGGCGCCCCCGATCCCTTCGCTGGCCTGGCCATTCGCAACATCGGTCCCGCCACCATGGGCGGGCGCATCGACGACCTCGCCGTGCTGGAGTCGAACCCGGCCGTCTTCTACGTCGGCGCCGCCACGGGCGGCCTGTGGCGCACCACCAACCACGGGACGACCTGGGAGGTCCTCTTCGACGACCTCGACAATGTCGTCTCGATTGGCGACATCGCCATCCCGCACGGCGACGCCAACACCGTCTGGGTCGGCAGCGGCGAGAACAACAACCGCCAGAGCGGCTCCTGGGGCAACGGCGTCTACAAGTCCACCGACGCGGGCCGGACCTTCCAGCACGTGGGCCTCGCGGCCAGCCGCCACATCGCCCGCATCGTCGTGGACCCCGTCGATCACGACGTGGTCTACGTCGCGGCGCTCGGCAGCCTCTGGGGCCCTGGCCCCGAGCGCGGCGTCTTCAAGACCACCGACGGCGGGCTCACCTGGTCGAAGGTGCTCTTCGTCGACGACGACACCGGCGCGACGGAACTGGTGATGGATCCCGCGAACAACAAGGTGCTCTACGCGGCCACCTACCAGCGCCGCCGCGCCACGTGGGGCTTCAACGGCGGCGGGCCCGGCAGCGCCATCTACAAGTCGTCGGACGCGGGACGCACCTGGACGAAGCTGACGAGCGGCATCCCCGCCGGCCCGCTCGGACGCATCGGCCTGGACGTCTATCGCGCGAACCCCAACGTCGTCTACGCGCGCATCGAGCACGAGAAGGAGAGCGGCGTCTACCGGTCGGACGATGCGGGGCTCAGCTGGCGGAAGATGTCGAGCGTGAACCCGCGGCCCATGTACTTCAGCCAGATCCGCATCGACCCGACCAACGACCTCCGCGTCTACGTGCTGGGCGTGCAGCTCCACATCTCCGACGACGGGGGGAAGACGTTCGTCGAGAACGGCGCGCTGCACTCGGACCACCACGCGATGTGGATCGACCCCGCCAACCCGAATCACATCATCGACGGCAACGACGGCGGCATCGGCATCAGCTACGACAAGGGGAAGACCTGGGAGGCCGTCTACAACATGGACCTCGGCCAGTTCTATCACGTCACCTACGACATGCAGACGCCCTACCACGTCTGCGGCGGGCTGCAGGACAACTACACGTGGTGCGGGCCCAGCCAGGTGCGCAGCCGCACCGGCATCGGCAACGACGAGTGGCGGCAGATCCAGGGCGGAGACGGCTTCGAAGCGCAGATGGACCCGCGGGACGGCCGCACGGTCTACGCCGAGTCGCAGGACGGCAACATCGTCAGGACCGACCGCCTGACGGGCGAGCGCAAGTCGATCCGGCCGGTGCCCGCGCGCGGCGAGCCGCCCCTGCGATGGAACTGGAACACCCCGCTCGTGCTTTCCGCCCACGACCCGGACGTGCTCTACGTGGGCGCCAACATGGTCTTTCGGTCACCGGATCGCGGACAGACGTGGGCCGCCATCAGTCCCGACCTCACCGGGAGCACGGACCGCGAAACGCTGTCGCTCATGGGCGTCACGGCCAAGGACGTCACGATCGCGAAGAACGATGGCGTCCAGTCGTACGGGAACCTGGTGCAGCTCGCCGAGTCCCCGCGGCAGGCAGGCGTGCTCTACGCCGGAGCCGACGACGGGACCGTTCACATGACGAAGGACGACGGGAAGAGCTGGACGAACATCACCGCCCGATTCCCGGGCGTGCCGAAGAACGCGTACGTCTCGCGGCTCACGCCGTCCCGGCACGACAACAACACCGTGTACGCCACGTTCGACAACCACCGCAACGACGACTACGGCACCTATGTCTACGCCAGCGCCGACGGAGGGAACTCGTTCCGCCCCATAGGTGAGGGGATTCCGAAGGGCCACGCCATCACCGCGTTCGCCGAGGACCCGAAGAACGCGAGCGTCGTGTACGCGGGCAGCGAGTTCGGGCTGTTCGTCAGCCTCGATCGCGGCGGCCGGTGGCAGCGCCTGAGAGCCGGGTTGCCGACGGTGCCCGTCCACGAGATTGTGTTCCACCCGCGCGACAACGACATGATCGTCGCCACGCACGGGCGCAGCATCTGGATCCTGGACGACGCCACGCCCATCCAGCAGCTCGCGGAGGCGCAGAGGTCGCAGGCGCACCTGTTCGACCTGCGCCCGGCCCTGCAGTTCAACCCCGCCAACGATCGTGGCTTCCTCGCGGACAAGGGGTTCTGGGGGAAAAACCCCGCGTACGGGGCGCCCATCAGCTACTACCTGGCAGCGTCCAGCACGGACGTGGCCCTCCGCGTGCGCGACGCGGAAGGAGCCGTGGTGCGGGAGCTGAAGGGTGAGGACATGAAGGACGCGGGCAACGCGGGCGTCAACCGCGTGTATTGGGACCTGCGCCACGAGCCGCTCCCGCGGCCGGCCAGCCAATCGCAGGGCCCTGGCGGGGGCGGCCCCTTCGGCGCGGCCGCCCTCAACGGCCCACACGTGCTGCCAGGCGACTACCGTGTGACGCTCGTCGTGGGCGGCAAGGAGGTGGCCACGAAGCCCCTCCGCGTCTCGGGCGACAGCGCCGTGCAGATGACCGACGCGGATCGGAAGAGCTGGCACGACACGTCGATGTCGCTCCACGAACTGCAGCGGACCGCCAACGCGGCCGCAGACGCGGTGACGACGCTGGGCGGCCAGTTCGAGTTGGCGGAGACGCTGCTGAAGAGCGCGGCAGACGCGCCGGCGTCGGCGAAGGGCGCGGTCGAGGAGGTCGGCCGGCGCCTTGCCGGCCTGCGGACACGCCTGGGACTCACCAACCAGGGCGGGCCCGGCGGCGGGGGCGGCTTCGGCGGCCAGCAGCAGAACGTGCGCGGGCGGATCGGCCAGCTGAAGGGCCAGGTGATGAACTCGACGTCGCGGCCGACGGCCATGCAGGTGAGGGCCGCCACCGAAGCGCGGGAGGACCTGGCTGCCGTGGTGAAGGACACCAATGACCTGATCGCCGCCGTGCCGGCGCTGTACGACACACTCGGTGCGGGCGGATTGAAGCCTGCCGCGCTGGCGCCGCTCAGGCAATGAAGACGGCGGCCGTGGCGGCCGGCGGCAGGGCCGTCAGCGCCCAGCCGCCGTTCGGCCGGCCCGAATCATGTCGTCGACCGACGCCCCCTGCCCGAGCAGGCCAAGGAAGCCTTCGTGCACGCGCTGGGCGACGTCCCGCGAACTGGCCGTCAGCATGTTGGGCAGCTGCGTGCGCTTCGTCTCGGCCAGCACCTGCTGCGTGCCTGCCTCGGCGCCGGCCGCATCGCCCTTCAACGCCTGCCGGAGGCTGCCGATGCCGCACGCCAGCACGCTCAGGCCCTCCAGGTCGGCGATTGGGCCGGCGACCGCCACCGCGCCGGGATCCTCCACCATGAGCATCGCGATGACGGTCCCCGTCGGGTTCGAGGGGGACCACACGTCCGCTCCTGCCTCCCGGAAGAAGCCCAGCGCGGTCCTCGCCTCCTCCACCGAGCGGATGTGCGGGATGGTGACCCCGTCGGCGCCGGCCGCGAGCACGTCCCTCACGCGGGCGCGCGTGGCCGCCCCCCCGTCGCTCGCGATGGACGGGATGCGGACGATGACCGTCTTGCGCGGTCCGGCGCCCTGGGCACTGCGCAGGCCGTCCACCACGGTCTTCGCGGCGGTGGGGTCGTAGGTGCCCTCGAGGTTCAGGAACACGAAGTCGTAGAGCGGATTGGCGCCCAGCCTCGCCGCCCCCTCTCTCGTGTAGATGGCCGTCGGCGGCGGCTGCCCGCGCACGAACCGCTGCGGGTTCTCGTTGGGCACGTACACGCCGAACGCGGGTTTGCCCTGCGACCACAGCTCCAGCGCCACATGCCGTCCGCCCTGCGCCGCCCCGGGGGCAGTCGAGCCAATCGTCACGGCTGCCAGGGCCAGGACGAGTCTCACCCGCGTTGTCTGTGTCATCAAAGGCGCACCCGCCCGCACCCGCCCGCAAGGCTCGTCGTCAGGCGCATAATTCCGGGCGTGAGTATACGGCCGCCCGGACGGCCGACGTGCCAGGATCTTTCATCGCAGGGAAACGGCGAACACGGAGAGGGAGCTCACCATGACAGGCGGTCCCGTGAAATTCTCCCATGACGCCAGCCACTTCCGGCGCTGGCTCGCTCGGCACCACGACCGCCACACCGAGCTCTGGGTCGGCTTCCGGACCCGCTCGCGGCGCCTCGCTCAGCTCATCGACCTGTCGGCGCAGGGCCTCCGCCTCGGCGTGTTGGCCGAGCAGGCGGGTGCGGTGGCGCTTCCCACGTCAGGACCGGGAAAGAGGCCGGCGAGCCCGCGCGCCGCCGCGGCGTCCGGCGGCGGCCGGCCGAAGCGAAGCGACCCGCGCAAGACCGGTGAGCGCGCGACGAGGCCATCCCGCGCCGGATCGAGGGCGCGCCGATGAAGATCGGCGTGGACCTCGGAGGGACGAAGATCGAGGCGGTGGTGCTGTCCGACGCCGGCCGCGAGCTGGGGCGCGTCCGCGTGCCGACGCCACGACGCGACTACGAGGGCACACTGGACGTGATTGCAGGCCTGGTCCGGCAGCTCGAGGAGGCCCACGGAGGGCCCGCGTCCATCGGCGTCGGCATCCCGGGCGCCGTCTCTCCGGCGACGGGGCTGGTGAAGAACGCCAACTCGACGTGGCTCATCGGCCGCGCGTTCGACCGCGACCTGGCGGCTCGCCTTCAGCGTCCGGTGCGCATGGCCAACGACGCGAACTGCTTTGCTCTCTCGGAGGCCACGGACGGCGCGGGCGCCGGCGCCACGGTCGTCTTCGGCGTCATCATCGGCACCGGCGTGGGCGGCGGCGTCGTGGTGGGCGGCCGGCTGATCGAGGGCGCGCACCGCATCGCCGGCGAGTGGGGCCACAACCCCCTGCCGTGGCCGCAGGACGAGGAGCAGCCGGGGCCGCCATGCTACTGCGGGCGCCACGGGTGCATCGAGACGTTCCTCTCGGGGCCGGGGCTCGCGCGCGATTTCGGCGACGCCACGGGGCGCCGGCTCGAGGCCGCGGCGATCGCGGCCGCGGCAGCCCACGGCGATGGCGAGGCCTCAGCGGCGCTGGATCGCTACATGGACCGCATGGCGCGTGCGCTCGCGACGGTCATCAACCTCCTGGATCCCGACGTCATCGTCCTGGGCGGCGGCGTGTCGAACGTCGAGGCGCTCTATCCCGGCGTGCCCGCGCGCTGGGCGCCCTACGTGTTCTCGGACGAGGTGCACACGCGGCTCGTGAAGGCCCGCCACGGCGACTCGAGCGGTGTGCGAGGCGCCGCGTGGCTGTGGTGAGCGGGCGGCCCGCTCATTGGCGACTGCTGATTCTCGGCAGTCGTCAATGGGCACCCTCACCTGATGTGCAGGCTGTACACGGCGACGGGCCACACCTGCCGGCCCGGCCGCCGGGCCAGCGGCCCCGGTGGGCGTGTGTCGCCGGGATCCACGCGCGTCACGCCCAGGCTGCGGAACCCGATCCGGTTGAACCCGCGGCGGAACAGGCGCCGGGCGGTGTCGGCAGGGATCCCTATCACGGCCGCTCCGGGCTCCGGCACGCCCGGCAGGAACCGGCCGACTTCCTCACCGTTCACGTCGAGCGCCATCGTGGCCTGCATGACGGGCTCCTCGAAGCGCGTGCGCGATCGCACCGTGATCGTGATCTCCCTGTCGCCCGGGGCGAGTGGCACCGCCACCACTGCCGGGGTGCCATCGATCCACCACGCGGCCCCCCAGTCATCGCTCGCCGCGGAGCCCCAGCCGTCGAGCAGGAACTTCTCGGCCGCGCGCTCGAATGCCAGGTCGAACCCCGGTTGCGGCGTCTCGGGCGCGAGCAGGTCGTACTTGTCCATCGGCAGGCCCTCGCGCCACGCGAACCACGCGTTGGCCGGGAACGCGAACGGGTACCAGTAGCGCGGCCGCGTGTGCAGCTCGGCCTGCTGCCGGACGATGCGCCCGAAGCTGACGGGCTCGTCCTTGGGCAGCATCCCCGCGGTGTACTGCACCATCAGCAGGTGGTTCCACCACAGCGCCGCGACGACGAGCGGCGCGAGGGCCAGCAGCGGCCGGCGGAACACGAACCCGATCGCCACGGCAAGCCCCGGCGCCAGCATCACGAGCGCGCTCGAGAAGCGGCGCCCGCCGAACGACCAGCCCCCCGCCCAGTCCTGCGTCGCGCCGTTGACCCACGCGGTGATGAAGAGGACGACGAGCGCCGACAGCGCCCAACGCCACTCGCGCCTGAGGTAGGCGAAGGTGCCCACGACCGCGATGTAGGCGACCGGCGTCCACGACAGGAAGCCGTGCCACGACGAGAACAGGGTGTCCATCCAGCGCGACCGCAGCGGGTTGAAGTAGCCGCCCTGCCCGAGCAGATCGTAATCGTAGCGCGTGAAGAGGACGTAGCTGTGCGCCAGCTGGAGCAGCATCCATGGCAGCGCGCCGAGGAAGGCCCACAGGGCCAGCTTCAGGGTCCGCCGCACGCGCTGGTCCCAGGGGACGCCGGCCGCGGTCAGGGCGAGGAGGCCCGGATAGATCGCAAACAGCGATTCCTGCGAGCGTGCGAGAAACGCCAGGCCGATGAGCGTGCCGAGGAGCAGAGCCTGTCGGGAGTCGGGCGTCGACGTCGGGATCCAGCGCGCGGCGGAGACGACGAAGAGCGCGACGAAGCCGAACGACGCGGCGTGCGTCATCGACGGCTCGTAGACCATGTACCAGTAGAGCGGCGTGGCGCCGAAGACGAGGAGCACCGCGAGGAAGGCCACCACGCGCGGGAACTCGGACCGCAGGTGGCGGAGCACCGCCATCAGCCCCACTGACCCGATCGCGAACGACGAGATGAGCACGGCGCGCACGTACGGCAGGCCGAGCCCGAGCGCCGCGGGATCCGCGGGGGCGGCCCAGAGTCCCATCCACCGCCCGGCGGTGTCGACGATGGTCACGGCCAGGTAGAGCGGCAGCCAGACGAGCAGCGGCCCGATCGGGACGACGTGATTCGGACGGGGCGGCTGGTTGAGGAACGCGTACTCGGCGGTGACGTCCAGGTCGCGGTCGAAGATGACGCTGCGGAGCTGCGTGAAATAGGTGACCCCGTCGGTGGTGATGCCGTGCGTGTCGGCCATCTGCACGCCGAGCGCGTAGAGCAGCACCAGCGCCAGCGCGTGGACGTCCTTCGTGTCGCGGACGAGCGCGGTCCAGGCCACGCGGCGCCGGCGCGCCCAGCGCCACGACGCCATGGCCACGACGGGCAGTCCCGATGCGAACACGAGCCAGGGCGAGGGGCGAGGCGGCAACGAGAGGAGGAGCCCCAGCCAGAGGATGACGAGCGTTGCCAGCACCGCCCCCGATGATACCCGAGCCGCGCGCAGGCTCACCGGGCGTCGAGCGCCACGATGCGGATGGTCCCACCGACAGTCGCGACATGGCGAAGCTGGGCGGGGAGCTCCCCGCCAGCCTGGAAGACGCCCAGGGGGCCGAGCACGTATCCAGCGGTGGGTGTGAGCACGAGGTGGGTGACGCCGTAGGCGCGGCAGTCGGCGAGAAAGGCATCGAGCGTCGCCGTGTTGAGTGGAGGATGCACCTTGTCGTACCCGTACAGGTCGATCTGGGCCCAGCCCCCGGTCGTCCTGGGCCGATAGTCCCACGAGCGCCTCGATCTGACCGACACGAAGTAGACATCGAAGTTGTCCGTGAAGACCCGGGCGGGATGCTGCACGCCATCGGCGCGCAATGTCCCTTCCACGTCCGCCCACAACCGCTGCACCGAGGCATTGGCCACGACGGCTTGGCGGTTCTGGCCGGCCGCCGGCCACACGCTCGCCCACGCGATCGCTGCCAGCACTCCGATCACCGCCAGCGTTCGCCCGGCTCCCGAGGCGATCCACTGACGGGTGAGGATCGCGTCCAGGGCGACTGCGACGCCGACCGCCGCCAACGGCGCGGCGAGCAGGGGCCCGCGCGGGCTGCCGCCCACGGCCTGGAGCGGCAGGTACAGGCCCGCCGCCACGAGCGCGTACAGCGCAATCCGCCGGTTCCTTCCGGTCGCCACCACCGCGCCCGCTGCGCTCGGCACCAGCAGGAACAGGCTCGGCAGGAGCTGCGCCCGATAGGCCTCGAGGTACCGTTCCGGAGACAGGCGAATCACGCCGATCACGCTTGGTGGGTAGTTCCGCTGCAGATGGTACCAATCGACCGGGTTGAACAGCTTGTACACGTTGAACGGCTGCGCCGTCTGGAACGGGCCGACGCCCGCGGCGACGTTCGCCAGGACCTGGACGCCACCGGCCATCCCGATCATCGCCGCCGCCGCCAGTGTCTGACGCCATCGCGTGGGCCAGACGATCGCCCCGGCGACGACCGCGCCGAAGGCCATCAGGAAACCGTGATAACGCGTCAGCCCGGCAAGGCCCAGTGCGAGCCCGCCGAGCGCCGACACCACGACGCTGCCTCGGGCCAGCCCGCTGAAGAGAGCCAGCGCGCCGGTCGCCGCCAGGAGCGTCGAGAGCATGTCCGGCCCGGTCGTGATGGCATGCAGGAAGAACGTTGGCTCGATTCCGAGGATCGCGATCGCGGCCACGGCCAGCCACGGCGACGCGTGACGGGCGAGCCACAGGAAGGTCACCGCCAGTGTGCCGGCCGCCGCGGTCACCGACACTCCGAACATCGTCGGAAGCACCGCGGTGCTCCGGAGCATCCGGAGGATGAGCGGATAGCCGATAGGAAAGAAGCCGTTGTGCAGGGTTCGGGGGTCGGCGAGGCTCAGCTGATCGGCGGCAAAGAACAGGCCCCAGAAATCGTTGAGGATGGTATAGAAGCCAAGCTCGAAACCGGCGGCCGCCCACCAGGCGACGAACGCCAGGATCAACGCCGCGCCCGCCGCGCGCGGCCTCACAGCCCCGCTCGCCGCCACCGCGCTCCTCCAGGCCTGGCCGGTGATCGACTGTCCGGCCTGCAGCTCCCGCCCGGTCTACCGCACACGATGCCCGGCTCCGCGAATCACCTGCCCGGGCCGCGCGTCGGTGATCGTCCCGTCGGCCACGACCGCCTGCCCGTTCACGAGCACGTGGCGGATGCCCTCCGAGTAGTGATTCGGATCGGTGAACGTCGAGCGGTCGCGCACGGTGGCCAGGTCGAAGATGGTGAGGTCGGCCTTGAAGCCTGGACGGATGAGGCCGCGATCGTGGATGCCCATGCGCGTGGCCGGACGGGAGGTGAAGCGGCGGATGGCGTCCTCGAGCGGGATGAGCTTCTCGTCGCGAACATAGGTGCCGAGGATCTTCGTGAACGAGCCCCACGCGCGAGGGTGCGACTTCGAGATCGACAGCGGCCCGTCCTCGGCGCGGGCCCCGGAGTCGGTCCCGATCGACACCATGGGATCCGCCAGCGCCGCCCGCACGTCGTCCTCGCGCATGATCGAGATGATGACCGAGGCCTCGGCGCGATCGGCGATGACGAGATCCATGGCGGCGTCGCGCGGGTCCTTCCCCATCTCCCGGCCGATCTCCGCGAGCGTCTTGCCTTCCCATTTGCGGAGGCCGGGGTCGAGCACGGATGACAGCAGCACGCCGGAAGCGCCGCCCGAGCCGTACCACTGGTTCTCCCAGTCCTTCGGATTCGGGTCCTCCATGTCGCGCTTGATGCGCTCGCGCTGGGCGGGGTCCTTCAGGCGCGCGATCATGGCGTCGGTGCCGCCGTCGCGCACCCAGAGCGGCAGGCAGGCGTCCAGCCCGTTCGAGGCGCGGTCGTAGGGATAGATATTGGCGGTGACATCCAGGCCCCGGGCCCGCGCCGCCCGGAAGTGCGCCAGGATCTCCGGCATGCGTCCCCAGTTGGCGCGATACGCGGTCTTCAGGTGCCACACCTCGGTCGGGATGCGCGCGCGCTCGGCCACCGCGAAGGCCTCGTCCAGCGACGGGATGATCTGGTTCGACTCCGATCGCTGGTGCGTGAGATAGCGCCCACCGTGCTCCGCCGCCACCTTGGCGAGCTCCACGATCTCGTCCGTGCTGGCGAAGCGGTCGGGGACGTACTGCAGCGACGTGCTGAGCCCGAGCGCGCCCTCCTCCATGGCCTGGCGCACGAGCGCCTTCATCTGTTCGAGCTCCTCTGGAGTCGCGGCCCGCTGCGAGTCCCCGATGACATGGGCACGGAGGCCGCCGGCCCCGACGAAGGTCCCGAGGTTGATCGCCGGCTTCGAGCGCGTCTCGACGCGAGTGAGATACTCGCCGAGCGTCCGGAAGTCCAGCGCCACCTCGAAGGCGTCGAACTGGGCCTTCGCCTCGGCCGCGAGGCGGTCGTTCATCGGCGCGATGGAGCTGCCCTCGCCCGTGATCTCGGTCGTGATCCCCTGGGTGATCTTCGACGCCGCACGGCTGTCGGCCAGGATGTGGAACTCGGACTGGCCGAGCATGTCGATGAAGCCGGGCGACACGTACAGCCCCCGTGCATCGATGGTGCGCGCCGCGCGTCGCCCCGCCAGGCGTCCCACGGCGGCAATCCGGTCGCCCACGATGCCGATGTCGCCGTCGAACCACGGCGAGCCGGTGCCATCGACAATGCGCCCGCCTGTGACGAGGACGTCGAAGGTCGACGGCGCAGAGGCCGCAGATGGGGCCGATGGCGCCATGGCCGCAGGCGACTTCGATGGGTCGGATGGCGCCGCCGTGCATCCGGCAGCCCACAGCATCACCAGGGCAAGGACTCG
This sequence comes from Acidobacteriota bacterium, assembly GCA_963169195.1. Lineage (GTDB taxonomy): Bacteria > Acidobacteriota > Vicinamibacteria > Vicinamibacterales > UBA2999 > VFZN01. Next base: position 20,150 of record CAUJDN010000091.1, on the reverse strand, counting down.
CTTCACACTGTCACCTCGCACAACCGTGCTTCGAACCTTCCGTGCTTCGAACCTTCCGTGCTTCGAACCTTCCGTGCTTCGAACCCCGTGATTGTACAATCTCCCCTTCATGCAACGTGCCTGGCCCCTGGCGGCCTGCTTCATCACCGGCGCAGCGCTCTACGCGGGCCGCGGCGTGCTCGATGTGGTGCTGGTGAACGGGCAGCCGGTGCGCGTGGCCCTGCTTCCCCCGTGGGAATCGCTGTTGGGCTTTCTCCTGCTCGCGGGCCTCGGGTTCCTTCTGCTGGATCGGCTCAACCGGGTTCGCCGCCCCGCAGCCGATCGCGTCCCGCTCGGCAGCCTGGTGGCGCCGGCGGCCGCGCTCGCTGTGCTGCTCATCCCGTTCACGCCCGTGCTGCCGGACCGCTGGCCCGCCGTGCAGGCGCTGGCGGGCCCGATGGGCTGGCTGGTGTGGCTCGGTGTGGGCGGGCTGCTGTTCTGGACCTGGTGGCAGCACCGGCTGATCGCCGCCGGGTGGCTCGCGCGGCGCAGCCTCGGCCAGCTGGCCGTGATGATTGGGATGGCGACGGCGGCCCTGAGCGGCACGACGGCGGCGCGGCTGACGAGCACCGTCCTGTTTCCTGCCGGTGACGAACCACACTACCTGATCATCTCCCAGAGCCTGTGGCGCGATGGCGATTTCAAGATCGAGAACAACCACCAGCAGGGCGACTACCGGGAGTACTTCCCTCGCGACCTCGATCCGCACTACCTCACGCGCGGCGCGGATGGGGAGATCTACTCCATCCACCCCGTCGGCCTGCCCATCGTCCTGGCGCCGGTGTACGCCCTGGGCGGCTACCGGGCGGTGCTGCTGGCGCTCATCGCGATGGCCGCGGCGGCCGCGGGCCTCATGTGGCGCGCGGCGGCCGCGGCGACGGGCTCGCGTGGCGCGGCCACGTTTGCCTGGGCCGTGATCGCCGGGTCCGCGCCGTTCCTGTTCAACAGCTTCACGGTGTACCCGGAGATCGGGGCGGCCCTGGCGGTGATGGTAGCCATCACGACGCGTCATCCGGTGGTCCTGGGCCTGGCCTGTGGCGTGCTGCCCTGGCTCAGCACAAAGTACGCCCCGATGTCGGCGGTGCTGCTTGTCACGGGGACAGTCCCTGTGACAAATGTCACAGGGACTGTCCCCGTTTCAGTTTCTGCGATCGCACGGGCTGTGGGGCCCTACGGCGTGCTGCTCGCGGCCTGGTTCGCGTTCTTCTACTGGATCTGGGGAACACCCATGCCGCAGGCCCCCTACGGCGCGATGGTGCAGACCACGCCGTGGAACCTGGTGTTCGGGGCGCCGGGCCTGCTCTTCGACCAGGAGTACGGCCTGTTACCCTACGCCCCGGCCTACATCCTGGCCGCGACGGGCCTCTGGGTCCTGTGGCGCTCGGGCGGCGATCGACGCTGGACCGCAGTCCGCGTCGTCCTCGTGTTCGGTGCGCTGCTCGGCACCGTGGGGGCGTTCCGCATCTGGTGGGGCGGGTCCGCCTCGCCCGGGCGCCCGCTGGCCTCGGGCCTGCTGGTGCTCGGCCTGCCGATTGCCGCAGCATTTTCGGCGGCCCCCGTGGGTTCGGCCCGCCGGGCCTCGCAGCATCTGCTGATGTGGATCGGCGCCGGCATCACCCTGACCATGACGTTCGCGCAGGAGGGCTTCCTGATCGCGAACGGCCGCGACGGCACGTCGAGCCTGCTCGAGTGGTGGTCGCCTCGGTGGGAGCTCTGGACGCTCGCGCCCAGCTTCATCCATCACGAAGCGCCCATTGCGCTCGCGCACGCGCTCGCGTGGCTGGTGGTGGCGGGCCTTGCAGCCTGGGGGCTCGCGCGCGTTCGCACGCGCACGCCCGGGATGGCCGCCCTGGCCGCGACGGCGATCCTCGCCGGCGGCCTCCTCGCGGCCTCGGCGATCCTGCCCGTCCTGCCCGACGATCCGCCGACGCCGCGGGTGAACCTGCAGGCGCGGTCGCGCCTGCCCGCACTCGATTGGTACGACCTCCGCGCACGGCCCGCGGCCGTGGTCTTCGACCCGCTGCGCAAGACGAGCGCCGCCGACCTGCTGCCGGGGATGACGCTGGGCGTGTCGCCTGGCCTCAGGACCGACCCGCAGCCGGTCCGCGTGCTGCACAACGGGCGCTTCTCGCTCCCGGCAGGCGACTACCGCGTGGACGTCCGCTTCACGCCGGGCCGCGCCGCGACGGGCGGTGACATCTCCCTGCAGGTCGGTCGCGTGGGCGGGCCCGTGCACACCTGGCCGATTCCGACGGACGCGGAGACGTTCCGCCAGGTCTTTCACCTGCCGCTGGACGCCCCCTTCGTCGGCTTCCGCGGCTCACGCGAACTGGAGGCGGCCATCGAGGCCATCACGATTACGCCGGTCTCCATCGTGAACACCGGCGAGCGCGTGCGGGCCCCCGTCGTCCTCGGCGCCGCGATGTACGGCTCGTCGATGGTGCTCCTGCACGACGACCAGGTGGCCCCAGAACCCGACGGCTTCTGGGTGCTCGGGCGGCGGCCGACGATGCTCAGTATCGCGCCCGCTGAGGTCCCAGGAGCCGGCGCCACGCTCCGGCTACGAAGTCGCGTCGACAACACGGCCACGCTGCGCACGCACGGCTGGATGCAGACCGTGGCCCTGTCGGCTGACCAGGCCCAGGACGTCCCTCTTCCGGCCCCCGAGCATGGAGTCGTGGAGCTGACCGTCACGACGAGCGGCGGATTCTCCCCCATCGACATCGACCCGGCCTCGCGGGACCGCAGGTACCTGGGAGTGTGGGTCGAGGTGGTGAATGGGGTCCCTTGAGCCATTGCCGATTGGTGATTGACGATTCATCGGGGGTACACTGCAGGCATGTCCATCGCAGACATACGCCGAGAATACCGGAGCCACTCGCTGATCGAGCACGAGGCCGCCGACGACCCCATCGCGCAATTCCATCGGTGGTTCAACGAGGCACTCCGCGCGGAGTCGCTGGAGGTGAACGCCATGACGCTGGCGACCGTGACGCCGGCCGGCGATCCGGCCGCGCGCACGGTGCTGCTGAAGGGCTTCGACGAGAGCGGCTTCGTCTTCTACACGAACTACGACAGCGGCAAGGGGCAGGACATGGCGGCGCACCCGCGTGCGGCGCTGCTCTTCTTCTGGGCAGAGCTCGAGCGGCAGGTGCGCATCTCGGGCGACGTCTCGAAGGTGTCGCGCGAGGAGGCCGCGGAGTACTTCCAGTCGCGCCCGCGGGAGAGCCAGATCGGCGCATGGGTGTCGCCGCAGAGCCAGCCGATCCCGCACCGCAACGTCCTCCAGGAGAACTTCGACGCGCTGACGGCGCAGCACGAAGGTGCCTTCGTGCCGCTCCCGCCGTTCTGGGGCGGCTATCGCGTGTCGCCGGAGCAGATGGAGTTCTGGCAGGGCCGCCCGAACCGCCTGCACGACCGCCTGCTCTACACGCGGGCCGACGGGAAGTGGAAACGCGTGCGGCTGGCGCCGTAAGGGCCGCCCTAGCCCACCTCGATCCTCCCCTCCCCCACCTTCACCGCCTGCCCGCCCACCTGCACCCGCGTGATGACCTGGGGCGAATCGGCGTGGATGCGCATGTGAATCCGGCTCGGACGCTTCATGCGGACGCCCTGCAGGCTCACCATGTCGTGCCATCCCTCCCGGGGCACCAGGCCGTGCGCCACCAGGTAGCATCCGAGCGGTCCGCTGGCGCTGCCCGTGGCCGGATCCTCCGCCACGCCCAGGCCGGGGGCGAACATGCGCGAGTACGCGGTGATGCCGGAGCCTGCCGGTTCCACCGCGAAGAGGAACACACCGACCAGCGGCCGATCGAACGCGCTCGCCAGCCGGCCGAGCGCACCCACGTCAGCCTCGGCCCGGTCCACATCGGCGCGCGACGCCAGCGGCACGCAGACGAATGGAACGCCGCACGAGATCTCCTCGATGGGCAGCCCGGCATGCCGCGCCCCGTGGTCCACGCCGATCGCGCGCAGAACCTCAGCGTCCGACGCTCTCGGTTCCCGCGTGTCCGGCGTCCGCTGGTCCATCCACGCAAAACCCAACGCGGATGGGGCAGGGGCCGCGGATGGCGCAGAGGCCGCAGGTGACGCAGGTGCCGCAGGTGACGCAGGTGACGCAGATGGGTGCCAGACGAGCTCGACCGGCGTGGGCCCCACACCGAGGCCGAACGTGAATCGCTCCGTGCCCGGCCTGATCACGCCCGAATCCGCGAGCGCGAACGTCGTCCCGATGGTGGGATGGCCGGCCATCGGCAACTCCGCGCCGGGCGTGAAGATGCGCATCCGGATGTCCGTGCCCGGCGTCTCGGCCGGCAGCAGGAAGGTGCACTCCGAGAAGTTCATCTCGCGGGTGAGGGTCTGCATCAGCTCCGGCGATAGCCCGCGCGCGTCGGGAAACACCGCCAGCTGATTGCCCTCGAAGGGCCGGTCGGTGAAGACGTCGTAGTGGAGGTAGGCGATCATGTCGGGAGGAGTATAGGACTACACCGGGAGTCGGGAGTCCGGAGCCGGGAGTCGACCCGCGACGGGAGAGTGTAGAACACGTCGAGAGGAAGATCGCGACGGGAGGGATCGCGGCGGGAAACGAACCCGAGAACCCCAGAACCCCAGAACCCCAGAACCCGAGAACCCGAGAACCCCAGAACCCCAGAACCCCAGAACCTCAGCACCTCACCTTCCCTACCCGATGTCGTGCGCCATCCGCGACGGCCTCCACTGCAGGCCCAGGGTCATGATCTTGTCCAGCAGCGGCCCGTACTCCACGCCGGCATGCCGCGCCGACTCGGCGAAGTCCTCCCCCTGCGCGAGCTGCGGGTTCGGGTTCGCCTCGATCACGAACAGCTTGCCGTCCTCGCGCAACCGCAGGTCGATGCGCGCGTAGCCCGACAGGTCCAGCGCCCGGTACGCGCGCTTCGCCAGGTGCTGCACCTGCGTCGCCACCTCCGGCGGCAGCTGTGCCTCGGCCGTCTCGATGCCGTGCTTCTTCTGGTACGCCACGCTCCACTTCACACGCTCGGTGGCGATGCGCCAGCTGCTCTCGCCCATCTTCGCGAACGACATCTCCCACACGGGGAACACCTGCAGCCGCAGGTTCCCCATCACGCCGACGTAGAGCTCGCGCCCGTCCACGTACTGCTCGACGATGGCGGCGGTACCGATGGACTGGTGGATGAACTGCACCCGCCGCGCGAGCTGCTCCTCGTTGGCGACCACCGACGCCTGTGAGATGCCGATGGACGACTCGTAGGTGGGCGACTTCACGATCAGCGGGAACTTCAGTTTCTTCGGCACCGAGGGCTTCCGGTTGAGCGGCACCACGGTGAAGTCCGGCGCGGGCACCCGGTGGTACGCGAAGAGCTTCTTCGAGAGCGACTTGTCGCGTGCGAGCGTCAGGCCGCGCGGGTTGCACCCGGTATAGGGCAGCCGCAGCAGCTCGAGGTAGCTCACCACGTTCTGGTCGAAGACGCCGATGTCCGCGAACGCCTCCATCAGGTTGAAGACGATGTCGGGCGTGAAGTCCTCCACGTTCTGGCGGATGGGCGTCAGGTCGTCGTGCACGCCGATGACACGCAGCTCGTAGCCGCCCCTCTTCAGGGTGGAGACGACGTCCCACTCCATCCGCCAGGCGGCGGTGGGCACCTCGGCCGGATCCGGCGCGTCGGGCGGCACGAGATCCTTGTGAACGAGGACGAGCACCCGGCGGATGGTCACAGCGCCACCCGGTGTCGGCCGCTGTGCAGGTAGTTCATCACCTGCACCGTCAGCAGCACGGTGAACTCCTGGCGCGCCTGGTCCTCCGGCAGCGCCATCCGCAGCTTCAACTCGCGCGACCGGGCCATCATGTCCTCCAGCACCTTGTCGATGGTGTACTGGTAGATGCCGGTCCATTCCGCGACCATGCGCCGCACCGCCCGCCGGTGGCGCTGGATGAACTGGACGGCGGTCGGCCGGTCGGCGTGATCGGGCGCGTCCGAGAACAGCCGCCGCAGGTCGCGATCGTAGAACGCCGGATGGTCCACGCCGTAATGACGTCGCTTCCGGCGATAATGTTGCCGCAGCGTCTTTCGCTGCCGGCGCAGCGGGTCCACCTCGTCGCCGGCCGCCACGAGCGCCGGCCTTCCCGCCAGCGACCGCATCAGGCGATCCATGTATTCCAGCTTCTTGATGGCCGGCCACCCCGCGTAGCGCTGCTCCCAATTGGCGCCCGGCGTCAGCCACAGCGCGAAGGTCTCGGCGAAGTCCTCGTCCGGATGGCTCTGCGCGTACCACGGATCGAGGTGCAGGACGAAGCTCTTGCTGTAGGGCCTGGGCGTGTAGAACTCGGGATAGGGCTCAGACGATTTGCCGAAGATCTGTCGCCGCTGCCGCCGGAGACGCAGCTTGTAGGCGTTGTCCACCACGTGCCCGGCCTCGTGCCGGAGGATGCGCATGCACCACTCGTGCTCGCCGCCCTCCACCGCCAGCATCTGCGCCTGCTCCAGCTTCTCGAGCCGCGGGTGTGCCAGGTAGAAGGGCACGGCCATCGAGGCGTGGCCGTCGGGCGTGAACCACTCTTCGGCGAGGTAGAAGTGAATCGGGAAGTCCAGCCCGCGCGCCGCCAGCTCCGTCTTGAGCTGCGTCAGGCGGGTTTCCATCACCGTGCCCGCCAGCGCGAGCGGGAGGTCCGACAGCCGGAGATCGAGGAGCGACTCGTCGGGCAGCTCGGCCCAGGTGTCCGGCACGGGGTGGGCGCGGGCCATGGGTCAGGAGCGTCGTCAGGGCACGACGGCCGCAAGCGGCACGGACGCGGTGAGCACGCGCGCGTTGCGCCACGCCACGAGCACGCGGTCCCCGGCGCGCGCCATGTGCGGCACGCCCGTCGCGCGGCCGCTCGCGCTCTGCGCCACCACGAGCGGCGGCCCGGGCGCGCGCCCCGGCGAGACGCGCCGCACCAGCACCTCACCGACGCCCTCACCGCGCCGCTCCAGCCAGCTGACCAGCGTCGCCCCGTCCTCCAGCATCACCACGTCCGGCCACCCCACCGGCCGCCCATCGTCAATCACGACGGGATCGCCGAACGTGGCGCCGCCATCCTCCGAGAACGCCATCTTCAGGCGCGGCGTGTCCTTCGCAGCGGTGAACCAGGCCACGGCGACACGCGGCCCGTGCGCCGCCACGGCAGGGCCATTGGTTGGGCAGCCGGGAATCCTCCACCGGTCGGCGTGCACGGTCTTCGGCGCCGTCCACCGTCCGTTCACCCGGCGGACGATGGCGATGTCACGAATCTCGCCGGGCTGATGATCGCGGTACACCGCGACCGGCCCGCTCGACGTGTGCGCGATGTCGGTCGTGCAGCACGAGCAGACGTCCGCGTCCACGACGTGCTGGTCCTTCACGGAGCCGTCCGTTCCGAAGGTGACCGCAGCGAGGGTCTTGATGTGCTCCACCTCGTGCCCGCCAGCGGGCGCGTCCTCGTCGGGCTTCAGCGGGTTCAGGTAGATGGCGTCCGCCCCGCCTTCGCGCGGCGCGAAGGTGAGAAAGCCGGCGTAGTCCGACACGTTCTTCATCCCATCCTCGAACACCGTCGTCCAGGTGGCGCCCAGATCCGTCGAACGCGCGACGCGGATGCCGTACCCGTAGGAGCCCTGCTTGCGCCCGGTGTGCACCAGCCAGTGGGCGATCAGCGTGCCGTCCGGCCAGGCCGTCAGGGAGGGATGGTCCGCCCAGTTCACGAACCAGTCGGTGCCGCGGGCAATTTCCCGCGCGGGAAGCCAGCGCTGCCCGTCGAAGCGCGAGAACTTCAACGCGTGGTACTTCTCTGGCTCCGCGGGCTCGATCCAGACGAGATAGGTGTGCCCGTCGGCGCCGGTAGCCATGGCGTAGGCATGGCTGCCTGGGCCGGTCGGCGTCTCCAGCGTGGTGACCGGGGACTGCGCCGCGCCGGTGAGGATCGACGCGGCGGTCGCGGCGAGCGCGATCCTGCGGACCGCCGCCACGCCGGCGCGAGCCTTCGCACGCGAGCGCCGCCGATCCAACGTCATGCAGGCCCCCTGGCAGCCCGGGTGGGAGGCGACGGGCTGCCGCAGGCAGTGGTCGAGGGCAGAGGGAAAGGCGGGAAAGGCCCCGTTTCCCTACGAACGCGAGCGACGCGAAACGGGGACTGTCCCCCTTTCCCGATGACAGCCCCTTCCACCACGGGCTGTCAGGGGATGAAGGTGAACTTGCCCGACCCGGAGGTGGCGCCGCCCCACGGCCAGAACGCCGCGCCGCTCCGCGGCCGGGCCTCGGCGCGGACGATGACGTAGTACTCGCGATTCTGTTCCAGCAGGTTGGTGTCGAAGAGCGGGAGGCGCTCGACGTTGGTCATCAACTGGCGCACGACGGCCTCGTCTTCGACCACCCGCGACTCTTCCATGCGGCCGTCCAGCGTGCGTGAAATGGTGTGCCGCCGCGTGAGGTTGTCGAACTCGACGGTCGTGGAGACCACGGCCACGCCTATCGTGCGGTCCACCCAGGCGGGGACCTTCAGCTTGAGCTCGACCGTGTAGGTGAACGTGGTACGAAGGCCGCTCTGGACCACCGCCCGGACCTCGTCCGTGAAGCCCTGTTCGAGCTGGAACGACACGAGGACCTGGCCGCCGCGGACCATGGGCCGCACCCGTAGCGTCTCGGCCGACAGGGGTACTCCTTGCGTCGTCAACAGGCCGACGAGGACGGCCCACCCGATCAGGCGACTCCGGAAGAACCCACGCACCAGTCCGAGACTGTAACACACCCGGGCCGTCCCCGGACGGGGGTTCCTCCGGCTGGTGAAGATGCTATGATTCCAGCCAGTTAGCGGCACCATGATTCGACGCCTCCGCGTGGTCGCCCTCGTCGTGCTGGCCAGCCTGGCCGTGGCCACTCCCGGGTCCGGGCAGGGACAGGTTCTGCTCGAGTCGCTCTTCGAGCGGTACCTGGACTCGCTGCGCCAGCAGACCGGCATCCCGGGCCTGTCCGCCGTCATTGTCAGAGACGGACACGTCGCCTGGCAGCGCGGGTTCGGCCAGCAGGACGCCGAGCGCAATGTGCCCGCCACCCCCGACACCCCGTACCCCATCGGGGGGCTCACCCAGACGCTCTCGGCCGTTCTGCTGGGTGAATGCTCCGAGCGGGGCCTGCTGAACATCGACGAGCCGGTCATCCGGTGGGCGCCGGACTTTCCCGCCCCCTCGGCGACGGTGCGCCACGTCCTGGCGCACGCCTCCGACGGCACGCCGGTCGGGCAGTTCCGGTACGACGAGACGCGCTACGCCGCCCTGAGCCACGTCGTCCAGGGCTGCCGCCGCGAGCCCTTCCGGACGGCGCTGGCCGAGGACGTGCTGAATCGGCTGGCCATGGTCGACACCGTGCCCGGGCAGGACCTGGCCGCGGCGGACCACCCCGCCCGGGAACTGTTCGAGAAGCCGGCCCTGGATCGCTACGCGGCGGTGCTGGCACGCCTCGCCGTCCCCTACCGGGTGGACCGCAACGGGCGCGCCTCGCGCAACGATCAGGCCCCTCGCGGGCTGTCGGCCGCCGACGGCCTGGTGTCCACCGCCATGGACCTCGCGAAGTTCGACCTGGCCATCGACGATGGCATCCTGCTGCTGCCGGAGACGCTCGCGGTGGCGTGGAGCCCGGCGAACTTCACGGGGACGCCGCTGCCGACAGGCCTCGGGTGGTTCGTGCAGAGTCACCAGGGAGAGCGGCTGGTGTGGCACTTCAGCCAGATCCCCGACGCCTATTCGGCGCTCATCCTCAAGCTGCCGTCGCGCCGGATCACGCTGATCGTGCTGGCCAACAGTGATGGCCTCAGCCGCGGGGCAAGTCTCGATCAGGGCGACGTGACCGCCTCGCCGTTCGTGAAGATCTTCCTGCGGCTGTTCGCGGCGTAGCGCGTGGCCGCGCCGACGCCCCAGTCGTGGCGATCGGGGAGTCGGCGCCGTGCCGCTCGTCCGGCCGCAGCCATCATGCGCCGTGCCCTCACCAGCGTGCTCGCCGTCCTGCTGCTCCTGGCGCCGGTGCCGGCGGCGGCGCAGGACCTGCTGGTCATCCCGTATCTCGGCTTCACCTTCGCGGGCGGGAGTTCGCTCTTCGCGGACCTCGAGCAGGGCGCGGGCGAAACAGCCAGCGCGCTGGGCGCCTCGGTGGCGCTCGTCGGCACCGGCATCCTGGGCGTCGAGGGCGACATCGGCTACGTGCCCGGGTTCTTCGAGCGGGGCGAGCGGGAGATCGTCGTCCCGGGCAGTTTCGTGACGAGCCTCACCGGAAGCGTCATCCTGACGCTGCCGCTGAGCGTGACGCGGGAATCGCTGCGGCCGTACGTGGTGGCCGGCGGCGGACTGATGCGTGCCGAGGCACGGGACATCCAGTCGGTCTTCCCCATCCGAAGCACGATGCCGGCGGTGTCGTTTGGAGGCGGGGCCATCGGGATGCTGTCCAACAGCGTGGGCGTGCGGTTCGACCTGCGCTACATCCGCAGCCTGGGCGAGGGCGACGACCTGATCGCGGGCACAGGGGCGCGGGTGCGGTTCTGGCGCGGGGGCGTGGGGCTGGTGTTGCGGTACTGACGCTGTCGGGAGTCGGGCTTGTCGCGCCGCGTCTGACCCTTGTACGATCGGGAGGAGCACGGATGGTTTGTGCGTCTGACTTCTCACGGTCAGGCCGCCTGAGCGGCCTGGTGTGCGCCCGTAGCTCAGTTGGATAGAGCACCGGCCTTCTAAGCCGGGGGTCGAAGGTTCGAATCCTTCCGGGCGCGCCAACTCCTCCGGACCTGGCTGCGCCACGCCAGTCTCCAGGACATCCGGCGGCTCACGCGCGAGCCGCCGGGATGTTCGAGCATCCAGCGCTTCCGCTCAGCACCCAGCTTCGCTACCATCGCGCTCCGATCCGTTCGCCACGGCGCGCCGGCGGCCCGATCGCCTCGGGCCCGGCCGGCGGACGGCGACCGGCCGGCCAACAGGAGGACGGCATGGAGCAGGTCTTCGATCTCACCAGTGCGGATCCGACTGACCAGCAGGCGGTCCTTCGCTGGATCAACGAGGTCAAGGCGGTGAACCCGCGGAACGAAGCCGCGGTCGTGACGTACGGGCGCGGGCCGGATCTCGTCATCGCCGGCAAGACGACGCGCGCGGCCGAGATCGCCAGGGCGATCGGCGACTTGCACGCAAGCTTCACGGTCTGCGGGATCGCGATGAAGAACCAGACGCTCGACAGCAGCCAACTGATTCCGAACGTGGAGGTCGTGCCCGACGGCATCGGTGACATCGTCGCCAGACCGCGCGCCGGGTGGGGCTACATCAAGGTCGGGCAGTGACATCATCGGTCATGTCCGTGCATCGCTCCCTGTGGCTCCAGGAGGTCGACGGTGATGCGCCGAAGGCGCCACCACTCTCGGGCCGTGGCCGCGCGGACGTGGCCATCATCGGCGGCGGCTACGTCGGGCTGTGGACGGCGATTCGCATCAAGCAGGCACAGCCCGCCTGCGACGTCGTGATCCTGGAGCGCGACATCTGCGGTGGCGGCGCGTCGGGGCGAAACGGCGGGTTCGTGCTCTCGTGGTGGCCCAAGCTTGCCTCGTTGGCCAGGCTCGTCGGTCCGGCCGACGCGGTGCGCATCGCCCGGCAGTCCGAGGCCGCCATCGACGAGATACGCGCGTTCTGCGTCGCGCACGACATCGACGCCGACTTCCGTCGGGGCGGGTGGCTGTGGACGGCCACGAGCGCCGCGCAGGTCGGCGCCTGGGAGGGCCTGCTCGACGCGTGCGCGCGGGCCGGCGTCGAGCCGTTCCGTCGTATCGACCGCGCCGACGTGGCGCGCATGGCCGGGTCTCCCGCGCATCTTGCCGGCGTCTACGATGCGACCGCCGCCGTCGTCCAGCCCGCGGCGCTGGTACGCGGCCTGCGGCGACACGCCCTCCAACTGGGCGTCCGCATTCACGAGGGCACGACCGTCCACGGCTTCGGCCGCGACCGTCCCATCGTCGTGCGCGCGCAGCGGGCGACGCTCGTCGCCGACACGCTCGTCATCGCCACCAACGCGTGGGCGGCCGGCATCCGCGAGCTCGCGCGGTCGATCGCCGTGATTTCGAGCGACATGATCGCGACCCCTCCGATTCCCGAGCGGCTGGCTGCGCTCGGCTGGCACCCGGACCTCTGCATCACCGACTCGCAGACGATGGTGGACTATTACCGCGTCACCCGCGACGGCCGCGTCGCGTTCGGCAAGGGAGGCTGGACCATCGCCTTCGGTGGACGCATCGGCCCGGCGTTCGACCGCAGTGCGCGCCGGGCCCGTGACGTGGAGGCCGACTTCCGGCGCTGCTATCCCTCGCTCGTCGACGTGCCGGTCACTCACTCGTGGTCGGGACCCATCGATCGCACGCCGAGCAGCCTGCCGCTGATCGGCCATCTGGCCGGTCGTCCGCACATCGTGTACGGCATCGGCTGGAGCGGCAACGGCGTCGGCCCGAGCCTCGTCGGCGGGCGGATTCTCGCGTCGATGGCGCTCGGAACGTCGGACGAGTGGGGGCGACACCCGCTCATCGGCCGGTCGGCCGGTCGATTCCCGCCCGAGCCGATCAAGTTCGTCGGTGCCCACCTCGTGCGCGCCGCCGTCGTGACGAAGGAGCGCGCCGAGATGCGGGACGAGCGCCCGCCGGCATGGTCCGTGCGCCTGGCCCGCCTCGCGCCGGCCGGACTCGAAGACAAGTGAGCGGATGAGGCGCGAGCGCGGCACGAAACAGCCTTCCAACGCTCCCCGCGGGTGGCCCGTCCAACCGGGCACGTCAACCCTGGAGCGACCATGACCACTGCCCTTCTCCTGACCGCCGTGCTGGCCGTCCAACAACCCGACCTGCAGGACGCCGAGTCGGTCATCCGGCTCCTGGCCTCGCTTCGCACCGCGGATCCGTCGGTGTGCGAGCTCGCGGGGCGTTCGCTCACCAACGGCGGCGGGTGGTGGGACGGCGATCTGCCCGTGCCCATGCCGATGCCGATGCCCACGCCCGCTCCGATGCCCTGGGCGGGCCGAGGCGTGCGCGTGCCGGCGATCGGCACGCGCGGCGGCGCCGACCTGGACGCGCGAGTCCTCGAGGCGTATCGGGGCGCGCTGAAGGACTCGAGCCGCTGCGTCCGGCACATCGCCGCCCGCATGGTGGCGCGCGCCCGGCCCGCGTGGGCGGCCACCGACTTCGTCCGGCTGGCGAAGGATCCCGATGCCGGCCTGCGCGAGACCGGCCTGCGTGGCCTCGGCGCGCTCGAGGATCCAGGAACGACGAGCGTGATGACCGGGGCGCTCCGCGACCGCGACGCGGCCGTCCGCGCGATGGCGGCCTGGGCCCTCGGCGAGCTGGAACACCCGGACGCGATCACCGCCCTTGGCAACGCCCTGGACGACGAGGCCCCGGCCGTGCGGCGTCGTGCGGCCTGGGCGCTCGGGCAGCTCGAGGACGAGGCGGGCCTGGCGCCGCTCGCCCGCGCGCTTCGAGACCGCGCGCCCGAGGTGCGGCAGATGGCGATCTGGGCCGTCGGGGAAATCGAATCCGGCAAAGGCGTCGCGCTCCTTGCGGGCGCGCTGGGCGATGCCGACGGCAGAACGCGGCAGATGGCGGCCTGGGCCCTCGGCGCGATCGAAGACGGGGAGGCCGTCGCGCCGCTCGCGCCGCTCGTCGGCGATGCCGTGCGCGATGTACGGCTCACCGCGCTGTGGGCGCTCGGCGAGATCGAAGCGGACGACGCGGTCGGGGTCGTCGCGCCGGCGTTGAAGGACAAGGACCCGGCCGTGCGACGAATGGCGGCCTGGGCGCTGGGCGAAATCGAGTCCTCCGCCGCGGTCGCGAGCCTGACGCCGTTGCTCCACGATCCCGACGACAGCGTCCGGACGGTCGCGGCATGGGCGCTCGGCGAGATCGAGAGCTTCTCGGCCCTGTCCGCCCTGGAGGCGGCCCGCAACGATCGGTCCCCCGAGGTCAGGCGCGCGGTCCGTTGGGCCATCGACAACATCGACGACCGCCGGTGAGCGCTGGACGCCGCCCGGGCCGTCCGCCGGCGCACCGCGTGCACATGGATGCGCACCGCGCGGCGGTCCTTGACGCCACGCCGTCCCACCCATGCTAAGCTCTGCGAGTCCGGACGATCCCAGGCGCGCATCATCCCCCCGCCTGACGGCCCGTGATCCCCTGCACGAGCGCGGACGGACAGCGAACCGGCTTGCAGATTCGAAGGGGGCTTCCATGTCAGATTCGAACCCGATCGTTCGACGCTCGACCCTCGGCGCGGCGACGCTGGCGGTCGCGTCCCTGGCGTTCGCGGCCACGTCCGCCGCGGCACAGCCCGTCGCGCTGGGCTCGGCGGAAAGCTTCGCCGTGCTGGGGCAGACGACGGTCACCGGCACCGGCGCGTCCACGGTGACGGGCGATGTAGGCGCGGGCCTCGGCGGCTCGGTCACGGGCTTCCCGCCGGGCACGGTGGACGAAGCCAGCGACGTGCACGAAGGCGACGCCGTCGCCGTGCAGGCGCTGCTCGACGCCACGGCGGCATTCGAGGATCTCGCCGCCCGCCCCTGCCCCGACGCGAACGATCTCACCGGCCAGGACCTGGGCGGCCTGTCCCTCGGGCCCGGCGTGTACTGCTTCGACGGCGACGCGCCTCTCACGGGCACGCTCACCCTCACCCTCACCGGAGCCGGCCCCTGGACGTTCCAGATCGGCGGCCTGCTCACGATCGAGGCGAGCGCGCAGGTGCTGACCCCGGACATCACCTCGGCGTGCTCGGGATCGCTTGTGCACTGGCAGGTGGGCGGCGCCAGCGCCACCATCGGCGCCTCGTCCGCTGTCATCGGGAACATCCTGTCGCAGATCGACATCACGCTGGGGGCGGGCGCCAGCCTGGACGGCCGTGCCGTGGCCCTCGATGGGGGCGTGACGATGGAGGACAACCAGGTCGCGGCCTGCAGCGTCGGCGACGCGTTCCCTCCCGGTGACGCGTTCAAGGTCACGGGCGGCGGGCAGCTCTCGGTGCCGGATCCCGACTCGGCCGACATCCACCGTTCCGGTCGCGGGCGTGCCACCTTCGCATTCGTCGCGCGGCCCGGCACCGACGGCGGCGAAGCGCGCGGCCGCTTCGTGTACCTCAACCACTCGAACCGCCGGCACGTCTCCGCATTCGGCCGCAGGGGGCACATCTTCGGCCGCGTCACGGACATCGACGTCGTCGCCGTCAACGACGACGGTTCGGCGAAGACCGTGCGGTTCAACGGGACGTGCCCGCGGCCCGACTGCACGTTCAGCGCGCTCGTCGAGGACAACGGCGAGGGCCACCGCGACGACGACGAAGGCGAGGACGACGCGGATGGCGACGGCCAGCCGGATTCCGAGAGCCACCGCCGATGGCGCCCGCGCGATCGGCTGGGCCTCGTGATCGTCGCGAACGGCGAGATCCTGGAGGCGCGGGCCCTGCGCCCCATCGCGCGCGGCAACATCCAGTTCCACGCGCCTGCGGATACGACGCTGACGACCGACGTCAACGATGTCGAGTTCGGCCCCGGCAGCGTCGTGGACGTGTCGGTGTCGATGGATCCGGGTGCTGCCCGCACGACAGCCGACGCCTACGTGGTGCTGGAACTGCCCAATGGGCAGCTGCTGTCGTGGACCGGTCGCGGCCTGGTGCCGGGCCTGGTGCCCGTCGCGCGCGGCTTCGTGCCGTTCGCGTTCCAGGGCGCCCTGGCGCAGGTGACCATCCCGCGGGGCGCGCCGGCGGGCCGCTACACGTGGCTCTCGGCGCTCACGGCAGCCGGAACGCTCAACCTGCTGACGCCGATCGCCGAGACCGTGTTCACGATTGCGCCGTAGCCGGTCGCTGGCGCTGCCAGCGACCTGAAGGGAAGAGTGAGAAGCGCACGGTGAATGAGAGAAGTGAAGACAGCGTTCACTTCTCTCCGTTCACCACCGGCGGGCTTCGTCAACCGTCAGGCACCCCTTCGGCAACGACGATGGCGCGTCGGCGGAGCGGAGGCTCGCGCCGGCATTGGTCAGATCCACGATGACGGCGCGGCCAGCGGCGGAGAAACGCTCGTCCGCGACAACGGGCCCGAGCTCTCCCAGCGCCGCCAGCAGTCGCTCGTCGAAGTCCTTCGGCACATCGTCGAACCTGAACCCGAGGTAGACGAGTGCGCGCTGGTGCCGCGCCAGCGGCGTGCGTAGCTCGTAGCCTCCGCACTCCACCTGCGCGGGCGCAAAGCCCGTCACCAGGATGGGAGTGCCATCCGCGAGGCGGCTGCCATCGCCCGTGCCCTCGCCCATCGGGGCGTCGGCGTACCACCAGATGGCGGGCAGGGCCAGAGGCGTGGTGACAATGACGTCGCCGGGACGCCGACGCTCGAGCAGCCACCGGACGGCGGCACGATCGTCGAGCTGGTGGTTGTCATCGCGAGCGTAGCGCTGCAGGTCCACCCGCAGGTACGCCGCGCCTTCCCGCACGATGTCCGTGCTCACCCACAGCGCAGCGGCGATGGCCACCACCCCGGCGCCGGATCTCGCCCATCGACGGTCCGCCGCGGCGCTCGCCATCGCCTCGAACGCGCGACTGGCCAGCAGCGCCATGCCAAGGTACAGCGCCGGCAGCACCCAGATGGACAACCGCTCGAACAGCGGCACGATGCGAAGCGCCGCGAGCGCGAATGCGGAGAGCGGCACAGCGGCCAGCAGCATCCCGAGCGCCGGGCGTGAGGTCAGCGCGAAGCCTCCCGCCGCCAGCAGCCAGAACGGCGTCCACCGCCTGCTGCCCGCAGGGTTCACCGCCAGCGATTCGAACCGGCTGCCCAGCCAGGCCACCCGCTCCATGACGCCCGCCGACGCGGGCGGCATGGCGAATGCCCAGTACCCCGCCAGGAACTCGCTGCCGAGCGCCTCGCGGATGGACAACACGTAGTGAAGGCCGAAGGACGCGAGCCAGACCACTCCGGGAGCCGCGACGCGCACCGCGGCTGTCCAGCCGTGGCGCGACAACGTCACGAGACCGATCACCAGCGCACACGCCGGGGTCACCAGCAGCGCCCCGTTGGCGAACCAGTGGCCAGCGGACGCGGCGAGCCACCAGAGGGTGGCACGGGGGTTCGAAGCACGAAGGTTCGAAGCACGGGGGTTCGAAGCACGGGGGTTCGAAGCACGAAGGTTCGGAGCACGTAGGTTCGAAGCACGAAGGTTCGAAGCACGGGGGTTCGAAGCACGGGGGTTCGAAGCACGGGGGTTCGAAGCACGGGGGTTCGAAGCACACGGGTCGAGGGCCCAGGCGGCGAGAACGGGCAGGAGGAAGCCCCAGAAGGCGTCGGCCGAGTAGGGCTTCAGCTCCACGCTGTTGTAGATGAGCCAGGGACCGAATGCGCACAGGCCCGCCAGCACCGCAGCGCCCAGGCGGTTCATCCAGCGGTCGCCCACCCACAGCGCGGTGGCGATGGTGCCGATGCCGAACGCAAGCGGCGCCGCGCGAAGCGCCAACTCGCCGCCACCGAACAGCACGAAGAACCCGCGCTCGAGGAGCAGCCAGCCAAGCGGTGCGGTCTGCCCGAGCCACAGCGCGCCGCCCAGCCCGGTGAAGCCGCGGCCGCGGACGTTGATGGCGATCATCTCCTCGTCCAGCCACAGCGGTCGGCCGGCGCTCCACAACGCGAGCCGCAGGCCGATGCCGGCGAGAGCAATCAGGAACGCGGCATCCAGCCACCACGGCCAGTGCCGCCAGTCGCGCACACGCCGGTACGCGGCGGATCGCTCGGCCGGCGTCGAAGCCGCCCAGGCAGCGACCGCGCTGACGAGGGCGACGAGCGCCGCCGCCTGCCAGCGCCGCGACGACAGGCGGACACCACCCAGGCGAAGGACGAAGCCGCCGGTTGCGGCGATGGCGATGGCCCACGCCACGGCGAGAATGGCAAGCGCCAGCAGCCAACGGCACGCGCGCGCGCGGGCAGAGGACGTCACTGGAGGGTCTGTCGCGGCGCCTCGGCCCCGGCGGGCGCAGGAGCGATGCGCGCCTGGGACTGGCCCCACGCGGGAGCAACGCTGGAGGTGGCCGGCACGACGAGCACCAGGCAGAACGTGGACCGCTGGCGAAACGTCCGCATCCGGCGATTATGCAACGTACGCGGCGGGCCCTTCGCCGTTACAATGATCCCTGGACGTCGAGCCGACTCCCCCGAGCTCGCCCGTGCGAGGGTCTGGCATGCCGGAAGCGCTCGAACTCCCCTCCCTCACGGCCGCGGCTGCTCGTGCGGCCGGCGATGGCGACATCCCGAAGGCGGCCGCGCTGCTGCGGCAGGTGGCCGAGCTCCAGACGTCCATCCTCGGCCCGGATCATCCGGACGTCGCGACCACCCTCAACAACCTTGCGCTGATGCTCGAGAAGCTCGGCCACATGACGGAGGCCGGGCAATGCTACCGGCGGGCGCACGCGGTCGCAGCCGCCGCGCTGGGCCCCGACGATCCGGTTGTCCAGGTGAGCCGGGCCAACCTCGATGCGTTCAGCGCCACTTACGCGCTGCCCGACGCCAGCGAGGACGCCGCCCTGTTCGACCCGGCGGTGTGGGGAACCCTGGGCGACTTTCCCGCCCATCCGGCGGCGCCAGTCGTCCCGGATGTCACATCGGCGCCCCCGCCGTTGATGCAACTGCAGGGCAAGCCCCGCCCTGCACCCGCACGGGAGCGGCAGCCAGACCCGTCGCCCGAACTCGCGTTCGAGCTCGCGCCACCGCCCGTGAAGGCGCCCGTCGCGCGGCCCGCGGGCCGTGGCCCGAGCGGCGCGAGCCGGTCCGCGCGCGCGGCCGTCACGGGCTACCTGGTGGCCACGGTTGTCCTGGCTGCCCTCACCGCGTGGTGGTGGGGGCGGTCGGCGTCGCCACGCTCGACGGGCGTCACCTCCCCGGAGATTGTCACAGCCGCCGAAGCTCCGCCGCCCGAGGCCATGCCCGCGCCTGTGCCTGCACGACCGGGGACGTCCTCGGCACGCGAAGGCGTTCCCGCAGGAGGTCCGCCGTCCGCACCGTCATCGCCCGCCGCATCCCGTCCCCCGGGAGAGAACGACGTCGGCGTCACCGACGCGCGCCTCTGCTCGGCGCTGACGCGCACGCAGAACCCGTGGGCCTGCACGGCGGTCACCAGCCCCGTCAGCGGAGGCGCGGTCTACTACTACACGCGCGTGCGCGCGACGCGCGACATGACCGTCCGCCACCGCTGGACCCTCGACGGCCGCGTGGTGCAGGACGTCCGTCGGCAAATCCGCGCTAACCCGGCGGAGGGCTTCCGTACGTTCAGCCGCCAGACGGTCAGCGGTCTCGGCGCGGGAACATGGGTGGCCACGCTCGTCGGTCCCGATGGCGAGACGCTGGACGAGAAGCGCTTCGAGGTGAGGTGAGCGCGGGGGTTCGAAGCACGGAGGTTCGAAGCGCGGAGGTTCGAAGCACGGGGGTTCGAAGCACGGGGGTTCGAAGCACGGAGGTTCGAAGCGCGGAGGTTCGAAGCACGGGGGTTCGAAGCACGAAGGTTCGAGCAGTTCATGCGCCCGTGCATTCCACGCCGGCGAGCCCGGGAACCGATCCTCGTGGAGGATCGCAGACTGCCGCATCGCCATTTTCCAGGAGCGATCGCCGCGCTTCCAGTGGGCGATGATGTTCCGCCACGCGAGCCACATCAGCTTCGTCGCGGCTTCATCCGTGGGAAGGTGGCCGCGCGTCTTGAGGATCCTGCGCAGCCGCGCATGGACGCAACTGGCCGATCGCTGAAACACCACGAGTGCCGGGTAGGTCCTGGCTCCCTTGGCGGACCCACAAGGCACGTAGCGTGCCACCCACCCCTCGAACCTCCCCGCTTCGACCCCCCGTGCTTCGAACCCCCGTGCCTCGAACCTCCGTGCTTCGAACCCCCGTGCCTCGAACCTCCGTGCTTCGAACCCCCGTGCTTCGAACTCCCGTGCCTCGAACCTCCGTGCTTCGAACCCCCGTGCTTCGAACCCCCGTGCCTCGAACCTCCGTGCTTCGAACCCCCGTGCTTCGAACCCCCGGGCCTCGCCCCCCCCGGGCGTCGGACCGCAGGGCCCCACCCCCACCGCGCGAACCACGGCCGGCCC
>CAUJDN010000090.1 GCA_963169195.1 Acidobacteriota bacterium | reverse complement strand
GCCGGGGGGTTGCGCGCCTGGGCCGCGCCGCTGTGGGGGGGGCCCGCCGCGCGGGGTTCGCGCCGGGTGGCGCGGGGTTCCCGCCCCGCCGCAACCCCCTCGACCGGCACGCCGGGCCGGCGACCGAGGCCGTGGCACGGTCTGACCGGCGGGTATACTGGAAGAGCCAGCCCGGATTCGGAGGTCGCCGTGCCGAGGCTTCTCGCCATTCCCCCTCTCGTCCTCGCGTGCCTCCTGGCGCCGGTGTCCGCGTCCAGGGGCGACGCCCAGGTCCTCGTCGGCCGCACCGTCGTCGGCACGTACGCCGAGGGGGCGGTCGTCGCGGTGGGCGACGCCGTCGCCACCACCATCGGACGGGCCGAGATGCTCTTCGCCGACGGCACGCTGCTGCACGTGGATGCCGACACGCGCGTGCGGTGGGCCGCGGCCGGCCCCTTGACGCTCGAGCACGGGCGGATCCTGCTGAAGAGCGGCATGGGCGGCTGGCTGGACGTGGCCCTCCCGTTCGCACAGGTGACGCTCGCGCCGGGCGGCTCGTACGGGTTCCTCGTCGATGCCTCGCGCGCGCGCCTGCTCGTCAGCGTCACGGCCGGCAGCGCCGACCTGCGGACCTCCACCGCGCAGGCGGCCATCGGCCCGTCGCAGATGGTCGTGCTCGCCGACGTTTCATCACGCATCGTGGTGACGGCCTTCGAGCCCCCCGCGTGGGATGCGTTCGCGCGCTGGTCGCGGGCGCGCCAGTCGGCAAGAATCCTGGCGGCCGCACAGGCCGGAGGCGAGCCGGCACCGGGCTCGTCCGTCATCACGCTGGGACCCGGCGGCCATTACGCCGGCGGGCCGGTCAGTGCACCTGCCCCGGCATATCCGGGCGGCGAGGTCATCTGGTACGGCGGGGGCGGCGTGGTCGGATGGCCGACCTGGGGCTACGGCGGCGGACGCATCGGCCGGGACAGGCGGAGGGATCCGTACGCGCCGCGCTACGAACCCCGTTACGAGCCGTTTCCCCACGGAGAGACGCGTGGCCCGAGGGGTGACGGCCGTGGGGGTCCGGGAAGGACCTTCCCCACCACCGGCCAAGAGGCTCCGCGCGAGCTGCCACCGCTCACCCCGCCTCCGCCGGCACCGGCGCCTCCACGCGCGCGCGGCGGTGCTGCCAGGCTTCCATCGCCCGGCGCGCCGCCCCCTCGGTGAGCCTTCGGGTATACTCGAACCGTGATCCTCTGGTGGCGCCGCGGCGTCAGCCTCATCGTGTTGTTCGTGCTGGCTGGTACACCGGCCATGGCGGCCGTGTGCGATGCGCTGTGCAGTCCGTACGCCGGCGCGGCTCCCGCGACCCATCACGACCCGGCTGCCGGACATCACGAGTCGGCGATGCCGGACTGCCACGACGTCGGCCCGGCCGAGCGCGGCAGCGTCCTGACCTCGGCGCCTTGCGATCACCTCGGCGATCCCGGGAGCGCGGCAGTCCTGGCGGCCAGCCGCGAGGACACCCGCATCCTGCTGGCCGCCGCGCAGGGCCTCATGCTCTCCGGAACCGGCGTGCCCGGCATGACCGCGCTCCTGTCCTCCGGAAGCCCGAAGCCGCAGACGACGCCTCCACGCCCGGCCGCCGCCCCCCTCGCCCTGCGGATCTGATCCGCCTCCCCGGCGCGTCACGCGCGCTGTGACTGTTTCTGCACTCACTCGTTGAATCAGGTGCAGGCGGGTAACCCGAGGAGGGACGTGTGTTGATGATCGTGGCGGCCGGATCTGGCTCATTCGCGCCAAAGGCTGTCGCCCTTGCCCTCGTGCTGATCGTGAGCATCGGGCCCGGGGCAGCACTGCTGTGCCGGGCGTGGTGTGACCAGCACCTCGCCGCGGTCACGGGCTGTCACGACGCGGGCCGCGGCGATGACCTCCGCGTGACCACGGACACCGAGTGCGCCGATCTCGTCCTCGCGGCGCCATCGCTCGCGCCGGAAGACACCCGCCGCAACGGACCGCCGGCGAGCCACGTCCAGACCGGTCGGGCGTCTGCCATCGGTGCCTCGTCGCTCGATCGCCTCCCGCCTCTCACGGCGACATCCGGCCACCCACCTCGGAAACCGCCGCTCTCGCTCAATCTCCGCATCTGATCCCTCCCACCCGCGGGTGACCCGGCGGTCGCCGGCACCCGTGGTGTCGCGCTCTCGCTGAAGGGCCAGGCAGGCGCGCCTCGCGCGCCGGTCGCGGCGTGGTCAGAGTCCATCGGAGGTTTCAGGTGATTGTCGTTCCGCGATCCATCGCGATCCCGACTGCGTTTCTGCTGCTCGGCCAGCTGGCCGGGTGGCCCGTCACGGCTGGCGCACAGCCCGCATCGCTCCCTTCGCCTCTCGGGCTGGCGGACGCCATCCGCATGGCCGGCGAGCGGCGCGACGAGCTGGAGGCGGCACGGGCGCTGATCCGCGCCGCCGAGCAGCGTCCCGCCATCGTGTCCGCGCTGGACGATCCCATGGTCGCACCGTCCTTCAATCACGTCCCGTTCATGCTCGACGGCGCCGACGTGAGCGTCACGGTGGAGCAGGCCTTCCCGCTCTCGCGTGTGCGCCGGCATCGCCGCACCGCGGCCCTCGCGGACGTCGATCGTGTGCGCGCGGACAGGGACCGGGCCGCCCTGGATGTCCGCGTGCAGGCCGCCAGCGCCTGGCTGATGGTGCTGGAGCGGCGGCGGATGCAGGCCCTCGTCGCCGAGCAGCTGGGCTTCGCCCGCGACGTGGTGGTGGCCGCCAACGCGCGCTATGGCGGTGGAACCGCTCCGCAGTCGGACGTGCTGCGCGCCGAGGTGGAGGTGGCGCGACTCGAGGCGATGGCGCGGTCGCTCACGAGCGAGGTCCGCGGCGCCGAGGCCATGCTGAACGCGAGCCTCGCGGTGGACGTCGGCAGCGTGGTGCCGCCGCTGGCGCCGCTGGCCTTTGCCGAGCCCGCGCCCCTCGGGTCGATCGTCGACGCCGCCGTCGCCGGACGCCCGGAACTGGCCGCCGGGCGCGCGGGGATCGCGCGCGCCGAGGCGGACGTGCAGGTCATGCGCGACATGTACCGGCCGATGATGACCCTCCGCACCGGTCCCGCGTACACGATGGCCCAGGGTACTGGCTGGATGGCGATGGTGGGGGTGAGCCTTCCCCTCTGGCGCTCGAAGCTGGCCGCCGGCGTCGCCGAGGCCGAGGCCATGCGCGCCATGGCCACCGCGGACCTGCGGGCGATGACCCGCATGGTGGAAGGCGATGCCGCCGCGGCGGCCAGCCAGCTGCAGGCCGCCCGTGACCGGCAGGACGCGCTGACCCGCGACGTGCTGCCCCGCGCGCGCATGGCCATTCAGCCCGCCGTCGCCGGCTACGCTGCCGGCCAGCTTCCGCTCGTCAGCGTGATCGAGGCCGTGCAGGCCCTCTGGCTCGTCCAGGCCGACCTGATCACGGCGGATGTCGAGGTGGGACAGGCCTGGGCACGTCTCGGGCGCGCCACCGGCTCTTATGAGGGGATCCTGCGATGACCACGAATCCCGACCGTCGATGGATGGCCGCGCCGCTCGTCTCGGCCGTGGCCACCGCCGCCATCTTCTCCCTGGCGCTCTGGATCCAGCATGCGCGCGGCGCGTGGCCCTTCGGCGCGAACGCCGATGCGGGCGTGCCCGCGACGCACCCGGAGTCCCATGAGATGGCGGCCGCGGCGCCGGCGGGCATGCCCGACCGCGTGCCGGTGGACGTCGCGATGGCCACGCAGCAGACCCTCGGGATCCGGGTGGAGACCGTGCAGCGAGGGTCGCTGACCGAAACCATCCGGGCGGTGGCCACGATCGCGCCGGACGAGTCACGCCTTTCGCACGTGCACACACGAGTGGCGGGCTGGCTGGAACAGCTCGATGTCAACACCACCGGCGAGGTGGTCAGGGCCGGCCAGCCGCTGGCGCGGATCTTCTCGCAGGAACTCCTGTCGTCCCAGACCGAGTACCTGGCCGCGCGGGCGGCGACCACGGCGTCCGGGATTACCAGTGCCGTCGTGCAGGGGGGCCGCATGCGCCTCGGCGTGCTCGGCATGACACCGGCCGAGATCGACGCCATCGAGCAGAGCGGAGAGCCGCGGCGCCTGGTCACCGTCGTCGCCCCGCGCGGCGGCGTGGTCGTCAACCGCGGCGTCACGGCCGGAACGGCCGTGGATCCATCGACGCCGCTCCTGACCATTGCGGACCTCTCACGCGTCTGGATCCTCGCGGAGGTCCCCGAAGCCAGCATCCCCTCGGTGCACGCCGGTTCCACGGCGACACTCGATTTCCCCGCCTCCGGTCGGCCGCCGTTCGCGGCGCGCGTGGACTTCCTCTATCCGACGCTGACCGAGCGGACGCGCACGCTGCGGGTCCGCCTGCCCGTGGCCAACCCCGCCGGCAGTCTGAGGCCGGGGTTGTACGGCACGGCGGCCTTCGACGTGTCCGGCTCGCCGACGATCACGATCCCGCGCGACGCCCTCGTCGACACCGGGCGGCAGCAGCACGTGTTCGTGGCCGAGGGCGATCGGTTCGTGCCCCGCGTGGTCACCCTCGGGCTGCAGCTGGCCGACCGCGTGGAGGTGCGCGCGGGATTGTCGGAAGGCGAGCGGATCGTCGCCTCGGGCGTGTTCCTCCTCGATTCCGAGAGCCGCCTGCGCGCCACCGGCGGCACGGGCGGGCACAACCACGGAACGCCGCCTGCGTCGCCGACCGTGTCCCCGACGCCGCCGCGCACCGGCGAGCCGCCTGCCGAGCCCCAGGGCGACCCGCACGCGGGCCACGGCTCCACGGCGACGGCGCCGCGAGCCGATCCACACGCCGGACACCGGGAGTAGCGCGATGGTCGAACGCATCATCGAGCTCTCCGTCCGGCACACGTGGGCGGTCTTCGGCGTGGTGCTCGTGCTCGGCCTCTGGGCGGCCGACGCGGCCCGCCGCACGCCGCTCGACGCGCTGCCGGACATCTCCGATCCCCAGGTCATCGTCTACACCGAGTGGATGGGCCGAAGCCCGGACCTCGTCGAGGACCAGGTGACCTACCCGCTGGTCCGGACGCTCCAGAGCACGCCGGGCGTCGTGACGGTGCGCGGCTACTCGATGTTCGGCATGAGCTTCGTCTACGCGCTCTTCGACGACGGGACCGACATCTACTGGGCGCGCACGCGCGTGTTCGAGCAGCTCGGTCGCGTGCAGCAGCAGCTGCCGGACGACGCGACGCCCACGCTCGGGCCGGACGCCAGCGGAGTGGGGTGGGTCTACCAGTACGTCCTGGAGGACACCCTCGGGCGGATGGACCTGGCGGAGCTGCGCGCGCTGCAGGACTTCACCGTGCGACCGGCGCTGCAGGCCGTGGCCGGCGTCGCCGAAGTGGCGTCGGTCGGCGGCTTCCAGCGCCAGTACCAGATCGTCCTCGATCCGGATCGCCTCGTTGCCTTCGGCCTGACGCTGGGCGACGTGACCCGCTCGGTCCGCGATGCGAACGCCGAAGTGGGCGCAAGGGTGCTGGAACTGGCCGGGCGCGAGTACGTGCTGCGCGGCCGGGGCTACGTCGAGGACCTCGCCGACCTCGAGCAGAGCGTGGTGACGGTGGGCGCGGGTGGCGTGCCCGTCCGCCTCGGCGACGTGGCGCGGGTGCAGTACGGCCCCGACATCCGCCGCGGCGCGGCGGACTACAACGGCCTGGGCGAGACGGCCGGCGGTATCGTCGTGATGCGCATCGGATCCAACGCCCTCCAGGTGATCCGCGCGCTCGAGGAGGAGATTGCGGCGCTCCGCCTGCCCGAGGGCGTCCGCCTCGTGCCCACGTACGACCGCTCCGGGCTGGTCCTCGGGTCCATCGAGACGCTGTCGAATACCCTCGTCCAGCAGGCGATCATCGTCACGATCATCTGCCTGGTGTTCCTGTTCCACGCGCGCTCGGCCGCCGTGGTCATGATCGTGCTGCCGCTGTCGGTGTTGATGTCCTTCATCGGCATCCGATATCTCGGGCTCACGTCCAACATCATGTCGCTCGGCGGCATCGCCATCGCCATCGGCGAGCTGGCCGATGCGGTGATCGTCCTCATCGAGAACGCGCACGTGCGCCTGGCCGCGGCCCCGCCCGGCTCGGACCGGAAGCGCGTGATCGTCGACGCCTGCCGGGAAGTCGGCCGGCCCATCTTCTTCTCGCTGCTGCTCATCACCATCAGCTTCCTGCCCATCTTCACGCTGGCCGGGCAGGCGGGCCGGCTGTTCACGCCGCTCGCGTACACCAAGACCTTCGCGATGTTCGCCGCGGCCGTCCTCTCCATCACCCTGGCCCCGGCGCTGATGGTGGTGTTCCTCCGCGGGCGCTTCAGGACGGACGCCGACAATCCCGTGAGCCGGCTGCTGACGACCGCCTATCGGCCCATCGCCGCCCTGGTGGTGCGCTTCCGGCATCTCGTCGTGGCCGCGGCCCTCGCCCTGATGGTCGGCACCGTGCCGGTCTTCCAGGCGCTCGGGTCCGAGTTCATGCCGCCGCTCGACGAGGGAGCGCTGCTGGTGATGCCGACGACGTTCCCCGGCATCTCGATCGAGGAGGCGCGCCGGGCCCTCGTTGCGCAGGACCGCATCATCATGCGCGTCCCCGAGGTGCAGGCGGTCCACGGCAAGGTGGGACGCGCCGAGACGGCCACCGATCCCGCGCAGCTGGACATGATCGAATCGGTCATCACCATGCGGCCGCACGACGAATGGCCGAGGCAGTACACCCCACGGTGGTACAGCGCCTACGCGCCCGACTGGTTGAAGGCGCTCGCGCTCCGCCGCCTCTGGCCCGAGCAGCAGGCGCGGACCCTGGACGCGGTCGCCCGAGACCTGGACGCGGCCTTGCGGATGCCGGGCTACCAGATGGCCATCGCGCCGCCGATCCGCACGCGCATCGACATGCTGACCACCGGCGTGCGCACGCCGGTGGGCGTCAAGGTGTTCGGCGACGACCTGGAAGAAATCGAGCGCATCAGCGTCGCGCTCGAGGGACTGCTGCGCGAGGTCCGGGGCACCCGGAGCACCTTCGCGGAACGGCAGACCGGGCGCGAATACGTGGACATCGTCCCCGATCGCGCGGCCATCGCGCGCTACGGGCTCACGGTGCGAGACGTCCAGGACGTCGTCGAGGCCGCCATCGGCGGCATGCCGGTGTCCACCGCCGTCGCGGGACGTTCTCGCTTCTCGATCAACCTCCGGCTCGCGGCGGATCAGCGGTCGGACCCGCAGGCGCTGGCAGCGGTGCTCGTGCCGGTGCCGTCCACCGGCGGCCTGATCGACGTCGCCGGCGGGAACACGGGCGTGGGCACGACCCCGCCACTCGCGGGCGCGGGTGGCTCGATGGTCACGGGCGCCGGCGGTGGCATGGGCGGCGAGCCCGACCTCATGAACCAGTGGCGCCAACCGGGTGCGGCGGTTCCGCTCGGGCAGCTCGCCAGCGTCCGCGTGACGACGGGCCCGCCCATGATCAAGGACGAGAACGGCGTCCTCGTCGGCTACGTGTACGCCGACATCGATCAGGCCGAGCGCGATCTCGGCGGGTGGGTGGACGATGCGAAGGCCCTGGTCGGCGACCGGCTGGACCTGCCGGCGGGTTTCCGGCTGCAGTGGACCGGCCAGTACGAGTTCCTCGCCGAGATGGAAGCCCGCCTTCAGTACGTCATCCCGCTCACGCTGCTCCTCGTCGTCGTCCTCCTGTACCTCTCGATGCGTGGCTGGCCGCAGACGGTCCTCGTCCTGTCGAGCCTGCCGTTCGCCATCGCCGGGAGCGTCTGGCTGCTCGCGTTCCTGGACTACCACCTCTCCACCGCCGTGTGGGTGGGGCTGATTGCCGTCGCCGGCGTCGCCGCCGGGACGGGCATCGTGATGGTGGTGTACCTGGACGAGGCGTTCGCACGGCACCTGAGAGAGGGCAGGATCCGCGGCCCCGCCGATGTCGACGCGGCCGTCATCGAGGGAGCGTCGGCCCGCGTGCGCCCCCTGGTGATGACGGTGGCGACGACGGTGCTGGGATTGATGCCGCTCCTGTGGGACTCCGGCGTCGGCGCCGACATCTCGGCGCGCACCGCCGCGCCCGTCGTCGGCGGTCTGTGGTCGTGCCTGATCCTCACCCTGCTCGTGCTGCCGGCGGGGTACGCGATGTGGCGGCGTGCCCAGGTGCGCGCCGGACGGCTGGTGGAGCAGGTAGACTGGGACCGGACGGAGAGGAGAGCCCGATGACTCGACGCGCGGCCACGACCCTCATCACCGGCCTGCTGCTGGCGGGGCTCGCTCCTGCCGCGACGCTGGCGCACCCCGGGCACGATCGCAGGATCCTGGGCACCGTCATCAGGGTCGCCGGCGATCACCTGATGGTGAAGGATCGCCAGGGCCGGGACCACACCATCCGGATCGACGGCGCCACCAGGGTCCTGCGGGACAGGAAGCCCGTCCACGCCGACGCGATCGAGGAAGGCCTCCGCGTCGCCGTGACCGCCGTCACGGAGGACGAGGCGCTGGTCGCCCGGACCATCGAGCTGGGCCGCGCGCCGACGAGGAAGCCGTAGGGCGTGTCAGGTCGCGATGGCCGGTGTCTCTTCAACCGTGCGGCCGTCCCGGATGTGATACAGCCGCTTGAAGGTCGGAATGATCTTCTCGTCGTGCGTGACCACGATGATGGCGGTGTGGTACTGGCTGGCCAGCTGGTGCAGGATGCGCATCACCGCCAGGCCGCGCTCGCTGTCGAGGGGGGCTGTCGGCTCGTCGGCCAGGATCACGGGCGGGCGGTTGGCCAGCGCGCGGGCGATCGACACGCGCTGCTGCTCGCCGCCGGAAAGCTCGGACGGCAGCCCTCTGGCGCGGTGTCCCACGTCCAGCGCCTCCAGCAGCTCGCGCGCGCGGGCGCGCGCCTCGCCGTTCGGGCGCCCGGCCAGCATCGGCAGCAACGCCACGTTGTCGGTTGCGTCGAGGAACGGAATCAGGTACGGCGCCTGGAAGATGAACCCGATCTGGTCGCGCCGGAGCACCCGCAGGTCCCGGATCGTCCAGCCCTCGTCGTAGATCACCTGGCCGTTGAGGATCATGCGGCCGTGCGTGGGCTCGATGACCGCGCCCAGGCACTTGAGCAGCGTGGTCTTCCCCGAGCCGCTCGGGCCGACCAGGCCGACCACCTCGCCCGGCGCCACCCACATGTGGACGTCCTTCAGCGCCTCGACGGCGGTCTCGCCCTCGCCGTAGCGCTTGCCCAGGCCCTCGATGCGGATGCCGATGTCACCGTTCATGTCATCCGCCAATGGCCGTGGCCGGATCCACCTCGAGCGCCGTCCGCACGGCCAGCAGGCTGCCGAGCACGCTGACCACCATGACCACGGCGAAGCCGCGCACGGCGTCGCCTGGCTCGAGCAACACATAGCGTGGGAAGAACGGTCCCCAGATCGTCGCGGCGATCTTGCCCACGGCGAAGCCGATCACGCCGAGGGCGATGGCCTGCTTCACGATCATCGCCGCGATGGTGCGGTTGTGCGTCCCGATCAGTTTCAGCACGGCGATCTCGCGGATCTTCCCCAGCGTCATCGTGTAGATGATGAACGCCACGATGGCCGCGCTGACGAACGTGAGGATGACCAGGAACATGCCGATCTGCCTCGAGGCATTGGCGATGAGCTTCGCGACGAGGATCTCCTCCATCTCAGGGCGAGTGAAGGCCTGCAGGTGCTTCCAGCGCCGGATGGATTCCGCCACGCGCTCCGCGGGGTGGCCCGGGGCCACACGCACGAGAACGGCATTGACGTTGCGATTGGCCGCCTGCGAGGCCCCGATGGCCTCGAGCAGCCCGGGCACACCCGGCCGGTTGAGCGCGGGGTTGGCCGCCGTGCGCGCACGGTCGCTGACGATGGCGTCGTTGTCCTTCAGGAACTGCGCCTCCTGCGCGTCCTTGAGGGGGATGAAGATCATCGGATCTCCGCCGGACGAGACCATGCGGCGGGTGAGCCCCACCACCGTGTAGTCGTGACGGCGGATGCGCACGCGATCCCCGATCGCGAGCCCCGCGCTGATGTCGGCGACGGCCTCGTAGTGGCTGCGAGTGACGCGGCGCCCGGCGATCAGGTAGCCGGGCTCGCCGGGCTGCCCGGGCACGAAGCCGACGACCATCGCGCGCACGTCGTGGCCGCCCACCCGCGCCTGCATCGTCAGGTACGTCACGTTGGCGGCCCGTGCCACGCCGGGCATGCCGAGGAGGTCGCGGTAGACGTCGTCGTGCAGGCTGGAGGGTTCGGCGTAGGGGCCGAGCGTGTCCTTCTGCACCACCCAGAGGTCGGCGCCGCTGTTGTTGAGCAGCACCTTGGCATCGTCCACCATGCCGCGGTAGACGCCGGCCATGGTGAAGGTGACGCCGATCAGGAGACCCAAGCCCACCCCGGTCAGCACGAAGCGACCCCAGGAGTGGAGGATATCCCTCCCGGCCAGGCTGATCATCGGCCTCCTCCAGCGAGCGCGGGCACCACGGTGATGCGCGCGTCGTCGGCGAGGTCTCGCTCGCTGTGGAGGACGAGCTGGTCGCCGGGTGTCAGGCCCTCGAGCACCTGCACGGTGCCATCGAGGCCCTCCGCGCCGATCGTGACCGGCGCGAACCGGAGGCGCCCGTCCACGAGCCGCCAGACGCCGATGTCGGTGCCGCGCTGCCGGAGGCTCGCGTTCGGCACGACCACGGCCCGGGCGATCTCGGGCAGGTGCAGCGTCACCTCGGCCAGCTCACCGGTCGAGAGGTCCGGCGGCCGCTCGTCGAACGCCACCTTGGCCATGCGCTCCTCGGTGACGCTGTCGCTCACCGGCTCGACGCGCGTCACCCGGCCCCTGAGCTGCCGCAGGGGATCCGCACGGCGCACGATCTCCGCCGGCAGCCCAACGGCGAGGCCTGCCGATCGGCCTTGATCGAAGCGCACGTTGACCCACAGGCTTGCAGGGTCGTGCACCTTCAGCACGGCCTGTCCGGCGATGACCGTCGACCCCGGCTCGGCGTCCCTGGAGATGACCAGCCCGTCCACCGGGGCGAACAGGCGGATGTTGGCGCGCTGCTGCCGGGCCCCGCCGAGCTCGGCGCCCAGCCTGGCGAGGTCGCGCCTGGCGCCGGCCAACGCGGCCTCCGCAGCCGCCAGCGCCGCCTCGGCGGACCGCTGCTCCTGGCGCGCGCCATCCACGACGCTCTGGCTGACGACGCCCGCGGCGCCGAGATCGACGGCACGGCGCGCTTCGGTGACCGCCAGGTCTCGCCGGCTCGTCGCATCGCGCACCTGCGCTTCGGCCGCGGCGATCTGGCTGCGCCCGCGATCGGCGGCCGCCAGCGTCGACGCCATCC
Organism: Acidobacteriota bacterium; assembly: GCA_963169195.1. Taxonomy (GTDB): domain Bacteria; phylum Acidobacteriota; class Vicinamibacteria; order Vicinamibacterales; family UBA2999; genus VFZN01. Next base: position 40,905 of record CAUJDN010000090.1, on the reverse strand, counting down.
GCGTGTCGAGGTCCACGGGCTCCATCTCGGCCAGGAGCTGTCCGGCGGCCACCGTGTCGCCGACATCCACGAGGACGCGCCGGACCCGGCCCGCGGAAGTGGGGCCGATGAAGTAGGTGCGCCGCGCTTCGACCGTGCCGATGCCAGACAGGGCGGGCGCCACCGACCCCGTCGTGGCTTCGGTGAGTGTGACGCGGACCGGCGCCAGCGGGCCGCTCTGGGTGGCGACCCAGGCGAGCGCCCCTCCCAGTCCGAGGGCGAACAACACGACCCATACCTGCCGGGGCAGGGCCGGACGAATGGCCATGACGGTACCTTCCTGCCGTCAAGGATGCAGGTCCGGGCCCGAAGGTGACACGCCCCCCGGGGCCGTCCGGAGGCGGCTGCCGCACGCCGCCGTCAGCACCCAGATCAGCGGCTCGACCTGAAAGCGGTACCGGGAGGATTCCCGGAAGGTCAGCATCGTGCTCGCCGTCGTGACGTAGAGCACCTGGACGGCGCAGAGGGCCAGCAGCCACCCGACGGCCCTGCTCTCGGCCGCCTGTGAACGGGCCAGCGTCCACGCCCGCCAGGCGGTCCATCCCCAGACGAGCGGCAGGAGCAGGTAGGCACCTGCCGGCGCGAGCGGGAAGGTGTGCAGCGCGCGGTTGTACGCCGCTTCCCAGGCGCCGAGTACCTCGCGGTGCCCGGCATGAGGCGCGCCCGGAAGGCCCGCGCGCGGATGCCACGACGTGGATGGCCCGAGGTACTCCCCGAGACCCGCGACGACGCTGGCCGGGTACTCGAACCAGCGCTCCTGGAGATAGCGCCGGACGTCCGCGCGACGCGCGCGGTTCACCTCGAGCAGCCACCAGTGGTTGAAGTTGGGCGCCTGGACTGTCACGTGCTCCGGGCGAGTCACCTGCGGTGGCCACCCCGGCCGCTCCGGCGTCGCGAAGTACCGCGCGTACGCCATGGGGGGCGCGTACGCGCTCACCGCCGCGAAGGGTGACAGCGTGCCCTCGCGTATCCACCCGTCGCGCACCTCGCGCGACAGCCGATCCACCGTGACGAGATGGAAGCTCGCCGGGCCGAACGTGGAGGCGGCGAACGCCCCGAACACGACCAGGTTCTTCAGGTAGAGCGCCGCCAGCAGTGCCGCGGGGATCGCGGCCGCGCCGAGCACGCGGCCACGGCGCGGGCGGCCCGCAGCCCACAGGGCTGCTCCGACCATCAGCGCAAACCACGCCAGGTGGAAGGTGCTCCGCGTGAGGCCGATGGCTGCGCAGAGCCCGAAGAACGCCGCCCAGGCGCCGGTCGATCCCGTGCGCACGCCGCGATGGAAGCAGGCCGCGGCCACGCACAGCATGGTCGTGACGGGCCACTCGTACAGGTACAGGTGCTCGAAGAAGATGGCCGGCGGCGAAAGCGCGAAGGCCAGGGCGAGGCCGAGTGCCGTACGCGTGGAGAGACCCGCCCCGCGGCCCACGGCGAAGAGTGCGTTCACCAGCGCGAACCCCAGGGCCCGGAAGAGCCACACCGCGAGCCACTCCGGCCGGTCGCCGCCGAGCTTCAGCAGGATGCCCGTCAGGACATCCATGCCGGGCGGAAACGCGTGAAAGTAGTAGAGGGTTTCACCCAGGCGATCGCGGAGGTCACCCGGATCGGCGAGCCACATCCAGTCGAGGTCGAAGCGGAAGGGGAGCCCCGCCAGCCACAGGGCGGCCCGGCTCAGGGCATACAGCAGGCTGAGCCAGACGTGCGCGCGGACGACGGAGGTCGCCTGGGCGGTCACACCTACTTCGTCTTCTTGCGCGCCTTGTAGTGCTCCTCGATCGGCTGGAACGGGCCGAGGCGATGCTGCTCGAGCGGGAAGTCGTCGGCGAACGGGCCGTAGGGGTTGTCCACGGGCTTGGCCGCCGGGTCGGGATAGTCCTGCTCGAGATTCGCCATCTGCGGGCGCGGCCGGTCGTTGATGAAGGCCGCCACGTCGAAGGCCTCATCGTCGCTGAGCGTCGGCTCGCCGAGCGGCATCCGTGCCTTGATGAAGCGCGCGGCGGTCAGCACGCGGTGCATCCCGGCGCCGTTGTTGAAGCTGTCGGGGCCCCAGAGCGGCGGGAAGAGGTAGCCTCGTGACGGGTCGCCGGTCGCCAGGAGGCCGAGGCCGTCCTTGCCGTGGCAGATGGCGCAGCGTGACTCGAACACGGTGCGCCCGTTGTCCACGCGCGCGGCCCGCGGCGGCGCCTTGAAGGGTGGCGGCTCCTCGGCCTTGCGACGGGAGGTGCCCATGGCCTGGTACTGCGTGCCGAGCCCCCGCAGGTAGGCCGCGATCGCCATCATCTCGGGGCTGTCCATCGGCAGCGGCTTGCCGTTCATGCTCCGCTGCATGCACTCGTTGATGCGGTCTTCGATGTCGGTCATCGTGCCCGCGCGGCCCGAGAAGCGCGGGTAGTGCTCGAAGGTCTGCAGCAGGTTGAGCGTGCCCGGCTCGGTCCCCGTGCCGAGGTGGCACGAGCCGCAGTTCAGGCGGCTGCCGATCATGCGGCGGGCCGGATCCGGATGATCGGGGCCCAGCAGCTCCGCCGTGTGCGCCACGAGCCGGCGGCCGTACTCCTCGGTGGCGTAGTCGGGACCGTCCGCGCGCGCCAGCGCCGGGGCGGAGGGTGACGCGGGGGCTGGCCTGTCGGCCGAAGCGTTCGCGGAGGTGGGAGTCCCGGATGCTCCAGGCGCCCCTGGTTCCCAGGACGCTCCGGACAGCGAGAGGGGGGGACCGTAGAGCGCGACACCCACAGCCACCGCGCCGACGGCGCAGCAGGCCAGGACGATGCCGGCCAGGCTGCCTGGTTCGGGGCCCCGATGGCGATCAGTCACGCGGCGTGTCCTCCACCGGCTTCACGATTCCGTCGCTCTGCCCGATCATACTCCCGGACGGCGTCCTGGAAACGGTGCTTGGGCCGCTCGATCCACGTGCGCAGGCCGGGCGACGCCATCCACGCTGCCACGAACGCGACCGTGAACGCGACGGACGCGAGAACGATGATGTCGGTGATCATCGGCGGATGCCCCCTGGTGCCGCGGACGATCCCTCATAGTAGCCGCGCACGTGATGGGCCACCGCGATGAGCTCCGCGTTCGACAGGCGCGCGGTCCACGGCGCCATGGGGGTGCCGTCGATGCCGTTCCGCAGCACGCGGATGGCCCGGTCGAGGTTCGGCCGCTGACGGTGGAAGTTGGTGGGCGACATCGCCACCTCGTCCGCCGCGGGGCCGTCGCCGCGGCCGTCGTCGCCGTGGCACTGCACGCAGTGCTCGCGGAAGACCTGGGCGCCGAGCGCGACCATGTGTTCCGGCACGGGAGGATTGGGGGCCTCGGTGGTGAGCGTGCGCACGGCCTCGGCCATCGCGGCCAGGTCCTCGGGCCGCCAGTCGCGCCACGCGGGCATGGCCGTTCCCCACACGCCGTTCCACAGCACGTCGGCGAGCCGGTCGGTCGAATACTCGTGCTCGGCCAGGCTGGCCGGCGCCGGGCGCAGCCCGCGGGCCCCCGGGCCATCTCCCTGGCCGGTCGCGCCATGACAGGTTGCGCAGTGCGCGCCGTAGAGCTGTTGGCCGCGGTCGAGGTCTGCGCTCCGTGGCAGCGCGGGCGCCTCGTGGGTGCGCCGCGCCCGGCCCGGATGCGTGTTGAGCGCGCCCTCGAAGGCCATCAACGCCATCTCGTCGTCCGGGCAGTCGCACGCCTCGCGGGCGCGCGTTTCGCCTTCGGGCGCGCCCAGCTCGCGCGCGCGGCCCAGCGTCTCGAGATAGGCGACCAGGTCGCGCGCTTCCTGCCGCGGGCGATCCGGCGCGCCGTCGAAGAGCGCCGGGTAGGCGGGCATGACCGACGCGGGCACGACCGCGCGCGGCGAGAAGAGGTGCGCGAAGTGCCAGTCGGAGGAGCGCGTGAAGGCGGCACGCGCCAGGTCCGGCCCGATCCGCCGCGTGCCCCACAGGTGCGGGTAGTCGAGCCGCGTTTCCCAGGCGAGCGTCGGGGCACCGAAGCGCGCCATGTCGGTGTGCAGGTAGCGGATCTGCTGCGTGTGGCAGTAGGCGCAGCCCTCGCGGCCGTAGATCGCGCGGCCGCGGCGCGCGCTCTCGCTGAGCGGCAGGACGTACTCGGGACCCATCGCGCGCGTCTGCTCGTCCAGCACGCGCCTGGGCCACCAGCCGAGCAGCGCCACCGACATGACGAAGAAGGCGACGCCGGCCACGCTGGCCACCACGTACGACATGCGCAGCGCACGCTGCGGGTGCCCGCTCACGACGCCTCCACCGCCGCCGCCGGCGCCAGGCGCGGGGCGATCTCGTCCACCGGTCCGGCGCCGATGCCGGCTTCCACGTCCCGGAGCCCGGCGCCGCGCGGGCCCGTGGTGAGACCCACCAGCAAAGCGATGAACGCGCCGGCGAGCGGGATGCCCGTCAGGGCGCGGATCATCCAGTAGGGGCGCGTGGCCTGCACCGACGCGATCCACGGCGCGCCGTCCGCCCACAGCCGGCCCTGCACCAGCCCCGCCATGGTGAGGTCCACGAACATGATGACCATGCCGGCCGTCATCAGCCAGAACGCCCAGGTGATGGCGCGCGCGTTGTAGCGCGCCCACGAGATGCGCTGCCACGCGTGCACGAGCCCGCCGGCCGCGGCATAGCTCGCGAAGCCGAGCATCGCCAGGTGCGAGTGGCCCACCACCCAGTCGGTGAAGTGCACCGCCTGGTTCACGGCCATCTGCGCCTGCGAGGCGCCCTGCACGCTGACGACGAGGTAGAAGAACGTGCTCATGCCGACGAAGCGCAGGCCGGGGTCGCGCGGCACCAGGCCCGATCCCCGCATCGAGAGGAACAGGTTCGTCACCACGATGAGCACGTCGACGCCGAGCAGCGCCGAGGCGGTGATCGCGCCAATCTGCGCGGCCATCGGGATGACGGAGAACACGTAGTGGTGGGTGCCGTTGAGCGGGTAGAGGAAGAACAGCAGCCAGAACCCGAGCATCGACAGGAAATGGCTGTAGATGGGCCGCCGCGAGGCCGCGGGGATGACGAAGTAGATGATGGCCAGCGCCATCGGCGTGACGAACAGGCCCACCGCGTCGTGAATCCACAGCCCGCTGAAGGCGGCGCCGCTCGCGCCCGGCACGAGTTCCGGCACGATGTTGCCCATCGGGTAGGACAGCAGCGTGAACACCAGGCCGCCGAGGATGTACCAGCTGGAGACGTAGAGCGATTCGATCCCGCGCGCGAAGAAGCACGGCAGGAACTGCACGGCTGCGAGGACCAGGGCGAGCACGACGAAGGCGTCCACCACGAGCGGGAACTCGGCCCACTCGAGCGGCTGGCTGATGCCGGCGAGCACCAGCAGCCAGCCGGGCACCATCACCGCGAAGTTCCAGAGGCCGAAGATCCAGGCCCCGAGCGTGCGGCTGGTGACCGGGCGGCCCGTCAGGATGGGGACACCGTGGTAGAGAAACGCGAGGAAGGCGTTGCCCAGCCAGCCGAGCATGATGCCCTGGGTGTGGGCATAGCGCACCCGACCCCAGCTGAGCCACGCGATGTCGCGCCCCAGCTCGGGCCAGAGGAGCTGGAGCGCGATGACGATGCCGAAGGTGGCCGAGACGAGCAGGGTGACGAGCGCGGCCAGGCCGTGCGCGTGAACCAGCCGCGTCTCGACCAGTCGATCAGGTGCCCCGATGGACGAACGCAACGGCCTACTTGTTGACGGGGATCATGATGTGCGCGCCGGGCGTGCCGGCGAGCATCAGCCACGGCTGGCCGTGCCCCTCCAGCGCGTTCTCGCGCTGGCTCACGGTCGACACGCCGATCGACTCGGACGTGGCGCCCGGCACCGACAGCACCCACAGCAGCTGGATCCGATCCCGCTTGCCGTACAGCCTGTACGACATGACGCCGTAGGGCGCCTCGGGAATGGTCCCGTTCTTGGTCGCCTCGCTCATCGCGAGCTGGACGGCCTTGTCGTCCATGCCCTGCGCCCGCAGCTTCGCGGCGTGGTCACGGCGCCTGGCGGTCGTGGTGCTGAAGCACCAGGTGAACCCGTCCTCGCCGCGCGGCATGCACTCGACGTGGTTCGTGCCCGGCCTCAGCACCTTGCGCTCGCCGGTGGCCTTGTCGTACTCGTACACCGTGGCCCCTGCGCGCAGGTCCTCGGGGAGGGGCAGCGTCGCCTGCGTGACGCGATCCGGCGCCTCGTCGGTAATCTTCGAAACGTTCGGCTTCGGGTTGATGGGGATCATGATGTGCGCGCCGGGGCCCCCCGGCTGCATCATCCACGGCAGGCCCTCGCCCTTCAGCGCGTTGTCGCGCTGCGGCGCGGTGGAGACGCCCACGCTTTCAGGCGTCCGGTTGGGCAGCGACATCACCCACAGCTTCTGGATGCGGTCGGTCTTGTCGTAGTTCCGGTACGACATCATCGCCGGGGGCGACGGCGGGATGGTCCCGGCCTTCACGGCGGCCGCCATCGCCTCGGCGACCTCCTTCTCGGACTTCTTCTCGGCCTCGAGCTTCGCCTGGAGATCCCGGCGCGGCGCGAACATCTTGTGGTAGCAGCGTTCGTGCCCATCCGGCATCGTCGGCTGGCACTCGAGGAAGTTGGTGCCCTGCCGCAGCACCTTGCGCGCGCCCGTGGCGGGATCGTAGGTCACGACCGTCGCGCCCGCGCGAAGATCCTCGGGCAGGATCTGGACCGCGGCGGCGATCTGCGCGTCCACCGAGGGCGTCTGCGCGGCGCCGACGAGCGGAGCGGCCAGCGCGAGGGCCGCCACGGCGCCGATGTGCTTCTTCATCTCTACCTCCTGTGAGTCCGTTTGCGTGTGGGGTCGATCACTGCCGGTTGTAGTGGATGCCGGCGGCCTGGGCCTGCTCGATGGCGATGACCATGGCGGGCACGATGGTGACGCCCGGCAGCAGGTTGGCCCGGAGATCCTTGTCGATCTCCGCGGCCGTGCCCTTGCCGCGGCCTTCGAGCTCCAGCGTCCACGCGCCGAGCGCGTTGTTGCACATCAGGAACTTCGTCCCCATCTTCTGCAGGCTCTCGATGCCGGCGCCCATGATGATGTCGCCCAGCGGGCCGAGGTTGGGGATCTGGATGGCCTGCGCCAGCAGGTGCCCATCGGCCTTCGTGGGCCGGTGGAAGACATTCCGCGTGTAGGGCGTGCCGCTCGTGTCCTTGAGCCCGTGATACTCCCCGAGCGCGTACTTGGCCCACATCGCGTCGTTGAAGCCCAGCGCGATGCTCGACCCGGCGCCGATGCCATAGAACGTGCCCACGGCGCCCACCTGCCCTGCGCCCGTCTTGTAGGCCGCCGCGTAGGTGTTCAGGTAGTTCAGGACGTGGACCAGTCCCCACCCGTTGCTGTGCCGGGGGAAATCGAACAGGCAGCGGTGCGTGCCCCTGACCTCGTTCATCCAGGCCTCGGAGGCCTGCAGGGCCAGGGCCTCGCGAGCGCCGGCGCCCGCGGCCGTGAACGCAGCCGTCAGGGCGGCCACGCGCGCGAGAAATCCACGACGATGAGTCGGATTGGTGACAGGCATTTGGGGACCTCCTGGTGAACGTGACGAGTCGACGGTGTCGGGTCAGGGATGACCCGCGAACGAGGCTCTCGAGAGCCCGAGGCCTTGCCACCTCGGGCCTTCACGACCTCACGACTTCACGACTTCAAGACTTCAAGACTTCAAGACTTCACGACTTCACGACTTCACGACTTCGAGACAGCGCTCATCCCACGAAAAGATAACTGTAGCCGCGCTCCTGCGCGTGGGCGACGGGGACGACCCCGGCGACACCCACGGCGATGTGGCTGTTCGGGATCATGTTCGCCGTCATCTCCTTCATCGTCGCGTCGGCATCGCCGCCCGCACCCGCGATGCGTCGTGCGATGCCCTGGCTGGCCGACCCGCACACGATGAAGTGCACGCCGCGCCTGGCGAGGCCGGAGAGCTGCCGGCGATCGCCGGTATCGTACTGGTTGGCGGTCGGCGGCGAGGCGGCGTGACGGCCGCCCATCGACGCGCCGTGCCTGGCCCAGATGGCATCGGCGTAGCCGTAGGCCGTGGCGTCGTGCCTCAGGACCATGATGATGGCGAGGTCCGCCTCCTCGATGCCGTAGCCCACCCTGTGGCCGGTGAAGAGGTTGCCGGCGAACCGGATGCCTTCCGGCATGCCCTCGACGCTCGTCACGTCCAGGATGACGCGGTGCTTGCCGGGCAGCGTGTCCATCCAGTCATCCTGGGCGTGGCGCGCGGGCTGGAACGGGGCCGGACCCGCCTGGGCGCCGGCGCCCCGCGAGCCCAGGGCCACGGCGGCAGCCGTGGCGCCCAGCCCGGTCATCATCTTGCGGCGACCCTTCACGTCGTGCGACATCGACCAGACCCCTCCAGGTAAGCGCGCCGGGCCCGAAGGATCCCGATCCGCGGGTGCGGCCGATTATACGTGGCCTCGCGCGCTCCGGACGCAAATCGAGCGGGAGGGGTCAGGGGCCCGGCTGCAGCACGCCCTGGTAGGGCACGACGTAACCGGAGCTGATGGTCACGTCGAAGGCCAGGGGCCGGTAGCCCGGCGCCCGCACCTCGATCCGGTGGACGCCCACCGCAAGCGTCAGCGGTTGCGCCTGCGGGCCGAAGTCGCCGGCCCGGCCCGCGTAGCCCCCGTCCACGTACACCTCCGCGTCCGCGGGCGTCATCTCCAGGCTGATTCCGCCGTACGCCTGGCTCCCCGGGCCAACCGACACCGCCCCGGACGGTGCCTGGGCCGGATAGCTCGTCGATGGGGAGGGCGCCGGGTATGGTGACGGATACGGCACTGGGTACGGCGCCGGATACGGATAGGGCGCGGGGTAGGCCGTCGGATACGCCGGGTAGGGGTAGGGCGCCGGATATGGGAATGGACCGGCGTACGCCCACGCCGGGAACGGCACCGGGAAGCCCACATGGATGCCGAAGCCGATGCTCAGCCGCGGGCGGAACGTGTAGTACGGGCGGGGAAAGACGACGCGCGGTCCGCCCCATCGCGGCGGCGGGCCGTAGGAGCGCGGGACCGGTCCGTACGATCGCGGGACCGGATACGCCCCACGATAGGCAGGAGGCGGGGCGTACGGACCGCCTCGCGGCGCCCGTTCGGCGCGTCGCTCGCCGTTGCCGCGACCGCGACCCTGGTCGGCATCGGCGGGCTGGGCCGTCGCGCCCAAAGCCGCAACCAGCCCGAGAGTAGTGAGAGTCCTGGCGAGGAACATGGTGCTCTCCAGCGGACGCCAGGCAGGCCCTCCAAGGATAGCGCAACTGACGCGGCTGTGGAGCGTTCGCGTTCCCCTTCGCCGGCCGACTAGGGCGCCGGCCGCGGCCCCGCATCGGCGCCGCGCCGGAGCACGACGCAGTAGGTGTTGCCGAACCACCGCTCGTGGTCCTTGACGAGCGTGAAGCCGGCCGCCGTGAACTCGGCGATCACGTCCCGGCGCGGGAGCGTATTGCGCGGCGGCCCGGTCGGCGCATCGGGGTGGAACTCGATGATGGCAATCAGCGCGCCCGGTCGGGTGACCAGCTTCAGCGACTGCAGGAAGCCAGGGCGCTCGCGGTGGAGGCTGCTGTAGACGCGGCGCAGCAGGACGGCATCGCAGCAGTCAAGCGGGAGCCGGGGGGCATCGCCCGGCGTGCGTGTGATCACCGTGACGTTGTCGACGCCGGCGTCCGCCACGGTGGCCATCAGCACGTGCGCGGGATCCGGCCCGACGGTGGCGAACGCCTGCCCCTCGGGGCCAACGCGCCGGGCCATGTCCACGGTCCAGCGCCCCGTGCCGGCGCGAATGTCGCCGACGGACTTGCCCGGGGCGAGCTCCAGCACTTCGGCGATGCGTTCCGCCTCGCGCTCGAAGCCGACACCGGCATCGTAACGCTCGAGCATCCATCCCGCGGCCAGTCCGGACGAGAACATGACCAGAAGGCCGGCCGCCACCAGCTGGGCCGCGCGTCGATCGAGGCGGAGCGAGCCTCTGTCCGTCCCCGTCATGGCCTGGCTCCCTCAGGCTCCGGCCTGTAGACCGGCCGGATGGCCCTGTTGCAGAAGAACCCGATGACCAGCAGCGCGGCCATGATGAACAGCGTGATGTCGTAGGCCTGCCCCGCGCTCACCCCGCGCGCGATCTGCGCCTGCCGCAGGTAGTTCACCGCCACCGGCCCGCACACGCCCGCCAGCGACAGGGCCGTCAGCACGCGGCCGTTGATGGCGCCGACGTGCGCCGGACCGAACACCTCGGCGATGTACGGCGGCATCAACGCGAAGCCGGCCCCGTACATCGAGAGAATCACCGCGAAGCAGGCGACGAACAGCATGAGGTTGCCCGTCGCGCCGGCAAAGGGCACCGACGCATACAGGATGGGTCCCGCCACGAAGAAGACGGCGAAGGTCCGCCGGCGTCCGATGGTGTCCGACAGCCAGGCCCAGAGCAGTCGCCCCGACATGTTGAAGAAGCTGAGGATGGCCACGAACACCGCGGCCGCCGAGCCGCTGAAATCGCTGAACACCTCCTGGATCATCGGGGCGGCCTGTCCCAGGACGCCGAGGCCCGCCGTGACGTTCAGCAGGAGAACGAGCCAGAGCAGGTAGAACTCGCGCGTGCGAACGGCGGCCTCCACCGTGAGGCCGGACGCGGCTGGCGCCTTCAGCGTGCCTGGCGCGTGGGCCCACCCGGGTGGGCGCCACCCGGGCGACGGCAGCCGGAACAGGAACGCACCGGTCAGCATCAGCGCCAGATACACCGCGCCGAGGACGATGAACGACTCGGCCACGCCAGCCGACGTGTCCGTGCTGAAGCGGGCGATGAGCGCCTGCGAGAGCGGCGCCGCGAGAATCGCGCCGCCGCCGAACCCCATGACGGCGAACCCGGTGGCCAGGCCCGGCCGGTCGGGAAACCACCGCAGCAGGATCGGGATGGGCGTGTTGAAGCCGATGCCGAGCCCACAGCCGCCGATGACCCCGTACCCGAGGTAGAGCAGCCAGATCTCGTGCCGCCACACTCCCAGCGCCGACAGGAAGAATCCCCCGCCGAAGCACACCGCCGCGACCACGCCGCTCGTGCGTGGGCCCACGCGGTCCTGCCACCGGCCCGCCACGCCCGCCGACAGGCCGAGGAAGATGTAGGCCAGCGTGAAGATCCAGCCCAGCGTGGTGAGCTTCCAGTCCTCGGGCCCCGGAGACGAGACCCCGAGCACGCGCGTGAGCGGAAGGTTGAAGACACTGAACGCGTAGGCCTGGCCGATGCTCAGGTTGATGCAGAGCGCGGCGGGGATGTTCCACCATCGGTTGAACCCCGGGCCCGCGACAATGCGGTCTTTGTGGAGGAGGCCGAGCATGAAACGACTCGCGCGGGATGGTAACCCAGGATGGGCCCGTGACGTATGACGCCCATCATTCCCCGGGCGAGCGGCCCGTGGCGGACCCGCTCGCCGTTGCGCCTTGCGGCCGGGGACGGTACGATGCGCGGCGGAGGCTTCGCCGATGTTCGAGTCCAGCCTGCTCCTCCGGTCGCTCCGCGAGACGTGGAGCGCGGCCATTGCGCTGCTGCCCGACCTGGCCCTGGCCCTGCTCCTGCTGGTGGCCGGGTGGCTCGTCGCCAAGCTCGCGAGGCGCATGGCCGCACGCGTGCTGAGGGCCGCGCGGGTGGACGAACTGGCCGAGCGATCCGGCGTGGACGACTACCTGGTGCAGGGCGGCGTGCCCTTCACGCTGGTCACGCTGATCGCGGGCACCATCTACTGGCTGATCCTCGCCGGCGTGTTCGTCGCCCTGCTCGACGCGCTCGGCGTCGGCACCGCGGGCATCCTGGTCCAGCGCGTGGCCCAGTTCGTGCCGAACCTGGTGCTGGCCGTCGGGGTGCTGGTCTTCGGCTCGTTGCTGGCGCGGGTCGTCGGCGGGCTGGTCTACAGCTACCTGGCCAACATCGGCAGCGGCGTCGCCGAGCCGGTCGGGGCCCTGGCCCGCTGGGCCCTGCTGGTCTTCGTCGTCTTCATGGCGGCCGAGCAGCTGGCCATCCAGACCGCGGTCCTGGTATCGGCGTTCCAGATTGCGTTCGCGGCGGTGTGCCTGGCCGCGGCACTCGCCTTCGGCCTCGGCGGCCGCGACTGGGCGGCGCAGGTCATCGCCCGCTACACACGGAGGTAGCCCCGGCGTGATCATCGACTGCCACACGCACCTGAACCACTACGAGGACGAGTCCGTCGAGGCGTTGCCCGCCTGCCTCGATCGGCTGCAGACGACGATGCGGCGGAACCGCGTGGACGTGGCCCTGGTGCTCACGTCGTACAAGGTCGTGCCGGGCCGCCCCTCCGCCCGGGCCGCGGCCGACGCCACCCGCCATCTTCCCAACATCCACGTCATCGCCGGCATCTCGTGGCGCACGTTCTGCGACGAGGACGTGGCCGAGCTCCGGTCGCTGCTGGAGGCGGGGGCCATCAAGGGCCTGAAGCTCTACCCGGGGTACGAGCCCTTCTATCCGGCGGACCCGAAGCTCGCACCGGCGTATCACCTGGCGGAGGAGTTCGACGTGCCCGTGATGATTCACACGGGCGACACCTACGCGCCGACGGGCAAGGTCAAGTACGCGCACCCCCTGCACGTGGACGAGGTCGCGGTCGACTTCCCGAAGGTCAAGTTCCTGATCTGCCACCTCGGCAACCCGTGGTTCCGCGACTGCATGGAAGTGGTCTACAAGAACGACAACGTCTACACGGACATCTCCGGCCTCACCCTCGGCGAGTTCACGGACCGGTTCGAGGCCTACATGCGGCAGCAGCTGAAGGAGATGATCCTGTGGGGCGTGAACCCCAGCAAGGTGCTGTACGGCACCGACTGGCCGCTGGCGACCATGGAGTCGTACCTCCAGTTCATGGAGGAGCTTCGGCTCCCGGCGCGCGACAAGGACATGCTCTTCTACGAGAACGCCGCGGCGCTCTTCAAGCTGGACGTCAAGCCCGACACGCTGGGGCTGGGGTCGCTGTTGAGGGGAATCTGAAGAGAAGCGCTCTCACGGCTCGCTGTTCACGTCAGGTGGTTCTCCCCTCCCCGTCGGCCTGGTAGTGAATCTGGTACAGGTCGCGCCGCCGGTCTTCCCAGGTGAGCCCTGTCGCCTTGCGGCGCTGGCGGCGCAGCATCTCGAGGTCGACTTCCGCGAAGATCACCGTCTCGATGTTGGGCTGGCACTCGGCCGCGATACCGTCCCGGCTGAAGTAGAAGTCCGACGGCGCCATGATGGCCGACTGCGCGTAGTGGATGTCGGCGTGCTCGACCTCGGGGAGGTTCCCGACACAGCCCGCCAGGACGAGGTACACGGGATTCTCGATGCACCGCGCCTGCGCGCAGTAGCGGACGCGGAGGTAGTCGTGCCGTTCGTCGGTGTTGATGGGCACGAAGAGAATCTGGGCGCCCTGGTCCACGGCCATGCGCCCGAGCTCGGGGAACTGCGCGTCGTGCCCGACGAGGATGGCAATCCGCCCGCGATCGGTTTCGATCGTCTTCAGCCCGTCCCCCGGTCGGACGCCCCACCACCGCCGCTCCGGCCGCGTGATGTGCAGCTTCCGCTGCTTGTCCACGGCGCCGTCCCGGCCGAAGAAATACGCGGTGTTGTACAGCGTCTCCCCGTCCAGTTCGAAGAGGCTGCCGCCGACGATGTTGAGGTGGTACTTGATGGCGAGGCCGCTGAACAGCTCGAGGTAGTGCGGGGTGAACTCCGCGAGCTTGCGGGCCGACTGGCCCGGCCGGTCGGCGTGGATGGCCGAGAGCAGTTGTGTGGTGAACAGTTCCGGGAACAGCAGGAAGTCGGCCCGGTAGTCCGAGGCGACGTCCACGAAGAACTCGCACTGCGTGGCGAACTCGTCGAAGCTGCCGATGCGGCGCATCTGGTACTGGACTGCGGAGAGCCGCACGGGGCTCGACGGCCGCAGCAGCTGCCGCCGGTGCGGCGCCACGAAGTCGTAGTTCGTCCACTCGAGGTACGTGGCGTAGCCGCGCGATTCCGAATCGGCAGGGAAGTAGTTCGGGATGAGCCCCTTCAGCACGAAGCCGTTCGAGAGCTGCGGCGTCAGCACCGGGTCCACCAGCACCTTGGTGATCACCCGCTCGACGTACTCGCTCGCCGTCATCCCGCCCGCGTGCGCCCCGTAGCCCGGGATGCGGCCGCCGATCATGATGCCCACGAGGTTCCGGTCCCGGGCGAGCTGCTTGCGCGCGTTGTACAGGCGGCGCGACAGCTTCAGGCCGCGATAGTCGGGATCCACCATGATCTCCATGCCGTAGAGCGTGTCGCCCTGGGGATCGTGGTTGCGGATGTAGCCGTTGTCGGTGCTGGCCTTCCAGTCGTGCCAGTCGCTGTGCGTGGACGAGTCCACGATGAGGCTGCTGGACGACCCGACGATGCGGCCGTCCACTTCGACCACGATCTGGCCCTCCGGGAAGACGGCCAGCTGGCTGCCAATCTGCTCCCGCGCCCAGGGCTTCATCCCCGGGAAGCACTTCAGCTGCAGCTCGACGAGCGCGTCGAAGTCGTCCATCGTGAGCGGCCGTAGGCGCACCCGGCTCTCGAACGGTTTCTTGTCGGACTCGCCCATGAGGCTGCCATCATATGACGGGCGTCATGGCGCGGGCGACAGGCGGACGTGAGGCTGGGGGCGGGTGCGGGCACGTGTGGGCAGGTGCGGGCAGGTGCGAGGATGAACAACGAGGTTCGAGGCGGGCGGCTCGTCCGCGTGATGGCGGTGGTGGGGATGGTCTTCGGGGCTGTGTCCATCGTGGCGGGCACGCGTGTGCTGGCCGGCATCGACCGGCCCGACTACGTCGTGCTGCGGTGGCTGGTCGCCTATAACGTGGCCGCCGGCGCCGCCGGTGTGATCGTCGGCGTCGATCTCTGGCTGTGGCGGCGCTGGGGCGCCCGGGGGGCTGTGCTCCTGGCCGGCGCGCATGCCTCGGTGCTCGGTGTGCTGGTCGGAATGCGTTTCGTCGGGGAGGCCGTAGCCACCGACAGCCTCGCGGCCATGACCCTGCGCAGTGTCATCTGGCTCGCCATCGCGGGCGCCGCACGGCAGGTGGCCGTCGGGCGGCCGGGTCGGCGCTGACCCGGACTTCCGCTGCGCGCTTGTCACGTGTCACGTCCGGCATGGCCGACTCTGCGGCCATGCTCGCTTCCACGCGTCGAGGGGGTGTGGCGGCGGGCGCGATTGCACCGCTGGAGGGCACAACTCGAGAACCCGGGAACCCGAGAACCCGGGCGGTCCACCCGGTCCCCACGGTGGCGCTTGCCAGCCCGATGAGGTAGCGTGGCAGCAGGAGGGCACCACTGCGCCGCGTCCGGGCTCTGCCAATCGTCTTCTTCGTCCTCGTCGCTCTTCTCCCGGCGTCGGCCATTCCGGCAGCGGCGCGCGAGACCCGGCCACGGACGCCCGCGGAGATCGAGCTTCGGCGATCCGAGGTGGCCGAGCGGCTCGCCATCCTGGACCACGAGCTCGCGGCCATCGAGTCGCTCCTCAGCGCGATGCCTGCGCGGATCGCGGAGGCGGACACGGTCGCGGCTCTCCGGCTGGACGCGGAACGGCGCGAGATGGAGGCGCGGCGCGGCGTGCTGGCCGATGAGCGCGCGGCCCTGGAGAAGGAGCGGGCCGAACTCGCGGCGTACCGGACGCGCACGGTCACGGGACCGCTGCAGCCTGCGGACCCCCAGGGCCTGAGCCCGCTCGACCTGGGCGCGCAGACCGGCCAGGTGAGCTCGGGGCAGGCGTTCAATCCCGCCATCTCGGTCATCCCCGACATCGCGTACTACGCGGACGACGTGGACGGGGAGGCCTTCGAGCTTGTCGACGGCGCCGACGGGTTCGGCGGCGGGCACGAGCATGAAGGCCCGTCCGGGGGACATGGCCACGGGACGCTCGACCGCGGCTTCAACCTGCGCGAGATGGAGCTGGCCTTCTCGGGGGCGGTGGATCCGTACTTCGACGTCTGGGCAACCGTGGCGCTGGGCCCGGACGAGATCGAGGCCGAGGAAGTCTACGTGCAGACCCGCAAGTTCGTGCCTGGCCTGCAGCTGCGCGTCGGCCGGTTCTTCAGCGGCGTGGGCCACATCAACAAGCAGCACCCGCACCAGTGGGACTTCGTCGATCAGGCGCTCCCTTACCAGGCTGTCTTCGGCGGCACGCTCGCCGAGACCGGGGTGCAGGTGACGTGGCTGCCGAACGTGCCCGTCTACACACTGCTCGGCGTCGAGGCCCTCCAGGGCGAGAACGAGCGGCTCTCGCATCAGGCGGGCGAGGAACATCCGGGCCTGTTCGAGGAGACGCCGGGGCCGCGGCTCTTCACGGGCTTCCTGAAGGTGTCGCCGGACGTGGGGTACGCGCACGCGCTGCAGGGCGGAGTGTCGTTCGGCCGGAGCCGCAGCCATCAGGAGCTCGTCGGGGGCATCGAGGACGCCGCCGAGGAAGCCGTCGAGGGTGCGGCGTGGTTCTTCGGGACCGACTGGGTGTGGCGGTACGATTCGGCCCGGCCCCTCGGGCGGGGGGACCTGACGGTGCAGGGGGAATATGTGTACCGGAAGAAGGACCTGTCGCCGATCGCCGACGCGCCGGCCGCGCGCCCATCGCGCGTCTCGACGCAGGATGGCCTGTATGCGCAGGTCGTGTACGGGATTGCGTCCCGGTGGACGCTTGCCGGCCGCGTCGACGCCATCGGGCTCGTGAACCGGCTCGAGGTTGGCGAGGTGGCGAGCGAGTACGCCGCCTCGCACCGGTACTCGGCGGCCGTCGCGTTCAACCCGACCGAGTTCTCGCGCGTGCGCGTGCAGTACAACGCCGGCCGGTTCCCGCGCGAGGGGAAGGCCGTGTTCCACCAGGTGTTCGTGCAGTTCCAGATGAGCCTGGGCGTGCACGGCGCACACCGATTCTAGGAGCGGACGGAACGGACCGATGATGAGGACGATGAGACAGGCCATCCTGACTGGCGTGCTGCTGGCGGGGACGGTCCCTGCCGCTGCGGAGGTGCGGGTCGTGGCGACGACGTCGAGCATGGCCATGCTGGTCCGGGAGATCGGCGGGTCGGCCGTCAGCATCACGACGCTGGCGCCACCCGATCGGGATCCGCACTACCTGCTGGCGCGGCCGAGCATGATGGTGGCGCTTCGCCGCGCCGACCTGCTCGTGGCCGTCGGCGCCGAGCTCGAGGTGGGCTGGCTGCCCGCGGCCATCCAGGGGGCGTCGAATCCGAAGATCCTGGTGGGGCAGCCCGGCTACTTCGAGGGCGCCGCGCAGATCGATCTCATCGAAACGGGACAGGTGGCGGATCGCTCGCGCGGCGACGTGCACCCGATGGGCAATCCCCACTACTACATGGACCCCGTGCGCATGGCCAGGGTCGGCCGGGCGCTCGCGGCGCGGCTGGGCGCGCTCGACCCGGCGCGCAAGGACGAGTTCGCGAACAGGGCCGAGGCGTTTGCAGAGGCCGTAGACGAGCGGGCGGTCCGGTGGCGGCAGCAGGCGGCCGGCGCCGCAGGCGTGGTGCTGTACCACAAGGACGCCAACTACCTCGCGCTGTTCCTCGGCATCCCGGTGCTGGGCTACATCGAGCCGCTCCCGGGCATCCCGCCGACCGCCTCGCACCTGCGGGATCTCGTCGCGCGGCTCTCAGGAACCCAGGGCGTCATCCTCTACAATGGCTACCACCCTTCGGAGGGGCCCGCATTCCTCAGCCGTCAACTCGGGTGGAAGAGCCGTCAGCTGCAGCTCGAGGTGCCACTCGAGGCCACCGGCTCGACGTACCTGGATCACATCGAGCAGTGGGTGCGGGCGAGCACGGGGGCAACGCCCTGACGCCGCCGTCTCCGCCGCTTCTCGCGGTTCAGGGCCTCACCGCCGGCTATGCCCGGCCGGTGGTCGGCCCGCTGTCCTTCGAGGTGCATCGCGGCGAGATCGTCGGGCTGGCGGGCGCCAACGGCTCGGGCAAGACCACCGTGCTCGCCGCCATCATCGGCACGGCACGCGTCTTCGGCGGTGGCATCACGTGCGATCGGTCGGCGGGGGTGTCCGTGCTCCGCCAGTTCCCGGTGCACCTGCGCGAGATGCCGATTACGGTGGCCGAGCTGCTGCACGCGACCGCCTCGAACACCGACGACGTGCCGTCGCTGTTTCAACCGCTGCTGGGCACGCGCGTCGATCGCCTGAGCGGCGGGCAGTTCCAGCTCCTCCAGGCGTGGGCCTGCCTCGGATCGCCGGCGGCGCTCGTCCTTCTCGACGAGCCCACCAACAACATGGACCCGCAGGCCATCGCGGCGCTCGCCGATCTGCTCCTCGCCTCGCGCAAGCGCGGCAAGGGTGTCCTGGTCATCAGCCACGAAGCCACGCTGCTGGACACGGTCTGCACGCGCATCGTGGAGGTCGGGCGTTGACCCTCGCGGCCCTCGCCGACCCGATCTTCCTGCTGCCGTTCCTGAACGGCCTGCTCCTGGCCATCGTCCTGCCCGCGGTGGGGGCGTACGCGCGACTGCGCGGCGAGTGGCTCGCCTCGCTCGGCATCGGGCAGGTGGCGGCCGCCGGCGTCGTGCTGGCGGCGTTTCTCGGCCTGCCCGCCGCCGCGGGGGCGCTGCTCGTCGCGGTGCTGGCGGCGCCGGCCAAGACCCTGCTCGGCCGCCACGACGGCGACGACACGTATGCGGTGATGCTGCTCGCCGGTTGGAGTGTCGCCCTGCTGCTGGCTGCCAACACCGCGCACGGCGAGGACCTGTCGCGCGCCCTGCTGCAGGGGCAGATCTACTTCACGGGCCGCTCGCATCTGATCGAGATCGCGGTGGTGGCGCTGGCCGTGGCGGCCCTGCTCCCGGTGGTCTCGTCGCGCCTGCTGCTCGGGCGCTTCTTCCCGGAGCACTTCCAGGCCAACGGTGTTGCCAACCCGAGGCACGAGGTCCTGTTCGACGTCATGGTGGCTGCCACGTTGGCGGTCGCCGCGACGGTTGTCGGCGTGTTTGGCGCCTTCGCGCTGGTGTTCGTGCCGCCGTGGGTGGCGTTCCGCTTCGCGGGTGGATGGCGCGGTACGGTCATCTGGTCCGCCGGGCTTGGCGCCGGCGCCTACCTGGTGTCCTTCGCGCTGGCGATTGCCCTCGATCAGCCGTACGGCCCGGTGCTCGTGGCGACGCTGTTGATCATTGCCACCGCGCGGGGGCTGGGAAGGGCTTGACGGGTGCGGGCGGGTGCGGGTGGGTGCGCGCCGACCCCCTGTCGCTCGCGGGTTACCGTGGGCGAGCGAAGGCGGCTACAACTCTCGCAGCGCCTTCGCGAGGGCGTCGGCAATGAGACCTGCGTCCGTCTCGGTGAGCGGCATCGGGCCGCGGATCTTGATCACGTTGTGGAACGGGCCGTCGGTCCCCACCAGCACGCCGAGCTCGCGCATGCGGCCCACCACCGCCGCGGCCTCCTCGGTCGCCGGCGCGAGCGTCTCGCGATGCCGCACGAGCTCCACGCCCAGGAACAGGCCCGACCCGCGCACGTCACCGATGATGTCGTGTTGCGGCTTCAGGTCGCGGAGACGTGCCAGCAGGTGCTGGCCCACTCGGAGCGCGTGCGCCTGCAGCCCCTCGTCCTTCGTCGCGCGGAGGGTCGCCAGGCCCGCGGCGCAGGCCGCGGTGCTGCCGCCGAAGGTGCTGAAGAACTCCATCCCGTTGTCGAAGCTCTCCGCGATGGCACGCGTCGTGACCACGGCGCCCATCGGATAGCCGTTGGCCATGGGCTTGCCCAGCACGACAATGTCGGGCACGACGCCGTGGGCTTCGAACGCCCAGAAGTGCGTGCCCAGCCGGCCGAGGCCGGTCTGGACCTCGTCGGCGATGCACAGGCCGCCGGCCGCCCGCACCAGGCGGTAGACCTCGGGCAGGAACCCGGGCGGCATGAGGATCTGGCCGCCGACACTCGGGCACGTCTCGGCGATGTATCCGCACACGCCGCGTCCCCGCGCGCTGATGGCCTCGATGACGGCGCCGACCTCGCGGGCGTACTTCAGGCCGGGCTCGGAATCCCCGGCCTTGTGCGCCCCGCGGTACACGTCCGGGATGGGTGAGACGTGCACCCAGTCCGGCGCGCCCGTGCCCCCCGGCCCCGCATGTTTGTACGGGCTGATGTCGATGAGGGTGGTCGTGTGGCCGTGATACGCGGCGTCCATCACCACCAGGTCCCGGTGACCCGTGTGTGCGCGTGCGAGGCGCAACGCCAGCTCGTTGGCCTCGCTGCCAGACGCGGTGAAGTAGCAGACCTCGAGCGGTGACGGGAACGTCGAGGCCAGCTCCTCGGCGTACTGCACCGCGGTTTCGTGCAGGTACCGTGTGTTGGTGTTGAGCGTGGCCAGCTGAGCCGCGACGGCCGCGCTGATGCGCGGGTGCGCGTGGCCCGCGTGCGGCACGTTGTTGTAGCCGTCGATGTAGGTGCGTCCGGTCTCGTCGAACAGGTACTGCATCCAGCCGCGGACGATCTGCAGCGGGTGGCCGGCGTACGACAGGCGCACGTTGCCCCCGAACCGCTGCCGGCGACGCTCCAGCAGTGTCCCGGTGCTCGCATGCCGGGCGAAACGCTCCGGGGGGATGCCGAGCATCAGGTTGGGATCGGGACAGAGCGCGAGCCACGTCCGCCGCTGGGTGGCCGGCGCGACGCCGTTGACGTTGCAGGGCACGTCGAGCATGTCCGTGATGACCTGCACGTGCACGTGCGGCCACCAGTCGCCGTTCTCCGGCGGCGCGCCGATGGCGGCGAAGCGCTCGCCGGCTTTGATCGGCTTTCCGACGTGCAGTCCCGCGAGGCTCGCGCGCTCGAGGTGGCCGTAGAGCGTGTAGAACGTCAGCGGCTCGCTGCCGGGAATGTCGTGGCGCAGGACGATGACGGGGCCGTAGTCGAGACGGGCCGTGGCGTCTTCGAACCCGTGGACGACGCCGTCGAAGGGCGCGTAGAGCGGCGACCCCGCCGGCAGCGTCAGGTCGATGCCGATGTGCACGGTGCGCCGCTCGTCGGTGACGGCTCCGCCCGCGAAGGCATCCGCCGCGTAGATGACGCGGGCTTCGTCGTATCCGCCAGCGCCGAGGAGGGCCCCGGCCCCGCGGATCGCATCGAACACGCGCCGCGCGAGCGGCTCTGCGGCGTTGTCCGCCGGATTGCTCGCGATGAGTGGGCTGCCCGCGCTGAAGTCGAGCCCGAGCACCGCCGTTGTCCTGAGGTCGTGACCGGTGAGGGGCGCGGCCCGGGGACCGTTGGTGCGGAGCCATTCGACAATGCGAGGCGCGTGGGGGACGGGCGGCAGGCCGCACGCGTTGCGCAGCCGGTAGTGAGCGAGCCGTGGATGCACCGACAGCAGGGCGGGCAGCGCCTGGCGGATGGGGCCCTGGCTGATGCCGAGGTACTCCTGGTCGGGGCGCTCGGCCTGCTGGGCGGCGGCGACGCAGGCGCTCAGCGCCAGTCGGGTCAGCATCAGCCCGAAGAGCGCGGCGATCTCGTCTTCCGCGAGCGGGTGCTCCGCGTGGTAGCCGGCGGCCACCTGCGTCGCTGCGGCCAGTGGATCCGGCTTGCCGAGCGCGGCGTAGGCCATGGCGATGGCCACGTCGTTCACGAGGTGGCTGACGACCATGTCGCCGAAGTCCACGATGCCGGTGACACGCTGGGCGCGTGCATCGACCAGCACGTTGAAGTCGTTGACGTCGCCGTGAATGGCGCGCTGGCGAAACGAGGGGAGCCGTGGGGCGGCCGTCTCCCGATGCACGGCGAGCACCCGGCCGATGAGGCCGCGAAGCCCTTCGTCCCGGACGAGAGGAAGGCGCGCCTCGATGGCCGCCGGCGCCGTGGCCAGGTCCCAGTGGAACGTGCGCTGCAGGGCCGGGTGCTCGAAGCCGGCGAGGGCTCTGTCCATGACCGCCACCGCGCGGCCCAGATCGCGCAGCAGCACGTCGGTGTGGCGCGCGGTCTCGCCGAGCGGAGTGCCTTCGAGGCACGAGACGAGGCGCACGAAGTGCGGGTGGTGGCGGCCGATGTCGGCGCCGTCCCGGGTCGGCACGAGCGATGGCACCAGGCCGGTCCGCTCCAGCCGGCGCATCACCTGGTTCTCTGCGTCCAGCATCTGCGGGGTCTCGGCGGCGTTGGCGACTTTCAGCACGTAGCGCCGGCCGTCGGGGCTCAGCAGGAGGAAGTTCTGATCGCGTTCGCTCGGCAGTGCCGAGGCACGGGTGTTCATCCCGTAGAGATCGCGTGCCAGTTGTTCGGCATCGGACAGGCTGAGCCGCGGCGCGTGAGCGAGAGCGGTCATCGGGGGAGACGGGGTTTACGGGGACAGTCCCTGTGACAATTGTAAAGCCACCGGCCACGCGTGCGATGATGCGCGGCATGGCTGAAATCTTTGACATGGGCGATGCGCTCGGGCCGACCCGGATCGTGCACGTCTCGGAGCCGTCCCTGGGGCTGAAGGCCGTGCTCGTCATCGACAACGTGGCCCGCGGGCCTGCAATCGGGGGCCTCCGCATGGCGCCGGACGTGAGCCTCGAGGAGTGTGCGCGGCTGGCGCGCGCGATGACCCTCAAGAACTCGGCGGCTGGCCTCGCGCACGGCGGCGCCAAGTCCGTGCTGTGGGGCGACCCGCGGATGCCGCGCGCGGACAAGGAACGGCTCATCCGCGCCTTCGCGCACGCGCTCCGGAACGAGCAGGACTACATCTTCGGCCCCGACATGGGAACCGACGAGTCCTGCATGGCGTGGATCACGGATGAGATCGGCCGGTCCGTGGGGCTGCCCGCCGCCATGGGCGGCATCCCGCTCGACTCGATTGGTGCCACGGGCTGGGGCGTGCGCCACGCGGCGGAGGTGGCGGCGACCCGTGCCGGGCTGTCGCTTCACGGCGCGCGGGTGGTCATCCAGGGTTTCGGCGCCGTGGGCATGCACGCGGCCCGGTTCATGGCCGAGACCGGCGCCCGGCTGGTGGCCGCATCCGATACACGCGGCACGCTGCACCTCCCGGATGGCATCGACGTGGCCCGACTGATGGCGACCAAGAAGGAAGGCGGGGCCGTGACCGGCTATCCGGCCGGCCAGAAGCTGGAGCGCGACGCCATCCTCGGCATCGACTGCGACATCTGGATTCCGGCGGCGCGGCCCGACGTCGTCCGCGAGGAGAACGTGCACCTCCTGAAGACGAAGCTCGTACTGCAGGGCGCGAACATCCCGTTCACGCCCGGAGCCGAACGCGCGCTTCACGAGCGCGGCGTGCTCGTGGTCCCGGACTTCATCGCCAACGCGGGTGGCGTCATCTGCGCGGCCATGGAGTATCGCGGCGCCACCCAGTCGCAGGCCTTCGCGGCGATTGAGGAGAAGATTCGCGCCAACACGGAGGCGGTGCTCAAGGAGGCGGCGCGGGTCCGCCAGCTCCCGAGGGAGGCGGCCGTGGCGCTGGCCACCGCGCGGGTCACCGAGGCGATGGGCTATCGGCGCTTCGGCATGATGTGAGCGCCGTCGTGAACACGCCCGACAGCCCCCGCCTGACACCGACGCTGCTGGCGCTGGCCCTCTCGATCGCAGTGTCGGCAGGCGCCCAGGAGGGCGCGGTTCGCGCGATGCTGGACGGCGCGCGCTGCGCCGACGCCGCGCGGCGCCAGCTCGCCGCCTGGGACGCCAATCTCGATTCCGCGCTGGCCGATCCGCCCGGGCCCGAGGGCACTCGTGGCGTGCGCGCGCCAACCGGCACGCTCGGCGTGTGGGTGCAGGTCCTGGTCGAGCCCGGCGGCGCCGTATCACTCGCGCGCGTGTCCGCCACCGGTCGCGAGCGGTTCGAGCTCGGGTCAGCCTGTGAGGCCCGCACGACCTCGGAGAGGGTCCCTGCCGGCGCCGGAGTCGGGCTCACGGACGACGCGCTGGCGTCACGCCTGGCGCGCGGCGATGCCGGCGTGATTCTCGTCTGGTCCCCCCATATGCCGCTCTCGGTGGATCAGTACTCTGTGCTGGCCGAGGTGACGCGCGAGATGGGGCTCGCCCTCGTGGCCGTGCTCGATCCCGCGGCCGACGCCGCCTACGCGCAACGCGTGGCCGGTGAGCGTGGCTTGCCGGAGGCAGCGCTCCAGCCGCTCGGCGGAATCGAGCTGGCGTTTCGGGGCATGACCACGCACGCGCCCAGCGTGCAGGCGTTCAGCGGGGGCCGCCTGGTGGGACCGGTGCTCTACGGGTATCGTGCGGCCGACACCGCGCGACTGGCGATACGAGGCGTCCTCGACCAGCGGCCGCCGCCAGTCCGGCCCTGAACCAACTACCGTCGCCCCTCGGACCCGCAGGCCGCCAGCAACGCGGCCTTCCCGGCCTCGTCTCCGGTGAACTTCGTGCGCACGAGGCCCTCGCACTGCGCCGGCGACAGGCTCGTGAACGCCCAGGGCGCCTCGCCCGGCTTGAACGGCTGAATCTGGGGCTGGCACGCCTGGCGCCACAGCTCTCCGATCGTTGCCGCTGCCTCGCGTCTCGTCGCATCCGCGAAGAAGTTGGCGAAGAAGACTTCCCGGTCGGGGTTTACCACGCGGAAGTGGAAGCGCTTTGGCTCGGTGCTGTTCTTCGGCGCTGCGTTCGCCACGTAGTAGACGCGGCCGTCCGGAAAGAAGGCGGGGAAGTAGCTCCCGACACCCTCGCGCGTCGAGGTGGTGACGCGCGCCAGCGGGCCATGCCCGACGATGCGGCCTTGTGCATCGTGGACGAGGTCCGCCACGACCACGTCGGTGATGGTCGGCGCGACCAAACCGCCGTTCACGAAAGGCGTCAGGTAGGCGTGCTTGCTGATGTGGAAGGTCACACGGCGGCCGTTGTAGCTGAAGTCGGCCTTGCCGGCGGCGAAGCCGAAATCCACGCGCCGCTCGCACGTCGTGGTCTGGCCGGCCGGATCCACGCCCGTGATCTCGAAGATCTTGAGCGTCCCCGGCGCGTTCTCGCCACCACCGTCGTGCGCGATGACATGGCGGCCGTCCTTCGAAATGAAGGGCGTCGCCAGATCGCGAGTGATCTGGGGACAGAGGCGCATGGCGCGTGTGGCCGTGACGGCGAGCGTCCCGCCTCTGGAGGTGAACGTGTAGTCCACGATGCGGAAGCCGGGCGCGGGCTTCACATTCGAGCCCGAGAACATCATGCGATAGACGGAGGTGGTCGTCCCGCCGTCGCGCCGATTGGAGACCACGCCTACCGACTGGTAGTAGACGTCCGCCACGTCCGGATCGTCGTGGGTGAAGGCCGGCTTCACGTCGAGGGCGTCCCGCCCCTCGTCGAGGCGGGCGAGCAGCGTGGCCGCGTCGTAGAAGTTCACCGTGTGCGTGGCGGTGTAGTGGGAGGGCACCGTGACGTATCGGCCGTCAGGCGTGGCCACAGCATCCGACTTGTCGGGCATCCTCACGCGCCGCCCGCGGGAGAGGTCGTACAGGTAGTTCTGGTCGTGGGTCGCGAAGCCCACAATCCACCGGCCGTCCGGGTTCGGCACCGGTCGCGCGAACCAGTTCACGTCGTCGATGGGCGCTTCGTCCGGTGCCGGTCGGGTGACCAGCACCTCGGTGCCGTCGGAGTGCACCCGGCAGTAATCAGGGGACGCCGGCGCCTGGGCCGCGAGCCCCGCGCTCACGGAAATTGCCATGCCGAGCATGGGGAGCGAGGTCACCCTTCGCGGTCTGCCTGACATTCGTGCCCCCCTTCCGTCCTTAGTGCCTGCACCGGGCCAAGCCGCGCGGCCCGTCGCACGGAAGGTAGCAGGCGGCGGCCGTCGAGGCAACCAGCAGCGGGGCCGTGACGCCGTAGCTGGGCGGATCGTAGGGACTGACGTCCAGTATCCGGGATGAACTGTTTACAGGGACTGTCCCCATTTTACAATTGTCACAGGGACTGTCCCCGTTGCCCCCGTTGCCCCCCGTTGCCCGCTTCGCTGCACATAGCGGAAATCGCAGCACGGCGCGCCCTGGATGATCGTCCGGGTCCGCGTGGACGCCACCTCCGGGTTGAAGCCCTCGACGAGCGCGGCGTCCCGGTTGCAGGACAGCACCGTCCCCAGCTCGGGGATGCCAAAGCGCCCGGTACCTCTCGGCATAACGGCACCGTGTGACGTCGAACGACAACCGCTCGTCGGTTTGCTCGCGCACGTCCATCCGCAGCGCGTCGTCACGGGTCCAGGGCCCCCGATGACGTCGCGCACGATCGCCACCACGCGATCGCGATCGAACTCGCGGCCGAGCGCCTCGACGACGGGGGCGAGCATGCGCGCCTCGATCTCGCGGCGGGCCAGGACACCGACGGCGTTCAGGCGGTCCACGCTCCCGGGGGAATCGGCCATGACGGGATGATGCGCCCCGTCGCGGCGGCCCCCAAGCCTGTGGGATGATGAGGGGCCGATGGCGCTCGACGTCCTGGAGTCCGAAAGCATCGAGATCCTCCGCGAGGCCGTCGCGGCCGCCGGGCGTCCCGTGCTCCTCTACTCGATCGGGAAGGACTCGTCGGTGCTGCTGCACCTGGCGCGCAAGGCCTTCCATCCCGCGCCGCTCCCGTTCCCGCTGCTGCACGTGGACACGACATGGAAGTTCCGGGCGATGTACGCCCACCGCGAGCGCATGGTCCGCGAGTCGGGCGCACGCCTCATCGTGCACACGAACGAGGCGGGGGTGGCGGCCGGCGTGAACCCGTTCACGCACGGCTCCAGCTACTACACCGACGTGATGAAGACGGAGGCGCTGCGCCAGGCGCTCGACGCGCACGGTTTCGACATCATCTTCGGCGGCGCGCGGCGCGACGAGGAGGCGTCCCGGGCCAAGGAGCGGGTGTGCTCGTTCCGCTCCGCCGGCCACCGATGGGATCCGAAGGCGCAGCGGCCCGAGTTGTGGTCCGTCTACAACCTGCGCATCCATCCCGGCGAGACCATCCGGGTGTTCCCGCTGTCGAACTGGACCGAGCTGGACATCTGGACCTACATCGAGCGCGAATCCATCCCGATCGTGCCGCTCTACTTCGCCGAGGAACGCCCGGTGGTCGAGCGTGGCGGCACCCTGCTGATGGTGGACGACGAGCGGTTTCCCCTCGAGCCGGGCGAGGAGGTCCAGCGGCGCGTCGTCCGCTTCCGCACGCTCGGCTGCTATCCACTGAGCGGCGCCATCGAGAGCCGCGCCACGACCGTGGGGGCGATCGTCGCCGAGACGGCCGCGGCGGCGGCCTCCGAGCGGCAGGGGCGCCTCATCGACACCGACCAGCCGTCGTCGATGGAGAAGAAGAAGCGGGAGGGTTACTTCTGAGCGCGCCGCTGCTTCGCGTCATCACGTGCGGCAGCGTGGACGACGGCAAGTCCACGCTCATCGGCCGCTTGCTGTACGAGTCGCGCGCGGTGTTCGAGGACCAGCTGCGGGCCCTCGAGGCCGACTCGCGCCGGTTCGGCACGCAGGGGCCACGGCTCGACTTCGCGCTGCTGGTCGATGGCCTGCAGGCGGAGCGGGAACAGGGCATCACCATCGACGTCGCCTACCGGTTCTTTGCCACGCCCGCCCGGCGCTTCATCGTGGCCGACACGCCCGGGCACGAGCAGTACACGCGCAACATGGCGACAGGGGCGTCGACCGCGGATCTGGCCGTCATCCTCGTCGACGCGCGAAAGGGCGTGCTGCCGCAGACGAGGCGCCACACGCGCATCGTCGCGATGATGGGCATCCGGCACGTGCTGCTGGCCGTCAACAAGATGGACCTGGTGGGCTACGGGCAGCCGGTCTTCGACGACATCGTGGATGCGTACGCGCCGTTCGCCGCGGTGTGCGGCATCTCGACCGTGCGGCCGATCCCGATCTCTGCCCTGGAGGGCGACAACCTCACGGAGCCGAGCCCGCGCACGCCCTGGTACGACGGGCCGCCCGTGATGACGTATCTCGAAACCGTGGAGGTGGCAGGCCCCCCGTCGTCGGGGCCCTTCCGGATGCCCGTGCAGCTCGTGTCGCGCCCCGGCCCGGACTTCCGCGGATTCGCCGGTCGCGTGTGCGCCGGCGCCATCCATCCGGGCGACCGCGTCCGCGTGCTGCCCTCGGGCGTCGAGACCACGGTCAGGGCCATTGTGGCCTGGGGGGGAGACCGTCCGCGGGCCGAGGCGGGGGAATCCGTGACGCTGGCGCTGGCCGACGAGGTGGACGTGAGTCGCGGCGATGTCATCGCCGCCGCCACCGCGCCGCCGGAGGTGGCCGACCAGTTCGAGGCACGGGTGCTGTGGATGGGCACGCATCCGCTCATCCCGGGTCGATCGTACCTGCTCAAGACGCACTCGAAAGACGTGCGCGCGTCCGTGACGGCCATCAAGTACCGCGTCGACGTCACGAGCGACGCGCACCTGGCGGCCCGCACGCTGCAGCTGAACGAGCTCGGCGTCGTCAACGTCTCGACCGCGCAGCCGCTGGCGTTCGAGCCCTACGCGGTGAACCGCACGCTCGGCGGCTTCATTCTCATCGACGCCCTCACGTTCGAGACCGTGGGGGCCGGCCTCATCGACTTCGCCCTGCGTCGCGCGACCAACATCCACTGGCAGGCCACCGAGGTGACGCGCGAGGGGCGGGCGGCGCTCAAACAGCAGCAGCCGTGCTGCGTGTGGTTCACCGGCCTCTCCGGTTCCGGCAAGTCGTCCATCGCCAGCGCCCTCGAACGGCGCCTGCTTGCCGAGGGCCGCCACACCTACCTGCTGGACGGCGATAACGTCCGCCACGGGCTGAACCGGGACCTCGGCTTCACCGAGGCCGACCGTGCCGAGAACATCCGCCGGGTGGCCGAAGTGGCGCGGCTGATGGTGGACGCCGGGCTCATCGTGCTCGTGTCGTTCATCTCGCCCTTCCGGTCCGAGCGACGGCAGGCGCGGCGCCTGTTCGAGGACGGTGAGTTCGTCGAGGTCTTCGTGGACACCCCCCTCGAGGAGTGCGAGCGCCGCGACCCGAAGGGCCTCTACGCGAAGGCCCGCGCGGGGGCGCTGCCGAACTTCACCGGCATCGACAGCCCGTACGAGCCGCCCGAATCGCCGGAGATCCATGTGACGACCGCGGGCCGTCCGGTGGACGAGTGTGTCGAGCTCGTGCGCACCCGGCTTCCCTGAGTCATGAGCCTCCTCGAGGTGACGGCCGGGGCCCTGACGGGTTTCATCGTCGGCATGACCGGTGTCGGTGGGGGGGCACTCATGACGCCCATCCTGCTCCTGGTCGTCGGTACGGCTCCCTTCACGGCGGTCGGCACCGACCTCTGGTTCGCCGCCATCACGAAGGTGGCGGTCTCGGGCCTGCACGCCCGGCAGGGCCTCGTCGACTGGCTCGTCGTCCGGCGATTGTGGGCGGGCAGCCTTCCCGCCGCGGCACTCACCCTGGCCTGGATGGCCGGTCGGCCGCCTGACGAGGGAACCGTCGGCTTCGTCCGCGGGGCGATCGGGGCAGCCGTATGCCTCACGGCGGCCAGCCTGCTGGCCGGCCGCGCGTTTCGGACACGCGGGCTCCGTGCCCTGCAGCAGGCGGCTGCGGCGGAGCGTGCGGGCCTCGAGCGGGGCGCCACCGTGGCGGCGGGGGCGGTCCTGGGCGGACTCGTCACGATGACCTCCGTCGGCGCCGGCGCCGTCGGAGCCGTGTTGCTCTACCATCTCTACCCGGCGCGGCTCACCCCCGCGCGCCTCGTCGCCACCGATGTCGCCCACGCGGTGCCGCTGGCGCTCGTCGCCGGGCTCGGTCATCTCGCCATCGGCCAGGTGGACCTGGGACTGCTCCGGGACCTGCTCGTGGGCTCGGTCCCGGCGGCGCTGGCGGGCGCCGCGCTGTCCTCCCGCGTGCCGCACGCCTGGCTCCGCGTGGCACTGGGCGTGGTGCTGCTCGTGGTTGGCATGACGATGCTGGCCGCCGCGATACGATAGAACGATGCGCAGGGGCATCGCCGCGGCCGTGGTGGCCGCCGCGCTCGTGGCGGGCTGGCTCGGCTGGCAGCGCGGATGGCTGGGTGGCCCGGGCGGCGGGCCGACGTCCCTCCTCCTGATCAGCATCGACACACTGCGGGCCGATCGGCTGGGCAGCTACGGCTACCAGGCGGCGCAGACACCGGTGCTCGACGCCCTCGCCGCACGCGGCCTGCGGTTCGATCAGGCCGCCACCACCGTGCCCCTCACGCTGCCCGCGCACACCTCGCTCCTGACCGGCACGTTCCCGCCGTTCCACGGCGTGCGGGACAACGGCAGCTTCTACGTGGACGACGCGATGACGACGCTGGCCGAGGTGCTGAAGCCGCGCGGCTATCGTACGGGCGGCTTCGTCGGCGCGTTCGTCCTCGATGGGCGCTGGGGCATCGCGCAGGGGTTCGATCACTACTTCGACGACTTCGACCTGTCGAACTTCGAGATGTCCGTCGGGCTCGAGGCGGCCCAGCGCCCCGGCCGCGAAGTGGTGGACCACGCGCTGGCCTGGCTGGCCGAGGACCGCGAGCGCCCGTTCTTCGCCTGGGTGCACCTGTACGACCCGCACAGCCCCTATGCACCGCCGGAGCCCTATCGGTCGCGATTCCCGGCCACGGCCCAGGGCGCCTATGACGGCGAGATCGCCGCAGCCGACGCGGAAGTCGGGCGCCTGCTCGCCGCGCTCGAGGCCAGCGGCCAGATCGACTCCACCATTGTCGTCGTGGTGGGCGACCACGGCGAGATGCTGGGCGAGCACGGCGAGCAGCAGCACGGGTTCTTCGTCTACGATGCCGCGGCGCGCATCCCGCTCATCGTCGCCGGCCCGGGCGTGCCGGCGCGTGCCGTGACCGATCAGGTGCGCATCGTGGACGTGATGCCCACCGTGCTCGACCTCGTGGGCGCCGAAGCCCCCGCGGAGGTGCAGGGCACGAGCCTCATGCCCCTGGCGCGCGGCGAGCCGCTGGACCTGCTGGCGTACACCGAGACGTACTATCCCCGTTATCACTACGGCTGGAGCGAGCTCAGGGCGGTGCGGGATGGACGCTTCAAATACATCGCCGCGCCGCGGCGGGAGCTCTACGACATCCAGGCGGACCCGCACGAGTCGACGGACCTGTCGGCCGAGAACCCGCGCATGGCCGACGCGCTCGATCGCGGGCTGCGCGACCTGGAGGCACGTACGGCCGCCAGGGCCGTGGCGCAGGCGCCGCGGCCGGTGGACCCGGCCGTGGAGCAGCAGCTTCGTGCGCTGGGCTACGTGGCATCGAGCGTCACCCGTGCCGCGATGGAGGACAAGCCGCGCGGGGATCCGAAGGACCGGATCGGCCTCTACAACCTGCTGAAACGCGCCGCGCAGGACTCGGTGGAGGGAAGGCTGGACGACGGCATCGCCAAGGTGCGCGAGGTCCTGGCCGCGGATCCCGAGGTCATCGAGGCGTTCACGATGCTCGGGAACATGCACACGAAGGCCGGCCGGCCGAACGAGGCGATCGACGCCTACAGGCGGGCGCTGGCCGTGGATCCCGAGCACGAGGGCGCCGCATGGAGCCTGGCCCTGGCCTACCGCGACGCGGGCAAGGACGAGGAGGCACGTGCGGGATTCGAACGCGTGCTCCAGCTGAACCCGCGCGGCGCGAAGTCGCTCTATCAACTCGCGGACATCGCCATGCGCCGGCGCCAGCTGGACGAGGCGGCGACGCTGCTCGAGCAGGGCCTGGGGCTCGATGGGGACCGTGCGGCGTTTCTCGTCAGGCTCGGCGAGGTGCGCCTCGAGTTGGACCAGGTGGATGCGGCGGAGAAGGCCCTGACGGAGGCGATCAGGGAGAAGGCCGACCAGGCGATGGCGCACTTCACCCTGGGCCTCGTGCACGAGGCGCGCGGCAACCTCCCGACGGCCATGGCGGCATACGAGGCGGAAATCCGGGTGAGCCCGACGCTGTACCAGCCGCACTTCAACCTGGCCCGCCTGCTCTCGAAGGCCGGGCGCGGCGCCGATGCCCTCGCGCACTTCCGGGCCGCCGTGGAGAAGAAGCCCGACTTCGGCACGGGACACCTCTACCTGGCCAAGGCCCTGCTCGACGCCGGGGACCTGAAGGGAGCGGAGCAGGCGGCCGTGCGTGGGCTGGCCTCGAACCCGGATCCGTCGATGGCGCCCCTCGGCCACTACGTTCTGGCCGACGTCTATTCGAGCCTGGGGCGGGACGCCGATGCCCGGCGGCACGCGGCGGAGGGCCAGCGGGCCGAACGGACGCAGAAGGGCCGCAGATGACGGAGAGGGGCCGCAGTTGACGGAGAGGGGCCGCAGATGACGCAGATGGCGCAGATGAGTCTCAGGTAGGCGGCACGAGGACGAATCGAAGGATGCGGAAACAGCTGCTCTCTCCGGGCGCCGCGGCGTTGCTGGTCATCACGGCCGGCCTGGTGGCTGGATGCTCGTCACGCGAGCCGGCGGCGCCGGCGGCCGCGTGGCCCAGGCACGTGGTCATCGTCACGATCGACACGCTGCGCGCGGACCGCGTTGGCGCCTACGGCAACACCACCGTCGCCACGCCGAACCTCGACGGGCTGGCGCGCGACGGCGCCATGGCCCGGCACGCCTCGGTGCACGTGCCGCTCACGCGCCCGTCGCACATCTCGCTCTTCACCGGCCTCTACCCGGCCGAGCACGGCATCCGCGACAACGTGTCGCCATCCCTCGGAAGCGGCGTGCCGGTGCTGGCGGAGATCCTCCAGAAGAATGGCTTCAGGACGGCGGCGTTCGTGTCCTCGATCGTGCTGTCGAAGCAGTCCGGCCTGGACCGCGGGTTCGGCCGCTACTCCGACGAGTTCGACATCGGCAAGGACGATGCGCGGTTCCTGAACACCATCCAGAAGCGCGGCGACGAAACGGCGGCTGAAGCCATTGCCTGGCTGAGCGAGCCGGGGACCGAGCGGCGCTTCGCCTGGGTGCACCTGTACGACCCGCACGACCCATACGAGCCGCCCGAGCCGTATGCGTCGCGCTATGCCGGCCGGGAGTACGACGGTGAGGTCGCGTGGTCCGACGAGCTCGTAGGCCGCCTCGACCAGGCGCTGGCCGCGGCGAAGCTGAAGGACGAGACGCTGCTCGTCGTGACCTCGGACCACGGCGAGGGACTCGAGGAACACAAGGAGAGCGTGCACGGGTTCTTCGTCTACGAGACGACGCTCGCGGTGCCCTTGTTGATGCGGGGACCCGGCATCCAGCCCGGTACGACGCTCGACATGGTGGCGCGCACGGTGGACCTGATGCCAACCGTGTTGGACCTGCTCGGCTTCGCGGGCCAGACGCCCCGGGTGTCCGGCCGCTCGCTGGCGCCCGCGCTGCGCGGGACGCCGATGGAGGACGAGCCCACCTTCGCCGAGTCGCTGGTGCCGCTCGTCCACTACGGGTGGAGCGACCTTCGCGCCGTCCGCGATGGCCGCTGGAAGTACATCCTGGCGCCGCGGCCGGAGCTCTACGACCTCGAGCAGGACCCGGGCGAGCTGCAGAACCTGATCGAGCGCGAGCCCCAGCGCGCGCGGGCGTATCGCTCGGGCATCGAGCAGCGACTCCGCGAGGAGCAGGCGCTGCTGCGGAACACGGAGCCTGCCGCGGCCTCGGTGCCGGCGGACCTGCTCGAGAAGCTCGGCGCGCTCGGTTACGTCAGCTCGGCTGGCCCCGCCGCCGTGACGGCGTCGGGCGCGGATCCCAAGGACAAGATCGAGGAGTACCAGGAGGTCAACACCCTCATGCGCGGGGGCCTGGTGAGCCTCCGCGAGGGCCGCTTCGCGGAGAGCTATGGCGGGTTCCAGAAGCTGTTCGCACGAGGCATCGACAGCTTCGAGGCGCACTACTACGCGGCGCGCGCGCTGGTGGGGCTGAAGCGCTGGAAGGAGGCGGCGACGCACTACAAGGGCGCCCTCCAGAAGCTGCCGGCCTACACGCCGGCGTATGTCGGGCTCGCGGATGTGCACCTGGCCGATGGCCAGCCGAGCCTGGCGTTGGACGCCGTGCGCCGCGGGCTGAAGGTGTCACCGGACGACCCGCGGCTGATCGAGCTGGAGGGCGACTCGGTGAGGCGGCTCGGCGACCCGGCATCCGCGGCACGCGCCTTCGAGCGCGTGGCGGAGCTGGCACCGCGCGATGCGCTGATCCGCGTGAAGCTCGGCGAGCTGTACCGGGACCTCGGCCGGGCTCCGGACGCCGTCCGGCTGCTGCAGGAGGCCGTGAAGCTGGACCCGAACGTCGCCTCGTACTGGAACTCGCTGGGCATGGTGCTGGCCGGCAGCGGCAATCTCGCGGCGGGGGAGCAGGCGTTCAGGGAAGCCTCCACACGCGACGGTGGCAACGCGCAGTACGCCTACAACTTCGGCCTGGCGCTGGCGCGGCAGAGCAAGCGTGACGAGGCCGCGGCGGCGTTTCGCCGCGCCCTGGAGATCGATCCCCGCTTCGCCCCGGCCCGCCAGCGTCTCGCCGAGCTGCGCTGAGCCGAGGGGGCGTGGGGCTTGGGGCTTGGGACGTAGGGCTTGGGGGCTGAAGAAGGGGCGTTCTTCGTGCCGGTGTTCGTGAACGTCGTGCCTTCGCGATTTCTTTCCAGCAGGCGTTAGACTCTCCCGGATGCTCGCGCGAGTCCTGACGGTCACGGCGATCGCCGCCGCGGTGGCGGCGACCTACTGGCCCGCGCTCGGCTTCGCCTTCGTCAACTGGGACGATCCGCGCGTCATCGTCGAGAACACCGCACTCGACTTCCCCGGCGCGTGGCGGTGGGCGTTCACCACCTTCCACCTGGAACACTACCAGCCGATCAGCTGGCTGGTGTGGGCGGGCATCAAGGCCGTCGCCGGGCTCGACGCGGCATGGTTTCATGCCGCGAACGTGGCGATCCATGCGCTGGTGTCGATCCTCGTCTGGGCCGTGGGTCGGCACGTCCTCGCGCGCGCCGTGCCCGAGGCGCCGGTGCCATGGCGTGATGGCGCGGCGCTCGCGGCCGCGTTGCTCTACGGCCTCCATCCGCTCCGCGTCGAGGTGGTGGCCTGGATCAGCGCGCTCCCGTATGCGCTGGGCGTCTCGCTCGCGATGGCCTCGACGTGGGCATGGCTCGCGGCCTCGGCGTCTGGCGCGGAGCGATCGCTCGTGCCCGCGGCGCTCCTCTTCGCCGCGTCGCTGGCCGCCCGCGCGGTGGCCCTCGGCCTTCCGGCCGTCTTCGTCATCCTCGACACGTGGCTGCATCGACGCACGCTCCGCGCCAGCGTGGTGCGCGCCCTTCCGTTCGCGGGCCTTGCCGTCGCCTCGTCTGGCGTGGAGTACATGGCGCGCGTGCCCGGGCTGGCCGAGATCCCGTGGCTCTATCGCCTGCAAGCGGCGGCATCGGCGCCGTTCGTGTACCTCTGGCGGACGGCCGTGCCCGTGGGACTGACGCCGCTCGACGTGCTGCCGCTCGACCCGGTGGGCAGTGCCGGCCTCGCGGCCGCGGCGGCGATCGCGACCGTGGGGATCTCGGCGGCCGCGTGGCACTGGCGCAGCCGGTGGCCATCGCTCGCCGCGATGTGGGTCTGCTATCTCACACTGCTCGCGCCGGCCGCCGGTCTGGTCGCCAGCGGCCAGCAGGCCACGGCGGACCGCTACACCTATCTGCCCGGCATCGTGGTCGTGCTCGCCGCCGTGGGCGCCGGCCTTCGCGCCGCGGCCCGGCAGCGCTGGCGCGCCCGCGCGCTCGCCACCGTCGCACTCGTGCTCCTCGTCTCCTCGGCCCTCGTGACGCGCGGCACGCTGGCGCCCTGGGCCGACTCCGTGTCGCTGTGGACGCGCGTGGTCACGCTGGACCCGGCAAACGACGTCGGGCTCTACAACCTCGGCGTCGCGCTCGCCGCCGAGGGGCGCCCGGACGAGGCGGCCGAGCGGTACCGCCAGGCGCTGGCGGTCAATCCCGCGCACGCCGACGCGCGGACCAACCTCGCGCGGCTCGACGCCGTGCGCCTCGAGCGCGAGGGCAACGACTTCGCGACGCGCGGGAACCTGGCCGAGGCGGCGGCGCGCTACGAGCAGGCCATCGCGCTCGACCCCGCGCGGCGGCACTCGCGGGCCTCGCTGGGCATGGCGCTGGCCGGCCTGGGTCAAGCCGGGGAGGCGCTGCCGCACCTGCGCGAGGCGTTTCGCCAGGGCGAGACAGACGCGGCGGTGGCCAACGCGCTGGGGGTGCTCTTGCAGCAGGCGGGTCAGCCCCGAGAGGCCCGCACGGTGTTCGAGCGCGCGCTCGCCGTGCACCAGACCGACGTGGGGCTGGCCCACAACCTGGCACGCCTGCTGACCGAGACACCGGGGCTCGAGCGGACGGACGTCGAGCTGGCACTCCGAATCGCACGTGCGGTGGTGGACGCCACGGGCGGCCGTGACCCACGCGCGTTGGACACGCTCGCCTCAGCCCTGGCGGCGAACGGGCTGGTGGGTGAGGCGCGGTCGACGAGCGCCCGCGCCGCGGCACTGGCCGAAGCCCAGGGTGACCGCGATCTGGCCGTACAGATCACGGCCCGGGGCCGCGCCTACCGCGACCCCGGGCCGTAGATTCCTCCGTCCCTTCAGGCTTCGGGCTTCAGGTTTGGGCTTCCCGACTCGCGGTGCCCGACTCCCGACTCCCGACGCGATCAGAACCTGAACTTCCCTCCAATCATCAACCGGCGCGGCAGGATGAAGCGTGACGGCACCAGGTAGCTCGAGCTGGTGAGGCGCCGGTCGAGCACGCTCTCGGTGGAGTCGCTATTGAAGAGGTTCAGGAAGTCGCCGAACACGGCGAGCTCCGTCGTGCCTCCGAGGTTGAACGCCTTCTCGAGCCTGGCGTCGAGCGTCGTCCACTGAGTGGCTCTGAGCTCGCCGTCCACGACATTGGCCACCGCGCGGTTGGTACCGGGGATGCCGGTGAGGCTGCTCGGGATGCGCAGCTCCTGGACGACCGGGCGGCCGCTCTGCGACTGGAAGTTGAACGACGTCAGGAAGCCCATCGGCAGCTGGTAGACGAACTGCGCCTTCACCACGACCGGGCGGTCGCCGATGAGGCGGCCGTTGCTGTTGATGAAGTCGTTCGGGTTCTGGCCAAAGATGCCCGCCAGGCTGGTCGGCGCCGTCAGCGGCGACGAGCGCGCGGAGCTCGAGCCCAGGCGCCCCTCGGCCTTCGAGAGGGTGACGCCGACGTTCGCCTGCCAGTTGTTCGACATGCGCTTCTTCACCTCGAACGCCAGGCCGTTGTACTTCGCGTACATCCGATCGTCGTTCCGCAGCTGGAAGAGGCGATCCTCGGGATCGTTCTGCAGCTGGTATACCTGGCTCACGCTCACACCTGACGGGGCAGTGAACGGCACCAGCTCGTAGATGCCGCCGATGTCGGGGAACGCCGTCTGTCGCTTGCTGTTCTTGTAGACGTAGTTCACCGAGAAGCCGATGTTGGGCCCGGCCTGCTGCTCCCACGCCAGAATGAACTGGTCCGTGTAGGGATTCTTCAGGTTCGCGTCCACGCTCAGCTGGCTGATGTCCGAAACCTGCTCCTTGTCGAGCGGCTCGCCACCCGGTCCGTAGGTGCCCGAGAAGAGATAGCGGGGAGAAATCGACGGCGTCGTGTTGTCGAACTCGCCGGTGACAATGCCTCGGTAGTAGCGGCCGTAGTGGGCCTTGACCAGGGTCGAGCCACTTTCGTTCACCTTGAACGTGACGCCGACTCGCGGCGACAGCACGCGCCACCGGAACACCTCATCTACCGCACGGGACTTCTGGCCCGTCGGATTGCCCTGCGCGTCCAGCAGGTCCTGCGCGACGAAGTAGGCCTTGCTGTCGTCGTAGCGGAGGCCGAGATTCAGCGTCGCGCGGCCGATCTGGTACGAGTCGTCCGCGAAGATGCCGATGGCCTTCAGGCGGCCGCCCTGCGTCCACGGCAGCTGGGTGGAGCCATAGGCCGGCTCGCTCCCGTACGTGTAGATGTAGTCGTTCGGGCCGTAGGTGTACTCGCCGAAGCCGGTGTTGTACTGCACGCCGATCTTGAAGTCGTGGCTGCCGCCCAGGAAGTTGTCGGCGTACTTCGTCAGCTTGCCCGAGAACGCCGTCTTCTGGCTCTTGCCGTCGTACCACGAGTAGATGCCGCCCGTGATCTGGCCGGTGTCGAGGTCGTAATAGCGGGGCTTGACGCGCGGCTCGCCCGATTCGAGGGGATCGCCGTGATCCACGCCGTAGAATCCGGAGTAGCGTGCTTCGAAGACCGTGGTCGGGTTGATCACCGACGACCACAGGAACCCGGGCGAGGGGTTGTGGCCGTTCTCGACGCCGATGGTGCTCGGCGCCGTGTTGGCCGACGCGCGTCCCGGGATGCGGTAGAAGTCGTCGTGCTGCTGGAACTGCAGCCGGTTGTCCTGGTTGATCTGGTAGTTCAGCTTGAAGAAGTACCGCTTGGCGGACGACACGGCCGGGAACTCCGGATCCGTGCCGGGCTGCGAGTCGGAGTCCTTCTGGTACTGGTACGACCCGAAGAACCAGAACCGGTCCTTGATGACCGGCCCGCCCAGCTGCACCGTGGTGTCCTTGAACTCGTCGCGATTGTAGGGCAGGCCATCGTCCTGATCGTCCGTCGTGTTGCGGCCCGTCAGGCTCTGGTTCATGAAGTAGAAGTTGGCGTCGCCCTTGAAGGTGTTGCTGCCCTGGCGGGTGACGACGTTGAACACCGCGCCGCCCAGGTTGCCGTAGTCGGCAGACGCGCCCAGCGAGAGCACCTGAATTTCCTCGATCGCGTCCGTGTTGGGCCACGGCCAGGCCGCCCCGGTCAGCGGCGCGGTGAAGTCCGTGCCGTCCAGGAGGTACAGGTTCTCGTTGGTCGCCGACCCGAACGACGACGACCGCGAGCTCGTCGAGGTGGCGGGGCTGACGCCCGGGGCCGCGTTCACCAGGTCGAAGAACGTGAAGCGCCGCACCGGTGCGTTCTCCACCCACTCGCGCGAGTAGTTGGTCGCCACCTGCGTGCTGGTCGAGTCCACCACCGGCGCCTCGGCCGTCACCGTGATGGTTTCCTGCTGCGCGCTCACCTTCAGCTGGATGTTGATTTCGGCCGTCCCGCCCAGCGACACCGGGATGCCGGTCTGGGTGCTCGTCGCAAAGCCCGAGAGCTCGGCCGTGATGTCGTACGACCCCGGCGGCAGGTTCGGGAAGCGGTAGATGCCCGCTTCGTTGGTGACCGTGGTGGGCGCGCCCGGGACCGCGGTGCTTCGAATCGTCACCGTGACACCGGGAAGGATCGCCCCGGATTCATCCGTTACCACGCCTCGGATGTCACCCGTGGTTCGCTGGGCCGAAGCTGCAAGGGGAACCGCCAACAGCACGGCGGCAGTGCAGAGCCACACTAGACAACGTCGCATTCTGACCTCCAGGCAAACCCCGGGAAGGGGCCAGCCGCAAAGCAAAGAGCCTAGAGCTACCGCAACAGTTCTGTGACGGCGCATTATCCGGCCGTGTCCGAGTGCTGTCAATGGCGATTTCCTATGTGGTCTCAAATAGTTAGGGCGAAATGCCTGCCGCTCGTCCCGGCGTCGGTCCGCGGGCGGGCGCTCCGGTGGGTTGCGCAATTCCAGATACGGCTGCGCGGTTCTGCTCGCCGCTCAGGCGTCGCGACTCGCCGTTCCCCGGGAGCGCCAGAACATCCACAGCCCTATAGAGAGCGGGCCCAGGACGCCGGCCGCCATCTTGAGTTCGAAGGCGACCACGTTCCCGACGTCGCCCGTGGGGAGGAACACGGCCACGATCCCGCCGGCGGTCACGACGGTCCCGACGAGGCCGGCGAGACGCTCCACGGGCTCCGCCTCGTCGAGCGTCGTCAGCGCCAGGAAGGTGTAGACAAAGGGGATCAGGTTGATGACCACGGCGGCCCGCAGCAGCACCTGGTAGGCCTCGGCAACCGTCGACCCGGTCATCGACAGCGCCGTGAGGCCCGCCGAGATGGCGGCGCACGCGAGCAGCGCCACATAGGGCGATCCCCACTTCGGGTGAAGGCGTCCCAGCACGGGCGGGAGCGCGTGGTCGATGCCCGCCACGAACGGGATGCGCGACGGCCCGGCAAACCAGGCCGAGGCCGACCCGCCGACCGACAGCGCCATGACGACGGCAATGGGGGCCACCAGCCAGCCGGCCCCGGCCGCGTCCGCCCCGAACTGCACCGCCTGCATCACGCCCTGGATGGCCTCGAGTTCCCCCGGCGGCACCAGCGCCAGCAGGGCATCGGCCACCAGCACGTACGCGACGAGCGCCACGACGCCCGTGATGGCGATCGCGCGCGGCACGTCGCGACGCGGATTCCTGATCTCGTCGGACATCGTCGACGCCAGCTCGATGCCGATGAAGGCGAAACACATGACGCCCAGGCCGCCCGCCATGTCGGACAGCGAGCCCGCCGCGAGGGGCGGTGTGGCGGAGGTGCCCTGCCAGCGGGCCACCGCGGCCGCGAGCGCGACCAGTGCGGCGGTCGCCATGCCGCCCATCCCGCCGATGTTGTTGATCCACTTGCCGACGCCCATGCCACGGATGTTGGCGGCCGTGATGAGCGCCAGCCATCCGAAGGCCACCACGCCGACGAACCACTTGTCGTCCACGAGGCCCGCCGTTCGCTCGCCGCCGGCGAACGCGAGCACCCCCGCCAGGTAGACGAGCAGCACGGGAACGTAGAAGAGGCTGTTGGTCCAGTAGCACCAGCCCGAGATGAAGCCGTGCAAGTCGCCGAAGTGGCGGCGCGCCCACAGATAGACGCCGCCTTCGCCCGGGTATCGTCGCGAGAGGACGAGCACCGCGATGGCCGACGGCACGAAGAAGGCCAGCCACGCCAGGACCCACAACCCCAGCGTCGCCCGCCCGAACACGCCCACGGGGGGGACGACGTTGACGTTGACGATGGCCACGGTGCTCAGCAGGACGAGGTCCGTCAGGCCGAGCGTGCGGGGGAT
>CAUJDN010000089.1 GCA_963169195.1 Acidobacteriota bacterium | reverse complement strand
GGGGGGGGGGGGGGGGGGGGGGGGGGGGCCCCCCCCTCCCCTACTTCCCCCCGGCGCGCCCCCCCCCCCCCCCCCCCCCCCCGCCCGCCCCGGCTGCGGCCCTTTCTGCGGCCGGTGCACCGTCAGCGAGACGCTGCAGTTCGGGCACTCGAGCGTGTGGCCGCACTGCCGGCAGAACATCGCCGTCGCGAACCCGCGCCGGTTCAGCAGGATGACCGCCTGCTCCCCCACCTCGAGGCGCTGCCCGAGCGCCTCCACCAGGGCGCGGCTGAGCACCACGTCCGGCGTCGTGTCCGCCATCTCCTCGCGCATGTTCACCACGCTCACGCTCGCCAGCGGGCGATCGAGGATGCGGCGATCGAGCGTGACCAGCGTGTACCGCCCGGCGCGCGCATTGGCGTACGACTCCATCGACGGCGTGGCCGACCCGAGCACGACCAGCGAGCCGGCGAGCTTGCCGCGCATCACCGCGACGTCGCGCCCGTGGTAGCGGGGCGTGTCCTCCTGCTTGTAGGAGGTGTCGTGCTCCTCGTCGACGACGATGAGGCCCGGACGGGCCAGCGGGGCGAAGACGGCCGACCGCGTGCCGACGACCACGTCCACCTCGCCGCGGCGGATGCGGTGCCACTGGTCGTGCCGCTCGCCGTCCGAGAGCCCGCTGTGCTGAATGGCGACGTGCGAACCAAAGCGCCCGCGGAACAGGGCCGCCACCTGCGGTGTGAGCGCAATCTCCGGCACCAGCACCAGCACGCCCCGCCCCTGCGCGCGGACGCGCTCGGCCAGCCGCAGGTAGAGCTCGGTCTTGCCGCTGCCGGTGACGCCGTGAACCAGCGCCGTGTGGAAGGCGCAGGCATCGGCGAGCGGCGCCAGCGTGTCGAGGGCCGCGCGCTGGTCGTCGGTGAGCGCGCGTGGCGCGGGCGCGGCCGAGGCCGCGCGCAACGCGTGGCGGTCGCCCTCGAACGGGTCGCGCGCGAGCGTGTCGGTCCGGAGCGCAATCAGTCCCAGCGTGCGCAGGCGCGTCAGCGCGGACGACGGGATGCCGCGCTCCGCGAGGTCCGGCGTGGGCATCCCGCCGG
Source organism: Acidobacteriota bacterium (assembly GCA_963169195.1). GTDB lineage: Bacteria > Acidobacteriota > Vicinamibacteria > Vicinamibacterales > UBA2999 > VFZN01. The sequence continues at coordinate 33,677 of CAUJDN010000089.1, read as the reverse complement.
GCCGACCGGCCAGCTGCTGCAGCGCCTCGCGCTGCCGCGCGCCGAGCCGCGGCAGATCGCGGTCCCCGTCGCCGCCGGCGCATCGCGGCCCGGTCGCGCGGTCGAGCACGTCCATCCCCTGGGCCGTGATGGTCGCCACGCGGACCGTCCTGAACGCGTCCACGCGCGCGCTCAGGCCGTGCGGCGGCAGCGCCGCCGACAGCGCCGCGCCGGGGCCCGCCAGGTAGTAGTCCGACACCCAGGCCGCCAGGCGCACCACGTCGGCCGGCACGAACGCCTCGTCATCCAGGACCTGGATGAGCTCGCGCAACTCGATGGACGGGTCGAGCGCTGCCGCCTCGCCCAGCACGACGCCCGTCAGGCGCCGCGGCCCGAGCGGCACCACGACGCGCGCCCCCTCCCGCGGCACGCCGAGCGCCGCCGGCACGCGGTAGGTGAGGAGACCCAGCGCGGCGACGGGCACCGCGACGGAGACAAGCCGGTCCGGCACGGTCAGGGCCGGCGGTCGCCCTGCAGGAGGGCGCGCACCTTTTTCATGTCCTCCCACACCTCGCGCTTGGCCGGCGGGTTGCGCAGCAGGTACGCGGGGTGGAACGTGGGGATGAGCGTCGCGCCGCGGTAGTCGAATTCCTTCCCGCGCAGCCGCGTGATCGGATCCGCCGTTCGCAGCAGGCACTGTGCCGCGAACTTGCCGAGCGCGACGATCACCCGCGGCTGTATCGCGTCGATCTGGCGGAACAGGAAGGGCTCGCACGCCGCGACCTCGTCCGGCTCCGGATTGCGGTTGCCGGGCGGGCGGCACTTGATGACGTTGGCGATGTAGACCTGCTCGCGCGTGAGGCCGATGGCCTCGATGATCTTCGTCAGCAGCTGCCCCGCGCGGCCGACGAACGGCTCGCCCTGCTTGTCTTCCTCCTCACCGGGCCCCTCGCCCACGAACATCAGCCGCGCGCGCGGGTTGCCGACGCCGAAGACCACCTGCCGCCGGCCCAGCCCGGCGAGCTTGCAACGGGTGCAGTCCGGGCCGATCTCGGCCTCGAGCCCGGCCAGCAGCCGGTCGGCACTCACGTCGCCGTGCCCCCCGGCGGCCACGGCCGACGCCGCGTCCCTCCGCGTGCGCCACGCGGGATCGCGGCTGACGCCGCTCACGCCCATCTCGGCGAAGTACTTCAGGTGCTCGGCCAGCTCGTTGGACATCGCGTGTTACCGGGCCGGCGCCTGGGCCGGCCACGCCGACACCAGCGGCTCGACGCGATCGAGGATGCGCGCGGCCACGGCCTCTTTCGACTGCAGGCCCACCTCCTCGGCGGCATCGGCCGACACGAGGGTCACCGCGTTGGACTCCACTTCGAAGCCGGCATCGGGCCGCGCCACGTCGTTGGCCACGATGAGGTCGGCGCGCTTCCGCGCCAGCTTGTCCCGCGCGTGCGCGACGACATCGTGCGTCTCCGCGGCAAAGCCCACCAGCACGGGCCGCCCCTCGCCGCGCGAGGGCAGCGCGCCGACATCGGCCAGGATGTCGCGCGTCCGCGAGAGCGTCAGCACCAGCGGCCCCTCAGACTTCGCAATCTTCAGCGGCGCCTGGTCCAGCGTGTAGTCGGCCACGGCGGCGGCCATGATGACGACGTCCTGGTCGGCCGCGCGCGCCATCACGGCGGCGTGCATGTCGGCCGCGCTGCGCACGCGCACCACCTCCATCCCCGAGGGCGGCGTCACCGTCGTCGGCCCCGACACGAGCGTCACCCGCGCCCCGCGGCGCGCCGCCTCCGCCGCCAGGGCGAACCCCATGCGGCCACTGGAGCGGTTGCCGATGTAGCGGACCGGATCGATGTTCTCGTAGGTCGGGCCGGCGGTCACCAGCACGGTGCGGCCCCGCAGCGCGGAGGGCGTCGGCGCGAGCACCTGCTGCACGAAGGCCACCACGGCCTCCGGCTCCGCCAGGCGGCCCTTCCCGATCCACCCGCACGCGAGGTACCCGGACCCCGGCTCGACGATGCGCACGCCGCGGGTCTGCAGCGCGTGGAGGTTGGCAGCGACGGCGGGATGCGCGAACATGTGGGTATTCATGGCCGGCGCCAGCACCACCGGCGCCGTCGTGGCCAGGTAGAGCGACGACAGGAAGTCGTCGGCGAGACCGTGCGCGAACTTCCCCAGCGTGTTGGCGGTGCACGGCGCCACGAGCAGCAGGTCGATCTGCGACGCCAGGGCGATGTGCTCGATGTCGGCGTTGGCGCCCGGCGTCCACAGGTCCGTGACGACCTGGCGCCGCGTGATGGCCTCGAAGGTCAGCGGTGTGACGAAGCGCCGGGCCGAGTCGGTCATGACGGCGACCACGTCGTGCCCCTGTTTCTGCAGGCCGCGCGCGATCTCGACCGCCTTGTAGGCGCCGATGCCGCCGGTGACGCCGAGGGCGATGAGGGGCATACGCCTACATTCTACGGGCGAAACGTCCTGATGATCTCTTCGGCGATCCCGCGCATGCGATGCGTGCGGGATCGCTCGGCGGCGATGATCTCCTGCAGCCGCACGACGGTGGGCTCCAGCTGGTCGTTGACCACCACGTAGTCGTAATCCACGTAGCTCGCCGCCTCGGCGCGCGCCGCGGACAGGCGGCGCTGCATCTGCTCCTCGGTGTCCTTGCTGCGGCCGCGCAATCGTCGCTCGAGCACGTCGAAGGAGGGCGGCAGCACGAAGATGGACGTGTGGTCGACGCCGCGGCCCTTCACCTGCCGCGCACCCTGCACGTCGATGGTGAGGACCACGTCCTGGCCGCCCGCCACCAGACGCTCGGTGTCGGCCGCCGAGGTGCCGTAGAAGTTGCCGAACACGTCGGCCCACTCCAGGAACTCGTGGCCCGCCATCATCGCCTCGAACTGCGTTCGCGTCACGAAGTGGTAGTCGACGCCGTCTCGCTCGCCGGGCCGCGCCGGTCGGGACGTGTAGGAGCGCGACATCCGCAGGTTGGGCAGGATCTGCACCAGGTGCTCGGCCAGCGTGGTCTTCCCCGCCCCGGACGGGGCGGACACGATGAACAACAGCCCGCGCGTCCTACTCGACATTCTGGACCTGCTCCCGCATGCGCTCGAGCTCGGCCTTCGCGAGGATCACCAGCTCCGACACCTGCAGGCCGTCGGCCTTGGAGCCGATGGTGTTCACTTCGCGGTTCATCTCCTGCAGCAGGAAGTCCAGCTTCCGGCCGCACGGCTCCGGGCCATCCGTGAGGGCGTCCCAGTGGTCGAGATGCCCGCGAAAGCGGGTCACTTCCTCGGTGATGTCCGACCGCTGCGCCACGCGCACGACCTCCTGGGACAGCGCGGCCTGATCGATGGGCAGCGCCGACGCCAGCTCGCGCGCGCGCTCCAGCAGCCGGCTCTCGAGATCCACGCGTCCAGTGTGCGCCGCTTTCACGACGTTGTCCACGAAGGTCGCCAGCAGGTCCTTGCGGGCAGCCAGGTCCGTGCGCAGATGGTCGCCCTCTCGCGTGCGCATGTGGTCCAGCTGCTCGAGCGACGCCTCGACCAGCGTCTCCACCAGCCCGGCCAGCGCCTCGGGCGTGTGCCCGCCGTCCGCGAGGCGTTCGCGAATGACCAGGGCCTGGGGCAGCCGCAGCAGGTCCCCGGCCGCGAGGCCCCCGTCGACGAGGCCGTCGGCGCGCGCCTGCGAGAGGGCCGCCGAAAGCGCCTGCACGAACGGGGCGTTCAGCTGCACGTCCGGCACCGGGGCCTGGCGCATCTGCAGCGAGACGCTCACCTCCACGCGCCCGCGCGCGAGCCGCCGCTGGACGAGCGCGCGGAGCCGGGGCTCAAGGTCGGCCAGGGCCGCGGGGAGCCGCAGCTGCAGGTCGAGGAACCGATGGTTGACCGCACGGATGGTCACACCGACGGCGGCCAGGTCGTCGTCCCGCGTCAGCGAGGCGAAGCCGGTCATGCTCTTGATCATGGGTGGGGGCTCGAGGTCGAAGGGGTGGTCACGAGGTGATCGTCGACGAGTTCCAGCTGATGCAGCCGGGCGTAGGCGCCGCCCGGGCGGCCGACCAGCTCGTCGTGGCGGCCCATCTCGACGATGCGGCCGCGCTCGAGCACGATGATGGCGTCGGCCCGGCGCACGGTCGAGAGCCGGTGTGCGATGACGAACGACGTGCGATTCATGAGGAGGGTCGCCAGCGCGTCCTGCACGAGCCGCTCGGACTCGGCGTCGAGGGCGGAGGTCGCCTCGTCCAGGACGAGGATGGGCGAGTTCCTGAGCAGGGCGCGCGCGATGGCGAGCCGCTGCCGCTGGCCGCCCGACAGCCGCTGGCCACGTTCGCCGATCGTCGTCTCGTAACCGTCCGGCAGGGCGGTGATGAAGTCGTGCGCGTGCGCGGCCCGTGCCGCCGCCTCGACCGCCGTTCGGCCGGCGTCCGGCGCGCCAAACGCGATGTTGGCCGCGATGGAGTCGTCGAAGAGCACGGTTTCCTGCGTGACGATGCCAATCTGCGCGCGCAGTGAGGCGAGACTCACATCGCGGATGTCCCGCCCGTCGATCAGGATGCGGCCCTCCGTGACGTCGTAGAAACGGGGCAGCAGGTTGACCAGCGTGGTCTTCCCCGCCCCGCTCCGCCCCACGATCGCGATCATCTGGCCGGCCCGCACCGTGACGCTGACGCCCCTGAGCGTGTTCCGCCCGTGGCCGTCCTCGTAGCCGAAGCCGACCCCCTCGAACGCGATGGCGTGCCGGAAGGGCGGCAGGGCCTCGGCGCCGGGCCGTTCGCGCACCTCGGTATGAGTGTCCAGCAGATCGAAGATCCGCTCCGAGGCGGCCACGGCCTGCTGGAGGTTGGCATTGACGCGGCTCAGCTTCTTGACGGGCCCGTACATCATCAGCAGGGCCGCCACGAACAGCGTGAACTCGCCCGCCGTGAGCCGTCCGCCCGCAATCTCGCGCGTGCCGTACCAGAGCGCGCCGGCAATGGCCAGCCCGCCCAGCAGCTCCATGAGCGGCGGCAGGATCGACAGCACACGCGTCACCTTCATGTTCGACCGGTAGAGCGAGCGGGCCGCGCCGTCGAACTTGCGGGCTTCGCGCGCCTCGGCCCCGAACGCCTTGACGATGCGGTGGCCGGCGAAGGCCTCTCCGGCCACGTGCGACATGTGCTCCTGGGCCTCCTGGCTCCACCGCGTGACGGTCCGTACGCGCTTGCCGAGCCGCACCAGCGGGTAGATGACCAGCGGCGCCGCGGTCATGCAGACCAGCGCCAGCTTCGCGTCGTAGTAGAACAGCAGCCCCGCGTACCCGACGAGCGCGAGCGACTCGCGGGCCAGATCGCCCACGGTCTCGGCCACGGCCCGCTGCACCTGGCTGACGTCGTTGTTGATGCGCGACAGCAGCTGCCCCGTGGTGCGGCGCGCGAAGAAGGCCGCGGACTGGTCCAGCAGGTGCCGGAAGAGCTGGTTGCGGATGGCCAGGACCACACGCTGGCCGATGTCGTCCATGAGGTAGCTGGAGAAGTAGGAGCCCAGCCCCTTGAGGGAGTACGCGATGATCAGCGCGGAGACGACGAAGCCGAGGCGATCCTGCGCAGGCAGCACCTCGTCCACGATGGGCTTGATGAGCCACGCGAGCGCGGCCGATGCCGCGCCGTAGACGACCATCGCGGCCACCGCGCCGGTGATGAGGCCGGCATGCGGGCGCGCGTATCGGAGCAGCCGCAGGAAGGCGTCCATCAGGCGTTCTGCGGGACGGCGTCCTCGTACCCCCGCGGATGCGACGCGTGCCAGCGCCAGGCGTGCTGCACGATGGTGTCGAGGTCGGCGTATCGAGGCTGCCAGCCGAGCGCCTGCCGGATCTTCAGGCTCGAGGCGTAGAGCGCCGCGGGATCCCCGGGCCGCCTCGGCGCGCGCTCCCACCGCACGGGCCGTCCCACCGCGCAGCTCACCGCCTCGATGACCGCCCGCACCGAGTGCGGCGTGCCGGTCCCCACGTTGTACGCCGCCGACGGCGCGCCGTCGGCGAGCGCGGCCAGCGCCAGGACGTGCGCGTCGGCGAGATCGCAGACGTGGATGTAGTCGCGCAGGCACGTGCCGTCCGCCGTCGGATAGTCCTCGCCGAACACCCGGAGGGGCGCCCCGCCGGTCGCGGCCTGGATGGCGCGGGGGATGAGATGGATTTCCGGGCGGTGATCCTCGCCGAGGGTGGCATCCGGATGCGCCCCGGCTGCGTTGAAGTACCGGAGGGCCGTCCACCGGATGCCGTACGCGCGCTCCACGTGGGGCAGCGCGCGCTCGATGGCCAGCTTCGTCTCCCCGTACGCGTTGATCGGGCGCTGGTCGAGCGCCTCGTCCATCGGCACGCGCGAGGGCTCACCGTAGGTGGCGCAGGTGGAGGAAAAGACGAACTGCCTCACCCCGGCCTGGCGCATCGCGTCCAGCACGGACACCGTGCCCGTGACGTTGTTGCGGTAGTAGCCGAGGGGATCCCCCACCGAAGCCGCGACGTCGAGCCAGGCGGCGAAGTGCATCACGGCGTCGATGCGGTGCTCGGCCAGCGCCCGGGCCACCAGGGCGGTGTCCTGCATGTCGCCCACGACCAGCGGCACGCCCCCGGGCACCGCGGCCGCGTGCCCCGCCGACAGGTTGTCGAGGACCACGACCGCGTGCCCCGCCTCGGCCAGCGCGCGGACCGCGTGGCTGCCGATGTACCCCGCGCCGCCGGAAACCAGGACCCGCGCCACCTCTACCTCCCGATCGAATAGTAGGTGAAGCCCTGCGCCTTCATCTGCTCTTTTTCGTAGATGTTGCGGCCGTCGAAGACCACGGGCTCGCGCAGCAGCGTCCGCATCCGCGCGAAGTCGGGCTCGCGGAACTCGTGCCACTCGGTCACCACCGCGAGTGCGTCGGCGCCCTTCAGCGCGTCGTAGTTCTTCGACGCGTAGGTGATGCGTGAGCCGAAGATCCCCTTCGCCACCTTCATCGCCTCGGGATCGTAGGCCTGCACCTTCGCCCCTCGTTCGAGCAGGGCGTCGATGATGGGCACCGCCGGCGCCTCGCGCATGTCGTCGGTCTTCGGCTTGAACGCGAGCCCCCACACCGCGATGGTCTTGCCCTTCAGCGCCCCGCCGTAGTGCTGCTCGATCTTCCTGACCAGGACGCGCTTCTGCGCCTCGTTGACCGCCTCGACCGCCTTCAGGATCCGGAACTCGTACTTCTTGTCGGCCGAGAAGCGCACCAGCGCCTTCACGTCCTTCGGGAAGCAGCTGCCGCCGTAGCCCACGCCGGGGAACAGGAACGACGGGCCGATGCGCCTGTCGGCCCCGACCGCCTGGCGCACCTTGTCGACGTCGGCGCCGAACGCGTCGCACACGTTGGCGACCTCGTTCATGAACGAGATCTTGGTCGCCAGCAGGGCATTGGATGCGTACTTCGACAGCTCGGCGCTGGCGCAGTCCATCACCATGATGGGCGCGCCCGTGCGGGTGAACGGCTTGTGGAGCGCGATCATCAGGTCGCGGCCGCGCGGGTCCTCGGCCCCGATCACGACACGGTCGGGCTTCATGAAGTCCTCGACCGCCGCGCCCTGCTTCAGGAACTCGGGATTGCTCACCACGCTGAACGGATGCGTCGTCTCGCGCCGGATGATCTCACGGACCCGCTCGGCGGTCCCCACCGGCACGGTGCTCTTGTTGACGATGACCCGGTAGCCGTCCATGGCTTTCGCCACGTCGCGGGCCACGCCCAGGACGTGCTGCAGGTCGGCCGATCCGTCCTCGCCCTGGGGCGTCCCCACCGCGATAAAGACGATCTGGGACGCCTTGACGGCTTTTCCCAGGTGGGTCGTGAACATCAGCCGCCCTTCGTCCTTGTTGCGGCGGACGATCTCCTCGAGGCCGGGCTCGTAGATGGGCACCTGGCCGCGGCGCAGCAGCCGGACCTTCGCCTCATCTTTGTCGACACAGATGACGTCGTTGCCCGACTCGGCGAGACACGCGCCCACCACCAATCCGACATAACCGGTACCGACCACTGCGATCTTCATGCGAGTTCCGCCCTCTCCGCAGGCTCCCGCCCAAACGGACGCGTCAAAAGGACGAGCCTACCATCGCCCTCTGAATACTGTCAACATACTGACACACAAGGACTTGGCGCTTCTGTGGTACCCTGCTTCGCCGTGCGCATCCTCGTCGACTACCGTCCGGCCCTCCGGCAGCGGACCGGTGTCGGCGAATACGTGCACGAGCTCGTCCGCGCGCTCACCCGGCCCGGCGGCCCCGCCGCGGCGGACGAGGTGGCCGTGTTCACGGCGTCCTGGAAGGACCGTCCCGGACCGTCGGTGGCCGGGGAGCTGCCGGCCGTCCGCGTGGTCGATCGACGCGTCCCCACCCGGGTGCTCACCTGGTGCTGGAATCACCTGGCCTGGCCACCCGTGGAATGGCTGGCCGGGCCCGCCGACGTGGTCCACGCCGCCGCCCCCCTGGCCATCCCGGCCCGGCAGGCGGCGTCCGTGCTGACGATTCACGACCTCCATTTCCTGAGGCACCCGGAGAGAATGTCGGCCGAGATGCGCCGCGACTTTCCAGCCCTCGTCCACCGTCATGCCGCGGCGGCGCCCGCCATCGTCGTGTCGTCGGCCTACACCGCCGCCGACGTCGAGCGCACGCTGGGAGTCCCCCCGGCGCGGATTCACCTGTGCCCGCCCGGCGTTCCGCCCTGGGCCGAGGCCGTCCGGAGCGCCCGGGCCGCGAAGGCCCCCGCGCACATCCTGTTCGTCGGCACGCTCGAGCCACGCAAGAACATCGGCGTGCTGCTCGACGCCTACGAGCGGCTGCGCGCACGTGTGCCTGCAGCCCCCCCGTTGATCCTGGCAGGCGGCCTGACGCCGGCCGCGGCCGCCTGGCGGGAGCGCGCCGCGCGGCCGCCCCTGGCGGGCCACGTGCGCGTGACGGGCTACGTCAGCGAAGCGGAACGCCGCAGCCTGTTCGCCGGTGCGCGCATGCTGGTCATGCCGTCGCTGGACGAAGGCTTCGGGCTCCCGGTGCTCGAGGCCATGGCCGCCGGCGTGCCGGTGGTCGTCTCGTCCGGAGGCTCGCTGCCAGAGGTCGTGGGCGACGCGGCCACGCCCGTCGATCCGGCCGACGTGGAGGGTCTGGCCGGCTCCATCGCGCGACTCCTCGACGACGACGCGGCCCGCCAGGCGTCCGCGCGCGGGCTGGCGCGGGCCGCCGCGTTCAGCTGGGAGGCGTGCGCCCTCCGGGTGCGCGCGGCGTATGCCGCCGCGGCGGGGGCCCGCGCGTGAAGGTGGCCGTCGACGCGCGGGAGCTGTGCGGCCGGACCACGGGCGTGGGCCGCTACCTGCACGAGCTCCTCGCCGAGTGGAGCGTGTCGCCCGATGCCCGGCGCCACACGTGGACGCTCTACGCGCCGTCGGCGCCGCGCGTGCCCGAGTCGTGGGCCGGCCGCGTCCGCGTGCTGCCGGGGCGCGGCGGCACGGCATGGGAGCAATGGACGCTGGCGCGGGCGATCGCGGCAGACCGTCCCGACCTGCTGTTCGCGCCCGGCTACACGGCGCCGCTGACGGCGCCCTGCCCCGTGGCCCTCACCGTTCACGACGTCTCGTTCGTCGCGCACCCGGAGTGGTTCTCGGCGCGCGAGGGACTGCGTCGCCGCGTCATCACGGCCTGGAGCGCGCGGCGCGCGCGCGTCATCCTGACGATGTCGGAGTTCTCGAAGCGGGAGATCGTGACCCGGCTGGCCCAGCCCGAGGGACGCGTGCGCGTCATCCATCTCGGCACCCGGGCCGCCCCCGCGGCCGACTCGGGCCGGGCCCGGGAGCCCCTCGTGCTCTACGTCGGATCCATCTTCGAACGGCGGCACGTGGACGTGCTGGTCGATGCCTTCGCCGAAATCGTCGCGCCGGCCATTCCCGACGCACGGCTGGAGATCGTCGGCGAGGACCGGCTGCCGCCGCATGCGCGGCTCGACCACGGGCTGGACCGCCGGCCACCCGGCGTGCGCTCGCGCGTCCGGTTCCGCTCGTACGTGGACGAGGCCACGCTTCAGGACCTCTACGCCCGGGCGTCGGTCTTCGCGTTCCTGTCGGAGTACGAGGGTTTCGGCCTGACGCCCGTCGAGGCGCTGGCGGCTGGCGCCGCGCCGGTGGTGCTGGACACCGCCGTGGCGCGTGAGATCTACGGCGACGCGGCACGCTACGTGGCCCCGGGCCCCGGGACGCGGGCGGACCTCGGGCGCGTGCTCCTCGAGCTGCTCGGCCAGCCCGCCGCGCGCGCGGCCATCCTGGCGCACCGGCCGGCCGTCCTGTCGCGCTACGATTGGTCCCGGACGGCGGCCGCCACGCTGGCCGCTCTCGAGGACGCTGCCGGTGCCCGCTGATCCCCCGACGCTCGCCATCATCGTCGTGACCTACAACTCGCGCGCCGAGATCGGCGCGTGCCTCGATTCGGTGGCCGGCCGGACGGCCCGGCCTGAAGCGGCGGTCGTCGTCGTGGACAACCAGTCCACCGACGGCACGCCCGCGTTCGTGCGCGCGCACTGGCCGGCGGTGCGGGTCATCGACGCGGGCGGCAACATGGGTTTTGCGCGGGCCAACAACCTCGGCATCGGCGCCACGGCCAGCGAGTACGTCCTGCTGCTGAACCCCGATACCATCGTCCCGACCGGCGCCATCCAGACGCTCGTGGACGCGCTCGAGCGGCATGGGGACGCGGCGATCGCCGGGCCGCGCCTGGTGGATGCGACGGGCGCCGCCGAGCTGTCGTTCGGGCCGCCGATCAGTCCGTGGGGCGAGTTGAGGCAGAAGCTGCTGATGGCGCTCTACCGCCGCGGTGTGGGCCCGGTGGCGCGCCACGTCGAGCGACGAAGCCGCGAGGCGGGCGACCGCGCCTGGGTGAGCGGCGCGTGCCTGCTCGTGCGGCGGGCCGACCTCGAGGCCGTCGGCAGGCTGGACGAGCGGTTCTTCCTGTACACCGAGGACGTGGATCTCTGCACGTCGGTCCGCGCGCGGGGGCGGCGCGTGCTGTTCGTGCCCGCCGCCGAGGTGAGGCACCTGCGCGGCCGATCGGCGTCTCTCAATCCCGAAGCCGAGCGCCTGCGCCGGCAGAGCCAGCTCGCCTACTACGAGAAGCACCATCCGCGCTGGGTGGGTCCGCTCCGCCTCTACCTGCGGCTGACCGGCAAGGTGGCCCATGGCTAGGGTGGCCATCGACGCGCGCAAGCTGCGCGACTTCGGCATCGGCACGTACATTCGCAACCTCGTCGTCCAACTGGACCGGCTGGACCGGGAGAACGAGTACGTCATCCTGTGCCGGCCCGGCGACCTCGACCTGGCCCGGTCGCTCGGGCCGCGGTTCCGGATCGTGGCCGAGACGGCCGGCACCTATTCGGTGGCCGAGCAGGTCCGCATCCCGTGGCGCCTCTGGCGCGAGCACGCGGACCTGGTGCACGAGCCGCATTACGTCCTGCCACCGGCGACGCGCTGCCGGTCCGTGGTGACCATCCACGACTGCATCCACCTGATGTTCCCGGAGTACCTGCCGAACCGGCTGGCACACGCCTACGCGCGAGGGTCGATGTGGGCGGCGACGCACCAGGCCGCGCGCATCCTCACGGTGTCCGAGGCGTCGAAGCGCGACATCCTCCGCTTCTTCAACATCCCGCAGAGGAAGGTCGAGGTGATCTACAACGCCATCGACGAGCGGTTCCTCACCGCTCCGCCCGAGGCCACCACCGACCGCGTGCGCCAGCGCTACCAGCTGGACCACCCGTTCGTGCTCTACGTCGGCAACATCCGGCCGCACAAGAACCTCGAGCGGCTCATCGCCGCCTTCGGTCGCGCGCGGCCGCGGGGGCCAGATGGGCTGAAGCTGGTGGTCATCGGCGACGAAGTGTCCAAGTACCCGTCGCTCCGGCAGAGCGTGCACCGCCACAAGCTGGACAAGCACGTGCGTTTCCTCGGCTTCCAGCCGCACGAAACGCTCGCGTCGTTCTACCGCCTGGCGTCCGCCTTCGTGTTCCCGTCGCTGTACGAGGGCTTCGGCCTGCCGCCGCTCGAGGCCATGGCGTGCGGAACGCCGGTGGTGACCTCGAACGTGTCGTCACTCCCCGAGGTGGCGGGCGACGCCGCGCTGCTCGTGGATCCGTACAACGTCGAGGCCCTCGCGGAGGGCCTCGTCACGGTGCTCGCCGACGAGGCCCTGCGGCAGCGCATGATCGTCAAGGGCCTCGCGCGCGCGCGCCAGTTCTCCTGGGCGACGTCGGTGGCGCGGATTCACGCGGTGTACCAGGAAGTGCTCGGGTCGTGAGCATCGGGCAGGGTTTCCGCGTGGGCCACCCGCGCCCGGGGAGCGGGCAGGCGATGCGGGTGGCGCTCATCCACGACTGGCTGACGGGCCTGCGCGGCGGGGAGAAGGTCCTCGACGCGATATGCGACGTCTTCCCCGCCGCCGATCTCTTCACGCTGGTCCACGTACCGGGCAGCACCTCACCCGCCATCGAGCGGCGGCGGGTCGTCCGTTCGCCGATCCAGTGGCTGCCGGCCGCGAGCCGGCTCTACCGGCAGTACCTGCCGCTCTTCCCCTTCGCCATCGAGCAGTTCGACCTGGACGGCTACGACCTGGTGATCAGCACGAGCCACTGCGCCGCCAAGTCGGTGGTCGTGCCGGGCCGCGCGCGGCACCTCTGCTACTGCCTCACGCCGATGCGCTACGCATGGGACCAGTTCGATGCCTACTTCGGCCCGGGGAAAGTCGGTCGGCCGCTGAGCGCGATGCTCCGGCCCGTGCTGGCCTGGCTGGCGCGCTGGGACCGCGACACAGCGGGGCGCGTGCACCGCTATCTTGCTATTTCTCAATATGTTGCGCAGAGAATAGCGCTGTACTATAATCGTCAGTCGGCCATTGTGTATCCGCCGGTCGATACTGGGTTCTACACCCCGGACGCGGTCCCCGTCACTTCGCGGTTCCTGGTGGTTTCGGCACTCGTGCCCTACAAGCGTGTGGATCTGGCCATGGCAGCCGCCCGCTCGGCGGGCGTGGCCCTCACCATCGTCGGCGACGGCCCGGAGCGCGCCCATCTCGAGGCCCTGGCGGGTGGTGAAATCCAGCTGGTCGGCCGAAAGACAGACGAGGAGATTCGCCATCTGTACCGGACGTCCATCGCCACGATCCTCCCGGGTGAAGAGGACTTCGGCATCGTCCCCGTCGAGGCCCAGGCCTGCGGCCGCCCTGTGGTCGCGCCCGCCCGTGGCGGCGCCCTCGATACGGTCGTGCCCGGCGTCACGGGGGTCCTCGTGGACGAGCTCACCGTCGAGTCCCTGGCCGAGGGCCTGCGGTCGGCGGCCCGCCGTGCCTGGGACGGCGCGGCCATTCGCGCCCACGCCGAGCGCTTCTCGCGTGAGGCCTTCAAGAGCGGGATTGCCCGCGCCGTGGACGAGCTGATGGCGGCGCCTCCCGGGCAGACATGGTGAGACGGCACAATCGCCTGCTCGTCGCCTTCCACGTGGGCACCGATGCCCTGCTGGGCATGGTGGCGTTCCTGCTGGCGTACGTCATCCGCTTCGACTCGGGCCTCGTCCCGGTCACCCGGGGCTATCCGCCCATCGACCAGTACCTGAACATCCTGCCCTTTGTCGCGGTCGTGGTGCCGCTCGGCTTCCACCTGCAGGGGCTCTACCGCCTGCGGCGCGGCCGGTCCCGCATCGACGACTTCTTCAACGTCCTGGTCGGCAGCATCTTCGCCGTCGTGCTGGGCGTCGTCAGCACCCTCTACTTCCAGGCCTACTACCTGCCCGACGAGCTGAAGGACCGCGGCGCCTACGAGGTGTCGCAGCTGGTCTGGGGCCTCTTCCTCGTCTGCAACATCGCGCTCGGCTACCTGTCGCGGAAGTTCATCCGGGAAGCCCTGGAGCGGCGGTGGATTGCGGGCGTCGGCCTGCGGCGTGTGCTCATCGCCGGCGCGGGCGATCTCGGCCGCATGGTGGCCGACAAGATCCTGGAGCATCGCGAACTGGGCTACCAGATCGTCGGCTTCGTGGACGACCGGGCCGGCGGGGATCACCTGGGCTACCGCGGCCTCCCCCTGCTGGGATCGCTCGGGGAGGCCGCCGAGGTGGCCTCGCGCGAGAAGGTCGACCACCTCTACGTGGCGCTGCCGCTCGAGGAGCACATGAAGCTGCTCGACGTGGTCGAGTCCACGAGCCGCGAGGGCGTGGACGTCAAGGTGGTACCCGACCTGCTCCAGTTCATCGCGCTGCGCGCCCGGCTCGAGGATCTGGACGGCGTACCCGTCATCAACCTCAACGACGTGCCCCTGCAGGGCGTCAACGCCTTCGTGAAACGCGCGCTCGACATCGCCATCTCGTTCGTCGCGCTGGCGATGATGTTCGTTCCCGGCCTCGTCATCGCCTGGCTCGTCAAGCGCGGCTCGCCCGGGCCGGCCTTCTACCACCAGGAGCGGATGGGCCTGGACGGCAAGCAGTTCTCCGTTTACAAGTTCCGGACGATGCCGGTGACCGCCGAAGAGAGCACGGGGCCGGTCTGGGCGGACGAGGACGACCCGCGCTGCACGCCCATCGGCCGCTGGCTGCGCCGTCACGACCTGGACGAGTGGCCGCAGTTCTGGAACGTCCTCCGTGGCGACATGTCCATCGTCGGGCCGCGTCCGGAACGCCCGTTCTTCGTCGAGCAGTTCAAGCACCGCATCCCGCAGTACATGCTGCGGCACAAGGTCAAGGCGGGCATCACGGGCTGGGCCCAGGTGAACGGCTGGCGCGGCAACACGTCGCTCGAGAAGCGCATCGAGTACGACCTCTACTACATCGAGAACTGGTCGGTGTCGCTGGACCTCAAGATCATGTGGCTGACGCTGGTCAAGGCCATCGTGCCCAGGCACCTGGCGACGTAGTGGGTCTTGGGGTCTTGGGGTCTTGAGTTTCTGGAGTCAAACGTATCTGCGCATCTGCGGCTGTTCTTTCCCGTGCATCTGCGCCCCTAGTCTGACTGGAGTTTCGCGTTGAGAGTGGTCATCACCGGCGCGGCCGGCTTCATCGGCTCCCACCTGTCCGAGGCGCTGCTCGACCGCGGCGCGTCGGTGGTGGGCATCGACAACCTGCTCACGGGGGACCTGGCGAACATCGCGCACCTGCGCGATCGCGACTTCCAGTTCATCCGCCACGACGTCACCCACTACATCGACGTCGAAGGTCCGGTGGACTACGTCCTGCACTGGGCGAGCCCGGCCAGCCCGATCGACTACCTCGAGCTGCCCATCCCGACGCTCAAGGTCGGCGCGCTCGGCACCCACAAGGCGCTCGGCCTCGCGAAGGCGAAGAAGGCGACGTTCCTCCTCGCCTCGACCTCCGAGGTCTACGGGGATCCGCTGGAGCACCCGCAGAAGGAGACCTACTGGGGCAACGTCAATCCCATCGGCCCGCGGGGCGTGTACGACGAGGCCAAGCGCTTCGCCGAGGCCATGACCGTGGCCTACCGCCGCTTCCACGGCGTGAACACGAAGATCGTCCGCATCTTCAACACCTACGGCCCGCGCATGCGCGTGAACGACGGGCGCGCCGTACCGGCCTTCATGTCGCAGGCACTCCGGAACGAGGACGTCACCGTTTTCGGCGACGGCACGCAGACGCGGAGTTTCTGCTACGTCAGCGACCTGGTGGCGGGCATCCTCGGACTGATGGAGGCGCCGGTGAACGACCCGGTCAACATCGGCAACCCGCAGGAACTGACCATCGAGCAGATCGCGCGGAAGATCATCGCGATGACCGGCTCGACGAGCCGGATCATCCACAAGCCCCTGCCCGAGGACGACCCGAAAGTGCGCCAGCCCGACATCACGCGCGCCCGGACGCTGCTGGGGTGGGAGCCGAAGGTGTCGCTGGACGAGGGCCTCGGCAGGACGATCGAGTACTTCAGGCAGAAGGTGAAGTAGGGCCGCGTCCTTTCGGGGGGCGCGGTGGGCGCACGCTCACGCGTAGGTGGGCGGGCTTCGCCCGTGGGAAGGCCCTCCGCGCCGCGGTCACCGGTTTCCCACCGCCCGAAGGCTCACCGCCCGAGGGCGCAGCCCTACCTCAGACTCCGCCCGATGCGCCAGACGTAGTCGATGCCGGAGGCGAGCGTGATGGCGAGCGACGTCCAGATGAAGACGTCCACCACCGGCGAGGTCGTGCCCCGCCAGTTGTAGAACATCACGACGACACACGTGAGGATGAACCACGCCGTCGCGACCTTCCCCAGCTGCGAGGGGCGGAACGTCCGCGGGCCCGATGCGAGGTTGACCACCGCCACCGTGAGGACAATGCCCACGTCGCGGCTGATGACGAGGACGGTCAGCCAGATCGGGATGCGGTTCACCAGCCCGATGTCCGGCAGGGTGAGGACGACGAAGGTGGTGACGAGCAGGAGCTTGTCGGCCGCGGGATCGAGCCACGCACCGAGCTCGCTCTTCTGCCCGGCCAGGCGGGCGATCAGGCCGTCGAGCGCGTCGGTGAGGCCGGCAATCATGAAGGTGACGAGGGCCCAGCCGAACTCGCCGTAGACCACCAGCAGCACGAAGGCCGGGATGAGCAGCATCCGCAGCAGCGTCAGCTGATTGGCAATCGTGAACACCGGGCCGCTCGTCATCGCGCCAGGGCTTCGAGCCGGCTGACGGCGTCGATGGCCTCGGCGCCCGTCACCGGCTGCAGCAGGCCGAAGGCGCCGCCGTCGAGGGGCATCACGCCCGAGGCCACGGCCACGGACACGGCCGGATAGCTCAGGTGCGCAGGCGGGACGTCCGACACCGCCGTCTGCGCGTTCACCCATTTCGCCGCGGCGGCCGGCCGCAGCGCGCCGATGAGGCTCAGGACCCGCGAGACCGTGCGCGCGAGGTCCCCGCGCCGGACGGTCCCGCCGGGATCGAACTGGTAGTTCGGCAGGGTGTCCATGACCGAGGCCCGCACGACCGCCTCAATCCAGGTCTGGGCCCAGTGTCCCCGGACGTCGGTGATGACCACCTGGCGCTGGGCGGCGCGCGCCAGCAGGGCCTCGAGCCGCACGGCAATCAGGGCCGCCACGTCAGCCCGCGTGGCCCGCGGCGCCCCTGGGATGGCCGCGTACTCGGCCGGCAGCTTGAGCAGCGCGACCCGATCCCGGACACGCGCGAGCGCGGACGCGGGAACGGCTCCCGGATCGATCAGGCGCGCCTTCTCGAAGGCGGCCAGCGCACCCACGACATCACCCTGCTCGTCCAGGATCTCGCCGAGCGCGGCATGCGCGCGGGCATCGCCGGGATCCAGGCTGAGCGCTTTCCGCAGGTGGTCGGCCGCCACGGCGGCCTGCCCGGCCTGGCGTTCCACGGCGGCCAGCTCACGGTAGAGAAACGGCGAGTCCGGCGAGGCGGCAATCGCCTGTTCGTACGCCGCCCGCGCATCGTCCAGGCGTCCCACGTCGGTGGCGCCCTTCGCGCGAGCCAGCAGGTCCTGCGTGGCGCGAAACCGCAGGACGTCCACGCGGGCCTGCAGATCGGTGAGCGAGGGATCGCGCTTCAGCGCGGCCTCGAAGCTCGCGAGCGCGTCGCCCTCGCGCTTCAAGGCCATCAGCGCCTGCCCTCGCCCCACGAGCGCGGGCACGTAGGCCGGATCGGCCGCGAGGGCGCGGTCGAAATGCGGGACGGCCCGATCCGCGTCATCTCCGGCCAGCTGGACGTAGGCCAGGGCCGTCTCGGCGGACGCGCTCTTCGGGACCGCCTCGAGCGCTGCGGCGAACTCACGCGCAGCGCTGCGCAGGTCGCCCCCCTGCAGGAACTGCCAGCCGCGCTGAATGCCCGACGCCAGGGCGGGCGCAGCGCCCTCCGGGACGGCCGGGAACAGGAAGTCGGGGTGGCGCGGCGCCGTGACAACGGGCGGCATGGCGCGCGTGGCGCACGCCGCGCCCACGAGAAGCACGCAAACGGCCCAGAAGCGGGCCAGGGCCGCCCGCCCGCCCGGCGGACGGGCCGCGCTCCCAGGCGTCACGTTCCGGATCCCGAGCTCCCGACTAGCCACGTCCACCTCGCTGCCGCGCCTGGAGCCGCGGCCGTCCGGCGACCTGCGCCGCCAGCCGTCGCGGCAGGTCCGCCTCGACCTCGACGCGGTCGCCGCTCGAGGTCTGGCTGTGCACGCGCCCATGCCGGTAGATCCATCCCAGCCGCGCGGCCTGCTCCGGGTCACCCAGATCGAGCGCCACCGTCACGCGCTGCTGGTCGAGCGCCAGCCGCGCCGCCACCGCCTCGAGCAGGTCACCACACCCCTCGCCGGTCGCCGCCGAAATCAACAGGGCCGATGGATCGGTGTCCTGCAACCGGCGCCTCTCGTCCGGAGACAGCTGGTCGATCTTGTTGTAGACCTCGATGCGCGGAACGCTGGTCGCGCCGACCTCCTCCAGCACGCGGCTCACGGCCGCGGCGTGGCGTTCCCGCTCCGGGCTCGACGCATCGATGACATGCAGCACGAGATCCGCGTCCGCCGTCTCCTCGAGCGTGGCCCGGAACGCCGCGACGAGCGTGTGCGGCAGCCGGTCGATGAACCCGACCGTGTCGCTCAGGAGCAGCGGCCGCCGGTCCGGCAGCATCACCTTCCGCACGAGCGGATCGAGCGTCACGAAGAGGGCGTCGGACGCCTCGGCGCCGGCGCGCGTCAGCCGATTGAACAGCGTCGTCTTGCCGGCGTTGGTGTAGCCCACCAGCGCGACCGTCGGGACGTCGGACTTGTGGCGCCGGTCGCGCAGCTGTGCCCGCCGGCGGCGGACCGCGTCGATCTCCTGCTCCAGCGCGTGGATGCGCACCCGGATCTTCCGGCGATCCACCTCGAGCTTCGTCTCGCCGGGGCCGCGCGTGCCGATGCCGCCGCCCAGCCGGGACATCTGGACGCCCATGCCGACGAGACGCGGCAGCAGATACTTCAGCTGCGCCAGTTCCACCTGCAGCTTGCCCTCCCTCGTGCGCGCCCGCCTGGCGAAGATGTCGAGGATGAGCTGCGTGCGGTCGAGGACCCGGCAGTCGAGCCGCGCGCCGAGCTCGCGCAGCTGCGCCGGCGACAGCTCGTTGTCGAACACCACGACGTCCACGCCCGCCTCGCCGGCCGCCTGCTTGAGCAGGTCCGCCTTCCCGCTGCCGAGGAATGTCGCGGGGTCGGGCTTCGGGCGCTCCTGCAGCACGCGCAGCACGACGCTGGCGCCGGCGGCCTCGGCCAGCCCCTCGAGCTCCTCCATCGACCGCTCGGCGTCGAGCCGGCGCGTCGTGCCGGTCATCAGCCCGACAATCGCCGCGCGCTCCACGAGCCTGGGCCGTTGTCCCTGCATCGCATGAGATTCTACAGGATGGCCCGCGCGCGATCGCCCGCCGCTACAATGTCAGGCGCCATGGCCCGGAAGGCTCCCCGTCGCGCCGGCAAGCCGCGTCTCCCGCGCGCGCCCCTGCCGCGCCAGACCGGCGGCGCGCACGAGGACAGAACGAAGCGGCCGTTCAGGAAGCAGAAGCATCGGAAGCCACCGGAGGCCGACGAGTAGCGTCGCCCGGCGCCATCCGCATCCAGGCGACGGCCGCGAGCAGTGCCAGCAGCGCGATGTCGGCCTCGAAGACCACCCGAAGCTCCGGCCCGCTGATGAAGCCCGCCACGATGGGGCTCACCGCCAGGCCGATGAGCGAGGCCGTCGTCAACAGCCCGAAGCCGGTCGCGTGCGCGTCGGGTGGCAGCAGCACGCCGCCCGACGTGTAGGCCGCGGTCATGCCCACGCCGATGGCGGCGCCGGCCAGGGCCAGGGCCACACCGAAGGCCCACACCGACGGGACCAGCACCAGCAGCAGCAGGCCCGCCGCGGTCAGCGCCGATGACGACGTGATGAGCACGCGAGGCGTCCACTGCAGGAGCAGGGCGCCGGCGTAGTGATGGCCGATGGCCGCGAAGAGGGCCGCGATGGAGAACAGCACACCCGACACCAGCGGCACCTGCGACGCCGGCAGCCCGAGCCGCTCGACATACAGCGGCAGGATGGGGCCGAAGCTGCGATCGACCAGCTGCAGGCACAGGATGACGGTGAAGACCATCACGAAACCCGGCGTGCGGACGAGCTCGCCGATGACCTCGCCGAGCCGGCGACCGGCGCTGCGCGCCTGTCGCGTTCGTGGTTCGCGGTACATCCCCGCCACCAGCGCGGCCGCCGCCAGGTAGAACGCGGCGGCAATCAGGAACGTCCACCGCAGGCCGACCAGCGGCGCCAGCAGGCCACCGACGACCGGCCCGACCGCCGGGCCCAGGCGCTGCGCCACCTGGACGGTACCGATGGCCTCGGCCATCTTCTCGCGCGGCGCGGACTCGGCCGCCATCGACACGGTCAACGCTCCGTATCCGGCGAACACGCCGAGCAGGGCGCGCAGCGCGAACAGCTGCCATGGCGCGGTCACGAACGCCATGGCGCCCTTGGTGAGCACGAACGCCATCAGCGACCGCAGCACCAGCACCTTGCTGCCATACTTGTCCCCCACGCGACCCCAGAGCGGGGCGCTCACGGCCGTCACGGCGGGCGTGGCGCCCAGCGTGAGCCCTGTCCAGAAGGCGATGTCCGCGATGTCGGTGACGCCCAGCTCGCGGATGTAGAGCGGGAGGAACGGCATCACCAGCGTGAAGCCGGCGAAGCCGATGCCGTTGGCCGCAGCCGCGGTGTAGACGTTGCGACGGGAAGACGACGGAGCGGAGGGCAAGGCAGGAACGGCAGGAGCCCGGGGTCGAAGACCGAAGGCCGGCGGCAGAAGCCACGGCGGCGGGCCGCAGGTGCCGCCTCGGGCCTTCTGCCTCGTGCCAGCTTCAGAACCGAATCTTCACCGACGGCCCCGGGTACACCTGAATACTGTCGATGAACCGGATGCGGTGCGGGTTGGTCTGCATCACCACGGAGCTCGTGCGGATGCCATCGCCGAAGAGACGGACGCCCTTCATGAGCGCGCCGTCGGTGACACCCGTGGCGGCGAAGATGATGTTGCGGCCGCAGGCCAGGTCCGCCGACTTGTAGACCCGGCTGAAATCGGTGATGCCCATCGCCCGGCAGCGCTCCTCGTGCTCGGGCTTGCTCACGACGAGCCGCGCGAAGATCTCTCCGTTCAGGCAGCGCATGGCGGCCGCCGTCAGCACGCCCTCGGGCGCGCCCCCCGTGCCCATCACCGCGTGCACGCCGCTGCCGGCCACCGCCGCGGCAATGCCCGCCGAGAGATCGCCGTCGCCGATGAGGCGGATGCGGGCCCCGGTGGCGCGGATCTGCGCGATCAACTCCTCGTGGCGTGGGCGGTCCAGCACCACTACCGTCAGCTCGTCCACCTGGCGCCCGAGGCTGCGCGCGATCGCCCGCAGGTTCTCGCGCACCGGTGCGTCGAGATCGACCAGGTGCTTCGAGCTCGGGCCGACGACCAGCTTCTCCATGTAGAGGTCCGGCGCGTGCAGCAGCCCGCCGTGCTCGGACGCCGCCAGCACCGCGATGGCGTTGGGCGCGCCAGTCGCGCACAGGTTCGTGCCCTCCAGCGGATCCACGGCGATGTCCACGCCGTCGAACGTGCGGCCGGCGTGCTTCGAGCTCTGGGCCATGCCGACCTTCTCGCCGATGAAGAGCATCGGCGCCTCGTCGCGCTCGCCCTCCCCGATGACGATGGTGCCGTCGATGGGGACGGTGTCCATTTCGCGGCGCATGGCCTCCACGGCGGCCTGGTCCGAGAGGTGCCGGTCCCCCTGGCCCATGGTGTGGGCGCAGGCGATGGCCGCCTGCTCGACCACCCGCAGGAACTCCAGTGAGAGGTCCGATTCCATCGTCTTGTCGTTGTTGCGCGTCGTGGAGGTGTGCATGATGGCGTCCCCGCGTGGGGCGACCGGGCCGCCCCGGGCAAACAGGTCATGGTAGCAAATTCGCGCTAGGGCGAGGGCTGGCGTGCCACGATCACGGGCGACCCCCGCGCCAGCCCGAGGCGCTCGGCAGCGCTGGCGGCGTTCACCGCCACCTCCAGATGATCCGTGCTCCCGACGAGCGCGCAGGGATCGTCGCCCTGCGCCTCGTCGTACGTGCTCACCAGGCGCGGAATGTCGTGCGCGCCGGCCGTGATGGCCAGCCTGCCGCCGTGCGCCAGCTTCTCGAGGCTGCGCCGGTCGATGTTCGTGATGCAGTTGCCGAAGCGGTCGACGCGCAGGACCACCCCGGCGATTCGGTCCGCGGTGATCTCCGGCTCCGGGATCTCGATGCGGCGATAGTCGGTGACGGACCGCCCCAGCGAGGCGAGCGCGATGCCCCGGGCCAGCCAGCCGGCGGCGGGCGCGAACCGGTCGCGGCCTTCGAAGGTGCGGCTCACCGTCGGACGCGCGAACTTCCGCTCGGTGAGCTCCACCACCTTCCGCGGCGGCGACTCCTTGAACACCGCCGTCAGCACGCCGTTGTCCGGCGCCACGAAACGGTAGTCGCCGGCCTCGGCGGCGATGCCGCGCCGCGCGGAGCCCACGCCCGGGTCCACGACCACCAGGAAGACGGTGCCGGCCGGGAAGTAGCGGTAGCACGCCGCCAGGTCGAGCGCGCCGGCCAGGATGTCGTGCGGCGGGACGTCGTGGCCGATGTCCACCAGGGTGACGTCCGGGCACACGCCGAGCACCACCGCCTTCATGGTGCCGGCGTAGTGATCCGTGGTGCCGAAGTCGCTGAGGAGGGCAACAACCGGGCGGGCCATGGCGGGGCCCGCCCCTAGGTGGAACTCTTCCGGAACAACATCTCCCGGATGTGGCTCTTCATCAGGAACGAGTCGGACACCCTCAGGCCTCCGAACATCCGGATGATGTCGCCATTGAGCAGCGCCCGCTGGCGCGGTCGGCTCGCCGGGTAGGTCCGATACTTCAGGTGCATCGGATCCACGACCACGTACTTCGTGTACAACGGCGGCCGCCCCTCGGCGGTGCTGAAGAAGCCGAGCAGCACGCCATCCGGTTTGAGCAGCGTGGTGAGCGCGGCGGCCAGCGTCTGCGATGCCGCCTTGTCGAGGTAGTCGAACACGTCCCAGCAGAGGATGCCGTCCACCGAGCCGGGCGGCTGCGTGAAGCGCCTGGCGAAGAACGCCGGCAGCTCGTCGATCGTGCCGGCCTTGAGGTGCGCCTCGATGTCGGAAGCGATGTCCTCGACCCGGATGCGGCAGCCGAGCTGCTCCCCGAAGAAGTTGACATTGCTGCCAACCACCGGCCCCAGGTCCACCAGCACCGGGCGCTCGCGGTTCTCCAACCAGCCGAGGAACTTCTGGAGCGCCTTGGTCGGGTGGCTGACCTCGGGCTCGGTCGCAGGGGCCGACGCCGCCGCGGGCCGGGCCTCGGCCGCGCGGCGGTTCCCGAACAGGCCAAACAGGTCCGTCAACGAACGAGCGGATTCGGCCATGTCCCCGTCGGTCCCTTACGCGCCCACCTTCTGTCCCTGGGCCGGAGCCGCGGCCGCGGACGCAGCGGCGGTCGCGGGCGCGGGCGCGGGCGCCTTCGCCGCCGGCTTGCCGCCGCCGCGCTGCATGTCGACACTGCCGCGGAAGTGCGCGCCCTCGGCGATGGCGACGCGCGGCGAGGTGATGTCGCCGTCCACCGATCCGTTGTCGCGGATGTCCACCTTGTCGGAAGCCGTGACGTTGCCGGTGACCTCGCCCAGGACGATGACCGACTTGGCGAAGACCTCCGCACGAATCTTCCCGTTCGGGCCAATCGTGAGGATGTTCTCCTTCAGCTCGATCCGGCCTTCGACGTGACCCTCGATGGTCAGATCCTCGCTGCCGCTCAGCTCGCCCTTGATGATGACCGACTTCCCAATGTTCACGTTCTCCCCCATGTGTTGATGCCGCCGTTCACTCGCTGCCGGGGGCATCGAGACCGCGGGTGCCGCCGGGGCCGCGGGCGCGGGCGCCGGTGGCGTCGCCGGCTTGACCGACTCGTCACGCTTCCACATCGTTAGGTTCCTCCCCCTCTCCTGAATATCGAGCCTTGAGGGTGCCGTTCGAGAAAGACTGCCAGAAACCCGGGGAAGTTGGGTTTCGCGCCTGAAGTCCCGACAGTATGGAGCCTGGGCCGGGGCTTGTCTAGTCCTTTTACCACTGAGGGTTAGCAGAAGTGCTACGATCCTGAAGGGCCATGCGGATCTATCTGGACCACAATGCCACCACCCCGCCGGCCCCGGAGGTCGTCGACCTCGTCGCGCGGGTCACCCGCGAGGTCTGGGGCAACGCCTCCAGCATCCACCACTTCGGACAGCAGGCCAAGGCCGCGTTGGACGACGCCCGCGGGCAGGTGGCGGAGCTGCTGCGGGCCGAGCCCTCCGAGGTCGTGTTCACGGGCGGCGGTACCGAGAGCGACAACGCCGCCATCCGGGGTGCGGCCGAGGCCCTCGAGCCCACCGGGCGGCGTCACCTCGTCACCACGGCCATCGAGCACGAGGCCGTCCTGAACACGATGAAGGCGCTCGCCCGCCGCGGGTGGCGCGTCACCGTCGTCCCGGTGGACGCCACCGGGATCGTCTCGGTGGATGCGGTGACCGAGGCGCTGGCCGACGACACGGCCCTCGTGTCGGTCATGCACGCCAACAACGAGCTCGGCACGGTCCAGCCCGTCGAGGCCATCGCCCAGGCCGCACGGGCCCGCGGCGTCCTGGTGCACACCGATGCCGTCCAGACCGCGGGCAAGCTTCCCATCGACGTGCGGCGTCTGGGCGTGGACCTGCTGTCCGTGTCTGCGCACAAGTTCTACGGCCCGAAGGGCGTCGGCGCGCTGTGGATTCGGCGAGGCGTGCGCCTCGCGCCGTTCGTCACTGGCGGCCGCCAGGAACGGGGGCGGCGGGCCGGCACCGAGAACGTGGCCGGCATCGCGGGAATGGGCGCAGCCGCGGCGCGCGCGCTCCGCAAGATGGCGGGCGAAGGGCCGCGACAGGCGGCGCTGCGCGACCGCCTCGAGGTCGGCGTAATGGCGGCCGTGGCCGGCAGCGATCGGAACGGCGCCGCCGCGCCTCGTGTGCCCAACACGAGCAACATCAGCGTCGAGCGCATCGAGTCGGAATCGCTGCTCATCGGCCTGGACCTCGAAGGCATCGCGGTCTCGTCCGGGTCCGCCTGCTCGTCCGGCACGCTGGAGCCGTCGCACGTGCTGAAGGCCATGGGGCTGCCCCACGCCCGCACGCTGGGTTCCATCCGCTTCAGCCTGGGCGAGGCCACGACCGACATCGACGTGGACCGGGTCATCGCGGTCCTCCCCGGCCTCGTGGAGAAATTGAGAAACCTGACCGTGACGATGAGGCGGTGAACACGCATGCGGATTGTCGTCGCCATGTCGGGCGGCGTCGATTCCTCGGTCGCCGCGGCCCTGCTCGCCGAGCAGGGTCACGACGTCGTCGGTGTGTCGATGCACCTCCACCCGTCGACTCCCTCCGGTCGCCCGGGCCACGGTCCCGGTGATCCGGGGAGCGGCCGCGCGGCCGGCGCCTGCTGCACGCTGGACGACCTGCACGACGCGCGGCGCGTGGCCCAGGCCATTGGCTTCCCGCACTACATCCTGAACTTCGAGTCGCGGTTCGACGAGGCGGTGGTGTCCAATTTCGTGCGGGAGTACGTCGCCGGGCGCACGCCTATCCCCTGTGCGCGCTGCAACAGCGACCTGAAGTTCTCGGCCCTGCTCGACCAGGCTGGCGGGCTCGGAGCCGGCGCGCTGGCCACCGGGCACTACGCGCGCATCACGCGAGGCGAGGACGGGATCTTCCACCTCCTGCGCGGGCGGGATCTCGGGAAGGACCAGTCGTACTTCCTCTTCGCGCTGACGCAGGAGCAGATGGCGCGGGCGCTGTTCCCCGTCGGCCACCTGGACAAGGACGCGGTGCGGGACCACGCGCGGCGGCTGGGCCTGCGCGTCGCCGGGAAGCCGGACAGCCAGGAGATCTGCTTCGTGCCCGACGGTGACTACGCCGCCTTCGTCGAGCGCGAGGCTCCCCACCTCACGCGCCCGGGCGCCATCGTCTCGGAGGGTGGGCGCGTGCTCGGCACGCACGAGGGCGTGCACCGCTTCACCATCGGCCAGCGCAGGGGCCTGCGCCTCTCGTCATCCGCGCCGCTCTACGTCACGCACATCGACGCGGCCGCGGCCCGTATCGTCGTGGGCCCGAAGGAGGCCCTCGGCCGCGCCTCGCTCACGGCGTCCGGCGTGAATTGGACGTCGGGCGTGGCGCCCGCCGGCTGGCGCCGCGTCTCCGCGCAGATCCGCCACCGCCATCCCGCCGCTCCCGCGCGCGTCCGCGCCCTGGGCGACGGGCGCGCCGAACTGGCGTTCGACGAGCCGCAGACGGCCGTCACGCCGGGGCAGGCTGTCGTCGTCTACGAGGGCGAAGAGGTTCTCGGCGGGGGGTGGATCGAGTGAGGCCGTCCTTCAGTGTCCCGTGCCTGCCAGAAAGCGCTCGGCGTCGATGGCGGCCATGCACCCGGAGCCGGCCGCGGTGACGGCCTGACGATAGACGGGATCCTGCACGTCGCCTGCGGCGAAGACGCCGGGCACGCTGGTCCGCGAGCCCTTCTCGGTCTTGATGTAGCCGTTGTCCAGGAGCGCGACCTGCCCCTTGACCAGCGACGTGTTCGGCGTGTGGCCGATGGCGATGAAGACGCCGTCCACGGCCAGCGCGCTCGTCTCTCCCGTCTGGTTGTTCCGGAGCACCAGCGAGGTGACCTCGCCCTTGTCGGGATCCTTGATGTCCACGACCTCCGTGTTCCAGACAAAGGCGATGTTCGGCGTGGCCATCGCCTTGTCCTGCATCACCTTCGAGGCCCGCAGCGTGTCCCGGCGATGGATGACGGTGACGTGCGTGGCCAGCTTGGACAGGTAGATGGCCTCCTCGAGGGCGGTGTCCCCGCCGCCCACCACCGCGACCGGCCGGCCCTTGAAGAAGAAGCCGTCGCAGGTCGCGCAGGTGGAGACCCCGCGTCCCGACAGCTTCTTGTCCACGCCGAGCTCGAGCCATTTCGCCGACGCGCCCGTGGCGATGATGAGCGTCTGGGCCGTGCAGGCCTTGTCGCCGACCTGCACCCTGAACGGCCGATTCGACAGGTCCACGGACGTGACGTCACCCTGGATGATCTCCGCGCCGAAGCGCGCGGCCTGGGCGCGAAGCGCCGCCATCAGGTCCGGACCCAGGATGCCGTCCCGGAAGCCGGGCCAGTTCTCCACCATGGTGGTGAGCATCAGCTGGCCGCCGGCCTCGAAGCCCTCGATGACCAGGGGCGAGAGGTTCGCGCGCGCCGCATAGAGCGCCGCCGTGAGCCCGGCCGGGCCGGACCCGATGATGATGACCTGCCGGTCGGTGGTCATGATCAGGCTACGAGAGGTGCTTGTCGATCATCCGCGCCAGCTCCGCCTTCTCGGCCATGCCGACCACGGTTTCCTTGAGGTCGCCGTCCTTGAACAGCAGGAGCGTGGGGATGCCGCGGATCATGAAATTGGGCGGCGTCGCGGGATTCTCGTCCACGTTCATCTTCGCCACGGTCAGGCGGCCATCGTACTCCTCGGCCAGCTGGTTCACCGTCGGTTCCAGACGCCGGCAGGGCGCGCACCATTCGGCCCAGAAATCCACGAGCACCAGGCCGTTCTTCACCGAGTCGCCGAAATCCGCGTCCGTGACCGTCTTCACCTTGTCAGAAGCCATAAGTCCTCTATCGCGTTAGATGCCGCGGCCCCCTGCAGGGCGTCCCTGCCGGCTGGCCATCACTCTTTTATACACCTTGACGTACTCACCCGCCGACCGGGCCCAGGAGAAGTCTTTCCGCATCCCGTTCTTCTGCAGCCGGGTCCACGCCTTGCGGTTGCCGCGGCACATCGCGATGGCCGTCTGGAGCGTCGCGCGCAGGGCGTCCGGCGCGTAGTCGGAGAACAGGAACCCCGTCCCCTGCCCGTTGCGCGGGTTGAAGGGCCTCACCGTGTCCACGAGGCCGCCCACGGCGCGCACCACCGGCACCGTGCCGTAGCGGAGGCTGTACATCTGGTTCAGCCCGCACGGCTCGTAGCGCGACGGCATCATGAAGATGTCGGCGCCGGCCTCGATGAGGTGAGCGCGGCGCTCGTCGTAGCCGATGTGGACCGACACGCGATTGGGCCACCGCGCCGCCAGGCCACGCCACATCTCCTGGTAGCGCGGTTCGCCGGTGCCGAGCACCGTGAACGTGGCATCCATGTACGGCAGTTCTCCGGCGATCGCCGCGATGAGATCGAGGCCCTTCTGATCGACCATGCGCGACACCATGCCGACCAGCGGCCGTGCCATCGCTTCCTCGTCCATGGGGAGCCGGTAGGTCCCGAGCAGCATGCGCTTGGCGGCGGCCTTTCCGCCCAGATCGTCCCGATCGTAGGGTTGAGGCAGGTGCGGATCGCGCCGCGGATCCCATTCGTCGGTGTCGATGCCGTTCAGGATGCCCGTGAGGTGGTCACGCCGGGCCCGCATCACGCCATCGAACCCGTAGCCGTACTCGGGGCGCTGGATCTCCTCGGCATAGGTCGGGCTCACCGTCGTGACCGCGTCCGCGACGTTCACGCCCGCCTTCAGGAAGCTGAGCCGGTCGTAGAACTCGAAGCCGTCGAGCGTGAAGTCCTCCCAGCGCAGGCCGAGCCGCGGCACCCACGCCTTGTCGACGATGCCCTGGTAGGCGAGGTTGTGGATGGTGAACACCGTCGCCGGGCGCCCGCCGCCGAGGCGGTCCTTCAGGTAGACGGGTGCCAGGCCCGCCTGCCAGTCGTGCCCGTGCACGACGTGAACCGGCGCCGGCTGCCTCGACATCCAGTCGATCGCGGCCGCGGAGAGCAGCGCGAAGCGCACGGCGTTGTCGCCGTAGTCCACGCCGTCCTCGTTGTAGATGCCGGGCCGATCGAAGAGCGGCGGGCAGTCGAGGAACAGCACCCGGGCCCCCGGCCCGAGCGAGGCCTCCCCGAACACGACGTCGAACCACGTCCCCGCCACCTCGATGCGCGCGGCGTCCACGACGGGTGCGGCCGTCACGCCTCGATAGCGCGGCGTGATGAGCGTCACCTCGTGTCCGAGCCGGCCGAGCGCCCGGGGCAGCGCCGCGGCCACGTCGGCCAGGCCCCCCGTCTTGGAATGGGGATACGCCTCGGAGGCGATCATCAGGATGCGGAGGGATTTCGGGGCACGCGGCGGCACGGCTACAGCTTACACGGTGGATAATCCCTGCATGCCGCCCCGTCCCCCGTCCCGCGAACGCCCCGCCCCGCGGGACATCGTCGAGCTCCGCGCGCTGGCGACACGCCAGCCGGACCTGGCCGGCGCCGCCGCACTGCACGCCGAACTGGTGGCCACGGTGCGCCGCGTGGAGGCGCGTATCGCGACGCCGTCGCTCGATGTGCCGGACGATCTGTTGCGAACGCGGCTGCTCCGCGGCGTGCCGCTCGCCTCGTTCGGCGAGTTCGCCATCGACTGGTCCGAGGTGCGCCTGCTGATCCGGCAGGTCACCGACGTGCTCCGCCGGATGGATCTGGTGGATCAGGCCGCCTCACAGCGCCTGCACGCGGTGGGACGGGAGGCCGGCCTTCCGGACCGCGCGCGGGCCTGGTACGACCAGGCGCCGACCGCGGCGGACGACGATCCGGAGGGGATGTGGCCCGAGGTGCTGCAGTGGTCGCTGAAGCCGTTCCTCATCCGGACGGCCGAGGTCGTCACCCGGCGCGTGTCCCTCGACGAGTGGCGGCGCGGGAAGTGCCCGGTGTGCGCGGCGGAGCCCGAGTTCGCGGTGATCACGCCGTCCGGTGAACGGCACCTGCTGTGCGGGCGGTGCCATGCCCGGTGGCCCTTCGATGGCGGATGCCCCTACTGCGGCTGCACGGACCTTTCGCAGCTGCGGACGTTCGCGACGGCCGATCGGGTGTATCGCGTGACGGAGTGCCGGGCGTGTGGGCGGTACTTGAAGGCGCTCGACAGCCAGGCCGCGGGCAGGGCCCTGCTGCCCTTCTACGATCCCGTGGCGACACTGCCGCTCGACGCGGCGATGATGCAGGGGCGATGAGCGCCGGCGCGCGCGAGCGGGCTACTGCTCCTGCGGCTGGCCGTCGCTGGTGCCGACGAGCGCCTTGGTGCGGGTGGCGAGCCAGTTGAACAGGTGGCGCGTCTCCCAGAAGCGGCTGGCGTTCGACTTGGCGCCGAGCACCACCACCGCCACCTGCTGCCCCGTCTGCGGGAGCCGCAGCAGCGACGCCAGGCAGTAACCGGAGCGGCTGATGAACCCGGTCTTGCCGCCGAGCACGTCGATGTCCCCCGTCTTCACGAGCTGGTTCGTGCTGTTCGCGGTGATGGTGCGCTTGCCCGTCTGCGTCGTGTACGACGTCTTGCGCATGACACCGCCGATGCGCTCGTCGGCCGCGGCGTAGGCGATGAGTTGCGCCATGTCGAGCGCCGAGGAGATGTTGTCGGCCAGCAGGCCCGACGGGTCCGCGTAGTGCGTGCTCGTGAGGCCCAGTTCCAGGGCCTTCTCGTTCATGCGGTCGATGAAGCCCTCGGCCCCGTAGGGCGACACGCGCGCCAGGGCGCGGGCGGCGGCGTTGTCCGATCCCACCAGCAGGAGGTTCAACAGATCCTCGCCAGTGACCTTGTACCCGGCGCGCAGGTAGGTGGTGGACGCACGGTACACGTCGCCCCGGACCACGGTGACCGGCGCGGAAAGGTCCAGGCCGCTCTCGAGCACCACCAGCGCCGTCATCACTTTCGTGATGCTGGCGATGGACCGCTCGGTTTCGGCATTCGACGAATAGAGCACTTCACGCGTCGTCGGGTTGTAGATGATGGCGGCCTCGGCCCGCACGTCGGGCACTTGCTGGCCGAACTCGTCCACGCGGAACCGGGGTGTCTGGGCTTCGCGCGCCTCTCGGGCGCGGGCGGCGGCGCGGGCACGGGCCAGGCGGGCGCGACGGGCGCGGGCAGCATTGGCCGTGTAGGCTTTCCTGGGCGTGGCACGGGTCGGGGTCGCCTTCTTGGCCGTCGTGCCCGTGGCCTTCTGCGTCTGGGCCTGGATCGTGGACGGGCTCAGAAGCCCGACCAGGGCGATCACAATGGCGGCCACACGGGTACGCTGGCTGAAACCTCTCCGCACCATCACGCCTCTGCGAAACACGGATAAGGGGATCCCGACACCGAGGGAGTCCGCTCGCTGAAGTTTTCGGCATTCTAGCAGAGTCCCGATAGCGTGCAAGCGCTATCTTTAACGTGCCGTGACGTTTAGGGGCATTGAGATAGAAAGGGCTGACAATGGCTGAGCTTGATTCCCAGGAATACCGCTCGCTGCGCGATGCCGTGGCGGCCCGAGGGCACCTGCGCGCCACGCTGGCCCTGGCCGGCGTCTCGGCCTGGGCCCTGGTACTCGTCGCCACGCTGGCCTGGCTCCCCTCCCCGCTGGCGGCCGTGGTCCCGCTGCTTGTACTGATCGCCACGTTCGAAGTCATTCGCCCGCTGCACGTCGGCGCCGAGCGCATCGGGCGCTACCTGCAGGTGTTTCACGAGGAAGGGCGTGAGCGCGGCCAGACACTGGCGGCACCTGCCTGGGAGCGTACGGCGATGGCCTTTGGCGCCGCCGTGCCGGGCGCGGCCGGCCATCCGCTGTTCGTCCCGGTCCTGGGCCTCGCCACGCTGGTCAACACCTTCACCATCTGGGTCCCCGGCCCGGTGCCCGTCGAGATGGTCCTGCTCGCGATCCCGCACGGGGCCTTTCTGTTGTGGATGGCGCGCGCCGACCACGCGATGCGCGCCCAGCGCGACCGAGAACTCGCACGCTTCCGTGAGCTGAGGAACGGCGAGGGCTCGAGATCTTGAGATCCCGGGGTCCCTGGGGGCTTGCCCTCCCCCTCAGGGCTGCGCGAGGGCAATGGCGAGCAGGAGGGCCCGCTGGGTGCCCTTCCACGAGTCGGTGGAGTCGAACGACTCGGTCAGCGCATGCGCGTCGCGCCCGCGGCCGCCGCCGTCGATGGTGATGGCGGGGATGCCCAGGCTCATCGGCAGGTTCGAATCCGTGGAGCCCTCGTCGAGCGACACGGGCAGGCCCAGGGCCTCGGTCACCGACACCGCCGCGCGGACGATGGGCGCCTCGGCGGCCGTGCGGCCGGCGGGCCGGTTGCCGACCAGGGCCTTGTCCACGCTCAGCATGCGCTGATTCCATCGCGCGTCCTCGGCCCGCACGGCGTCGTCCACGGCCTTGTGGAACTTCGTGTCCAGCAACTGGAGGGCGGAGGCGTCGGCCGATCGCATGTCGACTTCCATCCACGCGTCGAACGGGATCGAGTTCACCGAGGTCCCCCCGCCGATGCGCCCGACATTGAACGTCGTCTTCGGATCGAGCGGCACCTCGAAGTCCGAGATGGTCTCCACGGCACGGCCCAGTGCGTGGAGGGGGTTGGACCGGCCGAACGCACCATAGCTGTGCCCGCCCGGCCCCTTGAACGTCACGCGGTAGCGGAGGCTGCCGACGGCGATGTGCGTGATGCCGTAGCCCGTACCGTCCACCGACACGAAGCGGTCGATGCGGCCTTTCATGCTCTCGTGGAAGAGATACTTCACGCCTCGCAGGTCACCCAGCCCCTCCTCGCCGACGTTACCGACGAAGGTGATGGTGCCCGGCACCTTGATGCCCTGCGTCACCATCGTCCGTGCGACGGCGAGCACCACGGCCAGGCCGCGGCAGTCGTCCCCGATGCCGGGCCCGCGCATCACGGTACCCTCGCGCGTCACGCGCACGTCGGTCCCCTCCGGGAACACCGTGTCGAGGTGGGCGGCGAAGACGAGGTGCGGCCGCGGCTGGGCGCCGATCAACTCGCCGAGGACATTGCCTTCCTTGTCGGTGCGGACGTTGGTGAGGCCGGCTTCGCGCAACAGCTGCGCGTACAGCTCGCCGCGCTTCATCTCCTTGAAGGGCGGCGCCTCCACCTCGCAGATGCGGGCCTGGTCCTGCAGCGTGCGCGGCTCGTCGGCGCGAATCGCCTCGAGGGCTGCCTCGATGGCGGTGTCCTGCCGGAGGCGGGGGCCGATGGTCGGCGCGGCATCCTGGGCGGGAGCCGGGCCTGCGAGGGCCAGGCTCAACACGATCGCAATCGAGGCGGCGGTCAGCACCATGCGAAGCAGTATACGGCGTGCGGTGCGGGGCCTGGTTTCGCTGCGTTCAAACGCCCGAGTTCGAATCCAAACGCTCGTAGATCGAACGTTCGGTCGTACCCGAGCGGCCTGTGCCCAGGCGCCGGAATCCGCGGTCCGCAGCCAGTCGGAAGCCCTCCTCCCTCGAGTCCGTTGCGGTACCCGGTTTGCTGCCTACGGTCTGGCCGTCCGAAGAACCACCCCCAACCACTGACGAAAGTCTTGCAAAGGTGTGGTCCAGTCACTACCATTCGGCGGTTCGTCGCCTGGGCTGACCGCCGGGGCCTGTCCCGGCAGTGTGTTGCGTTACGTGGAGGGACCATCTAATGAGGCTGAAACAGTCGTGGCTGCTCTGCCTGTGCTTGACCCTGGTGTGGGCGCTGCCTGCCAGGGCGCAGGAGTTCCGTGGCCGCATCAACGGCACCGTCACGGACGACACCGGCGCCGTGCTCCCGGGCGTGACCGTCACCGCCAGCGGACCGGCGCTCATCCAGCCGCAGGTGCAGGTCACCGGCGCGGACGGCACCTACCG
>CAUJDN010000088.1 GCA_963169195.1 Acidobacteriota bacterium | reverse complement strand
CGGGGGTTCGAAGCGCGGGGGTTCGAAGCGCGGGGGTTCGAGGCACGGAGGTTCGAAGCACGGGGGTTCGAAGCGCGGGGGTTCGAAGCGCGGAGGTGCGGCTGGCTGCTGTCGTGAGTGCGAGCCACGGCACCGACGACGGTCACGTAGACGAGGGCGGCGTCAGTGGGGGACCGGCAGGGTCGTACGGAGGCGCTCGGCCTGCGCCTTCATCCCGGGGTGGTCGGCGGCAATCGCCAGGTAGTGGAGCGCACCCGAGGGGTTGCCGGTGCGCACGAGGCAGTGCGCGGCATTGTATGCGCTCTGCGCGGCCCGGAGCTCGCTGGACTTCATGGTGGCCTCGTGCTCGGCCCTGGCGGAGGCCCTGGTCTCGGGCGGACCGGTCGAGCGGTCGAGCGCCTCGAGCTCGGCGCGCGCCGTGGCGGCCGCCTGCGTGTAGCACGAGACGGCGGTGGTGAAGTCGGAGGCGCCCGCGACCCAGTCGCGCCGCGCCGTGTGGACCAGGCCGAGATACCAGATGGCCTGGCAATTGGCACTGTCCATCTCCCGCGCGCGCGTCAACCGCTCCTCCGACTCGTCCAGCTTCGTCAGCTCGTACTTCACGACGCCGGCCAGAGTGAAGGCGTTCGTGTTCGACATCAGCCGCAGGGCCTGCTCTGCATCGGCCTCCGCGGCAGCAAGGCTCCCGAGCTGGTAGTGGTTCCACCCCCGCCAGTACCGGGCGTCGCCGACAAGGAACGTGCCGAGGTCGATCATCGTCGTGGCCGTGGCCACGGCCTCGTGGTGCCGGCCGAGGTGGGTGAGGCAGATGACTCGACCGAGGAGCGCCGGCCGCGCGGTGGGGCTGATGGCCAGGAGGCGATCGTAGGTGGCCAGCGCTGGCTCGAGCTGGCGGAGTGCCTGCTGCGCGCCGGCCAGCGAGAGCAGGACCGCCGGGGCATCCGGCAGGCCCACCGCGGCGCGCGCGAAGAGCTCCGCGGCGCGCCGCACGTCGCGCGAGGTGGCCAGCTGGCGGCGGCCGAGGTACCACAGGGCCTCGTGCCACCGCAGGTCCTGTTCGGCGAGCGCCGCCACGGACTCGTCCGGGCCGAGCGCGCAGGTGGCCACTCGCCAGGTGAGGAGCGGCGTGTCCGGGTGTGCCTTCGCGATGGCCCCGGCATCGAGGGCTTCGCGCATCTGCCGGTCCTCGCAGGCTGCCGACAGCGCAACGTAGGTGGCGAGCCTCGACGAGGGGATGGCGTTGGCGAGCGTCTCGCTGAGCGACTTCACGCGGGCCTGCCACTGCGGATACGGCAGGGCGCGCGTGCCGAAGACGGGCGCCATCGGGTCGCCGGAGACGAGATCGGCGAGGTCCAGCAGGGCCGTGTAGTCGATGCCCTCGCTGGCACCCTGCGGGCCGCCGCTGCGGTGCCGGCCGCCCGGCCGCGGCGCACTCAGCGCCCCGGCGAGCTCCCTCGCCCGTGCGAACGCGACCGAGGAGTCGATGCCGAGCTCACGCTGGCGCAGCCCTTCGAGGATCCGCGCCTCGACGAGACGGGCCGTGACCGTCGCGGGCGGCGCCGGCGGGCCAGACACCTGCTTCTCGAGGATTGAAACCGCCTCCTGCAGGCACAGAAAGCAGCCCTGCCGCACGAGCGCGCCTGCGTTCGAGAGCGCGGCCGTGGTCTCCGCCGATGGCCCACGCGCGGCGCACCCGGTCCCCGCCACCACACTCGTCGCCAGCATGGCCGCCCTCAGCGGCCGGCGACCGATGCATGGAATCCCAATCACCCAAACACCCGATTACAAGATCACACAATCGAATGCCGTGATGCCCCAATCATCAATCGCCCAATGAATCGGTCAACCATCAATCGGCAATCACTCAATGGACGACGCTATGCCATCTTCCGTTGCCCGTACCGCGCCAGGATGACGGCCAGCGCGAAGAACACGCCAGCCCCCGCGAGCTGCCCGCTCAGGCCCTCGTGATGGAGGAACGCGAGCGCGTTGCCGACGGCCTGGAACGGACCCAGCATCTCCGCGCCGTAGAGGATGGCGTAGAGGATGCCGGCCAGCGACCCGCCGGCGATGAGGCCCGAGCTGAAGAGCACGCCGGCACTGAGATCGGACTCGCTCTTCTCGCCCGTCTTCCGCTCCACCCACCACCGGACCAGCCCGCCCACGAAGATCGGGGCCGTGGTCGCGATGGGGAGATAGGCGCCGACGGCAAACGACAGCGAGTGCACGCCGCAGAGCTCCAGCGTCACCGCGATGAACACGCCCACGAGGACCAGGCCCCAGGGCAGGTTCTGCGACAGCAGGCCCTTGATGAGCGTGGCCATCAGCGTGGCCTGCGGCGCCGCCACCTCCGCCGAGCCGATGCCGAACACGCGGTGCATGTAGAGCACCGTCATGCCGATGACGAACGACGAGGCGACGACGCCGATGGCCAGGCCCATCTGCTGGCTGATGGGCGTGGCACCGACGATGTAGCCGGTCTTGAGGTCCTGCGACGTGTTGCCGGCGTTGGCGGCGGCGATGCAGACGATGGCGCCCACCGAGAGGGCGACAGGCCCGTAGGCATCCCCCGTCCAGCCCAGGGCGACGAAGATGATGCAGGTGATGATCAGCGTCGCGATGGTCATCCCCGAGATCGGGTTCGATGACGAGCCGATGAGGCCGGTGATGCGCGACGAGACGGTGGCGAAGAAGAACCCGAACAGGATGATCAGGACGGAGACGAGGATGTTGCCCTGCGTCGGCAGGCCCGGCATCACCGCGAGGAAGATGGCGAGCGCGAGGGAGCCCGCCAGCACGATCGTGAGCGGCAGGTCGCGCTCGGTGCGCTGCTGCGCGCCGTTGGAGGCGGTGCCCAGTCCCTTCAGGCCCTCCTTCGCCGAGGCCACGATCGTCGGCAGCGTGCGGCCCAGGGTGATGAGGCCGGCGGCCAGCACGGCGCCCGCGCCGATGTAGCGGATGTAGGCGCTCCAGATCTGCCCGGGCCCCATCTCCGAGAGCAGGAAGGGCTGGCCCGTCGCCGGATTGTTGGCGAAGTTGGGATGAATGGGGGGGAAGGGCGTCGGAATGGCCTCGCCGAGCAGCGTGAGCAGCGGCAGGAGCACCAGCCACGAGAGCACGCCGCCCGCCACCATGGTCCCCGCGATGCGCGGGCCGATGACGTAGCCGACCCCCATGTACTCCGGCGAGATGTCCACGTTGAGCGTGGCGTTGGGGAACTGGCTGGTGCGCGGTGTCGAGTACCCGATCTCGGTCAGGAACAGGTTGAAGATCCACGACAGCGACTTCCAGACCGCGCCGAAGCCCAGGCCCGCGAAGACCAGGCCGGCCAGCTGGCCGCCGCGCTCGCCCGCCACGAGCACCTCGGCGCAGGCCGTGCCCTCGGGGTACGGAAGCACCCCGTGCTCCTTCACGATGAGCGCCCGCCGGAGCGGCACCATCATCAGCACGCCCAGGATGCCGCCCGCGAAGGCCAGCATCGTGATCTGCGTGTAGGTGAAGTACCCGGGCCCGTCGGGCAGCAGGAAGATGAGGGCCGGGATGGTGAAGACCACGCCGCCCGCCACCGACTCGCCCGCGGACCCGATGGTCTGGACGATGTTGTTCTCGAGGATGGTGGATCCGCCCAGGTGCTTCAGCACCGAGATGGCGAGCACCGCGATGGGAATGGAGGCGCTGACGGTGAGGCCCGCGCGCAGGCCCAAATACACGGTGGACGCGCCGAAGAGGAGCCCGAAGAGCACGCCGATGAAAATGGCTTTGGCCGTGAACTCGGCCATCGACTGGGACGGGGGGACGTAGGGCTGGAAGCTCTTCGGGGAATCGGCCATGAGCGGGGATGATACCAGCATCGGACTTTTGCTATCCTGAGGGTCCTTGTGAATTCGTCGAACAAGCGCAGGGCTGCCTCGGAGCCGGTGTCCGAGCTCACCACGAACCGGCTGTCCGTCTACCTGCGGTGCCTCCACCAGCTCGAGGCCTCGGGCGTGGAGACCATCTCGTCACAGGCGCTGGCCGAGCAGTTCGGCCTGAACGCGGCGCAGATCCGCAAGGACCTGGCGTACTTCGGCGAGTTCGGCGTCCGCGGCGTCGGCTACTACGTGAAGGACCTGAAGCGGCACCTGCGGCAGATTCTCGGGCTGGATCGGAAGCTGAAGGTGGCGGTGCTCGGTGCCGGCAACCTGGGCCAGGCGCTGGCCGACTATCCCGGCTTCCGCCGCGAGGGCTTCGAGATCGTCGCGATGTTCGACGCGTCGGACACGAAGATCGGCGATGCCTCGCGGAGCGGGGTGCCCATCTACGACATCCGCGACCTGCGCAAGGTGGCGCGCCGCGAGCACATCGACATCGGGGTCATCGCGGTGCCGGCCGAATCGGCCCAGCCCGTCCTCGACATGGTGGTGGCCGCCGGCGTGAAGGCCATCCTCAATTTTTCCCCCGGCACGCTCCGGGTGCCTCCGGGTGTGAAGCTGAAGAGCGTGGATCTCACCGTGTCGCTCGAGAGCCTGTCGTTCTACCTCGCGCAGGGAGGGGAGGATGGGTAAGCGAATCGCGTCGGGAGCCGGGAACCGGCGCCCGCGGCTCTCGCACGTCGGCGCCGACGGGAAGGCGCGGATGGTGAATGTCGGCGACAAGGCGGCGACCGCGCGCGAGGCCGTGGCGCGGGGGCGCATCACCATGTCAGCGCTGGCCCGCCGGCTGATTCGCACCGGCGCCGTGAAGAAGGGCGATCCCCTGCAGGCCGCCCGTCTGGCGGGCATCCTGGCCGCCAAGCGCACGAGCGAACTCATTCCGCTCTGCCACCCGCTGATGCTCTCGCACGTCTCGGTGGAGCTCACACCCACCCGCACGGGCTACGACATCGAGGCCCGCGTCCGCACCAGCGGGCAGACGGGCGTCGAGATGGAAGCCCTCACCGCCGTCGCTGTCGCCGGCCTCACCATCTACGACATGCTGAAGGCCGTGGACCGCGACATGGTGATTGGCGAGGTGCGGCTCATGGAGAAGCGCGGTGGGAAGGGGGGGCTGTACAGGCGCGTGTCCAATGATGATTGATGATTGCCGATTGGGCGATTCATTGGGTGATGGGTGATTGGGGCAGTGGAATTGGATTGAGCGATTGAGCGATTGAGCGATTGAGCGAACGAGCGATCGGGTGATTGGCAGCTCGGGCGAATCCGGGCGTCGACGACTCGGTCGTGCCCGGCGCCGGGGCGGCGCGCGGCCCAGGCGGAATCACCCAATCACCCGATCCCTCCATCTCCCAATCGGAATGGCCCAATGCTCCAATCGTTCGATCGTCAGTGAATTGCTCAATCAGCAATCGTCAGTCGCCAATGGACGCCGGCGGTGGCTCGATGTGGATCACCGCATCCTTAATTTCGGGAAAGCGCGCCATCAGCCGGTCCTTCACCACGTGTGACAGGCGGTGCGCCTCGTGCAGCGGCAGGTCGGGGTCCATCCAGACGTGCAGATCGAGGAACACGAAGTCGGCCGAACCGCGCGTGCGGATCTGGTGGCAGCCCAGGACTTCGGGCACCGTCTGCACGACCTCGCGGATGTTGCCCTCGTCGATCACGATGCGATCCCCGAGGATGCGCGCCGTGTCCTGGAAGATCTCCCAGCACGCCAGCGCGATGAAGCCCGCCACGAGGAGCGCGGCGAGCGGGTCCAGCCATGGATAGCCCATCCGCACGCCGACCAGGGCCGCGATCACCGCGCCCGACGTGAGCAGGTCGCTGCTCGTGTGGTGCGCGTCGGCGAGGAGGATCTCGCTCGTCAACCGGCGGCCGGCGCTGCGCTCGTACCACACGACCGCCACGTTCACCAGGAAGGTCCCGCCCATCACCCAGAAGGCCAGCGCCTCGATCCGCGGCGTCGCGCCGCTGTGCAGCCGCTCCATGGCCGCGCCCAGCACCTGCGCGAGCACCAGCATCAGGAAGACCAGGATGGCCAGCGACGCCATCGTCTCGAACTTGCGATGGCCGTAGGGATGGTCCGCGTCGGGCGGTTGCCGGGCGACGCGCACGCCGAAGATGGCGACGATGTTCGAGGCGCCGTCGGTGAGCGAGTGGTAGCCGTCGGAAAGGATGCCGACCGAGCCGGACGAGTAGCCGAGCGCGATCTTCGCGGCGGCGACGCCGAGGTTCAGGACGAGGACGCGCCCGAGGACGCGCGAGACCGCGGCGTAGCGATCCACGCGATCAGAATATCGTCGCGTTCGGCACCGGCCACCAGCGCAGCTGCACC
Organism: Acidobacteriota bacterium; assembly: GCA_963169195.1. Taxonomy (GTDB): domain Bacteria; phylum Acidobacteriota; class Vicinamibacteria; order Vicinamibacterales; family UBA2999; genus VFZN01. The sequence goes on along the minus strand of CAUJDN010000088.1, from coordinate 94,237 downwards.
TTGCCGATGATGTACTTCTTGGGCACGAAGCCCCAGTGGCGGCTGTCGGAGCTGTTGTTCCGGTGGTCGCCCATGACGAAGTAGTAGCCCTCGGGGATGACCTGCGGGCCCCAGTCGTCGTGGCTGCGGTACTCGGGCGGCACCTGGTTGTCCGGCACCGGCACGTCGTTCACGTAGACGCGGCCATCCACCACCCGTACGGTGTCCCCCTCCTCGGCGATGACGCGCTTGACGAACGACTTCTCCGGATTCAGCGGGTAGTACAGCATGACGATGTCGCCGCGCTGCGGGTCCGCGAGGCGGTAGGCCAGCTTGTTGACGATGAGCCGATCCTGGTCCGCCAGCGTGGGCGCCATGCTCTGGCCCTCGACGCGCGCCACCTGGAACCCGAACGTGACGATGAGCGTGGCGTAGACCGCCGCCGACGCCAGCGTCTTCACCCACGCGACGAACTCGTCCCGCCAGACTTCGAGGCGCCCGGCGGCCGGCGGCGTGGCCGTGGCCGCAGCCGCCACCGGCACCGCGGGGGCCGGGGTCAGGGGGGCGACGGCCTCGAAGCGAATCGGGGCGGGCGTGTCCTCGTCGCCGGGGTCGCCAAACGCTACAGCTTCAGGTACTCCCGCAGCCGCCGCGTCTGCGTGCGGCTGACCGGGATCTCGGTCGCTTTCGCGTCCTTCATCCTGAGGATGTAGTTCCTGCTGAACCAAGGGACGATCTCCTTGATCTTGTTGATGTTCACGAGATGCGACCGGTGCACCCGCCAGAACACGGCCGGGTCGAGCCGGGCCTGCAACTCGTCCAGCGTCCGGTCGTTCGACGTTCCGGACACCTGTCCAGTCACAATATTAATCGATTCGTCGACGACCGAGGCGTAGATGATGTCGTCGGCCTGGATGAGGATGAACCGCTCGTGGACCTTGACGGCCACCTGCGCCGGGCGGTTCTGGGTGGCCATCATCCGCACGAGACGGTCGAGCTGGTCCGCCAGCGGGGGCCCGTCGGGGCGGCGCGTCCGCACACGCTGGATGGCCTCGGCCAGGCGCGTCGCCTCGACCGGCTTCAGCAGGTAGTCCACGGCGTTGACCTCGAAGGCCTCCACGGCCCGCTGGTCGAAGGCCGTGACGAACACGATCGCTGGCGAGGCGCCGGCTTCACGGATTCTCCTGGCCACCTCGAGCCCCGTGAGGCCGGGCATCTGGATGTCCAGGAACGCCACGTCGGGGTCCAGGCGCGCGATGGCGTCGGCCGCGGCCATCCCGTCGGAGGCCTGCCCGACCACCTCGATGCCCTCCAGCTGGCCCAGCAGATAACAGAGCTCGTCTCGTGCCGGCTGCTCGTCGTCGGCCACGACGGCGGTGAGCGGGTGGCCGTTGGCGTGAGGGTGGTTCATGACGCCATCTGGTGCGGCGTGACAGCGAGAGGAATCTCCACGCGGGCGAGGGCGCCCTTCCCCGGCACGCCGGTGAGCACGAGGCGGCCCTCCGCGCCGTAGAGGACCCGCAGGCGCTCGTGCACGTTGCTCAGGCCGATCCCGGCCCGCATGGCCACCTCGAGCCTCTCCGCCGAGATGCCGAGCCCGTCGTCCTCGACCTCGATGATGGTCGCGTGGCGGTCGCGCCAGGTGCGGATGGTGATGCACCCGGGACCCACCTTGCGGGACAGGCCGTGCTTGATGGCGTTCTCGACCAGCGGCTGCAGGAGCAGGCTCGGCACGATGACATCGAGCGTCTCGGGCGCCACCGCCTTGCGCACGCTCAGCCGGGGGCCGAATCGCACGACCTCGATGGCGAGATACTCGTCAATGGCCTCGAGCTCGTCGCGGAGGGTGACGAACTGCTCGTCGCTCCGCATCAGCTTGCGCAGCAGGCCCGAGAGCTTGTGGACCACCATGCGTGCCGTCTCGGGCTGCGAGCGGATGAGCGACGACACGGAGGCGAGGGTGTTGAAGAGGAAGTGCGGGTTGATCTGGCTCTTGAGCGCTTCGACCTTGGCGGCCAGCAGGAGCTTCTCCTGCTCGTGCAGGCGGTGCTCGATGCGCGCGTTGTTCCAGATCTTGATGGGGATGGACACGGTCAGGACCGTCGCGACGTAGACGGCCACCGTGAGCCCGAAGGTGTCGCCGTGGAGGTGGAAGAGCCGCGCCTCGCCGAAGCGCCCGCCGACGGCCTGGCGGATCAGCTCGAGGCCGATCGGCACCAGGAGCAGCAGCACCTGCCAGTTCACCTCCAGGCTTCGGATCATCCGCCACACGTGGCCGGGCAGGCTGAAGAAGACGAATGGCGAGAAGCTCCAGATGTCCTCCTTGGGGCAGGCCTCGCGAAATCCGCCGCCCGCAAAGCCGCAGCCGACCGCGAAGGGCAGCGCGCCGAACTCGCCGGCCACCATCGCGGGCAGGGCCATGCTGGCGCCGACGATGGCGCCGGTGTAGGGGCCGGCGATCAGCCCGGCCAGGAAGGCGCCTTCGAGGGTGAGGTCGGCCGCCTCGTAGTTGAGCAGCAGGCGGGCCACCACGCCGGCGGTCAGGGGGACGATGAGGCCGACGGCGAAGACGAGCCGATCGGGCCAGTTTCGCTGCTCGAAAATGAGGATGTGGCGGAACCTCCGGTAGCGGGCGAGCATCGTGGCCAGGGCCGCCATCACCGCCAGCTTGACGATGAGCGTGGTGAGGAGGAACTGCCCGGCGGATAAGAACTTGGGTTCCTGCAACACGGCGGGGTCTTCGGGGGAAATGGTATCATTTTGGGCATGATTCGCCCGCTCGTCGAAGGCTTTGCGCTCACCTTCAAGCACCTGTTCCGGCGCCCCATCACGATCAACTATCCGGACGTGAAGATGCCCATGTTCCCGAAGTACCGGGGCAAGCAGGTGCTGATGCGCGACGAGAACGGCCTGGAGAAGTGCGTGGCCTGCGGCCTCTGCGCCGTGGCCTGCCCGTCCGACGCCATCTACCTGGAGGCGGCCGAGAACGACGGGACGGTGATGGCCGGCCCCCGGTACGCGTCGGTGTATCAGATCCACAAGACCCGCTGCATCTTCTGCGGCTACTGCGAAGAGGCCTGCCCGGTGTCGGCCATCTTCATGGGCAAGGACTACGAGCTGGCGGTCTACAGCAAGGACGACTTCATCTGGGACAAGACCGAGCTGCTGGTGCCGCCCGCCGAGGGCCAGACGGCGCCGATGGCCGAACGCCGATAAGGCAGATTACGCAGATAAGACCGATGGCGTTGGCCGGCGGCGCGTGGCGCCGCCCGCCCGGTGACGAAGGCCCGCCCCGGCCAACCGCCGACCCGATGTCTACTCGATGAACGTCATCTGCGTCATTTGCGGCTCACCGCATCTGTGCCATCCCGCGTTCTGCGTCCGATGAAACCCTTCCTGGAGTCCCTGTCCGAGCGCGCGCTCGTCTGCGACGGCGCGATGGGGACGATGCTGTACGGCAAGGGCGTCTTCATCAACCGGTGCTTCGAATCGCTGACGCTGACCGACCCGGACATGGTGCGCGACGTGCACCTGCAGTACCTCCGCGCCGGCGCCGATGTCATCGAGACCAATACCTTCGGCGCGAACCGGATGAAGCTGCGCGCGTTCGGGCTGGGCAATCAAGTGGTCGAGATCAACCAGGCCGCCGCCGCCCTGGCTCGCGCCGTGCGGGACGCGGCCCCCGGCGGGCCGAAGGCCTACGTCGCCGGCGCCATCGGCCCGCTCGGCGTGCGTGTCGAGCCCTGGGGCAAGACCGGCGTGGACGAGGCGGAGGCCATCTTCCGCGAGCAGGCCGGGGCCCTGGCCGCCGGCGGCGTGGACCTCTTCATGCTGGAGACGTTCCGCGACCTCAACGAAATCGGTGCGGCCATCGCGGCCATTCGTGCCGTCTCGGACCTGCCCATCGTCGCGCAGATGACGACCGAGGAGGACGGCAACAGCCTCGATGGCATGCCGCCGGAGCAGTTCGCGCCCGAACTGGTCGCGCGGGGCGCCAGCGTCGTGGGGCTCAACTGCAGCGTGGGCCCGGCCCCGATGCTCGAGACCTTGGAACGGATGGCCGAGGTGGTCTCCGCGCCACTCTCCGCGCAGCCCAACGCCGGCAAGCCGCGCGACATCGAGGGACGCAACCTGTATCTCTGCTCGCCCGACTACATGGCGTCGTACGCTCGGCGGTTCGTCAGCGCGGGCGTCCGCCTCGTGGGCGGCTGCTGCGGCACGACGCCCGAACACATCCGGCAGATGGCGCAGGCCGTGAAGGCCATGGCGCCCGGACTGGTGCACCGTGACCCTGGCGCCACCTCATCGGCCCCGACACCCATCGCGAGCCAGCCGCACGCACAACCGCCGGCGCCCCGTGCCGAGAAGTCGGCGTTTGCGAGGAAGCTCGTCGACGGCCGATTCGTCACCATCGTCGAAGTGCCCCCCCCGCGCGGGTACGATCCCACGCAGGCGGTGGAGGCGGCGCGGGGGCTGCACGCGCGGGGCGTCGATGTCGTGACCATTCCGGACGGGCCGCGAAGCGGCGCGCGGCTGAGCGCGCTGTCGCTGGCGGTGCTCGTGGCGGGCCAGGGCATCGAGCCACTGCTGCAGTACTCCTGCCGGGACCGGAACCTGCTCGGCATCCAGTCGGACCTGCTGGGGGCGCACGCCCTGGGTCTGCGCAACATCCTCGGCATCACGGGCGACGTGCGAACGCTGGGCGATATCCCGGATGCCACGGCGGTGTTCGACATCGACTCGATCGGCCTCACCAACGTCATCACCCGCCTGAACCACGGGCTCGACATCGGCGGGCAGTCCATCGGGCCGCCGACACGGTTCCACGCCGGGGTGATGGCCAATCCCTCGCGGGACCTGGACCAGGAACTGAAGCGGCTTCACTACAAGGTGGACGCGGGCGCGGAGTTCGTGATCACCCGGCCCGTCTTCGACGTGGCGGGATTCGAGCGGTTCCTGCGGGGGGTCGAAGGCTTCCGCGTCCCCATCATCGTGGGTGTGTGGCCCTTCGACAACGCCCTGCACGCGGAGTTCATGGCCAACGAGGTGCCGGGGGTGACCGTGCCCGACGCCCTCGTGCACCGGATGCGCCAGGCGAACAGTGCCGACGCGGCCGCCGCCGAGGGTGTGGCGATCGCGCGGGAACTGCTGGCCGCGCTTCGCCCCATGGCCCAGGGAGCCCAGATTTTCACCGTGTCCGGGCGGGTAGAACGCGCCTTCGAGGTCCTGGGATGACCCCGGAACCTTCGTGCAGGGACCTCGACACACTTCTGATATAGTCCAGACGGCCGCGGAGGGCGCATGGCCTTGTTCGAACCACAGAGCTCGGGACCCGACCACGACTTCGTGCCGACCGGCGAGGCCGGCGCACCGGCCTTGTCGGTGACTGCGGTGGAGAACGCGTTCGTCGAGCGCGTCTACCAGAAGCTGGCCGGAGTGTACGACTACACGTTCGGGCCCACCCTGCACCCCGGCCGGCTGGAAGCCATCGAGAAGATGCGCATCCGGCCCGGCGACTCGGTCCTGGAGGTAGGCGTCGGCACCGGCATCAACCTGTCGCTCTACCCCCGCACGTGCGCGGTAACCGGCATCGATCTGTCGTCCAAGATGCTGGAGAAGGCCGAGAAGCGCATCCTGCTGAAGGGGCTGGCCCACTGTCAGGTCATGGAGATGAACGCCGAGAAGCTGGCGTTCCCGGACGATGCATTCGACGTGGTCTACGCGCCTTACGTCATCAGCGTGGTGCCGGACCCCGTGAAGGTGGCCCGCGAGATGTACCGCGTGTGCCGGCCCGGCGGGCGCGTGGTCATCCTGAACCACTTCAAGAGCACCAACCCGGTCATGTCACGGATCGAGCGGGCCATCTCGCCCATGACCGTGCACATCGGCTTCAAGGCCGACCTGGATCTGGATGGCTTCCTGGCCCAGGCCAACCTGGAGCCCATCTCCATCGAGAAGGTGAACGTCCCGAAGATGTGGACGCTGGTCACCTGCGCGAAGACCGCCTGACGGGGCACCGGGCTCGCCGCGCGCCGCTCCAGCGTCTCCTCACCGTCCCCCGGAAGCCTTGACCGGTCCCGGCCGGGGGGCTATTGTCGCCAGACCCGTGACTCCCGAAAACCGACACCCGATCCTGGTCCTGGCTGCGTACCTGGCCGTCCTCGTCGCATTGGCCGGAAGCCCCGCCGCCTCGCCCGCCGCCCTGGTCGAAAAGAACGTGCCGGCGCGCATGCGCGACGGTGTGATTCTCCGGGCGGACGTCTATCGGCCGTCGGCCTCGGGCCTGTACCCCGTGCTGCTGCAGCGCACGCCCTATTCGAAGAACGACCGCACCGCGGGGAAGCGCTTCCGCGCCCTCGCCGACAGGGGCTTCATTGTCGTCGTGCAGGACACGCGGGGGCGCTACACGTCCGACGGCGTGGCGGTCCCGCACGACGAGGCGGACGATGGGTTCGACACGGTGCAGTGGGCGGCCGCGCTGCCGGGCTCGACCGGGCAGGTCGGCATGTTCGGCGGCAGCTACCTGGCGACGACGCAGTTGCAGGCCGCCACGCGTCAGCCCCCGGCGCTGACGGCGCTGTTCCCGGCCTCGTCCTACGCGAGCCGGCACGAGATGGTGTTCCAGGGCGGGGCGTTCTACCTGAGTGACGGCCTGTCGTGGAATCTGGGCCAGGCGGTGGATGTGCGGCGGCGCGTGCTGACGCCGGATGTGGATCGCGATGGCCCGATCGGCCTCGACGAGGCGCAGCGGAAGCGGCTGGCCTCGACGTGGTACTGGCACCTGCCGCTGAAGTCGATGAACGAGCTCGACATCCGCCGGTTCGCGCCTGGCTATGGCCGGATGCTGGACCACTCGGACTTCGGCCCGTTCTGGGCGCCGGGGGACATCCGCTCCCAGCACCACCGGTTCCAGGCGCCCGCCTTCCACCTGACCGGGTGGTACGACACGCTGCTGACGGGCACGCTCGCCAACTTCACCGGCCTCAGGGCGAATGCCGCCACCGATACGGCGCGCCGCTACCAGCGGCTCATCGTCGGCCCCTGGACGCACGCGCGCCCGAGCGCGTCCAGCACGAAGATCGGCGAGGTGGACTTCGGGCCGGCCGCCGGCTTCGATTCGGAGGAGCTGAGCGTCCGCTGGTTCGACCACTGGCTGAAGGGCGGTGACCGGTCGGTGGTCGAGACCGCGCCGGTGCGGATCTTCGTGATGGGGGAGAACCGCTGGCGCGACGAGCAGGAGTGGCCGCTCGCCCGGGCGCGGCAGACCGCCTACTACCTCAGGAGCGGCGGACGCGCGAACACGCTCGCGGGGGATGGGGTGCTCGACCTGGCGGCGCCGGGCGCCGCGGAGCCGGCGGACACGTACGTGTACGACCCGGCCAACCCGGTGCCGACCGGGGCGAGCGGCGGGTACTCGCGTACGCCGGCGGATCAGCGCGCGGTGGAGCAGCGAGACGACGTGCTCGTCTACACGTCGGCGCCGCTCGATCGCGATCTCGAGGTGACCGGGCCGCTGGCGCTCACGCTCTGGATTTCGTCGAGCGCGCGCGACACCGACTTCACCGGCAAGCTCGTGGACGTGTTTCCCGACGGCACGGCGCGGGCGCTGGCCGATGGCATCCTCCGCGCGCGGTACCGGAACGGGACGACGCGACAGGCGCTGCTGACACCGGGCGAGCCCGCGGAAATCGGCATCGATCTCGGGGCGACGTCGAACCTGTTTCGTGCCGGCCACCGCATCCGCCTCGAAGTGTCGAGCAGCAACTTCCCGCGCTTCGATCGGAACCCCAACACCGGCGGTGTGTTCGGTGAGGACGCCGGGGTTCGCCAGGCGGAGCAGGCGATTCTGCACGACGCCGCCCACCCGTCGCGGCTGATCCTGCCGGTCGTGCCGCGCGAGGCGGCACCCAGCGCCGCGCCTGCGCCGGCGGCGGCCGCGGGTGCCGAAGCCGCCGCGACTGCGGCCCGGAGGCAGTCCGGCCCGTCGTTCCTGGTCGCCAACGCGCGGCTCATCGATGGCACGGGCGCGCCCGCGCGCGCGGCCTCGGTGCGCGTGGTGGGGGGGCGCATCGCGGAGATCGGGAGCCTTCAGCCGGCCGCGGGCGAGCGTGTCATCGATGCCGGCGGGCTGGTGCTGGCGCCGGGGTTCATCGATCCGCACAACCACTCCACCGAGGGCCTGCTCACCGAGCCGGACGCCACGAGCCAGATCTCGCAGGGCATCACGACACTGGTCGTGGGGCAGGACGGCAGCTCCCCCTGGCCGATCAAGGACTACCTGGACGAGCTGCGCGCGTCACCCCCGACGGTGAACGTGCTGACCGCCGTGGGCCACGCGACGGTCCGCCAGCTCGTGATGGGTGAGGACTACACGCGCGCGGCACGCCCGGACGAAGTGGCAAGGATGGAAGCGCTGGTGGCGCAGGGCATGCGCGAGGGCGCCGTGGCGCTGTCGAGCGGCCTCGAGTACGAGGTGGGCAGCTACTCGACGACCGACGAGGTCGTCGCGCTGGCGCGCATCGCCGGCCGCGAAGGGGGCTTCTACATCTCGCACACGCGCGACGAGGCCGACAAGTCGTTCGACGCGATGCGCGAGGTCATCACCATTGGCGAGCGCGCGAAGCTGCCCGTGCAGAACACCCATATCAAGCTGGGCACGGTTGGTGTCTGGCACAAGGCCGACGAGGCGCTCCGGCTGTTCGATCAGGCGCGGGCGCGGGGCGTGGACGTGACGGCGGACGTGTACCCGTACGAGGCCTGGTCGTCCACGATTACCGTGCTCATTCCCAGCAAGCGCTACGATGACCCCGAGGCCATCACGCAGGGCCTGAACGACGTGGGCGGCGCCGGGAACGTCCTCATCACGCGGCACGCCGCACACCCCGAGTACGAGTTCAGGACGCTGGCCGACGTGGCGAAGAGCCAGGGGATCACGCCCGTGGACCTCTTCATCCGCATCGTGAAGGACGGCGGCGCCTCGGTGGTCTGCACGGCGATGGTGGACGACGACATCCGCGCGTTCGTGCGGTGGCCGCACTCCATGTTCTCGAGCGATGGGGGCATCGGCGTGCGCCATCCGCGCGGCGCGGGCTCCTATCCGCGCGTGCTGGGGCGGTTCGTGCGCGAGCGGAAGTGGCTGTCCCTGGAGGACGCCATCCGCAAGATGACGGCGATGCCTGCGGCGCGCCTGTCACTGGCCGACCGCGGCACCATCCGCGTCGGCGCGTGGGCCGATCTCGTGCTCGTCGACCCTGACACGGTGATCGACCGCAGCACCTTCAGCGACCCGTTCACGCTGGCCACGGGCATCCGGAAGGTGTGGGTGAACGGCGAGCTGGTGTGGGACGAGCCGAAGGTCACCGGGGCGCGGCCGGGACGGGTGCTCACCCGCGCGAAGTGACCCGTCACACGTGAAACGGGGGAGAAGCCGGTGGCGTGTCGCTCCCGTGCTTCTCCGTTCTCAGCTTCTCAGGTCCGTGCCGGCCCGAAGGGATCGTCAAGCGAGGGGCTTTGCGGCGTCATCAGCTCCGCGCCGTTCTCCGTGATCACCATGTCGTCCTCGAGGCGCACGCCGAACTCGCCCCGGATGTAGATGCCGGGCTCGTCGCTGAAGGTCATGCCGGGGCCGAGAGGCAGGGTGTTGCCTCGCACGAGATACGGCCACTCGTGCCCGTCCATGCCCATGCCGTGTCCCACGCGGTGGGTGAAGAACTCGTAGTCCGGTCCATAGCCGGCGTCCACGATGACCTTCCGCGCGGCGGCGTCGACCGCCTCGCAGGGCACGCCGGGCCGCGCGGCCTTCAGCGCCGCGGTCTGGGCCCGGTATTCGATGTCGAAGACCTGTCGCATCCTGTCGGTGGGTGTGCCGAGCACGAAGGTGCGGCTGATGTCCGAGACGTAACCCTCGACGTTGCAGCCGCCATCGATGAGGATGATGGTGCCCTCGCGGATGACCTGCGGCTGGATCGAGCCGTGGGGCAGCGCCGAGAACGCCGCCGTCTGCACGCTGGCGCTCCCGGCGTAGCCCAGCCTGTCGTGCGCGGCGGAGATGAGCCCCGCGAAGTCCCGCTGCGTCATGCCCTCCTTCAGCCCCTTCCAGGCGGCCTCGTAGGCCTTGAGGGTCACGGCCGACGCGATGCGCATGAGGGCGAGCTCGTGCGCATCCTTGACGACGCGGCAGCCGGCCGTGACCGGGGTGCCGCTGACCAGCGCCAGTCCGGGCGCCGCGTGGGCGAGCCCGTCCACGAAGACGTGGCGCACGGTCTCCTCGATGCCGACACGGCCGGTGGCGATGCCGCGATCGCGGAGCCCCTGGGCGACCCGCTCGTAGGGGCTTTCGTGCTCCTCCCAGGTCCGGACATCCGCCGTGCCGGTGAACGGGCTCGTCGCGAACTGCTCGCGGGCGCGGTCCTCCTCGAAGGCGGGGCAGACGACGAACGGCTCGCCGGCCCGCGGGATGACGAGGGAGAAGAGCCGCTCGCTGAGCCCCCAGCGGATGCCGCTGAAGTAGACGAGCGAGGTGCCTCCGGTGAGCATCAGCGCATCGACCCGGTGCTCGGCCATCAGGCGCCGGGCCTTCTCGACGCGCCCGCGCCGCTCGTCTGCACTGATGGGGATGGCCTGGCCCTGCATCGACGTGAGGGCGGCGATCGAGGGTGGCGCGGAGGCGGCGGGCTGAGCTGCGGGGCTCGATGACGCGTCGGCTCCGGGAGCGGGGGGCGCGCAGGCCGAGGCCAGGGAGGCGCCGGCGGCCAGGGAGCCCATCTTCACGAACGATCGGCGATTCAGCATGAGCCCTACATCATACTCAGGACGCGGTCGGCGGCGACGTCCGCGCCGTTCACCGGCGCGCGATCGGGAGGTGGCGGCAGGGCCATCGCCCGGTCGAGGCCCGGCCGCCAGTTCGCCGCGAAGACATCGGCATGGCCAATGTAGGCGGCGCGCAGGTAGCGCGGCATGCCGGCCACCAGCACGTCGTATTCGGCAAAGTGCCCCCGCGAGGTGTAGACGAGCGCCGTGTCGTTGGCCACGCAGTCGGCGATGATGCCGTAGCCAGGCTTGGTCACGACCACGTCGACGGCGCGCACGATGTCCTCGTACCGGTACCCCCGGGCGAACATCGCGGGCTCGTCCAGCGGGATGAGGCTGCCCACCGGCCCGGTCTGGCCGAGCGTGGCGCCGCGGAAGGGGGTGGTGGCGGTGATCAGGATGCGGTAGCCCGCGAGCCGGGACAGGGCCTCGATGTCGAGACCCTCGACGCCGTAGCCGCCGAAGGAGACCAGTACCAGGCGCTCGTCTGCAGGCAGCCCGAAGGCGCGGCGCACCTCCAGCGGCCCGCGGTGCGAGCGGCGCGCGATGAAGGGCAGGTCCTCGATGCGCGGGAACGTCTCGAAGCCGCCCCAGAGGGGCAGGCGGAGCGCCAGGTCTGCCATGGCGTAGATGTCACCCAGGCGGCGTGCCAGGGTCTCGCCGCCCGGGTACGCGGCGTAGATCCAGTCCCAGGTGAAGTTGCCGAGTGCGACGCCGGGCAGCCCGGCCGCGCGGGCCGCAGCGATGCCGAGCGGCGGGATATCGGCAACGACCATGCGCGTGTCGAGGGCGCGGAGCGCCCGGGCCTCGGCCGCGATGCGCGCGGGCATGTCCTCCAGGAACCGTGCGGCGCGTTTGACCGTCTCTCCTTCATCGAGCCGGAGGCTGTCGATCTGCACGGCGCCGGTGTCACATTCCACCGGCACGAGCTCGACCCGCGGGTGCGCGGTGCGGGCGAACAACCACGGCGCGGCCAGGGTTCGCACCACGATGCGGAGGTGCGGGGCCCGCCGGGCGAGCGCATTCAGGAACTCGATGGAGCGCGACGCATGGCCGAAGCCGTGTCCCGAGATGTAGCAGGCCAGCGTCACGCAGCGGCAGGTCGATGGGAACGGCTCGTCGGTCTCGGGGAACGGGAATCGGTCATCCCCCCGATCCCGACCGCCACCCGTAATCGTATACCGGCCAGCCGGCCAGACAGGCGAACGGTCTCATCGAGGCCGCGCTCGACCCCAGGACCCTGCTAACATCGAGGCGTGGCCCTCGACGAACGTGCATTCTTCACCGAGAAACCCGAGCAGCGGCCCGGCCGCTTCACGTGCCCGCGTTGCCGGCGCACCAACGACTACCAGGTGCGCTGGGTCCGTCGGACCAAGAAGCCCCATCTCCCCGGCGGCGCCGGCGATGCCGACCGAGCCCGCTTCGCCAAGCTACGCGACCACCTGTTGAGGCTGGACGACGAGGTGGTGTGCAAGACGTGCGGCAAGAAGTTCGAGATCCCGTCGCACCACTCGCTGCTCTTCGTGGACCAGCTGGAGGGGCTGCCGAAGGACGAGGACCTGGACGCCGAAATCGCCGCCGCCGAGGCTCAGCCGGCCCAGGCTCCCGACCGCTCGAAGCTGCCCGCCCGCTTCACGCGTCCGTCCAGGGGCTGGAAGGGCTGACGCCGGCACACACCCTCGCCGCTACCACAGGCCAGGTACCAGTCTCCACCGGACCTTCCGCTGGTAGTCCACATAGGCCTGACCGAACTCCGCCCGCAGCCCCCGTTCCTCGAGCGGAATGGCAATCACCAGATACAGCGTGCTGATACCGGCCAACAGCAGGCGGCCGCTCGTCATCGTCGGTGTGCCGAAGACAACCAGGACCCACCCGAGGTAGATGGGATGGCGGAGCCACCGATAGGGGCCGCCCACCTCCAACGCCGATGGAGCCGCAGATGGTGCTGGAGCCGTAGATGGCGCAGACGACGCCGATGGGGCAGGGGCGCGTGCGGCGGGCGTTGAGGACAGGGACGGCTGGGCCATCTGGACGGGCTTGACGCCGGCGAATTCCCAGATGTCGAGGCGGCCGGCGCTCTTCAGCGTGAGCGCGATGCCAGTGAGCTGGAGGGCGTACAGGAGCCAACGCAGGGCGCCCGTCGCCTCCCATGCGACGCCCGGGAGCGGCTGCCACAGCAGGCAGATGGCGATCAAGAACAGGCTGGCCACCCACACGTAGGCCACGCGCTCGGCTTCGGGTGGCAGCAGGCGTTTCACCAGGGCCTTCACACCGGCGCGGGCGAACAGGGAGTGGTGCAGCGCGAAGACCGTGAAGAGAGCCACGTTGATGGCCAGCGCGGCAGGGACCCGGGCTGTCGGAACCGCGACCGGCTCGCCCAGGCGCATGAGGTAGAACCAGGCGAAGTACACGAGCGAGGCGAGGAAGAGCCCGGCTCCCGCCCACGTGGCCGTGCGCATGCGCCCAGTATAGGGGTCTCGCGACCCCGCATCGCGAACACGGGCCTCGGCGTCCTGCGGCGTTCGGCGCCGGCCGCGAGACGTACTGGCCGGCGATCGCGAGGAGGGCGCAAGGCGCGTGAGAGGTCCACCGGGGCCGTAGCCAACGGGCCCGTGGCAGCGTCTGCCCCGTCAGCTACCTCGCACGTTCCCCTCAGCTATACTCGGCACAGGGCCCATGACACGCCGTTTCTGGAGCATTGCTGTCGCGTTGGTTGCCCTCTCCGCGGGTCTGGGGCTCGCATTCGCCCGCGAGCAGGCGGCCAGCGGCCCCGCGGCGGCGCGCGAGGCAGCCGACCGGGCCTGGCGCGCCGGTGAGTATGAGCAGGCGGAGCAGGTCGCCTCCGTGCATCCGGGCGACGAGGCGCTGGTCATCGTGCGGGCGAAGAGTGCGGCCGCGCGAGGCGACCATGCGCGGGCCGAGTCCACGCTGCAGCCGATCGCGACGCAGTCGCCCGGCGGCGATGCGGCCCTCGAACTGGGCCTCCTGCAGCACCAACTGGGCCGGCGCACTGAGGCGCGTCGCACGCTGCAACTCGTGCTGCTGGCGGCCCGGGACGCGGACACGCCGCGCGAATACCTGCGGGCGGGGCGGGCCGCCCGCGCGCTCGGGCGGTTCGAGGACGCCAACCGCCACTTCCGCGAGGCCGTGGCCGGCGCGCCCACCGACGTGGCGATCAACACGGCCTGGGGCGAGCTGTTCCTCGAGAAATACAACCGCAAGGACGCCGTCCGTTCGTTCCAGGACGCGTTGAAGGTGGATGAGGACTACGGGCCGGCGCTCGTCGGCATGGCCCGCGCGGTCGTGGATGACAACCCTCCGCAGGCGGTCACCTTCGCAGCCCGCGCGTTGAAGCTCAATCCCCGCGACGTGGCCGCGCAGCTGTTCATGGCCGAGACGTCGATCGGCCGGGACCGGAAGGCCGAGGCGCGCGACCATCTGAAGAAGGCGCGCGCGGTGAACCCGAAGAGCCTCGAGGCCATCGCGCTGGAGGGAGCGCTGGCGTACGTGGACGGCGACATGGCGGGCTACCAGGCCCTGGCTGCCGAGGCGCTGGCGATTCACCCCACCTACGGCGAGTTCTACCGGGTGGTGGGCTCCGTCACCGCGGGCTACTACCGGTTCGACGAAGCCGTCGAGCAGGTGCGGCGCGCCATCCAGCTGGACCGCGAGAACTGGCGGGCGTACGCGGAGCTGGGCGGGCACATGATGCGCACCGGCGACGAGCGGGGCGCGCGGCGCATGCTCGAGACCGCCTTCCGGCAGGATCCGTACGACGTCATCACCTTCAACCTGCTGAGCCTGCTCGACACGCTGGACCAGTTCGCCACCGTGAAGGACGGTGACACCATCATCCGCCTGCACCAGGACGAGGTGGGCGTCATGGAGCACTACGTGACGCCGTTGGCGCGCGAGGCGCTCGACACGCTCGCGAAGCGCTGGGAGTTCACGCCGAAGGGTCCCATCCTCGTCGAGGTGTTTCCTCGCCACGACGACTTCGCCGTGCGCACCGTGGGACTGATGGGCATGATCGGCGCCCTCGGCGCCTGCTTCGGTCGGGTCGTCACCATGGATTCGCCGCGGGCGCGCCCGCCAGGCGAGTTCAACTGGGGCGTGACGCTGTGGCACGAGATGGCGCACGTCATCACGCTGCAGCTCTCCAATCAGCGCATCCCGCGGTGGCTCACCGAGGGCATTTCGGTGTTCGAGGAGAAGCGCGCGCGGCCTGAATGGGGGCGCGAGATGGACATCCCGTTCGCGCGGGCCATCGACCGCGGCCAGGTCATCAAGCTCGAGGACCTGAACAGCGGCTTCACGAACCCCGAGACCATCTCGCTGGCCTATTTCCAGTCCTCCCTGGTGGTGGATCACATCGTGGAGGTGTACGGGCAGCCGAGGCTGAAGGCGCTGGTCCAGTCCTACGCCACCGGCATCGACACCGAGGGCGCGATCAAGCAGGTGCTGGGCGTGGAGATGGACGCGCTGCAGGCCACCTTCGACCAGTTCCTCGAGCGGCGCTACGGGACGCTGCGCAAGGCGCTCGCCACACCGGAGGGGCTGAAGCCCGATCTGCCGCTGGACGCGCTCCGGGAACTGGCCTCCTCCCACGAGGACAGCTTCACGGCGCAACTGGCGCTGGGCGTGGCGCTCAAGAAGACGGCGCCGGACGAGGCCATCGCGGCGTTCGAGCGGGCGGCGGCGCTCGTGCCGCACGCCACGGGGCCCGACAGCCCTCAGGCGCAGATTGCCGAGACGGCGTTGGCGACGGGTGACAAGGTGCGCGCCATCCAGGCGCTGGACACGCTGACAGGGTTCGACCATTCCGATCTGGCGTCCGCGCGGAAGCTGGCGTCCCTGCTGGATCCGGAGGCAGACCGGGCGCTGCTGGAGACCGCCCTGCGCCGAGCCGTCGCCGTGGATCCGTTCGACGCCAAGTCGCACGCCACGCTGGGCCGGCTCGCCCTCTCGGGCGGCAGCACGTCCGAGGCGGTGCGCATGTTCCGCGTGGCGCTCGCCGCCGGCCCGGTGGACAAGGCCGGCGCGCACGCCGACCTGGCCGAGAGCCTCTTCGAAGCCGGCCATCTCGACGAGGCCCGCACGCAGGCCCTGGCCGCCCTCGAGATTGCCCCAACCTACGCACGCGCGCAGGACCTGCTGCTCAAGCTCGTCGGAGGGCGATAGCATGACGGCAGGCGGCGCCCGGCGTGCCCCACGCATCGTGACGGGCAGCGTGGGCCTCGCGCTGGCGCTGCTGGCGCTCGTGCCCGGGGCCGACGCCCAGATGCCGGCCCTGCCCGACGACCGGCTGGCCGGACTTCAGTGGACGTTCGCACGCATCCGCTACGACTCCTGGACGGACGAAGGCCGCGGCCGCCCGCGCATGAGCTACTGGGAGGATCCCTGGGCCATCGACGCCCCCGCGGCGGAGCAGAACCTTTCCCGGCGCATCAAGGCCGTCACCGCGATTGAGGTGGGCGAACCGGTGGTCATCACGCTGGACGACGAGAAGCTCTGGCACCACCCGTGGATCTACATCGTCGAGCCGAGCAACCTGCAGCTGGCCGACGCCGACGTACCCGTCCTGCGCGAGTTCCTGCTGCGGGGCGGGACGCTCACGATGGACGACTTTCACGGGCCCTACGAGTGGGACCTGACCGTCCGCCAGTTGAGCCGGGTGTTCCCGGACCGGGAGATCGTGGAGCTGGAGCCGCCACACCCGATCTTCTCGTGCTTCTACCGCATCGAGAAGTACCCGCAGATTCCCGGGCTGGGGTCGTTCTTCAGCGGGCGCACATGGGAGAAGGGCGGGTTCCAGCCGCACCTGCGCGCCATCCTTGACGACGCGGGGCGGCCGATGGTGCTCATCAACTGGAACACCGACATGGGGGACGGCGTGGAGTGGTCGAACGCCGAGGAGTATCCGGGGTACATCCGGTTCACGGCGATGGCCTACCAGATGTGGATCAACGAGGTGGTGTACGCGCTGACGCACTGACGGGTGCGGACGGGTGCGGGCGGGTGCGAGACAACGACATGGAGCAGAGCATCGAGACGAAGACCGCGAGCCTGGCCGAGGAGGTGGCGAGGAGCCGCACGCAGATCCTGGCGGAGCTGCGGAAGGTGATCGTCGGCCAGGACGAGGTCGTGGACGAAGTGCTGATGGCGCTCTTCTGCGGCGGCCACTGCCTGATCACGGGCGTGCCCGGCCTGGCGAAGACGCTGCTCGTGAAGACCCTCGCGCAGATTCTCCACCTGAGTTTCAAGCGCATCCAGTTCACGCCGGACCTGATGCCCGCGGACATCACCGGCACCGAGGTGCTGGACGAGGAGGCGGGACACCGCACGCTCCGCTTCGTGCACGGGCCGATCTTCGCGCAGATCATCCTGGCCGACGAGATCAACCGCACGCCGCCCAAGACGCAGGCGGCCCTGCTCGAGGCGATGCAGGAATACCATGTCACGGCGGCGGGCCGGACCTACGAGCTCGATCGGCCGTTCTTCGTGCTCGCCACGCAGAACCCCATCGAACTCGAGGGTACCTATCCGCTCCCGGAAGCCCAGCTCGACCGCTTCCTGTTCAACGTCGTGATGACCTACCTCTCCGAGGACGACGAGGTGACGGTGGTCACCGACACGACCGGCGCGGCGCGTCCCGAGCCGCAGCGCGTGCTCGACGGCGTGGATATCCTCCGCATCCAGGATTACGTCCGCCAGGTGCTCATCGCCGAGGAAGTGGTGCGCTATGCGGTGCGCCTCGCGGACAACTCGCGCCCCGGGCGCGGGGCGCAGCCCGACTTCGTCCAGAAGTGGGTGAAGTGGGGCGCCGGCCTCCGCGCGTCGCATGCGCTGGTGCTCGGCGCGAAGGCGCGCGCGCTGATGCACGGACGGCACCACGTGTCGGTGAAGGACATCCAGGCCCTGGCGAAGCCCATTCTCCGGCACCGCATCATCCCGAACTTCTACGCCGAGGCCGAGGGCGTGACCACCGAGCGGATCATCGACCGGTTGATCGAGACGGTGCCCCTGCCGGCCAGCGGGCTGTGACGCTATGGCCGGGCAGGCACGCTATCTCGACCCGGCGATCGTCGCCCGACTGGGCACCATCGACCTGAAGGCGCGGACCATCGTCGAAGGCTTCCTGACCGGGCTTCACCGCAGCCCGTTCAAGGGGTTCAGCGTCGAGTTCGCGGAGTATCGGCAGTACCTGCCCGGCGACGACCTGGCCACGCTGGACTGGAAGATCTACGCGCGCTCGGATCGCCACGTCGTCAAGAAGTTCGAGGAGGAGACCAACCTTGAGTGCCACATCCTGCTCGACGTGAGCCGATCGATGGGGTACGGCTCGCCCGGCGTCACGAAGCTGCAGTACGCGTCGTACCTGGCGGGCGCGCTGGCCTACCTGATGAACCGGCAGCGCGACGCCGTGGGCCTGCTCACGTTCGACGAGCGGATTCGCGACCTGCTGCCGTGCAGCGCCAGGCCGGGGCACCTGAAGTCGGTGCTCCTCGCGCTCGAGCGCGTCACCCTCGGCGCGAAAACGGACGTGGCCAGGCCGCTCGGCGACCTGGTCCAGGGCATTCGCAAGCGTGGCCTCGTGGTGCTCGTCTCGGACCTGCTCGACGAGCCGGAGCCGGTGATCGAGGGGCTGAAGCACTTCCGCTACCGCGGGACGGATGTGATCGTGTTCCAGGTGCTGGACCGCGACGAGCTGGAATTCCCGTTCGACCGGGCCGCGCGCTTCCGCGACGTGGAGACCGACGACGAGGTCGTGGCCGTGCCGGGCGCGGTGCGCGAGGCCTACCAGGCGCGCATCAACGAGCTCATTGCCCACTACCGCACGGTCCTGGGGCAGAACGGGATCGACTACTGCCTCCTCAACACGTCACAGCCCCTCGAGGTCGGGCTGCTCTCGTACCTCCAGACCCGCAAGAAGGCATTCTAGGGGATCGCCGTGTTCGGGCTGTCCTTCCTTTCGCCGTGGTACCTGCTGGGCGCGCTGGCCGTTGCCGTGCCGATCGCGCTGCACCTGTTCCGCCGCAGGACCGAGACCGTGGTGGACTTCCCGGCGGTGCGCCTGCTGGTGAAGTCGCCGGTCGAGCAGCGGCGCCGACGCCGGCTGCGTGAGCTGGTGCTGCTGGCCCTGCGCGTGTCGGCCCTGGTTCTGCTGGCCGTGGCCTTCGCCCGGCCCTACGTCGCGGGCCGCATGCTCGCCGCCGATACGCCCGTGACCGTCGTCGCGGTGGACACGTCCTTCAGTCTGTCCAATGCCGACGTCTTCGCCCGCGCGCGCGCGCGGGCCGAGGAGGCGGTGCGCCGCGCACCGCCGGCGCACGCCGTCGCCCTGGTGGCCTTCGACGAGACCGCGTCCACCATCGTCGAGCCGACCACGGATCGGGGCGCGGCGGTGGCGGCAGTGGGCGGGCTGGCGCCCGGGGCCTCGGGCACGCGCTACCTGGCGGCCCTGGCCAGGGCGGTCGAGATCATCGGCGCGCGGGCAGGCCGCGTGACCATCGTCTCCGACTTCCAGCAGGGCGGGTGGGAAGGGGCGGCGCACGCCAGCCTGCCGGACGACATCGAGCTCGAGCTGGTGTCCGTCGATGGCCCGCTCCAGAACGTGGCGGTGCTGTCGATCGAGCGACGGGAGGGCCGTGTCGTCGCCGGCGTGCACAACTTCGGCCTCGAGCCGCGCGCCGTGCCGGTCTCCCTCTCGGTGGACGGCCGCGTGGTGGAGACGTTGCGCCTCGATCTTGCCGCGCAGTCGGCCGCGCACGTCGCGTTCGAGGCCGTCGTGCCTGCCTCCGGGACGGCGTCGATTGCCCTCGAGGACGCGGGAGGATATGCCGCCGACGACGTGCGGTATCTCGTCCTCGATCCCGCGCCCGCGGCACGCATCGCCGTCGTCGTGGCCGACCCGTCCGCCCTGCGCGGCGGGCTCTACGTCGAGCGTGCGCTGGGGGCGGCGGACGAAGGCCGCGAGTTCTCCGTCACGGTCGTCGATGGCCGGGCCCTCTCGGCATGGAACGCGAGCGAGATGGCGAGGCACCAGGCGCTGGTCGTGCTCGGCACGCGCACGCTCGAGCGCGGGGGACGCGAGCTCATCGCGGGCTTTCTGGCCAGCGGCGGCTCGATGCTCCTGGCCCTTGGACCCGATGTCGATCCCGGTACGCTCCCGGATGTCCTGGGCGAGGCCCCGGCGGTCGGGCCCGATGCCCGGAGCCTGGATGGCGGCGCTGCGACGCTCGTCGTGGGCGACACCCGCCATCCGGTGTTCCGGCCGTTCACCCAGCCGACCGCCGCGCTCGGCGACGTCTCTTTCCAGCGGTTCCGGCCCATCGAGGAACGCGGGCGGACCGTGCTGGCCCGATTCGCGGGCGGCGCCGCGGCCCTGCTCGAGCAGATGCGCCCGCAGGGCCGCCTGCTGTTCTTCACCTCGGACCTCGACAACCAGTGGAACCGCTTCCCGCTGAGCCCGGCATTCGTGCCATTCATCGTGGAGACGGCCCGCTACCTGACGGACGGCTCGCGCGCGCGTACCTCGTGGGTGTTGCCGGCCACGCCGTCCGGGCTGCCGCCCACCCCGGGTGTGTTCACGATTGACGGGACCTCGGGCGCCGCGCCGGGTGGCGGCCGTCGCGTGGCCGTCAACGTCGATACCAGGGAGTCCAATCCCGCGCCGATGTCGAGGGAGGCGTTCCTCGAGCACGTCCCCCGGGTTCCCCGCAGCGTCACGGCGGACCCGGAAGCGGACGCCCGAAAGGCCGAGGGCGAACAACGGCTGTGGCAGCTGGGGCTGCTGGTCATGTTCCTCGCGCTGGCGGGTGAAGCGCTGGTCGGGCGACGGGCAAGTTAATCGCATACGATAGGCACAAGGTGGACGAGCGTCGGAACGAGCTCGGGGCGATCCTCGCCGAGGTCAGGCGCCGGTGGACGCGGCGCGTGCGCCTGGCCGCCTGGACCGCGGGCGCCGCCGCGGCCGCCGTGATCTTCGGCGTCGGCCTCTTCACCGTCTGGCTGCTGGCCTCCGAGGGGCTGGCGTTGGCGGTGGTGTCGCTCCTCGTCACGGCCCTGGCCCTGGTCACGGTCGCGGCGGCCGCCCGACCCCTCCGGCGCCCTCCCTCCGACCTGCAGCTCGCGCGCTACATCGAAGAGCAGGCCGGCGGCCTCGACGATGTCGTCGTCACCGCCGTGCAGCACGGGGCACTGGGCACGCCCATCGCGCGGCTGCTGGCCGCCGATGCCGCCGCCCGCGTCGGCCGTGTCGGGCTCGACGACATCATCAGCGCTGGCGCACTGCGCCGCGCCGCGACCGGGGCGGGCCTGGCCACGCTCGCGCTGGCGGGCGGCCTCGCGGCGTTCGCGCCGACGCTGGGCCGCGGCGCGGCCATCGCGGCCGCGTACCTGCTGCCGTCCCGCATCCTCATCGACGTGACGCCCGGAACGTCGAAGGTGCGCGAGGGCCGGCCGGTCACGATCACGGCGCGCCTGCACGGCCTGGAAGCGGGCCTGGTGCCCGAATTGACGTACGGCGGCGGCGACGACCAGCGCTCGGTACGAATGACGTCCAACGCCGATGGCACCTTCACGACGACCTTCGAGGCAGTGACCGCCTCGTTTCCTTATGCCGTCGTGGCGGGCCCCGCGCGATCGGAGACCTTCACCATCGAAGCCATCCGGCCCGCGCGCGTCGCACGCATCGACGTGCGGTACCGCTACCCGGCGGGTCTCGGACTCGAGCCGCGCGTGGAGGAGGACGGCGGGGACATCTACGCGCCGGCGGGCACGTCGGTGGAGCTGACGGTGACGACCGACAAGCCCATCGCGTCGGGCACCCTGACGCTGGCCGATGGTTCGAGCATCCCCCTGTCGGCGCGCGAGACGGTGCTGGATGGCCGCCTGGCCATTCGCGCCGACGGTGCCTACCGGGTGGCGCTTACCGACGTGGACGGGCTCGAGAACGCCGGCGACACCGAGTACTTCATCCGCATGTTGAACGACCGCCCGCCCGACGTGCGGGTCGTGCGGCCGGGCGGCGACAAGCAGGTGACCCCGATCGAGGAGGTCGTCATCGAGGCGCGGGCGGAAGACGACTTCGGGTTGTCGGCCCTGGAGATCGTGTTCCAGGCACCGGGCATGAAGGACACGGTGGTGCCCCTGGAGACGCGGCGGCAGCTGTCGGCCAGCGGCAGCCACATGGTCCAGCTCGAGGAACTCGGCGTCGCGCCCGGTGACTTCGTCACCTACTACGCGCGCGCGGGGGACGTGGGGCAGGGGCGGCGCGGCGCCGAGGCGCGCAGCGACATCTTCTTTCTCGAAGTGAAGCCCTTCGAAGAGGAGTTCGTGGCGGCCCAGAGCCAGGCGATGAGCATGCAGGGCGGCGGGTCGCCCCTGCAGGACCTCGCGGAGGCGCAGAAGGAGATCATCGCCGCAACGTGGAAGCTGGACGCCCGCGCGAGGCGTGCGAGAAACGCGGGCTCGGAAGCCGATATTCGTGCGGTGGCCCAGGCGCAGTCCGAGCTGCGGGCGCGGGCGGCCGAGGCCGCCACCGAGGTCGCCGCGGCCATGGCGGACCCGGGACGCCGACGGCCGCGACCCGGCCAGTCGTCCGCGCCGGGCGCGGACGACCCGATGGCCCGTGCCGTCGAGGCCATGGGGCGCGCGGCCGGCGAGCTGGAGCGATTGAGGACCACCGAGGCGCTGCCCCACGAGATGGCGGCGCTCGAGCAGCTGCTGAAGGCCAATGCCGATGTCCAGCGGCGACAGGTTTCGCGCCAGCAGCAGGCGGGCGGCGGCGGCAGCAATCGCTCGACGCCTGATCTGTCCACGCTCTTCGATCAGCAGCTGCGCAAGCAGCAGCAGACCAACTACGAGACGCCGGACAGCAGCGAGACGCGCGAGGAGCAGGCGCCGGAAGACGACGCGCTGGCCCGCGTCCGCGAGCTCGCCCGACGCCAGGAGGCGCTGCAGCGCGCCCAGCGGGATCTGGCGCGCGGCCGCGATCGCCTGTCAGAGGACGAAGTCAAACGGCAGCTCGAGCGGCTGACGCGCGAGCAGCAGGAGCTGACGCGCCGCGCCGACGAGCTGTCGAAGCAGATGCAGCAGCCGCCGGGGCCGCGCGCCGAGGGTGAGGGCCAGGAGCGCTCATCGCAGCAGGCGCAGGGCCAGCCGTCGGCGTCGGGGCGCCAGTCCCAGGCGGGCGGCTCGGACGGCCAGTCGGGCAGCCGGCAGATGCGCGAGATCGCGGAGCACATGCGCAACGCCACGGGCGACCTTCGGCGTCAGGATCCCGATCAGGCGAGCGCGCGCAGCGGACAGGCGGTCGAGCAGCTGCGCGATCTCTCGCAGCAGATGGAGCGTGCGCGGCCCGACGAGCGCCGTCGCGCGATGGGCGATCTCCAGTTCGAGGCGCGCCAGCTCGCCGATGCCGAGCGCCGCCTGGCCGCCGAGGCCGATCGCGCCTCGGCCGGCGGAGACGAGGCGAGGCGCCGGTTGGCCGCCGAGCAGGAGCGCCTGGCCGACCGGACGGAACGGCTGAGTGAAGCCGCGCGCCAGCTCGGTGAGGCCGGCGCGGAGATGCCCGGAGGCGGGGGCGACACGGAGTCGCGGCAGGCCGCACGGCAGGCCGCAGACGACATCGCGCGCGAGCGGCTGGCCGAGCGCATGCGCGCTTCTGCGGATGCGCTGCGGCAGAAGTCGGCAGCGGGTCAGGGCGAGCCGAGCCGCGAGATGGCGCGCGCGCTCGACCGCATCGCCGGCCAGCTGGGCGAGGCGGCCGGCACCGCCGACCGCGAGACCGAGCGGCTCTCCGGGCAGCTGGCGCGGGCCAACGAGCTGCGCGACCAGATCGGCGAGTTGCAGCAGACCATCGAAGCGCTTCAGCGTGAGGCCGGGCAGGGCCGGCAGGGTGGGC
This sequence comes from Acidobacteriota bacterium, assembly GCA_963169195.1. Lineage (GTDB taxonomy): Bacteria > Acidobacteriota > Vicinamibacteria > Vicinamibacterales > UBA2999 > VFZN01. Next base: position 70,542 of record CAUJDN010000088.1, on the reverse strand, counting down.
GCCCGTCCTCCGATGCCCAGGGCCAGCCGGACCAGGCCAAGCCGGGGTCCGCGCAGGGGCAGGAGGCGCCCCAGGGGGCGCCTTCGTCGCAGCCGGGGGGGCAAGACAGGGAGGGGACCAGCGGCGAGCAGGGCGGCGCGGACGGAGGGCGGGCCGGGCGGCTCGAGCGGCTGCAGCGCGAGGCAACCGACCGGATGCGCGAGGCCCGGCGGCTGGCCGGGGAATTGCGCGAGCAGAATCCGGACATGCGGAGGGCCCCGGCCGCGACGGAAGACTGGTACCCGAGCCTGTCAGCGCCGGGCACCGAGTCGTTCAAGCAGGACTTCGCGCGGTGGGAGACGCTCAAGACGAACCTGCTGCTCGCGCTCGAACGCACCGAAACACGGCTGTCGGGCCAGCTGCGTGAACGGGAGACGCGGGAGCGGCTGAACGCAGGCGGGCACCAGGGCGTCTCGAACGAGTACCGGGAGATGGTCGACCGGTACTACCAGTCCCTGGCCGCGCCGCGGAAGCCTCCACGCTAACGGTCAGCTGGACGAGGGGCGTCTCGAATGCGGTTTGCCGTCGCGCTCCCGTGGTGGGGTTACGCGCTCGCCTTCGGCCTGGCCGGGATCCTGGCCTGGGCGGCGTATGCGCGCGCCGCCGTTGCGCTCACCGCGTCGCAACGAGCGCTGCTCACCGTGCTCCGTGCCTCGACGCTCCTGCTCATCGTCGCGGCGCTGCTTCGGCCGGTGGCTGTCGTGCCGGCGCCCGACGTCGCCAGTCGTGTCGTCCCGCTGCTCGTGGACGTGTCGCGGAGCATGGGGATCGCCGACGGAGACGGGCCGACGCGCATCGATCGCGCGCGCGATCTCGTGCCGCGCGTGAGGCGCAGCCTGGGGCCAGCCTATCGCGTGGACGTGCTCACCTTCGGGGACACGCTGTCGCAGGCGGCAGGGGAGTTCGCAGCCACGGCGAGGCGCAGCGATCTGGCCGGCGCGGTGGAGGCGGTGGCCGAGCGATACCGAACCGAACGCCTTGCCGGCATCGTGGTCCTCTCCGACGGCGGCGACACCTCCGGCCGCCCCCTCGAGCCGGGTCGGCTTCCGGGCGCCCGTATCTTTCCCGTCGGCATCGGGTCGGTTGAGCCTCCGCGCGACCGGGAGGTGTTGAGCCTGACGGCGGGCGAGCCCGTGCTGACCGAGGCGTCGATCGACCTCAGCGTTTCGGCCGTGAGCCATGGGTACGGGACCGAGCCCATCGAGCTGCGGATCAGCGCCAACGGGAGGCCGATCGAGGTTCGCCGCGCGCGGCCGTCGTCAGACGGCGCCCCCGTGCACGAGGTGTTCACGGTTTCGCCCGTGCCCGACCAGCCCACCGTCTACAGCGTCGAGGCCCCGACTGCGCCGGGCGAGGCGGCGGGCGGCAATAACACGCGCCGCGTGCTGGTTCCGCCCCAGGCCGCGCGGCGGCGCATCCTCATGGTGGAAGGGGCGCCGGGCTTCGAGCACACCTTCCTGAAGCGCGCGCTGGCCTCCGACCGCGGGCTCGACGTGGACGCCGTCGTGCGCAAGGGACAGAACGACGATGGTCGCGACACGTTCTTCGTGCAGGCCGGCGAGAGCCGGGCCGCCGCGCTGTCGTCGGGCTATCCACAGACGCGCGAGGCCTTGTTCGCCTACGACGCGATTGTCTTCGGCAATGTCGAGTCGGACTTCTTCACACGCGATCAGCTGGACATGACCGCGCGTTTCGTGGCCGAGCGTGGCGGCGGCTTGCTGGTACTGGGCGCCCGGTCGTTCGAGCGACAGGGCCTGACCGGCACGCCCCTCGAGCCGGTGCTGCCCGTCGATCTCACGGACCGCCGGTCCTCAGCCGTGGTGCCGCTGCCCGGGGACGGTGAGGGCCGCGTGCTGAACGTGCCCGCGCTCACGCCCGACGGACTCCGGCATCCCGCCACCCGGCTCGCCGCCCTCGCGGAGGAGAACCGACGGCGGTGGCAATCCCTCCCATCCCTGGCATCGGTCGCGCTGGTGGGCGGCCCGCGCCCGGGCGCCCAGGTGCTCGCCGTCACCGCCAGTCCCGGCGGCGAGGGCCACGCCCTGGTTGTCGTGCAACGGTACGGCCAGGGCCGGGCGATGGTGTTCGCGGGCGAAGCATCGTGGCGATGGCGCATGATGCGGCCGGCGGCGGACACCACCTACGACACGATCTGGCGCCAGGTTGTGCGGTGGCTGGCCGCCCCGGCGCCCGGCCCGGTGGCGCTGGCTCCAATGGCCGTCACGCTGCCCGGCACCGCCGAGACCGTCACCGTCTTCGTCCGCGACGCGCGCTTCACGGCGTCGGCCGACGCGGACGTCACCCTGACGGTGACCGCGCCCGACGGAACCGTCCGGACGTGGACACCCGTCCTGGCCGATCCGCGTGAGGGCCGGTACGCGGTGGCCGCGCGGTTCGACGAGCCGGGTGTCTACCGCCTCGCGGTGGAGGCGCGGCGCGGATCGACGGCGCTGGGCACCGCATCGCGGTATGTGCTCGTGGGCGGCGCGGACCTGGAGATGAGCGACCCACGGCTGAACGAGCCGGTGCTCCAGCGGGTGGCGGCTGCCACGGGAGGACGGTACCTCGGGCCGGACGACCTGGACGAACTGCCCGGTCTCCTCGGCGATGCGGGGCCCGGCCGGCAGCCGACCGAGGTGCGTGACCTGTGGCACAACGCCTGGACGCTGCTGGGTATCATGGGCCTGCTGGGCGCAGAGTGGATCCTGAGACGTCGGGCGGGCTTTGCCTGAACGCAGACGGCGCAGATGGCGCAGATGACGGGCCGCAGATGCGCAGATTACAGAGGTTGGTGATGAGAGTGCGGCACCATCCGGACACATCGTTGGCGCTGTTGCTGGTGAGCGCGGTGTGCGCCGTGGTCGTCCTGGGCGCACCCGCGCCGGCATGGGCCGAGACGCGGTGGGCGGTGATCGTGTCCGGGGCGTCGGGCGGGGAGAAGTACGCCGAGCAGATGAAGCAGTGGCGCTCGACGCTGCAGGCCTCGCTGGTGGACCGCTACGGGTTCGACGCTGCGCGCCTGCGCGTGCTGGTGGACGAGTCGGTGTCCGGCGGCACGACGGGCTCGGCCGCGAACGTCAAGACCGTGCTCGGCGAGATCCGCACGGTCGCGTCCGCCGACGACCTCGTCCTGCTGATTCTCCTCGGCCACGGGACGTACGACGGCGAGGTGGCGAAGTTCAATCTGGTCGGCCCGGACATGACGGCTCAGGAGTGGAATGCCCTGCTGAGCGGCCTGCCGGGACGGCTGATCGTGGTCAACACCACGGCCGCGAGCTTCCCGTTCCTGGAGGCGCTGAAAGGGAAGGGCCGCGTGGTGATCACGGCCACAAACTCGGCGGCGCAGAAATACGCGACGGTCTTCCCCGAGTATCTCGTCAAGGCCATCAGCGAGGCCTCCACCGACCTGGACAAGAACGGGCGCACGTCGATCTTCGAGGTGTTCGAGGCGGCGAGCGTGGCCGTGAAGCAGCACTACGAGCAGCGCGGGCAGCTGACCACGGAACGCGCGCTGCTGGACGACAACGGTGACGGGGTGGGGCGTGAGGAAGGCGCCGAGGGCCCGGACGGCGGCATGGCGCGGCTGTGGCACCTCGATGCCGAGCCGGCGGCCGTGGCCAACAACCCGGAGCTCGCAGGACTCGTGAGGCAACAGCGCAGCCTCGAGGCGCAGGCGGAGGAGCTGAAGCGCAGGAAGGGCGACATGCCCCCCGCCGAGTGGCAGGCGGAGTACGAGAAGCTGATGCTCGAGCTGGCGAAGGTCTCGCAGGAAATCCGCAAGCGCGGCTGAGACGCGGCCCCGGGCCGCAGATGCCGCGAACCGGCAATTGCCGGTCAGCCGGCGCCGATGTCTCACGGCGCCCACCACTCGACGCGCTCGCGCTCGGGTCGGCGCATGAAGCGCACCAGGACGACGCCGCCGACGAACCCCATGATGTGGGCCCAGAACGCCACGCCGCCGGGCAGGCCGCCGTTGGCCGCGGCGGCCAGCGAGCCCAGGCCGCTGATGAACTGGATGACGAACCACAGGCCCAGGAAGAAGAGGGCGGGCACCTCGAACAGCATCAGCGGGAACGGGAACAGCGTGAGCACGCGGGAGTGGGGATAGAGCACGAAATAGCCGCCCATGACGCCGGCGATGGCGCCGCTGGCGCCGACCATGGGGATCTGCGAGGCCGGATCCATGGCGCTCTGCGACAGCGCGGCGACGACGCCCGTGGCGAGATAGAACACGAGGAACCGGCCGTGCCCGAGGCGGTCCTCGATGTTGTCGCCGAAGATCCAGAGGTAGAGCAGGTTGCCGCCCGCGTGGCCGAGTCCCGCGTGCACGAACATGGACGTGAACAGCGTGGGCACCGTGAAGTGCGCGGGCGTGAGGCCGAACGCGAAGATGAACGCCTCGAACTCCGCCGGCGACAGCCCCAGCTGATAGAGAAACACCAGGGCGTTGACGACGATGAGCAGCACCGTGACGACCGGCGTGGTCCGGGACGGGATGACGTCCTTGATGGGGATCATGGCGGTTGACGCTAAGATCGTGACATGAAATGTCGTTCCTGCGGCACCGAGATTGCTGCCAATGCCCTCGTCTGCTACCGGTGCGGCACGGCGACGGCCGAGCCGCGGATTCCGCCGCCGTCATCGCGCCCGCCTGCTGGCAGCCGCTGGCTCGTCCCGGCCCTGGCCGTGGCCGCGGCCCTCGCCGCGGCCGCCTGGGCGTTCTTCTAGCCCCTCGCCTCGCTCGGGTGGACAGTCCATCTGGTTGCTGATGCGATGAAACGGGCGCGATCGAGGGCGTCCCGGCTGATGGCACGCTCAGCTCGAGTGAGCTCTGGGTGAGTCGGCTAGAATGAAGGTCCACCGCATATGACAGGGGCGCGTCTGGAACTGAACGATGGGCTTGGTCGCCGCGTCATCCCGCTCGACAAGCCGCAGCTGACCATCGGCCGCCGCACGGAGAACGACGTGCGGCTGACCGGCAGCGACGTGTCGCGCGATCACGCGGAGATCGTCCGCGTGGATGCCGACTACGTCCTGCGCGACCGCGGATCCCGCTACGGCACGTTCGTCAACGACACGCAGGTCACCGAGCACAAGCTGGCCAGCGGCGACCGCATCCAGTTCGGGCGCGCCTCCGGCACCGACGTGGTCTTCCTCGTCGGCGATCCGGTCAGCTCCAGCGAGCGCACGCCGGTGACGGCGGTCAGCGATCTCCGCCAGTTGGCCGCCTTGCTCGAGGGCCTGCGGGCGCTGGGCTCGGGTCGCGTCCTGGACGAGGTGCTGGCCCTGGTGCTGGACGCGGCCATCGAGGTCACCGGCGCCGAGCGGGGCTTCATCATGCTGGCCGGCGACAACGGCCTCGACATGAAGCTGGCGCGCGCGCGCGGGCGCATCACGCTGCCCGGCAACCGCTTCGACACCAGCCGGAAGATCCCGGAGGAGGTGTTCGAGACCGGCCAGATCAAGATCGTCGCCGACCTGCTCGACGGCGATTTCGCCAACGTGCACATGGGCACGGTGGCGCTCGGCATCCGCCACGTGGCCTGCGCGCCGCTGCGGCTGGTGCGCTACCTCGACAAGGCCGACCTGCCCAGCGAGACCCGATCGATCGGCGTGCTCTACCTGGACTCGCGCGAGAAGGGGAGCCTGCTGGCGCCGCACACGCGGACGGCCCTCGACACGCTGGCCACCGAAGCGGGCGTGGCCATCGAGAATGCCCGGCTCTACCGGGAGACCCTCGAAAAGGCGCGCATCGAGCACGAGCTCAGGATCGCGGCCGAGATCCAGCAGGCCCTCCTGCCCGAGGGGTCGCACAACGGGATCTTCTACGAGGCCAGCGGCACCTCCGTGCAGGCGCGAACGATTGGCGGCGATTTCTTCGACCTGCTGGAGATGAGCGACGGCCAGTTCGCCTTCCTGGTCGGCGACGTGGCGGGCAAGGGACCGGCGGCAGCCCTGCTGACGTCGAAAATCATGGGCATCTTCTCGGCGTTCGCGGCGGCCGGCACCGACCCGTCCGTCACGATGAACCAGATGAACCGTGTGCTGACGCGCCGGGCCATCGACGCCCGGTACGCCACCGCCATCTACAGCCAGCTCTCCCCGTCGGGCGAGCTCATGTTCTGCAGTGCCGGCCACAATCCGGCCCTGCTGTTCGGCGACGACGGGCTCCGCAGGCTCGAGGCCGATGGCATGCCGGTAGGCCTGTTCGACTTCGCGTCCTACACGTCGAGCCGCCTGACGTTGAAGCCGGGGGACACCCTCGTGATGTACAGCGACGGCGTGACCGAGGCCCAGAGCGTGGATGGCACCGAGTTCGGGGAGGCGCGCCTCGTCGAGGTGCTGAAGGCGCATCACCGGAGGCCCGCCGCGGAGGTGCTGCAGCACATCGTCGAGGCCGTGCAGGCGTTCGCCCGCGGCGCGGAACAGTTCGACGACGTGACGGCGCTGGTGGTCCGGTACAAGGGAGCGGGGCCGGCGGGCGCGGCATGAGGCGATGGGCGCCGTGGGTCGCCGCGCTGGTGGTCTGGAATCTGTCGTTCGACGTCCAGCTTCGGCGAGCCGGTGACGCGTTCGTGGCCGACCAGCTGCAGCGCTGGCACCAGGGGGCGCCCGTGCTGCTCGTCCGCGACGGGTTCCGGCCACGGGTGCGGCGGGCCGCGGCCCTGTCCTCGGGCGCGGCGACGGCCCTGCTCGCCGCGAGCCTGTACGTCGCCAGGCGCCGAGCGCGCTCCGTGCATCGATCGTAGGCTGGTCCGGGCGCACTCATGATCGACTCGCTCATCTTCGACTGGAACCGCATCGGCGCGCCGCCGCGGCCGCCCGTGGTCATCCTCAACGACGAGACCCTGCGCGACGGGCTGCAGTCACCCTCGGTGCGCTCGCCGGGCATCGATCAGAAGATCCGCATCCTGCACCTCATCGACGCGCTCGGGATTGGCTCGGCCGATGTCGGCCTCCCCGGCGCGGGCCCGCACGTGGCGGCGGACGTGGAGCGCCTCGTCCGCGAGATCGCGGACGCGCGGCTGTCGGTGAAGCCGAACTGCGCGGCCCGAACGCACGTGAACGACATCCGCCCCATCGCCGAGATCGTGCAGCGTACCGGCATGCCCGTGGAGTGCTGCACCTTCATCGGGTCGTCGCCCATCCGCCAGTTCACCGAGGGGTGGACACTGGACTGGCTGCTCAGGAGCACCGAGGAGGCCATCACCTTCGCCGTCAGGGAAGGCCTCGAGGTGATGTACGTCACCGAAGACACCACGCGCGCCAACCCGGAGACGCTGCGCACCATCTACGGCTGCGCCATCGGCGCAGGGGCGACGCGCATCTGTGTGGCCGATACCGTGGGACACGCCACGCCGGTCGGCGCCTCGGCGGTGGTCCGCTTCGTCGCGCAGGTCATCAAGGACGCCGGCGCGGCGGTCGGCATCGACTGGCACGGGCACCGCGACCGCGACCTCGCGGTCATCAACAGCATCGCCGCGCTCGAGGCCGGCGCCAGCCGCGTGCACGGGGCCGCGCTGGGCATCGGCGAGCGCGTGGGCAACACGCCGATGGACCTGCTGCTGGTGAACCTGGTGCTGATGGGCTACATCGAATGCGACCTCCATCATCTGGAGGCGTACTGCCACGCGGTGTCGGAGGCCTGCGGCGTGCCCATTCCCGACAACTACCCCGTGATCGGCCGGGACGCCTTCCGCACGGCCACCGGCGTCCACGCGGCCGCGGTGGTGAAGGCCTGGAAGAAGGGCGATCGCGAGCTGATGGACGCGGTGTACTCCGCTATTCCCGCCAGCCTCGTCGGCCGCGAGCAGGAGATCGAGGTCGGGCCGATGTCGGGACGATCCAACGTCACGTACTGGCTCGAGAAGCGCGGGATTCCCGCCTCGGAACAGGTCGTGGACCGCGTCTTCCAGCGCGCCAAGGCCTCGCCCCGCGTCCTCACCGAGGCCGAGATCCTCGCCGAGGTCTACCGGTAGTCCACGGGAACGCGAAGGTCACGAAGGGCTCGAAGGACGGCACAAGGAGCGGTCACCGGAACATCGACAGGTCCCCACATCCGGAGCGCGGTGCGACCGGGGTGGACGTCTCGCTTGGCGCCTCGAAGGTCCTCGTGGATTTCTTCGTGCGCTTCGTGTCCTTCGTGTTCCCGTGACGGGCTACTTCGCCTTCAACAGCCGCGCTTCGATCTCCGGCAGGGCGGCGAGGACGACGTCGCCGACGACCTGGAGGCTGCGGGCGCTCACCTTGTCCAGCGTGTCGCCCGCCTGGTGCCAGTCGGCGTAGTCGAGGTCGATCAGATCCACGGCCGGGACGCCGGCCCGGAGGAAGGGGATGTGGTCGTCCTCCACCGGGAAGGGTTCGTCCAGGAAGTGTGCGCCGTGGCCGAGGCGCCTCGCCGTGGCCCAGACGAGGTCGGTGAGCCACGGCGTGGAATTCGTGTCGCGGCGCAGGTTCAGGGAGCGGTCCCCGATCATGTCCAGCAGGAGGAGCGCCTCGAGCGAGGCCAGTGTGCCCGCCGTCCGTGCGGCCGTCACGTAGTGGCGGCTGCCGTACGTGTGGTTCGGGGCTCGCCACTCGCCCCACGCCTCCTCCCCGTCGAAGAAGAGGAACTCGATGGTGAGGCGGGGTTTCGGCCTGTCCTTGAGCACGCGCGCCAGTTCGAGCAGCACGCCCGTGCTCGATCCGCCGTCGTTGGCGCCGACGAAGCGGAACTCGTCGATGGGCTTGGTGTCGAAGTGGCTGGCGATCGCGATGCGCTCGGGCCGCTCGCCCGGCAGCGTGGCGATGAGGTTGGCCATCTTCACCTGGCCGACGGGCGTGGAGGCCGCGAAGGGCTGCTCGACGACCTTGTAGCCGGACCGGGCGAGCGTGCGGACGATGTACTCGCGGAGCTTCTGGTTGGCGGGCGAGCCGGCGGGGCGTGGCCCGAGCGCGACCTGGTCGCGGACGTGGGCGTAGGCCCGGCTGCTGTCGAAGCCCTCAGGCGCCTGGGCGGCGACCGAGGCGCCGAGCGCCAGGAGGGCGGCGAGGAGGGGGGCTGCCCGGTGGTGCGACCGTCCGAAAGGCATCCGTCGGTTCCCTCCCGGCGGGTTACGGGCGGGCGTCCATCGCCACGTAGTCGCGCGGCTCGGCGCCGGTGTAGATCTGCCGCGGGCGGAAGATCTTCTGCTCGCTGTCGAGCAGCATCTCCTCCCACTGCGCCACCCAGCCGACCGTGCGGGCGATGGCGAAGAGCACCGCGAACATCTCCACCGGGAAGCCCATCGCCTGGTAGATGAGTCCCGAGTAGAAGTCCACGTTCGGATAGAGCTTGCGGCTGACGAAGTACTCGTCCTCGAGGGCGATGCGCTCGAGTTCGAGGGCGATGTCGAGCAGCGGGTTCTTCCCCGTGACCTCGAACACCTCGTAGGCCGTGCGCTTGATGATCTTGGCCCGCGGGTCGTACGACTTGTAGACGCGGTGGCCGAAGCCCATCAGGCGCCCCTCGCCGGCCTTCACGCGCTCGATGAAGCCCGGGATGTTGGCCACCGAGCCGATGTCCTTCAGCATGCGGAGCACGGCCTCGTTGGCGCCGCCGTGGAGCGGGCCGTAGAGCGCCGCGGCCGCACCGGCCAGCGCCGAGTACGGGTCCACGTGCGAGCTGCCGATCCCGCGCATCGTGCTCGTGGAGCAGTTCTGCTCGTGGTCGGCGTGCAGGATGAACAGCACGTCCAGGGCCCGCACCAGCGCCGGGTCGGGCCGGTACTTCATCTCGGTCATCTTGAACAGCATGTTCAGGAAGTTGCCGGTGAAACTCAGGTCGTTGTCGGGGTAGACGTAGGGGCGCCCGATACTGTGCCGGTAGGCGTACGCCGCGATGGTCGGGGTCTTCGCGATGAGCCGCAGGATCTGCATCTGCCGCCGCTCGGCGTCGAAGATGAGCTTGCCGTCCGGGTAGAAGGTGGACATGGCGGCGACGGTGCTCACGAAGACGCCCATGGGGTGGGCGTCGTAGGTGAAGCCCTCCATGAACTTCTTGATGTTCTCGTGCACCATCGTGTGCATCGTGATCCGGTGCGTCCACGTCTTCAGCTGATCGGCCGTCGGCAGCTCGCCGTTCAGGATGAGGTACGCGGTCTCCAGGTACGTGCTGTGCTCGGCGAGCTGCTCGATGGGATAGCCGCGGTAGAGCAGCACGCCCTTGTCGCCGTCGATGTAGGTGATGCTGCTGCGGCAGGCCGCCGTGTTCATGCAGGCCGGGTCGTAGGTGAGCAGCCCCTGGTCGTCGGCCGCCTCGGTCCGAATCTTCTTGAGGTCCGTGGCCTTGATGGCGCCATCCGTGATGGCGACCTCGTAGGTCTTGCCGGTTCGGTTGTCGGTGATCGTCAGCGTGTCAGCCATGGCGTGGGATAACCGTCCTATTGTAGACCAGCCCCCTGGGCACGACACGCAATTGTGACGGCGCAGGCATCGGTTCCGCCGATGCATGCGACGGGGCCGCGGGCGCTCAGCCGCGGCCGCCGGGACCCGGCGCGTCCACCGGCTGATGGCGCACGTCGCGCGCCGACACCATGAAGATGACGTCCTCGGCGATGTTCGTGGCGTGATCGCCGATGCGCTCGAGGTGGCGCGAGATGAGCAGCAGATCCAGCGCCGGCTCGATCGTGGACGGATCCTGAAGCATGTAGGTGAGCAGCTCCCGGAAGATCTGGGTCTTCAGGGCATCCAGCTCATCGTCTCTCAGGAGGACCGCCTCCGCGAGGGCGAGGTCGCGACGGACGAAGGCGTCCAGCGCGTCGCGCAGCATCAGCTGGGCGATGTCTCCCATCCGGGGGATGTCGATGAGGGGCTTGACGGGCGGGTGCTGCAGGTAGCGCTTGCCCGCCTCGGCCACGTTCACGGCCAGGTCGCCGACGCGCTCCAGGTCGGTGTTGATCTTCACGGCCGCCACGATGGCCCGCAGGTCGGCCGCCATGGGCTGGTGGAGGGCGAGCAGCTTGAAGCAGCGGTCGTCGACCTCGATGTGCAGGTCGTTGATGGGCTCGTCGCCCGACAGCACCGCCTGGATGGCGTCGTGATCCCGGTCCACCACGCCCTCGACCGCCACGCGCGTCCGCTCCTCGGCCAGCCCGCCCATGGCCAGCAGCCGCTGCTTCAGCGTCTCGAGTTCCTCCTGGAAGTGACGAACGACCCGTTCCATGTGCCTTCCGCCTTCTGCCCTTGGCTTTCTGTCCGCTACCCGCACCGTCCCGTGACGTAGTCCTCGGTGAGCTTCTCGGCTGGCGCCGTGAAGATGCGGTCCGTCCGGTCGTACTCCACCAGCCGCCCCAGCCAGAAGAACGCGGTGTGGTCCGACACCCGCGCCGCCTGCTGCATGTTGTGCGTGACGATGACGATGGTGTAGGTCTTCTTCAGATCGTAGATGAGTTCCTCGATGCGCTGCGTGGCGATGGGGTCCAGCGCCGAGGCCGGCTCGTCCATCAGCAGGATCTCGGGTCGGATCGCGAGCGCGCGCGCGATGCAGAGGCGCTGCTGCTGTCCGCCCGAGAGCGCCAGCGCCGAGTCCTGCAGCCGGTCCTTCACTTCGTCGAAGATGGCGGCCTGACGGAGGCTCTCCTCGACGCGATCGGCGAGCTCGGCCTTGCTCCGCGCCATGTCGTTGATGCGCAGGCCGTAGGCCACGTTCTCGAAGATGGACTTCGGGAACGGATTCGACTTCTGGAACACCATGCCCACGCGCCGCCGCAGCTCCACCACGTCCACACCCGGCGCGTAGATGTCCTGCCCGTCGATGAGGACGGTCCCCTCGACGCGCGTGGCCGGGATGATGTCGTTCATCCGGTTCAGCGAGCGCAGGAACGTGCTCTTGCCGCAGCCCGAGGGCCCGATGAACGCGGTGACGAGGTTGGCCCGGATCTGGATGGAAATGCCGTCCAGGGCGCGCTTGGCGCCGTAGTAGAAGTTCATCCGGTCCACGTCGATCTTGACGGGGGCGTCGGCGCGTGCGGGCGGCTGGCCCGGCCGGGCCGTCAGGCCCGAGAGGCTCGCGACGGATGGCGTGACGACACTCATGGACGGCCCTGGCGCTGGAATCGGTCCCGCAAGAATACCGCGATGGCGTTCATGACGAGCAGCAGCAGCATCAGGACGAGGATGCCGGCCGCCGCGTTCTCCTTGAACGCCGCCTGCGGGCGCGAGACCCAGTTGAAGATCTGAATCGGCAGCACCGTGAAGGGCGACCACAGCCCGTCGGGCGCGAACGGGATGTAGGTGAGCGCCCCGATGGTGATGAGCGGCGCCGTCTCCCCGATGGCCCGCGAGAGCGAGAGGATGAGACCCGTCAGGATGCCGGGAAGGGCCATGGGCAGCACCTGGTACCAGATGGTCTGCCACTTGGTGGCGCCCAGCGCGTAGGAGCCCTCGCGAATGGAGCCGGGCACCGTGCGCAGGGCCTCGCGCGTGGACAGGATCACCACCGGCAGCGCCAGCAGCGCCAGCGTGCACGCGCCCGCCAGGACGCTCCGTCCCATGCCCATGAACCGCACGAACACGCCGAGGCCGAGCAGGCCGTAGATGATGGACGGCACCGCCGCGAGGTTGGCGATGTTGATCTCGATGAGGCGCGCCGCGCGGCTCCTCGTGCCGTACTCCTCCAGGTAGACGGCCGCCGCCACGCCCAGGGGCAGCGCCAGCGCGCCGGTGAGCACGATGACCCAGATGCTGCCGGCCAGGGCGTGGTAGATGCCGGCGTCTTCGGGCCGCCGCGAGGCCATGCTGGTGAGGAACTGCCAGTTCAGCCGCCCGAGGCCGCCGGACACGATGTCGTAGACGAGCGCGCCCAGGGCCGCCAGCGCCAGCAGCAACGTGCCGAGCGCGATCGTCCGGAACAGGACATCGGCGCGGTGTTTCACGAGTACTCCTCGCGGAAGCGCTCCCGCAGCCAGGTGCTGACCATGTTCAGCACGAACGTCATCAGGAACAGGAGCATGCCCACCGCGAAGATGGTGCGGTACTCGAGCGTGCCCTGCGGCGTGTCCCCCAGGCTCACCTGGACGATGTAGGCGGTCATCGTCTCCAGCGGCACGAACGGGTTGGCCGTCAGCCGCGGCTGCTGCCCGGCGGCGATGGCCACGATCATCGTCTCGCCCACCGCGCGGGAGACCGCCAGGATGAAGGCGGCCGTGATGCCCGAGAAGGCCGCGGGGACCACCACCTGCAGCGCGGTCTGCATCCGCGTGGCGCCCAGGGCGTAGGCGCCCTCGCGCAGGCCCTGTGGCACCGCGCGCATCGCGTCCTCGGACAGCGACGAGACCAAGGGCAGGATCATGATCCCCATCACGATGCCCGGGCTGAGCGCGTTGAAGCCCGCCATCTGCGGGAAGACGCGCTGCAGCAGCGGCGTGACGAACATCAGGGCGAAGTAGCCGTAGACCACGGTGGGGACGCCCGCCAGGATCTCGAGCACCGGCTTGACGATGCGGCGGAGCCCGTCGGGCGCGTACTCGCTCAGGTACACCGCCGAGAGCAGGCCCATGGGCAGGGCCACGACCATCGCGATGGCCGACACCAGCATCGTCCCGGCGACCAGGGGCAGGACGCCGAAGCGGGGCGTGGCGAAGAGCGGGGTCCACTCGGTGCCGGTCAGGAACTCCACCACCGGCACCTCGCGCAGGAACTCGAAGGTCTCCACCGCCAGCACCACGATGATGCCGGCGGTGGTGAGCACGGAGAGCGCCGCGCACAGGAAGAGCGCGCGCTCGATGATCCACTCGAGCCTGCGGGTGTGCATCGGCCTACTGCGCGCGTTCCTTCGCCAGCAGCTGCTCGATGGTCACCCCGACCGTGTTCTCGGCGCCGGCGAAGAGCGACCCGGTAACACGCTTCGCGAAGCGCTCGCCGACCAGCTGGTAGGCGGTCGGGCCCAGGCCCACGTAGCTCACCTCCCGGACCAGCGCATCGGCCTCGGCGAGATAGAACTCCACGAACCTCTGCACTTCCGGGCGCCCGGCGGCCTTCGTCGAGACGTAGATGAACACCGGCCGCGACAGCGGCTGGTAGGTGCCGGTGCGGATGCTCTCCGCGCTCGGCAGGAGCGGCCCGGCGCCGTTGTCCGCGTCGCCGTCGTCCACGGGGATCAGCTTGAGCTTCTCCTGGTTCGCCTCGTAGTAGGCGAAGGGCAGGAAGCCGAGCGCGAGCTCGTCGCTGCTGACGCCCTGCACGAGCACGTTGTCGTCCTCGCTGGACGTGAAGTCGCCGCGACTGGCCTTCGCCTTGCCGGTGATGGCCTCGGTGAAGTAGTCGTAGGTGCCCGAGTCCACGCCGGCGCCGAAGAGGTGGATTTCCCGGTCGGGCCAGCCGGCACGCAGCTGGCTCCAGCGCGTCACCGTGCCCTGCGCCTCGGGGGCCCAGAGCGCCTTGAGCTCGGCAACGGTGATGTCGTCAATCCACGAGGCCTTCGGATTGACGACAATGGCGATGCCGTCGTAGGCCACCGGCAGCTCGACGTACTCGACGCCCGTCTTGCCGCAGGCATCGATCTCGCTGGCCGAGATGGGGCGGGACGCGTTGCTGATGTCGGTTTCGGCGCGGCAGAACTTCTGGAACCCGCCGCCGGTGCCCGAGATGCCCACCGTGACCCGCATGCCGGGGTTCGCGCGCTGGAACTCCTCGGCCACCGCCTCGCTGATGGGGAAGACCGTGCTCGAACCGTCGAGCGTGACGAGGGCGGGGGAGCCGGGCTGGTCGGGAGCGCCGGACCCGCCACCGCAGGCGGCGGTGACCAGGGCGACCAGCGCGACCGGCGCGACACAACGCAGGGATGACGAAGCCATGACGACAGCGTAGGCGATGGCGGTTTCGCAGCAGTTTCTGCCGTGTTAAATCGACGTAACGCGGCGTGCGGCGCGGCGGCGTGGCGCCAGGGGGGACGGGGCTCGTCGGGACGGAATGCTCTTCCGGCCCTCGGCTGGCGGGGTATCGCGCTGCACCTTGGTCAGCGAGATGGGTCGGCCGAGCTCCTTTTCGAGCACGCCCAGTTGCCGCGTGCTCGCCCAGATCTCGAGCTCGGCGTCGCCGGAGGCCTCGGCCTGCATCCGGAGGTCCGTGCCGCGATCGCGGATGACGAGTCCCCCCACCACGCCATGCCGCGAGCGGTCGAGCGTCTCGGCCACCCGGAGGATGGCGCCGAGCAGGCGGACGGTGCGGCGCAGGGCGGGCGGGAGGTCGGCATACCCTTCGTGGTCCTTCTTCGGCGTGCCGCGGCGATGGTAGCGGGCCGCCAGCGCGATGATCTCGATCTCCGCCGGCTCGAAGCCGCGCAGGTCGCCGTTCTTGATGAGGTAGTAGGAGTGTCGATGATGGCGCTCGTAGCTGATGTGATTGCCCACGTCGTGCCGCCGCGCCGCGTACTCGAGCCACTCCTGTTCCCGATCCCCGAGGCCGTGGAGGTGCCGCGTCTGATCGAAGATGAGGTGCGCCAGGCGGGAGACCTGCCGGGAGTGGTCGGCCTCCCACTGGCAGCGATCGGCCAGCTCGATGGCGGAGCGGCGGCGCACGTCCGGGTAGCGGTCCACCCGCGCGATCTCGCGGCGGTGGCGATGGATGTAGTCGAGGACCAGGCCCTCGCGGAGCGCCAGGTCGCACAGCGTGATCTCGCTCGCGCCGAGCGTGCCGAGCATCGTATCCAGCAGCACCGCGCCGGCCACCACCAGGTCCGCGCGGCGGGGATCGAGGCCGGGCAGCGCCAGCCGCTCGTCCAGCGTCAGGTCGGTGACGCTGCGCCGCAGGCGGCGCAGGCTCTTGGCGCCGACGCGCAGGTTGCGCACTTCCTCGGGGACCGGCCCGCCGTCGAGCGCGGTCGCCACCGCGCCGAGGGACAGGATCGTGCCGGAGGTGCCGATGACGCGGTCGAACCCCTCCTTGACGACAAGCCCGAGGTAACGGTCCACCTGCTCGCTGATGGCCTTCACCATCTTGCGCACGTCGCGCCGGGAGATCGGGTCGGAGTTCACGAAGCGCTCGGTCAGGCGAATCACGCCCAGCTTGAAGCTGCGCGCGAATTTCACCTCACGCCCGCTGCCGAGCGTGATCTCGACGCTCCCGCCGCCGATGTCGATGACGACGGCGGCCTTCTGGGTGTCGACGCCGTAGACGGCGGCCAGGTGGATGAGGCGCGCCTCCTCGGTGCCCGTGATGATCCGCGGGCGGATGCCGGTCTTCTGCTCGATGTTGGCGAGGAAGGCGCCGCCGTTCTCGGCCTCGCGCGTGGCGCTGGTGGCGGCGGCCAGGATCTCGTCCACCTGGTGCGAGTGGGCGATGCGCTCGAACTTCGACAGCGCCTGCAGCGCGGCGTTCTGCGCCGACCGCGTCAGCGTGCGGCCGTCGAGCCCGCCGGCGCCCAGCCGCACCATCTCCTTCTCGCGATCGATGACCTCGAACGAGAAGTCGGGGCGCACGCGCACGACGATCATGTGGACGGAGTTGGTGCCGATGTCGATGGCGGCCAGGCGCATGGGGTGCGGGTCGGGTCGGTATAATGACCGCCTCGGAATCCTAGCATGCAGCGCCCACCGCTCCCGATCCGGTTGATGCGCCAGCGGTTGCTCGCGCTGCTGGAAGCGATGCCGGCGGCCGCCTCCGGCGACGTGACCTCGGTGCACCGCGCGCGCGTGGCCTCGCGGCGCCTCCGGGAAGTGCTGCCCGTGCTCGCCGAGGCCGCCGGGTCGAAGGCGCTCGGCCGCACCGGCAAGCAGGTCCGGCGGATCACGCGGGCGCTCGGACCCATCCGCGAACTCGACGTGGCGCTCGGGCACCTCGACGAACTCGGCCCGCGGGCCGGCATGTCCGCGCGGGCCCTCGGCAAGGTCCGGCGGCACCTCACGGAGGAACGGAGCGTCCACCGACGCGCCATGCTCGACGTGCTCACGCCCGCGGCCCTCGACAGGCTCAAGGCGCGGTTGGGCGACGTGCCCGCGCATCCGCACGGGGCCGATCACGCGACCGAGATCCGAAGCGCGCGCCGCCGCGCTGCCCGGCGGGCCGCCGCGCTCCGCGTGGCCGTCCGACGCGCGGGCAGCCTGTACTCGTCCGAGCGGCTGCACGAGGCCCGGATCGCCGCGAAGAAGCTGCGCTACGCGCTCGAGATCGAGCGTGAACTCCTGCGGTCCCGTGCGGCCGGACGGAGCAATCGCCTGAAGCGCCTGCAGGACCTCCTGGGCAACATCCACGACCTCGAGATCCTCATCGGACGCGTCCGCGAAGTGCAGGCGGCGCTCGCCTCGTCGGATCGCCGGGTGGCGACCGAGCTGGACGACCTGGTGCGCGTCCTGGAGGAGGAATGCCGGTCGGGCCATGCCGCCTACCTGAAGCAACGCGCTCCCATCACGGATCTCTGCCGCCTCGTCATCGAGGCCGCCCGCGACAACCGGGCGACCGTTTCGACGTAGCCATGGCCGCCATCATCGAGCTCTATCTCGTTCGTCATGCCATCGCCGCCGAGCGCGGCCCGAAGTACCCGGACGATCGCCGGCGGCCGCTCACGCCGGACGGCGCGAAGCGATTCAAGGACGGCGTACGCGGCCTCGTCGCGCTCGGCGTCGAGCTCGACCTCATCCTCACGAGCCCGCTCACCCGGGCCGAGGAGACGGCGGCGCTGCTCTCGGCCGGCTTCCGGAAGCGCGTGCCGGTCGAGGTCCTCGAGGCGCTCGCGCCGGGCGGCAGGTTCGGCGCCGTCGCCGAGGCGGTCGGCCGTCATGCGAAGCGGCATCGCCGCCTGGCCCTGGTCGGGCACGAGCCGGACCTCGGCGAGCTGGCCGCGCGGTTCCTCGGGGCGCGCGGCCACGTCGAGTTCCGGAAGGGCGCCGTGTGCGCCATCGACGTGGACGGCGCGATGCCGTCGGGGCCCGGCACGCTGCGCTGGCTGCTGCCGCCGCGCGTGCTTCGCCGGCTGGCGCCCTGAATGCGCGCGCTCGTCGTCATCAATCCAGTCTCGGGGCCCGCGCGGTACCGGCGCCGTGATGCGGGCGATCTCTCCCGCGCGGTTCTCGGCCGCTACGGTCTCGACGCCGACATCGTCGTCACGACCGCGCGCGGGCACGCCCGGCTCATCACCGAAGAGGCGCGGTCCTCGGGCGTGGACCTCGTGGTGGCGTGGGGAGGCGATGGCACCATCAACGAGGTGGCCGGTGCCCTCGCCTTCTCGGACGTGCCGATGGCCATCGTTCCCGCCGGGTCGGGAAACGGGCTCGCGCGGGACCTGGGCCTGCCGCTCGACGCGGCCCGCGCGCTGGAGGTCGCGGCCACCGGGGGGAGGCGGCGAATCGACGCGGGGCGCCTGGACGAGTCGCTCTTCTTCAACGTGGCTGGCCTCGGGCTCGATGCCGAGATCGCGCAGCGCCTGGCATCACCCGGCGTGCGCCGTGGCCTGCCCGGCTACGTGCAGGCCACGTTCGCCGCTCTTCCCGGCTACCGCGCCCGCGCGTACGCCATCGACGCCGATGGCCACGCCCGGCTCGAGCGGCGCGCGGTGTTCATCGCGGTGGCCAACTCCCGGCAGTACGGCAACGGCGCGCAGATCGCGCCCGCCGCGCGCCTCGATGACGGCAAGCTCGACCTCGTGGTCGTGGACGAGCAACCAACGTGGCGGATGCTGGCGCAGCTGCCCGCCTTCTTCCGGGGCACGCTCGCACCAGGGCCCGGGCTGCACATGGCGCAGGTGACCGGCGCCCTCATCCATGCCGACGGGCCGATCGAGTTCCACGTGGACGGCGAACCCGGCTCGACCGCGGGGCCCCTGCGTGTCGGGACCCGTCCCGCGGCCCTTCGGGTCGTGGTCCCGTAACACGCTTAACCCATTGACCTTCTGGCATTTGCCAGCGACGTTACACCGAATTTACAGACGACGTGGCTTCGGGTGAGGCACGATCGGCCGAGGCACCCCATGCACGCGTTCATCAAGCACCTTCGGAACGACGGACACACGCGACGCTTCAGCATTGCCCTGACCGACGGTGGGTGGGAGGTGCTGGAAGAGGAGGACAGCCGCGTGGTCCGGCGCGTCGAGTACCAGGACTGGCACCGCGTGGAGCGCGCACGGCGCATCATCACGATCCACGCCGATCAGTTGCAGGACGCGGGCTGGCGGCTGGATTAGCCCGATCCGGACTACTCGACGAACCGGTAGCCCAGGCCGACGACGGTTTCGATCTGCTTGCCGGCCTCGCCGAGCTTGCCGCGCAGGCGCCCCACGTGCACGTCCACGGAACGGGTCTCGATGAGGCGGTCGTAGCCCCACACACGCTCGAGCAGCCGATCGCGCGAAAGCACGCGGTTGCGGTTTTCGACGAGGTACTTCAGCAATTCGAACTCGCGGCGCGTCAGCCGGACCGACTCGCCATCCACGGCGATGGCGACGGCGTCGAAATCGGCCACGAGGTGCCGGCCGCGATAGACGGCGGGCGCGGGAGCCGCTCCGTCGCCCTTGCCGCGCCTGAGCACCGCCCTGACGCGCGCGGAGAGCTCGCGCAAACTGAAGGGCTTGGTGACGTAGTCGTCCGCGCCGGCGTCGAGACCGGTGACGCGGTCGCCCTCGCTGGTGCGGGCCGTCAGCATGATGATGGGGACGCGCGCCGTGCCCGGTCGGGACCGGAGCAGGCGACAGACCTCCAGGCCTCCCATGACCGGAAGGTTCAGGTCCAGGATGATCAGATCCGGCGGATCGGCGGTGGCCGCCTTCAGCGCGTCGTCGCCGCTCATGGCGACATCGACGGCCACGTCGCCTCCGCGCTCGAGCGTGTGGCGGATGAGCCCGGCGATGTCGCCCTCGTCCTCGACGACGAGCACCCGCGTCCGGGCCTGGGCGCGCCCGGCCGGTAGTCGCGTCGTCGCCGCGCCCTCGGCGCGCTCCATCCGGATCGGCATCATCCGTCGTTCCTCCGGGGGCATATCCCTCGATTCAGGGTAGCGTCCCGAGGTTTCCGAGCGGTGACGGGGCTGTTAATTGTGGGTTACGCGGGTGGGTGCCGCGTTCATCGATGATGGCCGATGATCCGCCATCATTCGATGGTCGCCCCCGCAGCCACGACACCGCCCTTGGGAACGACAATGACCCCGTCGCGGATGAACCAGCCATCCCCGTCGGCGTGGGTGAGGCCCGCGGCGTTGACCAGCCTGGCCCCGTCGCCGATGCAGGCGTTCTTGTCCACGATGACGCGGTCGAGAACGACGTGGCGGCCGATCCCGACGGGTACGGCGTGCCGCTCCGGCGCGCGCTCGGGCTCCTGCTCGTAGTGGTCGGCGCCCAGCAGGACCGATCGCCGGATGTCGCTGCCGGCTCCAATCGACATGCGAATCCCCACGACCGAGTCGGCGATGGTCGCGCGCTCGGCGTAGCAGCCCTCGGCGACCAGCGCGTTGTCGAGCCGGCAGTCCACCAGCTTCGACGGCGGCAGGAAGCGCGCGTGCGTGTAGACGGGCCGTGACGGGTCGTAGAAGCTGAATGGGGCGTCGGGGCGCGTCAGCATGATGTTCGCGTCGTAGAAGCTCTGGATGGTGCCCACATCGGCCCAGTATCCGCGGTGGGGGAACGCCCGCACGCGGTAGCGGGCAAGGGCCGCGGGGATGAGCTCGCGGCCGAAGTCGTGTCCGGCCTCCTGCGCGAGCAGCTCGAGCATGACGTCCCGCGAGAAGAGGTAGATGCCCATCGAGGCGATATAGGGCCGGGCCTCGTCCGGCTGCCTGAAACCGGCGCCCTCGGCGAGGCTCGGGCCAATCTGCGCCAGCCGCGCGGCACCCGGCTTCTCCTCGAAGCTGGCGATTGCGCCCTGGCGGTCGAAGGTGAAGATGCCCATGCCCGTCGCCTCGGCCGCGTCCACGGGCATGGCGGCGATGGTGACGTCGGCATCCCGGTCCAGGTGCGCCTCGAGGAGCTCCCCGTAGTCCATGCGGTAGAGGTGGTCGCCGGCGAGGATCAGGTAGTAATCCGCCTCGTGCTCGATGAAGTGGCGCTGCGCCTTCCGCACCGCGTCGGCCGTGCCCTGGAACCACGCGGTGGAGGTGGGAGTCTGCTCGGCCGCGAGGATCTCCACGAACCCGCGCGAGAAGTGGTCCATCCGGTACGCGCTGCTGACGTGCCGGTTGAGCGAGGCCGAGTTGAACTGCGTCAGCACGAAGATGCGGCGCAGGTCCGCGTGCAGGCAGTTGCTGATGGGAACGTCGATGAGCCGGTACTTGCCGCCGATGGGCACCGCGGGCTTCGAGCGAAGCTCGGTGAGGGGGTGCAGGCGGCTGCCTTGCCCGCCGCCCAGGATCAGGGCCAGTACGCTGCGCATGCGGAAAGCATACCCGCAGCGCCGCCCATCGATGATTGCTGAAATCAGCCATCGCGGATGCCTCGCGACTCCCCCTACCAGAACCCCAGCACCCTCCACCAGGCGAAGCCGATGGTGAGCCAGATGGTCAGGTTCGCGAGCGAGACCGCGAAGCCCACGCGCCACCAGTCGGTGAACGACACGTACCCGACGCCGTACAGGATGGGACCCGTCGTCGTGCCGTAGTGCGTGAGGCCGGCCGGGAGGTTCGCGAGGCACAGCAGGCTGTAGACCGCGAGCTGGGCGGGAACGCCGATGCCGACGAGCAGCACCACGAACGGCGGGAACATCGCGAGCACGTGTGCCGTGATGCTGGCGAAGGCATAGTGCGTGTAGAAGTAGACGATCAGGATGCCGAGGAGGACCACCACCCACGGGATGCCGACGAACAGCGCACCGACGGTCTCGGCGAACACCGTCGTCGTCCCGGTCGCGTTCAGCAGGGTGCTCATCTGCAGCAGGCCGCCGTACCAGACGAAGACGTCCCATGCGGGCCGCTCGCTGGTGGCGGCGTGCCACGACATGGTCCCCGTCAGCAGCAGGACGCCAATCCCGAGCAGCGCGACGAACGTCACGTCGAGCCGGTGCCAGGTGGACGTGATCCACAGCAGGCCCACGCCGGCGAAGACGCCGAGCGTGATCCACTCGTCGCGCGACATGGGGCCCATCTTCGCGATCTCGTCGGCCGCGAATCGAGGCGCCTCGGGCGTGCGGACGATGGCGGGCGTGAGCATGCGGTGCACCACCCAGGGCACCACCGCGCACGACGCCAGCCCGGGCACCATGGCCGCCACCAGCCAGCTGCTCCAGGTGACCTCGACGTCGACCAGCTTCGCGGCCAGGTTCGCCCCCAGGACGTTGCTGGCCTGCCCGGTGAAGAACATCGCGCACGCCACGGCCGAGCCCTGGTACAGGGCGGCCACCAGGAACGCGCCCATGCGCCCGGCAGTCGGCCCCGGATGCGAGTCGAAGAGCTCCGCGATCCGCCGCGCGATGGGCAGCAGCATCCCGGCGGACCGTGCGGTGATCGACGGCACGCCCGACGCGAGCGTGACGTCGGTCATCAGCAGCGCGTACGAGACGCCGAGCGAGCTCCTGCCCACGGCGCGGATGAACACGAGCGCGATGCGCCGCGCGAGGCCCGTATCGAGCATGACCCGCGCGATGAGCATGGCGACGATGACGAGCCAGACCGAGGGCTCGGCGAAGCCGCCGAGGGCCTCGCGCATCGGCGTGCCGTTGGCCACCATGGCCGTCAGCCCGAGCAGCACCAGCGCCGAGGCCGGGAGCGGCTCGATGATCATCCCGACGATGACGCAGCCGAAGATGGCGGCCAGGCGCCAGCCCTGCGGCGTGACCGCCTCGGGTCGCGGCACGACATAGGCGATGACGAGATAGAGCGCGAGGATCGCGATCAGGCCGCGCACGCGGACGCGCGCGCGCGTGGGGGCAGGAGGCGGCATGTGGCCGCGATTATAGGGGTCGCTCGGGTTCTCGGGTTTCAGGTTCCGGGGTTCTGGGCGGATTCACCTTTCACGCGCAGTCGGCGCTGGTCCGTCTCGGCGACCTGCGTGTGCGTGAGGGCGTGCAGGGCGGCCTGCACGACCGAGGCCACGACGGGATCGGTGAGAGGTGCCAGGGAATAGTGCATCCAGACACCGCTGCGACGGGCGCTCACCAGGCCCGTGCGGCGCAGATAGGCGAGATGCCGGGAGGCCGTCGGTTGCGGCACGGCCAGGCTGGCGTGGATGTCGCACACGCACACCTCGCCGTCGGTGAGGAGCGACAGGATCCGCAGGCGCGTGGGATCCGCGAGCGCCCCGTAGACGGTGGTCAACGCGTCGAGGTCCCTCAGGTGGGGAACCTGGCGCGGCGTGCAGCAGGGGATTGACATATTCGCCTTGACAAATATAGCATTGCCGCTAGATATTCGGATGGGCGAATATGTCGCCCAGGACCCAAGACCCAAGACCCAAGACCCAAGACCCAAGACCCAAGACCCAAGACCCAGGAGTGCCCATGGCGAGCGACACCGGGACGGACATCCGATCGGTCGTGCAGGAGAAATACGGGGAAGCCGCGCGGCGGGCCGCGCAGGGGAAGACCAGCTGCGGCTGCGGCAGCGGCGAGGGGAGCTGCGATCCGATCACCAGCCACCTCTACGACGCGTCGCAGATTGGCGTCCTGCCCATCGAGGCGGTCGTCGCCTCGCTCGGCTGCGGCAATCCCACGGCACTGGCGGAGCTCAAGTCGGGCGAGACCGTGCTGGACCTGGGCTCGGGTGGCGGCATCGACGTGCTGCTGTCGGCCCGCCGCGTGGGGCCGACCGGCAAGGCCTACGGCCTGGACATGACCGACGACATGCTGGCGCTCGCGCGCGAGAACCAGAGGAAGTCGGGCCTCGGGAACGTCGAGTTCCTGAAGGGGGAGATCGAGCACGTGCCCCTGCCCGACAACTCGGTGGACGTCATCATCTCGAACTGCGTGATCAACCTCTCGGCCGACAAGGACGCGGTGCTGCGCGAGGCGTTCCGCGTGCTCAAGCCCGGCGGGCGGTTCGCGGTGTCGGACGTGGTGGTGCGCGGGACGGACGTGCCGGCCGAGGTGCGGAAGAACATGGAGCTCTGGATCGGCTGCGTGGCCGGCGCGCTCGAGGAGACGGAATACCGCCAGAAACTCGCGGCCGCCGGCTTCGAGGACGTGGACGTCGAGCCCACCCGCATCTACCGTGCCGAGGACGCGAGGGCGTTTCTCGCCAGCGCGGGGCTGGACCGCGACGGGCTGGCCGAATCGGTGGACGGCCGCTTCATGAGCGCGTTCGTGCGGGCCACCAAGCCCGGCGCGTCGACGCCGGCGCCCTGCTGCGGCCCGGGCTGCTGTTCCTAGCGGGCACGACGGCACGTGTCGTTGAGACACGGTCGTCGCCGCGCCGTCACGCGGCTGTCGCCTCCGGCCCCTACAGTGGTGTAGAAACGCCGCCGGCGTGAACGACGCCGATGGCATGGATGGGGGGAAGGGCCCCGGGGTTCGAGATACCCCGGCATCCGGTCCGCTCGTCTGTGTCATCCGCGCCGCGCACGCCGGCGGCGACCTGCTCTCATGTCGCCTCCCTCCACTGGGCTCCCGTTCGCGCCGGGCGGGCTCCCCCCTTTCTTCCTCTCCCTCGCGGCGCGCATGGGCGGCACCCGGGGACGCGGGGCCGCGATGTCGCCCGGCTGGCGGGTTGCCAAGTTAACGCACTCGTAACAGCCCCGTCACGGGTGGTTCATTCCCGCCCGATAGCCTGACCACGTGTCAGAAGGACCGGGTTCTCTTTCGTCTCCACTCCGCGCTCGGGGCCTGTGCCCGCTTTCAATGAGGAATCGCATGACTGTTCGATTTGCACGCGCGGCCGCGCTCTCCGGCCTGCTGCTGGGCGTCGCGTGGACGCCGGCGGTGGCCGAGCCCGCCGCCCAGGCTGCCGTCGCGCGCAAGGCGCGCGTGACCGGTATCGTCCGTGACGAGTTCAACAACATCTCGCTGCCCGGCGTGCCCGTCGAGGTGGTGGGCCAGGGCGAGACGGTGTACACCGACATCGATGGCCGGTACTCGGTGGACCTGGCGCCGGGCTCCTACCAGCTGAAGGTCTCCATGGACGGCTACCAGGAGCGACTGCTGGCGCTCGAGGTGCCCGCGGGCCAGCGAACGGTGGTCGCGGACGTGGGCCTGTCGATGGCGAAGTTCGCCGAGACCGTCGTGGTGCGGGGCGAGGCCCCGTCGGCGGAGATTGCCACCACCGAAGCCCAGCTCACCGAGCGCAAGCGGGCGAGCGTCATCACCGACAACCTCGGCGGCCAGGAGATGAAGGACAACGCCGACTCGGACGCCGCCGCGGCGATGTCCCGCGTGACGGGGCTGTCGGTCGTGGACAACCAGTACGTGTTCGTGCGCGGGCTGGGGGAGCGCTACAGCAACACGACGCTCAATGGCGCGGTGATTCCGACCACCGAGCCCGACAAGAAGGTCGTCGCGCTCGATCTGTTCCCCTCCGGCCTGCTGAGCAGCGTGTCGGTCGCCAAGTCGTACACGCCGGACCGCTCCGCCGAGTTCGCCGGAGGCCTGGTCGAGGTCATGCCGCTGAAGTTCCCGTCCCAGACGGTGCTCGACTTCTCCTACAGCCTGGGGTTCAACTCGCAGACGACGGGCGACGACGTGTTGGGGTACGCGGGCAGCGGCAGCGACTGGCGCGGGTTCGACAATGGCCTGCGGGCCCTGCCGTCGGCGGTGCCGAACCGCAAGGTCATTCGCGGCGGCATCTACACGCCGAACGTGGGCGTGCTGACGAGCGAGCTGGAGACCATCGGCGAGTCGTTCGCGAACAACTGGAACCTGCGGTCGCGGCAGGCGCTGCCCAATCAGTCCGGGGGCGCGACGTTCGGGGCGCGCGCCGGCAAGGTCGGATTCATCGGCAGCTACACCCAGTCGTACCGCGAGCAGTTCAACGAGGAGCGCCAGGTCTACTACCGGACGGGGCAGGGCGGCACCCTGACGGAGTTCAGCGACTACGACTTCGACATCGCGACCCGGCGGGCGTCGATCGGGGCCGTGGGCAATGTCTCGCTGCAGATGACGCCCAACCAGCGCGTCACCTGGGAGAACTTCTACTCGCACTCCGGCCGGGACGAGGCCCGGCAGTTCGAGGGCTTCAACTCCGACATCAACACCACCATCCGCAACCAGCGTCTGTTCTGGATCGAAGAGGACCTCCTCTCGACGGGCCTGACGGGCGAGCACTTCTTCAGCGGCGCGGGGAACAGCCGCATCGACTGGCGTGCGACGGTGTCGAAGGCCCAGCGCGACGAGCCCGACCTGCGGGAGGTGCTCTACGAGTTCGAGGGCAACCGGTTCATCCTCTCGGACGAGTCGCAGTCCGGTCTGCGGATGTTCAACACGCTGGACGACGACTCGAAGGACTTCGCGGGTTCGTGGAGCGTCTTCCGGACGATCAACGAGCTGCCGACGCAGTTCAAGTTCGGCGGGCAGTACATCGAGCGGACCCGTGACTTCAGCTCCCGCCGGTTCCGCTACGTCCCGGTCAGCAACCGCGGCATCAACCTCGGCCTGCAGCCCGAGGACATCTTCACGCCGCAGAACATCCGGCCCGGCGCCTTCGAGCTGAAGGAGGAGACGCGCGTCACCGACGCCTACGCGGCGGAGCAGACGACGGCGGCCTTCTACGGGATGACGGACCTGGCCCTCTCGACGAGGGCGCGCCTCATCGCCGGCGCCCGGGTCGAGCGGTTCGACCAGCGGGTCGACACGTTCGACCTGTTCGACTTCGAGGGGGATCCGGACATCATCCGCGCCCAGATCAAGAAGACCGATATCTTCCCGGGCGTGAACTTCGTCTACTCGGTCCGGGCGAACCAGAACGTCCGCGTCAGCTTCAGCCAGACCGTGAACCGTCCCGAGTTCCGCGAGCTGGCGCCGTTCGAGTTCACCGACGTGGTGGGCGGCCGCGCCGTGGTGGGCAATCCCGACCTGGAGCGCGCCCTCATCCAGAACTACGACGCGCGCTATGAGATCTTCCCGGGCTCCGACGAGGTCTTCGCGGTCAGCTTCTTCTACAAGCGCTTCGACAACCCGATCGAGCGCATCGTCGAGCCGACGGCTCAGCTGCGCACGTCGTTCACCAACGCGGACAGCGCGAAGAACTACGGGTTCGAGGTCGAGGCGCGCAAGCGGCTCGGGCCGAACCTCCTGGTCGGCGCGAACTACACGTGGGTGGATTCGTCCATCACGCTCACCCCGGCGGCGGCGCAGGTGCAGACCTCGCTCGAGCGCCCGCTGGCCGGCCAGTCGAAGAACCTGTTCAACCTCGTGGCCGAGGCGAACGCCGGGCCGGCGTCCATCCGCCTGCTCTACAACTTCTTCGACGACCGCATCGCCGACGTGGGATCGGTCGGCCTGCCGGACATCATCGAGCAGTCGCGCGGCATCCTCGATCTCGTCGTGTCGGCCCGCGTGTTCCGGAAGCTGAACGTCCGCGCGAGCATCGACAACCTGACGGACGCCGACTACGAGTTCACGCAGGGCGGGCAGCTGCAGCGGCTGTTCAACCTCGGGCGGACCTTCACCCTCAATTTCGGGTTCTCGCCGTTCTGAGGCGAGTCCATTCCCACCAGAGGCATAGAGAGACCATCATGCGCAAGTCGACTTCGGTGCTCCTGGCGCTGCTGCTCATCTGGGCTGCGGCGTCGATCCAGGGGCCGGTTCACACACAGGGCACGGGCGTCATCGACGAGGCCGTGTCGGTGCCGGGCATCGACAAGCCGGTACGGGTCATCCGCGGCCGGTTCACGCAGAGCATTGCGCTCAGCAACCAGTACCACTACGTCCTGCGGGGCGCCGTGTTCATCGAGCGTGGCGCGACGCTCACCATCCAGGCCGGCACCCGCATCGTGGGTGAGTTCGCCACGCTGGGCACGCTCGTCGTCAACCAGGGCGCCTGGATCGTCGCGGTGGGCACGGCCGACGCCCCCATCGTGTTCACGAGCGACCAGCCAATCGGCCAGCGGGCCCGCGGCGACTGGGGCGGCCTCATCATCAACGGCGAGGCGCCGATCAACGTCCCGGGTGGCGTCGGGCTCGGCGAGGGCGACACGGGCCGCTACGGCGGTGACAACCCGGATGACAACAGCGGCGTGCTCCGCTACGTCCGCGTGGAGTTCGCCGGCATCGAGTTCAGCCCCGACAACGAGCTGAACGGCATCGCGTTCCAGGGCACCGGCCGCGGCACCGAAGTCGACCACGTCCAGGTGAGCTTCAACAAGGACGACGGCATCGAGATGTTCGGCGGCACGACGGACCTCAAGCACATCGTGCTCTCTGGCATCGGCGACGACAGCCTCGACTGGACGTTCGGCTGGACCGGCCGGGTCCAGTACCTCGTCGTCCACCAGCGCGGCGACGATGCCGACAACGGCTGGGAGGCCGACAACAACGGCAGCAACAACGACCTGCTGCCGCGCTCCGCGCCCACGATCTACAATGTGACGCTGGTGGGCGATCCCGACGGCAACGAAGGCGTCGAAAGCGACGACGGCATGCTGATTCGCGAGGGCACGGCCGGCACCTTCCGCAACTTCATCGTGCTCGGGTTCAAGGAGTACGGCATCAACATCGACCAGAACGCCACCATTGCCCAGCTGCAGAACGGTGCGCTCACCTTCGCGAACGGCATCGTGTTCGGCAACGGGCTCATCGCCGGTCGCACCAACCTCGACAGCGCGGCGGCGCCCCTGGCTGCGAATCCGACCATCCGTGTGGGAGGGAGCAACGACCCGGGCCTCGTGGATCCGTTCAATCACGCCGCGCCGAACTACCGTCCCGCATCGAACACGTCGCTCGCCATGCAGTTGGCACCGGCGACTCCGCCGAACGACGGGTTCTTCGAGATCGCGCCGTTCATCGGCGCGCTCGGCCCGGACGCGGCGCAGGACTGGACCCTCGGTTGGACCAGCTACGCGCAGCGCTGAGATCGGCCGGTCGGCCGCGGGGGCTTCGGTCCTCGCGGCTGGCCGGGTGGTGCCCCATTCTCCTCACGGCCGTCGCGCTCTCGGCCTGCCGGCCCTCCCCCCTCCCACGCCTCAGTCACACCCACGAGTCCGACGAGGCCGCCGCCCGGGCGGTCCTCGAGGCCGTGGGCTCGAACGATGCGGCAGCCCTGGCCGCGATGGCGCTCACGAAGGACGAGTTCGAGCAGATCGTCTGGCCGACGCTGCCCGTCAGCCGCCCCGAGGTGGGGATGCCGATCGAGTACGTCTGGCAGGACACCTTCAGGAAGAGCCGCGCCTTCCTGCAGCAGACCCTCTCGGAATACGGGGGCCAGCGCTTCGCGCTGGTGAGAGTCGAGTTCCGCGGCCCGACGACGGAGCACGAGGGATACACCGTGAGCCGGGAGACCGAACTCGTCGTCCGGGACGAGAGGGGAGCGGAGCGCCGAATCCGCCTGTTCGGCTCGATCATCCGGCAGGAAGGCCGGAGCAAGGTCTACAGCTACATTCTCGATTGAGGACGCCGATCGGGCCGGCCCCGGACTCGAAGGAGACAAATGTAACAAGGCTGTAACGCCGCTGTGACATACTCTCCGGCGTGCGATTCAGCCTGCTCCCCCGTGAGGGGAAATTCTTCGACGACTTCACCGCCCTCGCCGACCGCATCGTCTCAGGCGCCACGCTGCTCGAACGGATGCTGGCGTCGGATCCGCCGGCCTGGGACACCGCGCTCCAGATCAAGCAGATCGAGAACGAGTGCGACGCGCTCACCCACAACATCATCAAGCGCCTGAACAAGACGTTCGTCACGCCCATCGACCGCGAGGACATCCATGCCCTGGCCACGTCGCTCGACGACGTGATGGACGCCATCGACGCGGCCGCCGGCGTGCTCCGGCGCTACCGGATGGCGTCGCTCCGCTACGGCGCGCGCGAGCTGGCATCGCTCACCTGGCAGGCCGCCGTGCAGATGAAGGTCGCCGTCGAGGCGCTCGACCGGCGCGAGGGCGTGCACGAGCGCGCGGTGGAGGTGAACCGCCTCGAGAACTCGGCCGACGACGTGCACGACGAGGCGCTGCGACGGCTGTTCGAGGAGGAGCGCGACGCGATTACGCTCATCAAGTGGAAGGAAGTCCTCGACCTGCTGGAAGAGGCCACCGATCGCTGCGAGGACGTGGCCAACGTCCTCGAGAGCGTGGTCGTGAAGCACGGGTAGCGCGCCGTGGAGTTCGCGCTGGTCGCGCTCGTCATCGGGGTGGCGCTCGTCTTCGACTACATCAACGGCTTCCACGACGCCGCGAATTCCATCGCCACCGTCGTGTCCACGCGCGTCCTCTCGCCGGGCAAGGCGGTCGTGTGGGCGGCGTTCTTCAACTTCGCCGCGGCCTTCGGCTTTGGCACGGCCGTGGCGAAGACGGTGGGTTCGGGGATGATCGACATCACCATCGTCACCACCGCCGTCATCCTCGCCGGCCTCCTCGGCGCCATCGTCTGGGATCTCATCACGTGGTACGTCGGGCTGCCCACCAGCTCGTCGCACGCGCTCATCGGCGGCTACGCCGGTGCCGCGATCGCCAAGGTCGGGACCACCGCCATCATCGCGGGCGGATGGACCAAGACGCTCATCTTCATCGTGCTCGCCCCCGCGATTGGCCTGCTGCTCGGCCTGTCGCTGATGACCGTGATCCTGTGGCTGTTCAGGGGCGTGGCCCCCTCGAGGGTGGACAAGTGGTTTCGCCGGCTGCAACTCGCCTCGGCGGCGCTCTACAGCCTCGGCCACGGCGCCAACGACGCGCAGAAGACGATGGGCATCATCGCCGGTGCGCTGTTCGCCGGCGGATTCATCAGCGAGTTCCGCATCGACATGTGGGTGGTGCTCGCGGCGCACGCCGCCATCGCCGCCGGGACCCTCTCGGGCGGCTGGCGCATCATCCTGACGATGGGGCAGAAGATCACGCGGCTCCAGCCCGTCGGCGGCTTCGCGGCGGAGACGGCCGGCGCCATCTCGCTCTTCACCGCCACCGCCCTCGGCGTGCCGGTCAGCACCACACACACCATCACGGGCGCCATCGTCGGTGTCGGGTCCACCCGGCGCCTCTCGGCCGTGCGCTGGGGCGTCGCGGGCCGGATCGTGTGGGCCTGGATTCTCACCATCCCCGCCTCGGCGCTGATCGCCGCCGCCGCGTTCCATCTGCTCGCCGCCATCGGCATGCCCTGAAGTGAGAAGTGAGAAGTGAGAAGTGAGAAGTGGAACGCGGATTGCTGACGTTCCGCTCATGGCTCCCAAGCTCACCTCCATCGAAGACCGAACGTATACCTTTTCGCTCAGCCTGATTCACGCCTATCGCAAGAGACCACCCGCAGACGTCGCCGAAAAGGTCATCTGGGTCCAGCTGCTGAAGAGTGGGACGTCGGCTGGCGCGAACTCCTCGGAGGGACCAGGCGCCCAGAGCCGCAAGGAGTGGCTCACTCGTCGGCACATCGCTCTCAAAGAGATGCACGAAAGCCACTTCTGGCTGCGCCTGCTGCGCGACTCAGACCCTCGGCCGGGCGGGTCCGCTCTGGACGGCCTGATCGATGAGAGCGACCAGCTGATCGCCATCCTGACGGCGACCGTCAAGTCCGCGCGAGCGAATGACCGGCATCAAAATGGGTAGACGCTACCCGGCAGCGGGTAGTGACTACCCGTTGCCGTCTTTCTGCCGACTTCTCACTTCTCACTTCTCACTTCTCACTTCTCACTTCTCAGTGGCAGCCGCACCGTGAACACCGCCCCGCCGCCCGGCTGATTGGCGGCCGTCACCGTGCCGCCCATCACCTGTACGAGGTGCTTCACGATCGCCAGGCCCAGCCCGGTGCCGCCGGGGCGGGCGCGCGACTTGTCCACGCGGTAGAAGCGCTCGAAGACCCGCGTCAGATCGTCTTCCGGCAGCCCCGGGCCCGTGTCGCGCACGGTCAGCACGTGCCGGTCGCCCTCGATGGCGGCGGCCACCGTGATGGCGCCGCCGTCGGGCGTGTAGTTGACGGCGTTCTCGATCAGGTTCCGCAGGATGTCGTGCATCTTCGCGGGATCGACGACGAGGGCCCGCGCGTCGGGCGCGACGGTGGCCTCCGCGCGCTGGTGCTTCTCCGCGATCGCCGGCTCGAAGTCCGCCAGGACGCTGGACACGACCGCCTGGACGTCGCACGGCGCGTACTCGACGGCCTCCTGCCCGGCATCGAGCCTGGCGAGGCGCAAGAGTTCTTGGACGAGCCGCTCCATGCGCGCGGCGTGCCGGTGGATGATCTCGAGGAAGCGCTGCCGCGCCTCCTCATCGTCGGGCTCGTCCATGAGCGCCTCGACGTAGCCCTTGACGGCGGTGAGCGGCGTCCGGAGCTCGTGCGAGACGTTGGCCACGAAGTCGCGGCGGATCTGGTCGGCCTTCCGCAGGTCGGTGATGTCGTGGAGCACGAGCACCGCTCCGCGCCCCGCA
The DNA here is from genome assembly GCA_963169195.1 of Acidobacteriota bacterium. Classification (GTDB taxonomy): domain Bacteria; phylum Acidobacteriota; class Vicinamibacteria; order Vicinamibacterales; family UBA2999; genus VFZN01. Next base: position 38,148 of record CAUJDN010000088.1, on the reverse strand, counting down.
GCCACGACCGGCGCCACGCGGGAGACGAGCGTGCGGCTCCGCTCCGCGGGCAGCGAGAACTCGAGGCCCTCGACCGGCTCGCCCGCCAGCGCGCGCCCGAGCTGCTGCACGATGCCCGGGTGGCGGATGGCCTCCACGTACGGGCGCCCGCTGGCTTCGCTCCCGAGCTTCAGCATGTGCCGCGCGGCCTCGTTGACCAGCTGGAGCCGGCCCTGCCCGTCCACGACGAGCACGCCCTCGACCATGCTGGCCAGGATGGCCTCCATGCGCGCCCGGTCGCGCTCCAGGCCGCCCAGACGCCGGCCGAGTTCGTGCACGGCCGCGTCCATCGCGCGCGCGACGCCGCCCAGCTCGTCATCACCGTAGTCGGGGGCCGGCCGGCTCAGGTCCCCGATCGCGTAGCGCCGGGCCACGGCCTCGATGGCGTCCGCGCGCGCGGCCCGTCGATGCTGGCCGCGCGACAGCAGGACCAGCGCCACGATGGTGGCGATCGCGGCTCCGACGAGTGCGGCGAGGACGAACGTGGGCACGGGCGGCGTCAGCGGGGCGGAGGGTCGACCAGCTTGTAGCCGAACTGCTTGACGGTCACGATCGCGTCGGCGAGAAAGGGGACCTTCTCCCTGAGGCGCCGGACGTGCACGTCGACCGTGCGCGTGCCGCCCGTGTACGAGTACCCCCAGACGTCCGACAGCAGCAGGTCCCGCGAAAGGACCCGGCCGCGGTGTTCCATCAGGTACTGCAGCAGCAGGAACTCCTTGGCGGTGAGCTTCACCTCCTCGCCATGGGCCTTCACGAGGTGGCGCTCGACGTCGATGCTGATCGGTCCGTAGACGATGCCCGGCTCGGCGGTCACGGTCCGATGCGTGCGCCGGAGCAGCGCGCGCACGCGCGCGATGACCTCGTTCGGGCTGAACGGCTTGGTGATGTAGTCGTCTGCGCCCAGCTCGAGCCCGACGATGCGATCCGATTCCTCGCCCCGGGCGGTCAGCATGATGATGGGGACGGCGGCCGTGCCAGGGGCTGCCCTGAGCGCGCGGCAGACCTCGAGGCCGTCCATGCCGGGCATCATCACGTCCAGGATGATCACGTCCGGCGGCTCCTGCTTCACGCGCGGCACGACGTCGCGCCCGTTGGTGACCACGGTCGGCACGAATCCCGCCTTCTGCAGGTAGCGGGCCAGGAGCTGGCCGATGTCCTGGTCGTCCTCAGCGACGAGCGCCCGTGGTGACGCGGCCGTGCTCACCGCGACGCCCCGGCTGTGGCGGTGTCCGGCAGGCGGTCGAGCCCCACCAGTGTCCAGCCGCCCACGCCCCTGCGGAACCGGATCGTCACCGGCGTGGCCCACGCCGCGTGCCGGGGCGAGTTGGCGGACACTGCCACCTGGACGTACTCGCCGGCGAGCGCGTCGGGTGGCGCCTGGAACGACGGAGTGGTCGATGCCTGCGGCGTGCCCACCAGGGTGGCCGCGCCGGTGGCGTTGTCGAATCGCGCCCATCGGGCCGCGTACGACTCGGCCGGCGGCGCACGCCGCGTGTCGGCCGCGATGTTCCGGAACGAGAGCGTGCCCGTGACCGACAGGGTGAAGTCCACCAGGGGGTTGACGGCGGTCAGCCAGGCCAGCCCCACCTTGTCGCGCCGCACCATGATGACGTCGGTCAGGTACGTGGCGGCCGCCGGATCCGAGTACTGCGCCGTGTCCACGGCGGCGCGGATGACGTCGTCCGAGATGGCCATGACCTTGCGCGCGGCCCAGAAGAGGTCGTCCGGCCGCGCGTTGTTGAACGCCGGGTTGGGGTACTCGGGCTTCCACGCCTCGGGCTGGTAGAAGGTCGCCTCGATCCGCCCGAGCGACGGGATATCGGGGTAGTGCACGCGGATCCAGGGCCGCACGTAGAGGCCCAGCGTGAGCGCCGTGATGATGGTCGGTCGCGCCTCCCAGAGATACTCGTTGCCGGCGCGCGCCTTTTGCGCGTAGAGGCTGCCGCTCCCGAGCGTGGATCCGAAGTCGATGAGGTGGTGCCACACGATCTGGCGGCCATGGCGATCGACCACGGTGTCCAGCGTGTTGATGCTGCGGGAGTCGTCGTGGTTGAGCCACGCGGAGAAGGCGCGCATCCCGCGGAGCTCACGCCGGTGCTCGTGCGGATGGATGTCGTTCGGATCGTCGGGCCGGGTGCCGTAATAGCGAAAAGGACCAACGGGCCGGCCCTCGAGGGCCCGGCTGGCCACGACGCGGAACGAGCCGTCGTCCCTGCGCGCGCCCCGCATCAGCAGTTGCCGGACGTCGTCCTCGGTGAGCCGGCGGCGCCGGCCCATGATGTCGCGAATGGTGGCCTCCGGGGCGACCACGAGGTTCTCGCGGCGCAGCACCGCGAGATGGTTCTCGGGCACGTGGAAGCCCAGAGCCCAGAACAGCTTGGTGGAGACCATCTCGGCGCCCGTGGCCATTTCGGGGTTCGACTCGGGGTCGAACTTGATGAACCAGGTGATGCCGGCCGTGTCCCGGATGGTGAAGCCCGGCGTGATGCCGTCGCTCTTCCCCGCGACGACGGTCCACGTGCCCGGGGCGGGGCCGCGGGTCGTATCCGGGCCGCGCCGCACCTCGTCCACGGTCAGCGGCCGGGTGCCCGCGCGGTTGGTGAACCAGCTCGAGTCGGGGACCTCGTCGATGGTGTTGACGTTAACGGCGCGAATGGAGGCCTTGTCGCCCGGGCCGAGGAACGAGTGCTCGACGAAGTCGTACAGGTCGCTCAGGTCCCACTCGCGCACATGGCGCGCGTCCTGGGTCTCGGGGTCCACCGCAATCGGGTCGTCCGGGAAGTAGGTGGGCTGGGCCGCGCGGCCACCTGCGGCCGATGCGGCGAGCGCGAGGGCGCAGACGGCAACGAGGCGGAGCGCGGTGCGGGGAGGCATGGGTCTCGATGTCAGAAAACGGGGCTGAACGTCCAGAAGATGCGCGAGCCCTCGGGCCCGCCAAGCCCGACGTCGATGCGCATGAAGACCGAGCGGTTCGTGTTGAACCGCAGCCCGAAGCCCCAGCCCGTCTTGAACTCGTCCCGCCGAATCCGATCCAGCGTCGGGGCCACCTCCCCGGCGTCCCAGAAGAGGGCGAGATCGAGGCCCGCGAAGGCCTCCCATCGATACTCGCCGTTCACCAGTACGTAGGTGGCGTCCCGGAACCGGAGCTCGCGGTAGCTGCGCAGGGTCCGGTTGCCGCCGAGGGTGGGTGACAGGAAGAAGGGCACGCGCCCGCCGTCGGTGAGCGGATCCACGTGCGCCCCGCTGAGCCGGATGGCGAAGGTCCGCTTCTTGTCGAAGATCGGGAAGACGTGGATGAGTTCGACGTCGGTCCGCCGGTAGCTGAACTCGCGCGAGGCGTGCTGGTCGCGCCCCGTGCCCACCTGGAAGAACACGCGGCCGCCGCTCCGCGTGTTGCCGGGCTGGTCCCGATAGTCCAGGTCGACGAAGGTCCGCGTGTAGAGCAGGCGGGGCTGCCGCGCGAGCCCGGGCGCCTGCTCGTCGGTGAAGCGCTCCTCGAGCGACGGGAAGCGCACGTCCGTTCCGGACGAGATGTCGGGACGCAGGTAGCCGACCTCTTCGCCGAACGACAGCCACCGGCGCGGGCGCAGCCGCGCGATCATGTTCACCTGGAGCCCTTCGTAGCGGTAGCTGGTGCGATTGGCGCGCGAGGATTCCCCGAGTCCGAAGAAGTCCTCCTGGGTGTAGTCCCACCAGTGCGTGCCGCCATCGAGCAGCAGGCGGCCCGAGAGCAGCGCCGGCGCGCGGACGCGGAAGTCGATGGCCTTGTACCCGCGCATGGAGGCGGCGGCCGAGACATCCACCTCGAAGGAGTCGGTCCCCGGCAGGGCGTGGCGGACGCCGGCGCCGAGCGCGAATCCGCTGCCGGTGGTGAACCCGCCGATGCGGGGATAGATGCCGCTCAACCCCTGGCCCAGCCGCTCGAGGATCCGTTTCTCCTCGACGTAGAGCAGGCCCTGCTCGAGCCGGTTCGGTGCATACGGCGTCAGCTGGGTGGCCCGCTCGGCGCGCTGCTGCTCGAGCAACTCGGCGCGCGTCTGCTGGGCGGCGGCGATGCCCGGCCTCGACAGGCAGGCCAGGCCCACGGCCAGGAGGACGACTCTGCGCATGAGGAATCGGTGGATTCTATCGCACCCGCGCCGCCTCATCTATCCCGTGGCGGGTTGATTGACCGTGCCGGCGCGGCGTACGCTGTCGGGCAGCATGTCTCGACTCCTGCTCGCCCTGATCGTCACTGCCGCGGGGACCGTGGCATCTGCGCAGGCGCCCGTGCCGAACCCGTTTGGTGACGCCGTGCGCACCAGCACGAGCCACCTGACCGTCGAATCGAGCATCAGCCGCCCGTCGGCCGCGCCGGGCGATCGGCTCACCCTGACCCTCGACGTCACCCCTCGCCGGACGCTGCACGTCTATGCCCCGGGGACGCACGACTACCAGGTGGTGGGCCTCTCGATCGACACCCATCCGTGGCTGCGTGCCGGGCCGACGAAGTACCCGCCGTCGGAGAAGTACCACTTCGAGCCGCTCGACGAGACCGTGGACGTCTACTCGAAGGCCTTCCGCCTGGCGCGCGAGGTGACCATCCTCGACACGCCCGACGCGAAGAAGGCCCTGGCGGGCCAATCGTCGGTGACGATTGCCGGCCAGCTCGAATACCAGGCGTGCGACGACAAGGTCTGCTACTCGCCCACGAAGGTCCCGGTCCGCTTCACGGTGACGCTGAAGCGGTGAACCCCAGAACCCCAGAACCCCAGAACCCCAGAACCCCAGAACCTCAGGGCACCACCACCTGCACCTCGTTCGACAGCGGCCCCGGGCCGGCGGCGTTCACGCCTCGCGCACGCACGAAATAGGTGCCCGGCGGAGCCGGCACCGAGATCGAGGTGTTCAGGCCCGCCTCGAGCGCAGCCACTGGCGCGCCGCCCGACGTGACCGAGGCCAGCACCTGGTAGCTCGTCGGGGCGCCACCGGTTGTCGGGGCCGACCACGACAGGCCGACCATCCCTCCGCCGACCGTCGGCGCGTTCATCGTGGGCGCGCCGGGGACCTGCGGCCCCGCGACGCCCACCGTGACCTCGTTCGAGAGCGGACTGGTGCCGCCGGAGTTGGTGGCGGCCAGACGGACGAAGTAGGTGCCCGGCGGGATGTTGGTCACATTGGCGCCGGTGGCCGGCGCGGGGAACGGCAGCTGCGCGATCGGCGCGCCCCCGGACGAGAGTGCCGCCACCAGCAGGTAGCCGGTCGCCGTGCCGCCGGTCGAGGGCGGCGTCCACGTGAAGCTGGCCTGGTTGCCGCTGACGACGACGTTCAGGTTCGTCGGTGCGCCAGGTGGCGGGGCCACGATGGGGACATTGAACGTGACGCCGGCCGACTCCGGCCCTGTCCCCGAGGCGTTCGACGCGCGCACCGTGACATGGAACGTGCCGTTCGGCGCCGTGACCGAGGTGCCGAGGACGTTGCCGACGGGGAGCGTGGTGACGACCGACCCGCCAGGTGCGAGGCGGGCGAGAACCGTGTAGCTGGTGGGGAGCCCGCCCGTGGCCGGCGCCGACCAGTTGATGTTGACCGCGTTGCCGGCCCCGGAGATCGTGGGCGTCCCCGGCGGCCCCGGCACACCGGTACCACCGAGGAGCGCCTGGCGCGCGGCGTCGACGTTGATGCGCGGGTATGAGCCGCCGGATGCGGTGTCGTTGATCACCGCCCCGGTCGATTGAAGCGCGGACAGTACCTGCGCCACACCCGCAGCGGGCACCGCCTGCTTCAGGATTGCCCATGCGCCGGCCACGTGCGGCGTGGCCATGGAGGTGCCGCTGAACACAGAGAAGAGATTCCCGGGAACAGAGGAGTTGATCGAGCTGCCCGGGGCCAGCAGATCCACGAGGCCTGGGCGCCGGTTGCCGAAGTTCGACATGGCGTCGAGCTTCGTCGTCGAACCGACGGCGACGGCCGAGGAGATGCACGCCGGCGCGCTGATGGCGCTGACCGAGTAGTTGTTGCCGGTCGCTATGGCGGTCGCAATGCCAACGCTGAGCAGGTTGTCGATGGCGGCCTTCGTGGCGATCCCTTCGGAGCTGGTGTCACAGGCACTGGTGAAGATCGCTGGTCCCCCGAGGCTCATGTTGGCCGACGCCACCCGGTTGACGTTCGATGCGCCTGCGAGTGTCAGCACTCGCTCCAGCGCCAGGACCTGGTCTGAGGTGTACGACAAGATGCACGGGGTGTCCCCGGGGTCCGTGCCGCAGATCGCGGTATCGTCGAACCGCGTGAACACCTGCAGGGCAATCAGCCCGGCACCCGGCGCCACCCCGTTGATGCCCCCGGGACCGTTGAATCCGGTCGCGATTCCAGCCACATGGGTGCCGTGGTCGCAGCCGTCGATCGTCGCGCTGCAGGGGACGCCGCTGCCCACCGCGGTCGACGAGGAGGCACCACCAGGACAGACCGACGTTCCGCTGCCGAGACCGCCGGCATCGGAATAGCAGGCTTCTCCATCCGCAGCCACCTTGCCGCTCAGGAATCCATGGGTCTTGTCGACTCCCGTGTCGAGGATGGCGACCTTCCACCCCGCACCGGTGTGGCCGGCACTCCACGCCGCAGGTGCGTTGACGAGCGGCACGCTCTGGGCCAGCAGGGGCCGGTGGAGCGCATCGAGCCCGATGGTCGTCACGTCACCCGACGCGGCGAGCGCGGCCAGCGCGGCCTGGCTCACCCGCGCGGTGAAGTACGGGATCGTCTCGAACCGCTGCCCGACGATGGCGCCGGCGGCCGCGGCGCGGCCCATCACGTTGTCCACGGCGGCGTGCATGGCATCGCGCTGCGCATTCACCTCCGCCGCTCCCGCCAACAGCCCCTCCGGCACGAACGCGGTGCGCACGCCGATGATGACCAGGGCCGAGCCCTCGGCGGTCACCTGGGCCACCACATCCGCGGGAATCGCAAGGCCAGTCTGGGAACGCGGCGCCTGACCACCAAACGTCAGGGCCAGCAGAAGGACGAGCAGGGGGCTCACTCGAAGACGCATGATCTCTCCCGGCGAGAAGTCGAACGTGAGACGTGAACGCGGCCGATGCAGGAGCGTAGCGCAGATTGGCCTGTGCGGCGTAGTGGAAGAAGTGCCGGCTGATCCGCAACGCTCCCGCATCGGGAAGGCTCTCCCGCCTCCCGACTCGAACTACACGTGCTTGATCCCGTGTCCGCGGAACAGGAAGTACGCGGCCAACAGCGTCAGCGCCACGCCGTTCACCGCCAGCATCGCCGGCGCCGATCCGACCTGCGTGATCAGCCAGCCGCTGGCGAGCCCGCCGAGCGGCGAGCCGCCGCGAAACGCCGTCATGTAGATGCTGACGATGCGCCCGCGCAGCTCCGAGGGCGCGAGCAGCTGCACGAGCGAGGTCGTGACCGAGAAGCACATCACGAGCAGCGCGCCCGTGAAGAACAGGATGGCCGTGCTCAGCCGGACGTCGGGCGAGAGCGCAAACGCGGTCATCGCCACGCCGAACGCGCCCAGCAGCACGAGCAGGATGCGCCCGAGGTGCTGGTGCTTGCCCAGCCACGCCACGACCAGCGCCCCGCACACCGCGCCAATCCCCGACATCGTCATCATGCGCGTGTAGAGGCCGACGTCCTGCTGGAAGACGTCCTTCGCCATGACCGGCAGGAAGGTGAGGAGCGGGATGCCCAGGAACGCCGCGATGAACCCGAGCATCGTCAGCGTCTTCAGGTGGGACGAATCGCGCACGTGACGAAGGCCGTCCTTCATCTGATCGACGAGCGACACCGTGGCGGCCGGCGGCACCTGCACGTTCCGCAGCGCGAGGATGGCGGCGATCACGAAGAGGAACGAGATGCCGTTCATCCCGAAGCACATCACCATGCCGAAGGCCGCGAGCGCCGCGCCCGCGACGATGGGGCCGATGATGCGCGCGAGGTTGAACTGGATGGAGTTGAGCGCGATGGCGTTGGGCAGGTGCTCCTTGTCGACCAGCGTGGGCACCAGGGTCTGGTACGCGGGGCCGCCGAAGGCCTGCGCGCAGCCGGTGATGAACGAGAGCGTGAGGATGTGCCAGACCTGGATGGCCTCGACGAAGACGAGGCCCGCCAGGACGAAGGCGGTGGTCATCTGGACGACCTGTGACATCAGCATCATGTGGCGGCGGTCGCGCCGGTCGGCGACGACACCGGCCACGAGCGTGAGCAGCAGGATGGGGAGTTCACCCATGAAGCTGTCGAGCCCGAGATAGAAGGCCGACTGCGATCCGGTGAGCGTGACGATGAGCCAGGCCTGGGCGACGCGCTGCATCCAGGTGCCGATGCTGGACGTGAGGGCACCGAGCCAGAGGAGGCGGAAGTCGCGGTAGCGGAGCGCCGCCGCGGTGCGGCGTGCGGCCGTGGCGAGATGAGCGCGCAAGGCTTGCGATCTTAGCCCACGGCGGGGACACCGCTTGTCGCTTGACATTCGGTTTTTATTCGCTATGATGGGCCACGATAAGCGAATAAAAGGCGAAAATTCATGCCCGCTCTTCACTCCGAACTCCAGTCGGTTCACGACCTGCTTCGGGCCCGCCGGCTCGATCGCACGCTCACCTCGGTGTCGCCGGTCACGCCTCCCTCTGCGGCACCCTTTGCCCTGGCGGCGGTCAACCGGGCACTGGCCGGCGGCCTGCCGAGGGGGCAGGTGTCGGAGATTGCAGGGCCCAGCTCGTCCGGACGCACCAGCCTGGCCTGGGCGGCGCTGGCGGCTGCCACGGCGCGGGGCGAATGGGTGGCGCTCGTGGACACCTTCGATCGCTTCGATGCCGAGTGGGGCGCCGGGGCCGGCCTCGGGCTGTCGCAGCTGCTGTGGGTGCGCGGGCAGGCCCTGTCGAAGACCGCCAGCGCCGTGGACCCGGCCTGGGTACCCGGCGTGCGCGGCGTGTCGGGGCCCGGCACCCTGCTCGAGCGCACGGTGGATCGCGCCATCAAGGCGCTGAGCCTCATCGTGCAGTCGGGCGTGTGCACGCTGGTCGTGCTGGATCTCATCGACGCGCCCGCGCACGGGCTGGCGCGCATCCCGCGGTCCACCTGGCTGCGCATCCAGCGGGTCATCGAGGGCAGCGATACCGCCGTGGTGCTGCTGGCGGCCGTGCCGCTGGCGCGCAGCGCGGGAGGGCTGTCGATCGTGACGGGCGTCGGGCGTGGGGCGTCGGGAGTGGCCGACGCCCGGCACGATCGATCGCGTTGGAAGGGCACACACGATCGGTCGAGACGGCTGGGGGGGCTGGCCACGGGGCTGCGGGCCACGTCGCCACGCGGGTTCGTGGGCGGGTTGCCGTACCTGGCAGGCTGCTGACTCGCTTTTTCTTTTCACTTTCATGTTCGCTGCCCTTCAAGCCTCCCCGGCCGTCCCCCTTGCCGCGCTCGTCGAGGTGGCGCGGGCGTTCACGCCGCGTTTCCAGGTGGTGGGGCCGTTTGTCCTGCTCGACGTGGGCGGGTTGTCGGCGTTGTTTGGCAGCGCCCCCGAGCTGGGCGCGGCGCTGCAGGCCCAGCGACCCGATTGCGGGTCCATGGCCCTCGCATCCACGGCGTCCCGGGCCCTGCTGCTGGCGTGCGGACGACCGGGCCTCACGGTGCTGGCGCCCGCGGACGAGCCCGCCACCGTGGCGGCGCTGCCGATCGCGGTGCTGGTGGACGTGGCGCGGACGAGGGTCGAAGGTGTCGGGAGTCGGGAGACGGGAGTCGGGAGACGGGAGCCAGGCTTCTCGGCCGAGGCCTCGTTGGAGGCGGCAGCGAGGAGTCGGGACGGCACGGGCCACGGGAGCGCAGGCGAGGCGACCGCGGCGGCGTTGGTGCCCTCCATCGGCTGGCGTCACCCGCGCGATACGCACCAGGCGCAGCACACGCGGCGGCCGCGCGCGTCCGCCGCGTCCCCGGCTGTACCTCGCGCGTCTCGTGCGACGGCTCGTCCGCTGGCCGCTATCGAGCCGTGCGCATCGGCGCTCGATCGGTGGGGCATCCGCACGGTCGGGGCGCTGTCGGCATTGCCTCGCGCGGCCGTGCACGCGCGGCTGGGAGAGTTGGGCGTGTCGTGGCAGCGCCTGGCATCGGGCGAAGACGACGAGCCGCTGGTGCCCTGGGTGGCCGAGCCGGTGTTCGAGGAAACGCTGGAGCTCGAGTGGCCGGTGGAGGGGTTCGAGCCGTTGTCGTTCGTGCTGGCGCGACTCTTCGAGCCGCTGGCCGCGGCGCTCGAGCGGGCCGATCGCGGCGCGGTGTCCATCCGCACCGCGCTGCACCTCACCACCCGCGCGGTGCACCTGCGCCAGTTGCCGCTGCCGGCGCCGATGCGGGATCCGAAGACGCTCCGGACGCTGGTGCTGCTGGACCTCGAGTCGCATCCGCCGGGTGCGCCCATCGATCGCGTGCAGGTGCGCGTGGAGCCCACGCCGGGCCGGGTGCTGCAGTGGACGCTCCTGGAGCGCGCGCAGCCGGCACCCGAGCAGGTGGCCACGCTCGTGGCGCGGCTCACGGCGCTCGTCGGCGAGGGCCACGTGGGCTCGCCCGCGCTGGCAGACACCTGGCGGCCGGGAGCGTTCCGGATGGAGCCGTTTCGGGCGGGAAGAGAGAGGAGGGTGCACCCTGCACCCCTGCCCCCTGCCCCCGTCCTCCCCCTGGCCCTCCGCCGCTTCCGTCTGCCGGTGCCGGTGCGCGTGCGGGTGGAGGATGGCCGTCCCGTGCGCCTCACCACGGATCGCCACGGCCTCACCAGCGGCGCCGTTGTCCAGGCCGCCGGCCCGTGGCGCACGTCGGGGGAGTGGTGGGCGACAGAGCCATGTCGGGCGTCGGAGGAGCGACCACGGGGGGAGTTGAGAGAAGAGAAGCTCGAGTCTCGCGGCAGCGTGAGCGCCGGTGGCTCCCGACAGCCAGAGGTGCAGTCGATGTCGCATCACGAGGCACTGCTCGAAGCGGCCGTGGAACCCGACCGGCTCCCGGCTCCCGACTCCCCGCTCCCGACACGCTCCGCGGCCTGGGACCGCGACGAGTGGGACATCGCCATGGCCGACGGCACGGTCTATCGCCTGTCCGTCGAGCGGGAGGTGGGGCAGTGGTTCCTGGAGGGCGTGTTCGATTGACGCGCGAAAGGACACCACGAAGGCTTCGTGATCTTCGTGATGTTCTTCGTCTCCGTGGTCTCTTTGTCATGTATGTCGAGCTGCACGCCGCTTCCGCGTTTTCGTTCCTCCGTGGCGCCTCGCTGCCCGAAACGCTCGTCGAGCGCGCGGCGGCGCTGGGCTATCCGGCGCTGGCGCTCGTCGACGACGACGGCGTCTACGGCGCCCCGCGCTTTCACAAGGCCGCACGGGCCGCGGGGCTGCGCCCGCTGATTGGCGCGACGCTGACACTGAACGCAGATGACGCAGATGACGCAGATGGCGCAGATAACGCAGGACGGCGGGTAGGACGGGCCCCACGTCGCCCGGCCGCCAGATTTGCCCTGCCTGTCCTCGTCGCCTCTCAGCAGGGGTGGCAGAACCTGTGTCGCCTCGTGACGACGATGAAGCTGCGCGCGCCGAAGGGCAAGGGGGCGCTGGCGCTCGACGAACTGGACGGGCACGTCAGCGGCCTCATCGCGCTGCCCGGGCAGCCGCTGCTGCAGGCGGAGCGGTACGGCGTGGGCGGGCTGCTGGATCGCCTCGTCGGCATCTTCGGCCGCCACCAGGTGGGTGTCGAGGTGCAGCGCCACCTGCGGCGCGCGCAGGAGGACGACAACGAGATGCTCGCCTGCCTGGCCGACGCGTTCCGGGTGCCGGTGGTGGCCACCGGCGGCGTGCGGTTCGCCACACCGGAGGAGCGTCCACTCTTCGACGTGCTCACCTGCATCCGCGAGCACGTGACGCTCGGGCAGGCGGGGCGCCGGCTCTCGGCCAACGCCGAGCGCTACCTGAAGCCGCCTGCGCAGATGGCCCGGCTCTTCGCCGACATGCCGCACGCGGTCCGCGCGACCCTCGATCTCGCGGAACGCCTGCAGTTCTCGATGACGGATCTCGGCTACCGCTTCCCGCGCTACCCGGTGCCGCCTGGCGAGACCGAGGCGTCGTTCCTGCGGAAGATCACGGAGGTGGGCGCGCGCACCCGTTACCGGCCCTATCACGACCGCGCCCGCGCGCAGGTGACCCGCGAGCTGGATCTCATCGAGAAGCTCGATCTCGCCGGCTACTTCCTCATCGTCTGGGACATCGTGAACTTCTGCCGGCAGCAGGACATCCTCGTGCAGGGACGCGGGTCGGCGGCCAACAGCGCCGTCTGCTACAGCCTGGGCATCACGGCCGTGGATCCGGTGGGCATGGAGCTGCTGTTCGAGCGTTTCCTCTCCGAGGAGCGGGGCGAGTGGCCCGACATCGATCTGGATCTGCCGAGCGGCGATCGGCGCGAGCGCGTGATCCAGCACGTGTACGAGAAGTACGGCCGGCACGGCGCCGCGATGACCGCCAACGTCATCACCTACCGTGGCAGGAGCGCCGCACGCGAGGTCGGCAAGGTGCTGGCCCTGGACGAGGTGCACATCGACCGCCTCGCGAAGGTGATGCACCAGTTCGAGTTCGTGGATCCGGCCGAGTCGCTGTCGCGCCAGCTCGCCGAAGTCGGCATGGCCCGCGACGACGAGCGGGTGCGGCACTTCGTGCGGCTGTGGCAGCAGATGCAGGACCTGCCGCGGCATCTCGGGCAGCACTCCGGCGGCATGGTGGTGTGCCAGGGCGAGCTGTCGTCGGTGGTCCCGCTCGAGAACGCCAGCATGCCCGGCCGCGTGGTGGTGCAGTGGGACAAGGAAGATTGCGCCGACATGGGCATCATCAAGGTGGACCTGCTCGGGCTCGGGATGATGGCGGCGCTGCAGGATGCGATTCGTCTGGTAAACAGCCGGGAGCCGGAAGCACACCACCGGGGGAGCGAAGAACCGCGTCGGGACACGGACGTCAACCACGAATCCCCCAATCACCAATCGTCAATTCTCGATCTCGCCCACCTCCCCCCCGACGATCCAGCGGTCTACGCCATGCTGCAAGCGGCCGACACGATCGGCGTCTTCCAGGTGGAGTCGCGGGCGCAGATGGCCACGCTGCCGCGCCTGAAGCCCGCGGGCTTCTACGATCTCGTCGTCGAGGTCGCGCTCATCCGCCCCGGGCCCATCGTCGGGCAGATGGTGCACCCGTATTTGAACCGCCGCGCGGGGCTCGAGCCGGTCACCTACGATCACCCGCTGCTCGAGCCCATCCTGAAGCGCACGCTGGGCGTGCCGCTGTTCCAGGAGCAGCTGCTGCGCATGGCGATGGCGGTGGCCGGGTTCACCGGTGGCCAGGCGGAGGATCTGCGGCGCGCGATGGGCTTCAAGCGATCCGGGAAGCGGATGCAGCAGCTGGAGGGACAGCTGCGCGAGGGCATGGCGAAGCACGGCATCACGGGGGCGACGGCGGATCGCATCGTGCTGTCCATCACGTCGTTCGCGCTCTACGGCTTTCCCGAGTCGCACGCCGCCAGCTTCGCGCTCATCGCCTACGCCAGCGCGTACCTGAAGGTGCACTACCCGGCGGCGTTCTACACGGCGCTGCTGAACAACCAGCCGATGGGCTTCTACCACCCCGCCACGCTCGTCAAGGACGCACAGCGCCGCGGCGTGCGCTTCGCGCCCATCGACGTGCAGGTGTCCGACTGGGACTGCACCGTGGAAGAGGATGGGACCATCCGCCTGGGCCTGCGCTACGTGAGCGGGCTCCGCGCGGAGGCGGGAAGGGCGGTTGCTGCACGGCGCCGGGAGTCGGAAGGACACGTGTCCGGTGATGGCCTGGCATGTCCGAAGTGTGGCTGTGACGATGCGTCGATGATCGAGGCGGAGAAACGGGAGTCGGGAGCCGGGAGCCGGGAGTCGGAGACGCACGTGTTCTGCAATGTGTGTTCGAACGAGTGGGCCATCCTGCCGACTCCGCGGCGGTTTCGGTCCATCGACGAACTCGTCCGCGTCACGGGACTGCGCCGCGACGAGGTGACGGCCCTGGCAGAGATTGGCGCGCTCAATTGCTTCGGCATGGATCGGCGATCGGCCCTGTGGCAGGCCGAGCGCGCCGTGCGACCGGCCGGTGCGCTGTTCGAGCCGGTCGCAGGCGAGGACGAATCATCAATGCCCCAATCACCAGTGCCCCAATCCGAATGGCCAGTGTCTGCCAATCACCAATCGTCAATGAATCGGCAATCGGCAATCGGCAATCGGCAATGGGCACCGAGCCCGCTGCCCGCCATGAGCGAGGCAGAGCGGCTGGTCGCCGACTACGCCGGCAGCGGGCTCACCATCGGCAGGCACCCCATGTCGTTCCGGCGCCACGAGCTGTCCATGCGCGGCGTGCTGCGCGCGGTGGACCTGCCCCGCGCCCGCACGGGGCGCCGCGTCCGCACGGCCGGCATGGTCATCACCCGCCAGCGCCCGGGCACAGCCAAGGGCTTCGTGTTCCTCACGCTCGAGGACGAGACCGGCATCTCGAACGTGATCGTCCGTCCGGATCTCTACGCCACGTCGAAGATGGTCATCGTCGAGTCGCCGTTCCTGCTGGTGGAGGGCATGCTGCAGAACCAGGATGGCGTCACCGCCATCCGTGCCGAGCGCGTGCTGCGGTTGGACGGCGTGTCGGAGGCGGCCGCCGTGGAGTCGCACGATTTCCGCTGAGACACGGCCGGCGGCGCCACAGCGGCCGACCGTTCATCCTCGTCCGCGATCGGGGGTCGCCGCGATCGGGCGAGTCGGAGTACAAAGCATCCGATGCCTTCTCTCCCGCGCGACGCATCCACCCTCATCGTCGGTGCCGGCTTCGCCGGTGCGGCCACGGCCTGGGCGCTCGGACGCGCGGGCCTGGGGCCGGGCCTGATCCTCGAGCAGGAGGACACCTGGGGTGTGCACGCCTCCGGTCGCAACGCGGCGCTGCTGCGCCTGGCGGAGTCCGACGACGTCGTGGCGACGCTGGTCGCGCGGTCGCTGCCGGCCCTGCGCGCCCTCGATGAGACCGGCGGGCCGCTGCTCGCCAGGACGGGAGGGCTGACGCTTGCGGGAGCGGCAGGCGCCGCAGAGCTCGCGCACCTCCACGACGGGCTCCGGCGGCGCGGGCTCCACGCCGAGCTGCTGGGGTCCGACGCGGCCTGCGCCCGACACCCGTGGCTCGCCCACGTGGCGTTCGCACGCGCGCTCTGGTGCGCGGACGAGGGCGTCGTCGACATCCACGCCCTGCTCGGCCTGTACCTTCGCCGGGCGCGGGAGTCCGGCTTCGCCGTGTGGACGGGCTGCCGAGCCGAGGCGCTGATCGTCGAGGGCGGGCGCGTCGCTGGGGTGCGCACCCCTCAGGGGGAGGTGCGCGCCGGGCTCGTCATCGACGCCGGCGGGGCGTGGGCGGGACGCCTGGGTGCTGCGGCTGGCGCCGGGCTGCCGCTCAGGCCGCTCCGGCGTCACCTGTTCGTGTCGGCCGCGGCACACGGCATTCCGGCCGGTGCGCCGATGGTCTGGATGGAGGATGCCTCGCTCTACTTTCGTCCCGAGAGCGGCGGCCTCCTGCTGTCGCCGTGCGACGAGTCCCCGGCCGAGCCCGGTGTCCCCGACACCCACCCATCCGCTGCCGAGAGCCTGGCGGAGAAGATCCACGGGCACGTGCCCGGCCTTGCTGACCTGACGATTCGCCGCTCGTGGGCATGTCTCAGGACGTTTGCGCCCGACCGCCGGCCGGTCGTGGGGCCGGATCCCCGGCTGCCCGGTCTGTTCCATGTCTCGGGGCTGGGCGGCTTCGGGATGATGTGCAGTGCGGCCATCGGCGAGCTGGCCGCGGACCTCGTGGCCGGGAAGCGGCCTGCCTGGATCGATCCGGCGGCCGTGGCCCCGTTCGCGGGCCGGCCGTGGTCAGCCGAGCGCTGAAACGGCCGGTTGGGTCGCCCTGACGAGCAGGTCGATGCCGGTTCATGCCGGTGAGGTCGAGCCGAGGAGCACAGCTGTCAGAGGATCTTCCAGCCGGTGACCGCCCACAGGGCGGCCAGCGCGCCGGCCATCAGCCGTGTGCCCGCGACGCGGATGCCTCCCGTGGCGAACCAGGCAGGGTGCAGCAGGCCGAGCGGCACGTGGAGCGTCAGGATCACCGTCACCAGCACCACGACCGGCAGCGGCACGGGCGTGACGGCGTACGCCAGCAGCAGCCCCAGCTCGCCGGTGACGTAGGCCACGTGGCACCAGCCGGCCCGCGAGAGGTCCCTGGCCCAGCGCCCTGTCGGCCGCGTGGGCCACATGTGGTCCCGCACGCCGTGCGAGGAGGCGCCGTGCCACGCCGCGTGCAGGGCGACGGACGTGACGCCCGCCACCGCCACCGGCGCCAGCAGCCACCAGCCCCAGTCCATCCACGGCACGATCACCGCGTTCGCCACGGGCAGCAGCACCGTGTCGCCCCACATGCCCCCGTGGTTGCCGAACCCGATGTCGAGGCCGGCCCGCCGGCGCCAGTTCCCCTCGAGCGCGGCCACGAGGCCCGATGCGGCGACGGCCACGACGCTGACGAACCACGCGGCCCAGCTCCACTCCAGCACCTCTCCACGGTAACACTGCCCGGCCGTGCGCGCGGGCGGCGGCGCTCGCCGGTTGCCGCGTCCGCCCGGCCACGAGCGAACCTTGATCTGCCAGCCCCGACGCCACGTGGATCGCGGCCATCGTCGCGGCGGGCTCGAGCGCTGCGCGGAGCACCGGCAGCGGTCCGTGCCTCAGGGAGGACGAGTCGATGGGATGGTGGACGTACGCGATTCGCCAGGGAGCAGTGGACCGCGTGAGCTCGTCTTCGAACCAGCGCAGCCGTTCTTGTGTGAGCCGCGTCGATTCGAGTGCGAAGAACCGGGCGGGCCCGCGCATCTTCGCCTTGATGACGGGTTCGTAGGGGCGCACGAACCTGCGGTGGATGTCGGCGGGCTTCTCGGCGCCGTAGATGTTGTCCCCGACGGTGGGAACGAATTCGAACGGGAACCGCGAGTGCTGCGCCCAGTGCCCGACGCGGTCGAGGAGCCGGTGAGCCAGGCTGCCAGTGCGCGCGGCGGGTCGCTGGACAGGAGCGCCAGGGCGAGCGCGAGGCCGATCAGCCGCGGGTGCACCGGTTGCCTGCTCACGCCTGGCTTCTCACTTCTCGTGCTTCATCGTTCAGCTTGTCCTGTCCTACCCGTCAGCCACCGGCGCTGCCTTCGTCGGTGAGTGGGAGAGCCGCTCGCGCAGGCCCCGGATGGTGTTGCCGATGCGGAACGATGCGTTGAAGAGGGTCCCGACGGGGATGCCGCCGGGGAGTCGGTAGTGTCCCACCGCGGCGAGCGCCGCCGAGGCCATGCACCCGCAGTTGGCGCAGTCGGGAGTTCCCCCGAACTGGCATGGTGTGATCGTCGTCGTCAGGTCGGCCGACACGCATTCCGTCGTCCGGGAGAAGATGCAGTCACCCGGCCCATCAGGCGGGGCCAGGTAGGCCTTCAGCAGTCCCTTCGGCATCTGCAGCTTGGGGAAGCGTTCGCGCAGGGCCATCAGCTCGTTCACCACGCGCGCGCGGTCTTCCGGACGCAGCATCTCGGCCGACGACTCCCCGATCTGCGGCGTGTAGAGGCTCATCCAAATCGTGCGCACGTTCGGGTTGTCCGACCACTGTTGCACGAAGGCTTCGATGTAGCCGTCGCGCTGGACCTGCTGCCGGGTGACGGTGCAGTGGACGGTCACCTGGTGCCCGCCGATGTGCTTGAGGATGCGGTCGTAGGTGGCCGGTGTCCGCCGGGCGTCGTGCTCCGGCTGGAGCCCGTCGATGGAGACGCAGATCTGAAGCCGCCGGATGCAGGCCCAGGCCGCGGGGATGGGCCGCACGGCGCTCGTCACCAGCTGCGAGTGGATGCCGCGGTCGGCCAGGCGCGGCAGGATGACGTCCAGCTCCCGGTAGCGGACCAGCGGCTCGCCGCCGACGATGGAGATGTGGATGGGGCGGTGGCGATCGACCACCTCCATCACGCCGTCGATGAGCGCCTGTCCCTTGAAGTCGGCGAGCGTGCGCAGCGTCCGGCCACCGCCCAGGTGCTCGTCGCCATAGGCGTAGCATCCGGGGCAGCGGAGCGGGCATTCGCTGGTGATTTCGATGGAGAGATTGGGACGATAGCCCTGGAGGATCCGACCCCATGCCGGGAAGATTCCTTCCATCCTCGACACGCTAGCACAGGGTCGGATCCGGGATTGTGCCCAAGCGCGGCCGTGGCCGCCTTTCGTCCCTACTTCGAGGCGACGAACATGATCTCGACCAGGCCTTCGGGGCTCACGAGGCCCGTCCCCACCGTCGCCCGGGCCGGGAAGTCCTTCGTGAACACGGTCCGGTAGCCGGCGTTCATGGCGTCGAACTTCGTCATGTCCGTGATGTAGACGATGCCGTCCACCACGTCCTCCCAGCCGAAGCCGGCGGCCTTCATGGTCCGGCCGACGCGCGCCAGGATTTCGGTGGTCTGGGCCGTCATGTCGCCCTTGTTCTGGGCCGTGTTGCCCAGGATGCCCGAGACGTACAGGCGGTTGCCGACCTTGATGGCGCTGCTGAGGATGGGGCTGGGCTTGCCGGGCGAGCCGTCCGCCGCCGGTGTGGTGAACGCCTGCTTCGAGCCACGGTGGGCGGTCATCGTCATCTCGACCTTGAAGGTCGGGCCGGGGAGTCCGGTCACGACCGTGGCGCGCGCGGGCGGGTCTTTCGGGAAGTGCGGCGAGTAGTTCCGGTTCATGTCCTGGAACGCGGCGCCGTCGCTGATGTACACCCGCGACGAGACGACGTGCTCGAAGCCGAAGCCGGCGGCCCCGAGCAGTTCGCCGGCCGTGGCCATCACGGTCTGGGTCTGCGTGGCCATGTCGGCGTCGAGCGGCGTGTTGTCCTTGTTGTTACGTGCGACGATGCCCGACATGAACAGCGTGTCGCCGGTGCGGATGGCATAGCTGTACGGATTGGCGGTGGACCAGCCCGCCGGTGTGACGACGACGCGCTCGGCGCCGTTCGGCACGGCGACGGCCGACATCTCGACGAGGGCGTCGGGCCTCACGAGCTGGGCCACGACCGTGGTACGTGTCGGCGCGTCCTTCGGCCAGTAGGTGCGCCAGACTTCCGTCATGGCGGCCGCGTCGGCGGCGTTCTTCAGGTAGACGTGCACCGCGACGACGTTGGCCAGCGACGAGCCCGACCTGGCGAGGGCCTGGCCGATGTTGTCGATGACCGTCCTGGTCTGGGCCCTGATGTCGCCCTGCTGGGCGAGCGTGCCGGCCACGTAGACGAGGCCGTCGGCCTTCGTGGCCAGGCTGAAGGGGAGGGTGCCGCCGGGCACCGCCACCTGCCGTCCCTGTCCCTGCATGGTCACCCCACCGAGTGCGAGTGCTGTCATCACCGTTACGATCGTGCCTCTCACGCGTCCACCTCCGCGCGCCAACTCTATCACCGCGCCCGGGCGATGCTACACTTGGGGACGATTCCGGATGAAAAAGTCGACGACATCGAAGGCCAGGAAGGCCACCCCGGCTCCCGCCACCGCCGCCCGCGTCTCGAACCCGCCGAAAATCAAGCGGCGCAAGTCGAAGCTGCACGGCTGGGGCGTGTTCGCGCTGGAGCCCATCAACAAGAACAAGCGCATCATCGACTACGCGGGCGAGCTCATCAGCAACAAGCAGAGCGAAGACCGCGAGGACCGTTACCTGCGCA
This sequence comes from Acidobacteriota bacterium, assembly GCA_963169195.1. Lineage (GTDB taxonomy): Bacteria > Acidobacteriota > Vicinamibacteria > Vicinamibacterales > UBA2999 > VFZN01. The sequence goes on along the minus strand of CAUJDN010000088.1, from coordinate 18,385 downwards.
AGGGCTGCATCTGGGTGTTCCGTGTGAACCGCGCCTGGAGTCGGGACGCCAACGTGGGCGGCAACGTCGCGCGGTTCATCAACCACTCGTGCTCGCCGAACTGCTGGGTGGAGGTCGTGGACAAGACGATCTGGATCCGCGCCGCGCGCAACATCCGCGCCGGCGAGGAACTCGCCTACGACTACAACACCGAAGGGGACAAGACCATCCCGTGCCGGTGCCGCCCGAACTGCAAGACCCGGCTCTGAGACGCGCCGCGGCGGCCGTGGTCGCGATCGCGGGGCTGGTCGTGTGCGTGGGCGCGTCCACGCCGGGGCCGAAGCTCCGGCGATCCAGTGAGTCTGCGGGAGAATCGGAGCGTCCCGACAGGACGACGCGCCGGGACCTCGGTCCCGGCGAATCTCGACCCCCGGCGCCGCCCGGCGCCGCCGTCTTCATCCGCAACCTCTCCAACCCCCGCGAGCGACGCGAGGCCCGCCCCGACATCCTCGACGCGCCGGTCCTGCCCGGATCGATCGTGAAGGGGATCACGCTCGTCACGGCGCTCGAGTCCGGCGTCGTGGGGCCCGACACCGGCGCGATGTGCCGACGCGTGGTCACCGTGGACGGCATGCGATTCGTGTGCGCGCACCCGGATCTGCAGCGCCCGCTCACCGCGGCCGAGGCGCTGGCGCACTCGTGCAACGACTACTTCGTGTCGCTGGCGAGGCGCCTGACCCGCGAGCAGGTCAACCGCACGCGGCTGGCGGCCGGGTTGCCGCCGCTCGCCGCCGCGGTGAGGCTGGGGCCCGCGCTGGTCGGGCTCGACGGTCCTCGCGTCACGCCGCGCGCGCTGCTGGACGTGATGGCGCGGCTCGCGGGCGTCGGACCGGACCCGCCAGTCCCGATGCGGGACGAGACGCGACGGGTGCTCATCGAAGGGCTGAAGGGCGCGGCCACGTTCGGCACGGCCGCCGCATTCGGCGCGGCAGGCGTCCCGGCGCTGGCCAAGACCGGGACGGCGCCAATGCCCGGCGGGGGCGCCATGGGCGTGGTGGTGGCGCTGACGCCTGCCGAGCGGCCAACCCATGGCCTCGTCGTCGTCGCGCCGGGCGGCGCCGGCATGGACGCGGCCGCGATCGCCGCGGATCTCGTGCGAGACATGCCGGTTGCGGCGCCCACCATTCGCCTCGGCCGCACGCTGCCCGACGGACGCACACACGTGGACACGCTGGCCCTGGACGACTACGTGGCGCAGGTGCTGGCCGGGGAAGGGCAGCCGCGGGCCGGCGACGCGGCGCAGGAGGCGCTGGCCATCACCGCCCGTACGTTTGCCCTGGCCAATCGCAACCGGCATCGCGGCGAGGGCTTCGACCTCTGCGACACGACACACTGCCAGGTGACGAGAGCCGCCACGACGGCGACACGACGCGCCGCGATGGCGACGTCGGGCCGGGCGCTGCTGCACCAGGGGCAGCCGGCCTCGGTCTTCTACTCGGCCTGGTGCGGCGGCCGCCTCGAGCGCGCCTCCCAGGTGTGGCCGGGCGCGACGGATTACGGCGAGCCAGCGCGAGACGAGGCCTGCGCGGGCGAAGCACCCTGGCAGAGCGAGATTCGCGTGACGGACGTCGAGCGCGCGCTCCGGACCGCGGGCCTGCGCGGCGGGCGCCTCCGCGGACTGCGCGTGCTGCAGCGCAACGCCTCCGGCCGCGTCGTCCGCCTGCGTGCCGAGGGGTTCACGCCGCCCGACCTCAGCGGCCACGACTTCCGGATGGCGATGGGCCGCGTCGGCGGCTGGCAGCTGCTGAAGAGCACGGCCTTCGACGTCGCCAGGACGGGCGGCGGCTTCCGCTTCCGCGGCCGCGGTTTCGGACATGGCGTCGGCCTGTGCGTCGTGGGCGCCGGCGCACGCGCGGCTGGTGGCGACAGCGCCGAGGCAATCCTGAGGTTCTATTTCCCGGCGCTCGCCGTGGGCGCCGCGGCACCGCTGGCCGCATCCACGGGAACGACGACGCCATCGTCGGGCATGGCGGCCAGCTCGGTGCCCGCAGCGGCCGCGACAACGCCCTCGGTGACCGTGGCTTCCCGCCCCGGCGCGGCACCCGCGGCCCTGGACGTGCAGATTGCACTGCCCGCCGGGGAGGAGCGGGAGCGCGCGGCACTGCAGGCCCTCGTGCGTCGCGCCATGGACGCCGTGGCCCGCGCGACTGGTCAGGCCGCGCCTCGCACGACCAGGGTCACGGTGCATCCCAGCGTGGAGAGCTTCGGGCGCGCGACGGGCCAGCCGTGGTGGGTGTCGGGCGCCACGTCGGGGACCGACATCGACCTGCTGCCGCTCGGGATCCTGAAGCAGCGCGGCCAGCTGGAACGCACGGTGCGCCATGAAGTGGCGCATGCGATGCTCGACCGCGCGCTGGCATCACGGCCGATGTGGGTGCGGGAGGGGGCGGCGATCCACTTCAGCCGGGAACCAAGGCCCGGGAACCGGGATCCGGAAGCCGATGCGAGGGCGCCTGTCCGGGTGAGCTGCCCATCGGACGCGGACATCCTGCGGCCCATCTCCGCCGGTGCGCAACGTGACGCCTACGCTCGCGCCGAAGCCTGCTTCGCGCGCGCGCTCGCATCGGGCCGGAAGTGGGACGAAGTCCGCTGAACCCCAGAACCGCAGAACCCGAGAACCCTCAGAATCCCTAATCCTTGACCGCGAGCCGTGCAATGAGGCTGGCGCCGACGGCGCCGATCACCGCGATCGCGCCGAACTTGAGGGTCGCGAACGCTGGCTCCACCCACGTCGCCGGCAATCCCGGGGGCACCCAGTAGAGCCCGTAGCGCACGGGAGCGTGGATGGTCGCGCCGGCGATCAGCGTGGCCAGGAGGAGGCGCACCGGCGAGAACGCGTGCGCCAGGCAGGCGCGATCGAAGAGCGGGTGCCAGCCGCGCAGGAGCAGGTGGCCGAGCCATGCGAGCCCGGCGAACGGGATGGCGAGCCGTCGAACCCACTCTCCGACGTAGCCGGCACCGTTCAACAACCATCGAACGTCTGGCGAGTCGAGCGTGGCGATGAACCACGCACTGATCTCGCCGGCGTGCGCGTCGATCCATTCGAGCCCGCGGCCGACGAGCCACCAGGCCAGGCCCACCAGCAGCAGCGGGGGCAGCACGCGGGGCAGGCCGGCCAGTGCGCGGCGGGCGGTCGTCCCCGACCATCCGTGGGCCCACCCAAGGACGGCGCCGCTCCAGGTGACAGCCATGACGGCGTACATCGCCAGCACGAGCACCAGGGACAGCGCCAGCGTGAAGATCGTGGACTCGGGCGTGTTGAGGAACGCCCAGAACGTTGCGCCAAACGCCGCGCCGCCCGCCAGCATCCACGCGGTGCTGCCCGCCAGGCGGACCATCATGGCCGCCCCCCGACGGGAAGGGGAATGGTCACGGTCTGCGGCTCGGACGACGCGAAGACGTTCGGGACGTACATCGGCGAGGCCTGCGCGGGCACGGCGCGGAAGGTGCCGGCCGAGATCACCTTCACCAGGTAGACGTACTCGTAGCGTCCCTGCTCGAAGCTCTCCTGGAAGAACACCGTGCGTGCATCGCGATACTCGACCTGCGAGCCCCACCACCATCGCACCGTGTCGGGCCGTTCGAGCGGATAGGCGGTCGTGTCCCGGATGGCCTCCACGCCGGCCGGCAGCGGGTCTTCAATCATGAGGTAGCGCCAGTCGGGCGAGCCCGCCACGGTGAGGCGCACGGTGAGCACGTCCCCGGGCGCGGCCGTCCCCGTGAAAGGCTGCTCCCGATAGACGATGCGGTTGCGCACGGTCACGGGGGTGAGCCTTCCGTAGCGCCGGGAGATGGCCAGCTGGCGCGAGCCGCGTCGCCCCTCGGCCGCGGACGGATCGAAATAGGCGGCGGATGCCGACCAGTACACCGTGCCCGTCCCCTGCTTCACCACGCGAACCTGGTTGGCGCCCGTGCGCGCCGGCACGTCGATGACGACGGGATCCGGAGCCGTCATCGCGGCGGCGCTGAAGGTGTGCCGGCCCGCCGGCGATCCGTTCACGAACACCTCCACCCCGAACGGCGCCGCCGTCTCGCCCCTGGCCTGCATGAAGCCAAGCAGGCCGTAGATGGCCATCGCCGTCTGCTTCGTCGTGCCCCAGTAGCCGGCCCCTCGATTGAGCAGCAGCCACCGCACCGCGCGATCGAGCACCGGGCTCCGCGGATCGCGCCGCGTGAGCGCCTGGACCGCGAAGGCCGTGGCCTCGACGGAGGTCTCGGTGCGGTCGAACAGGAAGTCGTCGCGCTCGGCGACCCACCATGAGAGATCGCCCTCCGTCCGAGCTTCGCCAAGCAGAGCGGTGGCCAGCTCGTTCCCGCGCCCGTCCTTCACCTCGTCCAGCAGCGCCAGGAGGAGCGCACGGCCGTGCGCGCTCATCCTCGAGCGGGCGCTCCACACGTCCTCGAGCGCGGTCGCGTGCGCGTAGGTGACAGGGCCGTCCTCTCCGTACGACACGATCTCGGCCTCGTCCGGCATGCTGCGGCGGAGGACGTACGCCATGTAGACCTTGAGGTCCGGCTCCGCGCGCGGGTGCGTCGCGTACATCCGTGCGAGCGCCCGGGCGCCATTCTGGATGCGATACTCCTGGACCCTGACGCCAGCGCGCCGCGCCTCGTCCAGGCCCCAGACGGCATACGCCGTCATGAACGGATGGTTGCCGTCCGATTTCCACCACCCCCACCCGCCATCGTCGTGCTGCATGTCGCCGAGGCGGCGCAGTCCGGACGAAATCTGTCGATCCAGGGCGCCCAGGCGCTCTGTGGGCGCCAGCTTCAGCTCGGTGAGTGCGCGCGTGACCAGCAGGTTGGGCAGGAAGCTCGAGAGCGTCTGCTCGGTGCAGCCGTAGGGGTACGAAGTGAGGAAGTCCAGCGCGCCGAGCAGCGACCCGGCCAGTGACGGCGCGAGCGTGACCCGCACGGTGCGCCCCGCGGCGTTGGCGGTGCCGGGCACGTGGACCTCGGCCGTGCCTTCTCCCCCGCCCACGATCGATCCGCTCGTCCCCGACTCGCGGCGCAGCCCATACGGCAGCACGGGAATCGGCAGCTCCACGGCGTCGGTGTCCGACTCGGTGCGGGCGGAGGCGGTGATGCGGGCCGTGCCGGGTGTGCCGGCCGCGAACCGCCAGTCGGTGCGCTGCTCCGCGCCGCTGGCCAGCGTGAGGCCGCTGGCCGACGTCGCCATGCCGTTCACCACGTCGAGGCCGGTCACGCGCACGTCCACCGATGCCGTGCGCGCCTGCTCGCGGTAGTTGTGGAGGATGGTCGGCATCACCACTTCGTCGCCCTCGGTCAGGAACCGTGGAGTCACGATGCGGACGATGAGGTCCTTGGTGGTGGTGGTGCGGGCAACAGTGGCGCCGACGCGCGTGTCCTCCGTGATCGCGCGAGCCGTGAGCCGCCAGGTCGTGAGCGCATCGGGATACTTCACCGCGACGCGGGCGCGCCCCGCGGCATCGGTCACCAGATCCGGGATCCAGTAGATGGCGTCGGGGAAGTCCTTGCGCACCGCCGGCTGCGGCGACTTCTCGCCCTTGAAATCCGCCAGAGTGAATGGCCGTCGCCGGCGGCCGGCGAGTTGCAGGCGCTCGCGGCCCGAGAAGCCCGTGAAGTAGTACTCCCGGGAGAAGGACGTGCCGACCCGCGAGTATTCACGCCGGTAGAAAAAGCGTGTCGGGTCGGGCGTGTCGTCGGGGCGCACGCCGAATACCGCCTCGTCGATGACGGCGAGGCTGACCTGCGCGCGAACCGGCTGCCCTGCCTGGTCGGTCACCTGCACGGTGAACGACCCTGGCTCCTGCGGCCGGGAGATCGCCTGGTCAGCGGTGATGGTGACGGTCAGCGTGCGCTCGGTGGCGGGCACGCCGATGCGCCGCTCCGCGCGGTAGAGTCGTCCATCGCGCATGAACGTGACGTTCACGTACACGTCGCCCACGTCGCCAGGCTCCACCGGGACCTCGATGGCGTCGCTGGCAGAGAGCCGCAGCACGCGGTGCCACGAGACGTGCTGGCCTTCCTTGGTGACGAGGATGGGGCCCGCGATGGGCTCGCCCCGGACGACGAAGCGTGCGACGTCACCGGGCGCGTAGGCTCGGCGATCCGCCAGCAGTTCGAGGTACCGATCGCCCTCGTCCACGACGTCGGTGTCCTGTGGCCCCGGCACCCAGAGCCACGCCTGCTCGGTCACCGCGCGGCCCTCACTGGTGGCCGTGATCGTCACGCGGAAGCTGCCGGACTGGCCAGGGGGCAGCGTGACGGCTGCGCTGGCGCGGCCCTCGGCGTCGGTCGTGGCCGTCGTCCTCATGACGCGCGTGGCCACGGGTTCGCCGTAGTAGCCCTCGCGGTACTCGAGGCGGTCGAGGTCCAGGGTCAGTGGGACCCCGGACCTCGGGGCGCCCTGATAGTCCACCGCGCGCACCGACACCTCCGCGCGGCTGCCCGGGCGGAAGACGTAGTTGCCCAGGCGCGCCGACAGCAGGAACGAGCCCCACGTGGCGTGTACGACGGTGTTGCCCGACACCTGGCGATCGCTGGCATCAACCACCTGCGCCTCGATGCGCGCGCTGTAGTCGCGCGCGTTCTCGCTCTCCGGCAGCCGGATGCGAAGCTCCGCGCGGCCGTCGGCGTCGAGCCGCACGTCGCCCTGGTCGGTCTGGTCGTCGCCGTACCAGTAGCCGCTCTCGCCCCCTTCCAGCCCCTCGTCCCACCGAAGTGGCGAGTCGTAGGGCTGCTGGTTGACGACCCAGTGCAGACGGCCACCGGCCACGGGCTGCCCGAAGTAGTAGCGGGCCTGGACCGTGACGAGGGCCTCGCGGCCCTGAAGGACGAAGCGGGACGCGGGCGTCACCGTGACTTCGAACTCCGGCTTCCGGTACTCCTGCACCTCGAACGCGCTGGTGGCGACCATGTCGCCGCTCTGGACCCGCAGGGTGTAGGTGCCGAGCGCGGCCGTTACAGGCAGGGGGATGGTGGCGGCCATGGATCCGAAGCCGTCGGTCCTGATGGTCCGGCGGAACACCACCTTGTCGTTCGGGTCGGCGGCCACGAGTTCCGCCTCGGGTCGGCCGAAGGGCACCAGGGCGTCGCGCTCGCGCCACCGGAGGATGGCCTTGGCGTGCATCGTCTGGCCAGGGCGGTAGATGGACTTGTCCGTGTAGATGTAGCCGACGAGCTCGCGCGCCGGCGGCGTCAGCGTCCACGCGCCGGGATCCGTGGCCGCGACCTCGTCGCCGCAGCGCGCCACCCCCACGACCTGCTCGGTATCCTCGGGCAGGTCGGTGAGGAAGACGCCATCGGCAGACGTGGTGCCCTGGGCCACGGCCTTCCGTGCGGCAATCACACGGACGTCGCAGGCCGGGACCGGCTCGCCCGTGAAGCGGTTGGCGGCGAACATCAGCACCTGGCCCGGCGAGCTCTTCGTCACGACCCCGATGTCCGAGACGATCACGATGGTGTAGGCGCGGAGCAGCTCGTGGACGGCCTCCACGAGGTAGACGCCCGGCTCGGAGACGGACAGCGGCACGCGACGCACCTCGGCGTCCCGGTGGTCGGGCAGCAGTTCGCGCCACGACGTGATCAGCTGGTCCGGATTGAGGAGCGGGACCTGGGCGAAGGTGTTCACGTTCAACTGGACACGCTGGGCCGTCTCGGTCTTGTCGCTGGCCGCTCGCCGCACCGTCCGGTACCGATGGCTCAGCTGCGCGCGCGCGACGCTGCGGAGCGCGGAGCGCTGGCGTCGCTTCCAGTCCGACAGCCGCTCGATCCACGACCGTTCCTGCGGCACGGCGTAGGGCTCGTCGGTCCCGGACTGGTGCGGGTCCCTGAGCCCGGCGAAGAACGCAAACGGGTCGCGCACCTTGTAGACGCGCACGTCCAGCCGGGGCACGCGCCGGAACGTCAGGTAGAAGTGCGGGGCATCGCGTGTCGTGAAGACCTCGCGCGTCGAGAGCGAGAAGGCCGGACGGCTGTCGGCATCGCCGTCAGCGACAGGCTGCGCCCGGAGAGCGGCGGTGCCGCAGAAGAGCATCAGCAGCGCCAGGAGCAGTGCGCGATGCGTCGGACTCATGGCGTGTGCAGGGCGGCGAGGCGGAACACGCCAGCGAAATGGGGGTTGGCCGGCGCGGGACGCCAGCGTGCCGAGGGATGCCGGGCCAGTGCCTCGAGCCGCACCTTGCGGACCTCGCCCGGGCCCTCCTCCGAGGGCCCGGTGTGGTAGACGACCCAGTCGGCCCCGTCCTCGTCGAAGAACGAGCGCCCGACGACGACCATCAGGTGATCCGGCTGCGACTGGCCGGGCTGTCGGAAGTAGAGCAGGTCGCCCGGACGGGCGCGAGAGGCGTCGCGGCCGACGGCCACCGTGTTGAGCGCGACCAGCGTCTTCGCGTCGGCGAACTCGCCGTAGCGGGCGGGAGCCGTGTCGCTGACGCGGAAGAGCGGCCAGGCGCCGGGTGTCGCCGTGGGCGCGGACCGCACGTCAGGGAACTGGGGCGTGAAGGGCAGCGCCACGAGGCGCGCCCATTCGGGTGAGTGCGGGCGCAGCGCCTCGCGGAACGCGAAGCGCACGAGTGCCGCGCAGTCGGTCACCTCGGGTGCCGCCCGCTCGAACTGCGCCTCGGCGAGCAGGACGAACCAGGCGCGGAAGGCCGCGCGATCCGACTCGTCGGCGAGCCGAACCTGCGCCGCGGCGGGGGCGGCGAGGGCCGCCGGCAGCACGACGCTCGCGAGCAGGCGGAGTGGGCGGCGGAGCGATCCCATGCGTCTACGCGCGCTAGTATAGGCCGAGTCCCCCGCTTCGATCCCACCGCACCGGAGCCCGTGCGTGCCCGACCGTCCTGCCGGATTCACCGCCGAGAACGCGCTGCTGATTGCGGCCACCCGTGCGGACGACAACGGCGCGGCGGCCCCTGTCGGTGCGCCTCCCGACCTCGTGTACCTGGTGCGCGCGTCGGAGCGCCAGGGTGTGGCGCCCCTGCTGCACGACTGGCTGGGCCGCCACCCGGAGGTGCTCGTGGATCAGGCGACGAAGGCCGCGCTGCACGAGGCGTACTGGACCCGGCACTTCCGCAATCGCCTCCTCCTCGAGGAACTCCGGACGGTGCTGCGCGCGGCGACGGAGGCTGGCATCGACGTGATGCCCCTCAAGGGCGCCGAGCTGGCGCCCGCGTACTATCCCGCGCCGGCGCTCCGCCCGTTGAGCGATCTCGATTTGCTCGTGCGCCCGCAGGACGTGGCCCGGATGGGCGAGCTGCTGCAGCGGCAGGGCTACGCCGAGGTGGACCATGCCCCCTCGTACGTCGAGGACGAGTGGCTCGACCTCGCCTCGCGGGACTACGGCTGGTTCGCCTCGCGCGAGGGCGTCGACTCCCTCATCGAGTATCGTCCCGCGCCGCTCGAGCTGGCCGTCGGCCGGTTGACCGACCTGGACCCGGCCTACACGGCGGCGCTCCGCCGGCACGCGGCGCTCGTGTGGGAGCGGTCCACACCCGCGCCGGATGGCGCCGGACGCGTGATGTCACCTGAGGATCTGCTGCTGCACGTCACCACGCACCTGGCGGCCAAGCACCTGAACTTCCGGCTGGTCTGGCTCCACGACATCGCGCGCATCGTGCGGCGCCGGCCAGGCCTCGACTGGCAGTATGTGGCGGCGTGTGCGGCCGACCTGCGCGTGGTGGCGCCGGTGAGCGCTGCACTCGAGGCCGCGCGCCGCTTTGCGGCCGCGCCCATCTCGCAGGCGCAGGTGGAAGATCTGCGGGCGGGCCTCGGGCCCGCGTCGGCCTTCTCGCTGGCGCAGCGGGATCTGCGTCGGCTGATGCGCCACGTGGACGGGATCCCGTCGGCGGACCTGACCGTCGAAGGCCCCGGCGTCTGGCCGCTGGGCGCCGCGCTCAGCCGCGTCCGCGGTGTGCGGGCGCGCCTCCGCGTGCTGCGCTGGGTGCTGTTGCCGGGCCGCGAGTACCTCGAGCATCGAGGCATCGAGGCGGGCAGTGCGGTCGTGGGCTCCGCGAAGCGGCTCGCCCTCAGGGTGGGACGGCGGGCAGGTGAGCAGTGAGACGTGAACGGCACGCACCGTCCGCGCCATGTCGTGCTTCTCCGTGCTCACTGCTCACGTCACCCGGCCCGCAACCCCTCGACCGCCTCCGCAAGGAACTGCGCGGTCGGTGCCAGCGGGCCCGCGTAGAGCGCATAGCAGGGCGCCGAGGCTGTCAGGCGTGCGGCGGTCCTCAATGATAGCGCCGGCGCGTGCTCGAGCGATCCGCTGAATCCGAGGATTGTCGTGGCGGCCTCGGCGATGGGCAGGCCCACGAGCAGCGGCCGCGCGTGGTCCCGGGCCTTTGGCACGATGACCGCACGCACGGGCAATGGCTCCCGTGCCCACGTTGCCGGCAGGAAGTACCCGCCGGGCACGCCCGGCACTTCCCACGCCGGGTCGTGAGGCAGTCCGTTGACGAGGGTGCGGGTCGTCGCATCGACGTGGAACGCCCGCTCGAAGGTCGAGGGTGCCAGGCTCTCGGGATCGAGCAGGATGACGTCGTCGGTGAAGGGCCGGAAGCCCCTCGCGATCAGCGCGAGCGCCACGGTGGTCTTGCCCACCCCCGACTCACCCAGCACGAGCACGCTCAGGGAGCCCGAGGGATCGGCCAGCGCCGCGCCGTGCAGGTGGAACCGGTCGTCGGTTCGTGCGAGCAGGTCCGTGACGACCTGCCATTCGAGGGCCAGCAGGCCGTCCTCCAGCGTCGTCGCCTGGTGCGTGCGCGTGCCCCCCGACCAGAATTCCCAGCCGCCCGCCGCGTCCCGACGGAGGGCGTACGTCGCCTCGCCTGCCGCCCCTTCCCCGATCCGCGGAAAGCCGCCGAGGATGGCCTCCACGGCCGCGCGATCCGAGCGGTCGGGAACGACGACGGCGACGTCGTGCGGGCCGATTCTGCGGCGCACGGCGTCCGCACGGGTGTCCGGTGATGCGTCGGTCACGAGGGCGCCTGCGGCAGGCGAAGCATCTCGCGCGCCCGGAGGTCGTTCAACACGCCGGCGACATCGTCCGCAATCGTCGAGACCGCGGGGAACACGGCGCGTACCTCGCTGGTGATCTGCTCGATGGTGTGCTCGCCGTCGCAGTACTCCCACACCAGGGCGGCCGTGGGGTTGAGCGTCATCAGCTTCCGCGACGCGGTGTGGTAGAGCACCATGCTGCCGTCGGCGAGCAGCTCGTCCAGCACGCGGGGATCGCGCGCGGGAGGCGCGTCTGGAGGGGGAGTCACTGGCTCGGGGTCGGGCATGGCCGGGCGAGGGCGGCAGGGCAGAAACGGCTGTGGCTGCGAGGGTCGCTCGCAGCCACAGATCATCGCGAATACGCGCCAGAATCGGGCGCGGCCCTACCTCGTGCTGCTCTTCGGCGGGAACGGCCCGAACGTCGGCGCGCTGGCGTCAGCCATGAACTGCTGGACCGGCGTGATCGACGCTCCGGCGCCGCTGGCGGTCAGCGTGAAGCCGAACACCGACCAGATGCGCTGGGCGGGGTCGCCCGTCGCAGAGCCGACCGGGTACTGTGCCACCTGCGATCCCCCGGCGAACACCGTGACGACCGCGCTCGACACATTGAAGGCCGGGCTACCGCTGAAGTTACGCACGTAGTAGCTGTAACTGCCGGCGACGAAGCTGCCCGACACCTGCGACACCGTGATGGTCTCGGGCCCGAAGGCCGTGACGTCATCGATGTCCAGCGAGACGAACGGGACCGGGTTCTCGTTACCGTAGTAGCAGTGGAACCGCCCGCCGCTGCCGTCGGGGCCGACGAGGTGCGAGTCGAGATCGCTCGGCTGCGCGCCCCAGGTGAGGACGATGGAGACGCCCGTGCCCACGGAGATCGGCACCAGGGAGATGCTGACGTTCACCGTGCCACCCGCCGGGATGTTCACCGCGTCGGTCCGCGACGTGAAGCCGGAGGCGCTGGTCGCGACCGTCTGCGCCCCGGCCGGGGCGTTGGCGAGGGTGAAGGCGCCGCTCGCGTTGGTGGTCGTCGATGCGCCGTTCACCGACACGGTGGCGCCCGAGATGGGCTGGCCGTTGGCGGCGTTGGTCACCGTGCCCGTGAGCGTGCCCGTCGGGCCCGTCACCTGGGCGCTGACCGGGTTGGGCACGCTGGCGGCAATGATCACCGGGGCCGCGTACGCGCCGGCCTTGAGTGCCGTCTTCATTGCCTCGCGACGCGAGACGTCTTTCGGGGAAGTCTGATCTGCCCGGGAGATTTTGTCGCTCATGCAGGATCCTCGTGGCCAGGGCTCGGATTCGACAGCGTTCACCGGCCTCGGACGGTGAGAGTACACCCTGGAGTCCGTTTCTGTCAAAAAGCCGAGCTCCCACTACGCCGGGCCGGGCAGCCGGACGCGGTACCCGTACCACGTGTCGGCACTCCACTGTTCCGTCAATACCCCGCGGTGGGCCCGCGTGACGAGATCCGCGAAGGGCACGGCCAGTCCCATGCCGCCGCGGCCCAGGTCGGGCGGGCGCGTTTCCAGCCGTCCCCGGACCATCGGAAGAGGCTCAATGCGCAGGATGGCGCCGCGGCTCGTTCCCGAGACCGCGAGGCTCACCGCCGGCGCCCCGGCGTGCGCACGGGCAACCGCGATCACCAGGGACGCGCACGCCTCGGCGAGCCGCTGGAGGTCCACCTCGGCGACCACGTCTGCGGAGGATCGGATCTCGGCCGTCAGGCCGCCTCCTCCCGCGGCCGACACCGCCCGGGCGGCTGCCTGGGTCAGCACCTCGCGGAGCGACGCGCGAGCCGGTGCGATCCCTGATTCGCCGCGGGCCCACTGCGCGTAGCGACTCAGCTCGTCCAGGAGGCCCGTCATGCGATCCAGGGCGCGGCTGGCGTCGCCGACGGCTTTCGCGATCCTCGGGTCGACGCCCTCGTCCTGGGCCAGCAGCCGCAGGTGCCCACGCGCCACGCCCAGGGGACCGCGAAGCTCGTGCGATGCCGTGGACAGCACCGCCGGAGGCACAACGAAGCGTCGAGTTGCATTCGTGTTGGTGTCCATGGTCATTCCTGTTCCGCGGCCACGTCGTGTCCGATGCAAAGCTCATCCTATCGGCAACCGGGGACGACGACGAGTTCTCGGATGCGGCTGCGGTCGGCGGCTGAAACGTGAGGGCTGGATCCGGGCTCTAAAGGGGCAGTGTTGTACCCAGCGGCCTGCCGGCAGGGCAGGAGGCCTGGTGGCGCCGCCGCGCGAAGGACCCGAGTCTGCCGGCGTTGTACCATGTGGGGGGCGTGAGGTCTTGGGGGGCTCGGCTCCCGGTTCCCGTCTGTTTCAGAGGTCCCTGATGCTGATCAAGAAGCCGGCTGATACGCGCGAATCCGAGGTCACCCCGCCATCGTGGTACGTCCGGCGGCGCGAGTTCCTGCAGGTCGCGGGCTCCACCGCCGTGGCTGTGGCCACCGGCGCGGCGGGGCCCCTCTTCAGCGGCACCTCCACGGTGCACGCGCAGAACCCGGCGGCGCAGAAACTGGAGAACCTCAGGAAGAGCGCCCTCAGCACCGACGAGAAGCTCAACTCGTACCGTGACGTCACCACCTACAACAACTTCTACGAGTTCGGCCTCGACAAGGGCGACCCGGCGCGCTACGCGGGCTCCCTCAAGCCACGCCCGTGGAGCGTCGTGGTGGACGGCCAGTGCGGCAAGCCGGGGAACTACCACATCGAAGACATCATGAAGTGGTTCCCGCTCGAGGAGCGCATCTACCGGATGCGCTGCGTCGAGGCGTGGTCCATGGTGATCCCGTGGGTCGGTTTCCCACTGGCGGATTTCGTCAAGCGATTCGAGCCGACGTCGAAGGCGAAGTTCGTCAGGTTCACGACGCTGCTGGACACCAAGCAGATGCCCGGCCAGACCGAGCCGGCGCTGCCGTGGCCCTATGTCGAGGGCCTGCGGATGGACGAGGCCATGCACCCCCTCACGATCATGGCCGTCGGCCTCTACGGCGAGGTGCTCCCGAACCAGAACGGCGCCCCCATCCGACTCGTGGTGCCGTGGAAGTACGGCTTCAAGGGCATCAAGTCCATCGTCCGCGTGAGCTTCGACGAGAGCCAGCCGATGAACACGTGGCAGCGGATGCGCGCCGACGAGTACGGCTTCTTCGCCAACGTGAACCCGGCCGTGGATCACCCGCGCTGGTCGCAGGCGAGCGAGCGGCGCATCGGCGAGTTCTTCAAGCGGCGCACGCTGCCGTTCAACGGCTACGCCGACCAGGTCGCCTCGTTGTACGCGGGCATGGACCTGCGGAGGTACTACTGAGACGCACCCATCGATGATTGCCGACTGAGCGGGTCCGGGATCGGTCGACCTCGCGCCACGTAACGTGACCTCCACCACTGCTGTCCGCCGTGTCGTCAAGCCTGTTGTCTTCCTCGCCTCGCTCGGGCCGTTCGCCTGGCTCGTCTACGGCGCGTTCTGGGGCGACCTGGGCGTCAACCCGGTGGAGACCATCACCAACCACACCGGCATCTGGACGCTGCGCTTCATCGTCATCACCCTCGCCATCACGCCCGTGCGTTGGCTCACGGGCTTCAATCCGATCATCCACTTCCGCCGCATGGCGGGGCTCTTCGCCTTCTTCTACGGCAGCCTGCACTTCCTGACGTACTTCGTCCTCGACCACTCGTTGATGTTCGCGGGCGTCTGGGACGATGTGGTGAAGCGGCCGTACATCACGGCGGGGTTCACGGCCTTCGTGCTGATGATTCCGCTGGCGCTCACGTCCTCGCAGGGCTGGATCCGGCGCCTGGGCGGGCGGACGTGGAACCTGCTGCACCGGCTGATCTACATCACCGCCATCGCCGCCGTGCTGCACTACCTCTGGAAGGTGAAGCTCGACACCACCAACCCGATGTACTACGCGGCCATCGTCGGCGTGCTGCTGGCGGCGCGCGTGTGGCGGCGGGCGCGCCAGGCGTCGCTGGCGGCGCGGGTGCCGGTGCGCGGCGAGGCGTGAGTGCGCGCGGTCGCGGTGCTGGCGCGCGCGCCGTCGGGCGGGGGCAAGACGCGACTGACGGCCGGACTTTCGCCTGACGATGCCCGCGCGCTGCGCGAGGCGTTGCTGCTGGACACGCTGGCGCAGGCCTCCGCGGCGGGCATGCCGGTGACGGTGTTCTACACGCCGGTCACGGGGCTCCGGGAGATGCGGGCGCTCGTGGGCGATGACGTGCGCCTGGAGCCGCAGGGCGACGGGGATCTCGGCCATCGGATGGCCGAGGCCTTCGCGCACCTGTTCGCCGACGGGGCCCGGCACGTCGTGCTCATCGGCTCGGACCTGCCGTCGGTGCCGCCATCCCGGCTGGCCGATGCGTGTGCCGCGCTCGAGCACGGGGACGATGTCGTGCTGGGGCCGGCGGAGGACGGGGGGTACTATCTGGTGGCGCTCCCGCGGCCGCGGCCGCCGCTCTTCGACGGCATCGCGTGGGGCACGCGGGATGTCCTCCGGCAGACGCTCGACGCCGCGCATGCCGCGGGCTGGTCGGTGGCGCTGGTCGATCCCTGGTTCGACGTGGATGTGCCGGCCGATCTGTCGCGGGTCCTGGCGGCGGGTGATGCGGCGCCCCGCACGCGCGCCTGGCTGGCGGCACGCTGACGCCGAAGCCCTGGAATCGCGCGAGCGGAGCGCGCGGATCCGGGCGACCGACGGGTGAGGGCAGAGGCCGATACGCCCACCTCGACGGCGCGGCCTTGTGTGCTACAATCGAGGTTCAAGTGTCGCGGGGTGGAGCAGTCCGGTAGCTCGTTGGGCTCATAACCCAAAGGTCGGGGGTTCAAATCCCCCCCCCGCAACCAAAGTTACTTGCAAGGAGAGGTCGTCGGATTCCGACGGCCTTTTCCTTTGTACGGCCGCCCCGAGCATGGCCGCCAGATTGCCTCTCAGCTCGATGCCCAGTTCCTTTCCGTTCGCCGCTGGAGTGAGCACGATGGCGTCCACGAGGCCGCGTAGGGCCTCCGTCGCCTCCAGGCGGCTTTCGGGCTGCTGAAGTGCCTCGGCGAGCTCTGTGACCTTCGTGCGGTAGATGCGGGCCATCTCCGGGTGCAGGAGTGCCGGCGGCTCGTCCGCCGTCTTCAGCTGCGCCTCCAGTTCCTTCCGACGGCCGTCGAGGGCCTTCATCTCGACCTTGCCTTCGTCCACCGCGATCTCATCGTCCAGCATCAGGTTCAGCAACTTCTTGATGCGCGTGCCGATCCGCGCGACCTCGCGCTTCGCGGAAGTCGTGCTGGCGCGCTGCTCCATCCGAAGCCGGTTGATCTCGCGCGTGAACTCCTCGCAGAATTCCTCGAACAGTTCTTGGTTCAGCAGCTTCTCTTGCAGGGCCCTGAGAACACGGGCCTCAACATCGTCGCGACGGATGGTGAGACGGTTGTCGCAGATGCCCTTGTAGCGCGCTCCGAAGCACGACAGCCGGTTCGCGCTGGCCATGATGAAACCCGAGCCGCACACGCCGCACTTCGTCAGCCCGGAGAACAAGTACTGCGGGCGCCGCGCTCGTCCGATGTTGCCACCGTCCGCGACCGCGCGCCTCGTTCCCTTCTGTCGCTCTTTCGCTGCGTCCCACAGCTCGTTGTTGATGATGCGAAGCGCCGGCACACTCTTCGAGACCCACTCGTTTGCTGGATTCAGTCTGGAAACGCGCTTTCCCGTGTCCGGATCCCTCACGTATCGCAGGCGGTTCCAGACGATCCGGCCGACGTACAGCTCGTTGTTCAGGATGCCGGTTCCTCGCTTCGCATTGCCGTGAATTGTGCTCGGGCTCCAGCTTCCACCGAACGGACCGGCGACACCTTCCCGGTTCAGCGCCTTGACGATCGCTTCTGGCGACATGCCGGCCACGAAGTCACGGAAGATGCGCTCGACGACCGCGGCCTGTTCCTGGTCGATTTCCCTCTCGCCGGTCGTCACGGTCCCGGCGTTCAGTGCCTTGACGACGCGATAGCCGTAGCAGAGGCCACCAGCAGACTTGCCGTCCTCGACGCGACCGCGCAATCCGCGGTGTGTTTTCTCCGCGAGATCCTTCAGAAACAGGGCGTTCATCGTGCCCTTGAACCCGATGTGCAGGTGCGTGATGTCGCCCTCGGCGAGCGTGACGATGTTCACGCCGGCGAATGTGAGCCGCTTGAAGAGTCCGGCCGTGTCTTCCTGGTCGCGGCTGAAGCGGTCCAGCGATTCGGCGAGCACGATGTCGAACCGCCGGTTCAGCGCATCGCGCATTAGCGCCTGGAATCCGGCGCGCAGCAGGGTGGCGCCTGATACCGCGTGGTCCGTGTACTCCTCGCAGATCGTCCAGCTCTGACGCTCGGCGTACGCGCGGCACACCCGGAGTTGATCGGCGATGGACGCGTCTCGCTGGTTGTCCGACGAGTAGCGTGCGTAGAGGGCGACTTTCACTTCAGGCACGTCACTGAATCGTGCGCGACAGCTGCTTCATCTCCAACTCGAAGCACTCGCGTGCGGCCTGCCGCGCCAGGGCGCGAACGAACGCGCGAAGCGAGTCGTCCGCGGCGTCGATGCTACATCCGATGTCCCTTGCACGAGCGCGAACCCGATTCCGCCGGCCGCGTCCCGTTGGTGGTCGTCGTCTTTCGGCCATGATACGCCTGCCCATTCCGAGCGTCGATGCCGTTGTTGTTCACGGTGAATGGGCGCGCTGAGCGCATCTCCCGACGTATCGACTTCTGACAGGCGTATCGCCGTGGCAGCGTGATGATTGGACGTCTGGTGCACGGTCGGATCCGCGCCTGGCCTGGGACCGAAGCGCAGTCCGATTCGGTTGTCAGTTCCGCGGACGTGACGTCGCACGAAGGGACAACCAGGAAGTGGTTTGAGAAGTGGTAACGAACCGGGGTCTGAGACCGCCGATCCGAACGTGCTCCACATCGGGCGATGCGGGAGGGGGCTGCCAACAACAGCCGGCGAAGATAATCCGACAGTAACGCTGCCGCCGACCATCGTCAAGCACTTCCGTTGCGGGCCGTCGATAGTTGCTAGGACACGGGTCGCGGCTCGCGCGGTCAAGGCCGTCAGCCGCGCGCAGCGCGGGCGGAGCGCAACCGAGGAAGCGCGGAGCGCCTTGAGCGCGCGAGTTGCGAGCCGGACAATCTCATCGCGACGGCCGCCGTTCACGACGCGGATCTACATGCCTGCAAGCCGCCTGCACCGACGCGTTCGACGACCACCCTCTCCGGCTGAGGCAGAGACAGCGTGGCGTGGGCGACCACCCCCCTGGCCGCGGGCTTGGCCGACCAAGTGGCCAAAACGCGTGGTCGCACACGCCACGGTACAGCGATTGACCACCAAGCCAAAGTGCGTCGCGCCAAA
>CAUJDN010000087.1 GCA_963169195.1 Acidobacteriota bacterium | reverse complement strand
CGCGGAGCTGGCGCACCAAAGTCGCCGCCGATTTGCGTCCGGAGGGCCTGACGAAGTAAAACCCCGAAGTCTCGGTCGCCCATCTGTGGTGGCCGGTTTTGCCCTGTCGATCGATGGCCGGTTTTGAGGTGTCCACCGAGGTCGGAGCCGGGCTTCCTCCTGGCGGTACGTCGCGTACAGGTTGGAGTCGTGGTTAAGCTCACGCTCCCGGCTCACCCCCGCCTGGAACGCTTGTGACGGCTCGTCGTCGCGGTCCATTGAATGCGAATCGAGGAGATCGCGACCCTCCTTCGTCAGCGTCAGGCCGCGCTCATCGTCACCAAGGTCAACGGTCTCGACGAGGCCCTCTTCGTGCAGGTGTTCGCGGGTGTCGTGATCGATCTCGAGGTCACGCTCGGGCACGACCCGAAAGGCGCCGACAGTGGCCAGCGTCCGGCTATCTTCGCCGTCCAACTCGTGGATGCGGTCACGGACCACGACCAGCTCGCGCTCCTCGCCGCGGGGCAGGTCGAGGTCGCGCATCAGGCCCTCGCGTGGGTCGTCGTCGCGGTCCCGTTCATCGTACACGCGTCCGCGGCCGTCCTCCCGTCCGTCACGGTCGCGGGCGTCATCTCGCGGATCGAACATGGCTGTCCTCCCGACATGGCGGTGCGTTGGGTTGTTCGTGAAGGCCCCCGGGGCGGTTGCCGCGCGGGGCGATCCAGGAAGGCGCTGCGCGTCCGGGGCGTTGCGCCGCGGCGGCGTTCAGGGCGTGGTCGTGTGGAAGACTCGGCTCGGTGCCGCCTTGGGCGACCGAGTAGTCGGTTCAGCCCGCGTGCATCTCCACCGCGACGGGGCCAGCAGCTGACCGTGACTGCTATGGGTCTTATACCGCTCAGAACCTCGCGGATGCAAGTTCATGAGAATCGGTTGAATCCTGACCGTTGGCGCGTTTCGACCAGCTCGCCGCGGCACAATTTCCAGCACGTCGAATGCAGGCGCGGCTAGTTCGATCCCAGGCAGAACTCCTCGGAGTGCAGCCAGCACGATGCCGAGGGCGAATGTGCGTCTGTCCGAAGACTCGAAAACCTCGGGAACGGAGTACGCATCATTGCCTGACCAAGCAGAGCGTTCAAACCCTCATCCCGCAGCCCGACACCTGAGTAGATCGCCGTCATCGCCAGCACACGCGCCGAGAAGGCGTCGTTGCTCGTTTTCGTGAAGACTGCCGAGAAACCCTTGCCAATCGGCCCCATTGCAGGCACGGTCGCCGTGAGCGACAAGATCATTCTTCCGCCGAGCGCTAAGGCGTCGAGCCATGTTCGTTGCGGATGCGTCACGCCGGCGCTGACGAGGATCGCGTCGAACGCTTCATCGGCCAACCCTGTCGCGTCTCCGAGCCGGACGTCTACCCATGGTACTGAGGCCAGATTCGCGCGGGCTTCGGAGGCGAGTGCCGCGTCGACTTCAACGGCAACAACTCGCCCACGTTCGCCGACCACATGGGCCATCAGGCCCGAGTAGTACCCGAGTCCGGCTCCGACATGCAGCACGCGATTGCCACGCGACAGGGTCAATGCATCGATGGAGGCCGCGACGATGCCAGGAGCTCCGTTGAAGAGTTGTCGGGGCGCGTCGATCGCGATCGAGTAGTTGTGGTAGACATGCTGGGCCTCAGAGTCGGCGGTCGTGCGCGCCCCACCGAAGTCCGCTTCGCCTCGCACGAGCCATGGTCCGGGCCTGAGAAACTTCTCCCGTGGCAGAGACGCGAGCGCTTCGACCAACTGCGGCGTCTTCAGGTTCGCGACTGCCGCGACCTCTTCGGCGAAAAACTGGCGGCGAAGTCCAAGATCCATCGTCATCTCTTCCCCCGTGTGCGGGTCGGGCGTCTCTCGATTTCGGCTGTGATCCGGGCGTTGTCGAGCGTCAAGGTGGCGGTGTTCGGTGAGCGAACCCACACGTAGCCCAACTTGCCAGGTGCGGCCGCGGCGGCAGTGCGCAGTTCGCCCGCCTCGGCGAGTCGCTTGAGGGTGGTGTGAATCGCGGCGAGCGCGTTGGAGTAGACGGAGAGATCGCATCCGATGGCAATAAGGCGGTCGCGAATCTCTGCTGGGGTCATTGCAGCCCCGGCGTTGCGCAGCACGGTACGGCAGGCGTCGGTCAGCCCCCAGGGCACGGTCGGCGTGAAGCCGCAAAGCCGCGAAAGCGTGCCGATCGTCTGCGCCAACTCGCTCAGACGCCTGTCGATTCGCTGGCGTTCGGCAGCGAGCTGCTCGTATTCCTTTATGGCAGCCTCCAAGGCCCGTCGGTACTCATCCGTCGACATGCACGTTAATTTACACTGTATGTGCAAGTCCATGTCAACAGCTCCGGGTGACGCGCATCAGGGGGGCCAACTCACCGATAGTTCACCCTGTAGGGCGGTTCGCTCCGCCCGGCATGTCGCGAGGAGTCGGGCACTGGCCGAAGTGTCAATCGATAGTTGACTCTCTGTCGCGTGTGCTTTACGCTCGACACTGTGATCGTCAGCTTCCGACACGCCGGGTTGCGGGAGCTCTTCGAGACCGGCAAGAGTCGGAAGGTGCAGCCGGACCTGCACAAACGTTGCAGAAGGGCGATGGACGCGCTACATGCTGCAACGGCGCTCTCAGACCTGAACATGCCGGGCTGGAGTGTGCACCCATTGAAGGGCAATCGAGAGGGCCGGCACGCGATGGCCGTCAGTGGCCCTTGGCGCATCACGTTCCGCTGGGACGGCAAGGACGCCCACGAGCTGGATCTCGAGCAGTATCACTGAACGGAAGGACGACGATGGCGACGACGAAGACGACGAAGGGGCTCCCTGTTCGGCAGCCATTGAAGCGGGAACCGACCCATCCCGGTGAGATCCTGCGTGAGGACGTGCTGCCAGCGTTGCGGATGAACGTCTCGCAGGCAGCCCGCGAGCTCGGTGTGTCACGACAGCTCCTGCACCGAATCCTGGCGGGTAGGGCGCCCGTCACGCCAGAGATGGCCGTTCGGCTCGGGAAGTGGGCCGGTAACGGACCGGCGCTGTGGCTCGGGATGCAGCAGGCCTTTGACGTGTGGCACGCCGAACAGGCGCTCGGGGCAGAGCTCGAACGCATTCCCGGACACGCCGCGTAGCCGCTCCTGCGCGCTCGGCCACCAACCGCGACTGTCGGCAACCCAGCGCGCAGTGTCTGCCTGCAGTTCCGAGGCTCATGCCGCCTTCCGCAGGCCGTCCACTGCACGGATCCACAGATAGAGGTGGTTCCAACTCGCGCAAATTGGGGACGCCACCGTTCAACGCGCCTTCCGTCCGCCACCCTCACCCGCGCTACCATGTCGGGCGACGGCATCACCACGCGCACGACGGGAGGTCACGCATGAACCTCATGCTCCACGGCGGCCAGGGCAAGACCCTGTTCGTCTCACGCGACAGCATCCGCATCGTCCAGGAGCACCTGGACGAGCGGCGGGACAAGGCCATCCTGCTGCGCCACATCACGGCCGTGGAGGTGAAGAAGCCCGGCGCCTTCGACGGCTTCATCCAGTTCTCCTTCGCCGGCGGCACGCCGCACGACCGCTCGTCCAGCTTCACCGGCGGCGCGTTCGACGCCGCGCGCGATGAGAACTCCGTCACCTTCAAGGACATGGAGGCCTACGACATCGCGCTCAAGATCAAGGTCCACGTCGAGTCGTGGACGCCGGCCGCACACGACCCCGTCGCACCGCATCCGTCACCCGCCGGAGAGACGCGCTGAAGGCGCTCCTGGACGAGGGGGGCGATCACGGCGGAGGAGTTCGCGGCGACGAAGGCGCGTCCGCTCGGGCACGCACCACGACGTGCATGGCTCGCTGTTCCCGGAGGAGCTGGCAAGCACGTCACGCGGCGCTTCACGGGAATGGTCGCCGGCGGCGTCAGGCGACGCCCACCAGCTTCGAACTCGTGCGGACGGGCATCTCGACGGTCGCGTTGACCTGCGCCCCGTCGGCCACCACCAGCGCCGGCGTGCTCAGGTCGCCCTCGATGACGGCGGTCTCCTTGACCTCGACCCGCTCGGCGGCCTCGATGCTCCCCTCGACGGTCCCCGAGACGAGCACCGACGCAGCGGAAACGGTGCCGACGACCCTGGCGCTTGAGGCGATCGTCAGCGCGCGGCCATCGAGCACGATGCTGCCTTCCACGCGGCCGGCGATCACCAGGTCCTCGCTGCCTGAGATGTCTCCCTTGATCACGATCGACTGCCCGTTGTTCATCCACCCCTCCGTGGCGAGGCCCGAGGCAAACTCCGGGCCGCCCGGATCTCGTCAGCAGGTGTCCGATTTGCGCCCGGGTTCGCGGCGCCGGGCAGGCACCCGACATACGAAATCGTCGGCCGCGTGACATCGCTGTCGTCGCAGTCCGATCGGGTCCACCGCATCGACGACGGGGGGAGTGCGCCGCAGGAGCCTGGAGCGGGCCCCGCAGGCCATTACCGACCGAACCGGATGCCGCCGAGAATCATGAATGCGCGATGGCGATAGTCCTCGTCGGCCTCCGGGAACTTCGGGACGTTCCTCAGCCCTTCCTCGAAGCGGGCCTCGACGAGCAGCAGGCGCCCGTAGTAGCCCAGACCCACGACCAGGCCGACGTCCATGCTCTCGGTTTCGTCCTTGATGTCCTCGTCCTCGCCGAACGCCCCTTCCTCGATGGCCCGCGCGCGAGTGAGGACATTGAACGAGGGGCCTGCCAGCACGTGAATGCCCTGGCCGTTCGACGGGCCGAGCCGCACCAGCACCGGGACCTGGAGGTAGTCGAACTCGACCTTGAGGTCAGTGTCGAGCAGCGGCTCCCGGCCTTTCAGCCCTTTCTGGGCCCAGAGCAGCTCCGGTTGGAAGGCCAGCGTGTCGGTCAGGCCGATGGCGATGAACCCGCCGAGGGCCCTCCCGATGCGCCATTCCACCTCGTCGGCCCCGGCATCCTCCAGGTCCGCGCCGAGCCTCGGGATGTCGGCGAATGTGAAGCCACCCTTGACGCCGCCGTCAAAGGTCTGGGCCGAAGCAGGCTGTGACGATGCCGCCAGCGCCAGGGCGATGGCCAGGAGGGTCGAGCAGAGCGTGAACATGACACCGCCTCCAAGGGACGACCGATGCGTCGGCCCTGCCAATCGTTGGGGCGGAAAGCCCCAGGAAATCAACGTGGGCCGGCCGCCAGCACACCCGCGGCCGGGCGCGGCACCCCGCGAATGCCCTCTTGTTTCCCCTTCTCGTTCCCCCTACTGCGACCTTCCCCGTGCCGTGATGGGCCACACGACCTCCACCTTGTCGCCGCGGACGCCGTACATCTGGTCGTAGAGGTTTACCACAGGGTCGCAGTGGGGGACGATCATCTCGATGCGGTCGCCCATCCTGTAGGTGCGCCGGGCCTCCGTGAACGTGATGACGCCGAACTCGTCCGAGCCCGGGTTGTAGTCCATGCCGGGCTCGCCGACGACGCCGGGGCGCGGCACGTTCAAGGTGAGGGCCTTGGCGCCGGCGTCGGTGGTGAGCCGGCCCGGGAAGCGGTTGTTCAGCACGGTGGCCACCACGGTGAGCGACGGCTCGAAGTCCTTGTAGACGGCGTCGCCGTCCTCGCTGCCGATGGCCAGGTACTGCATGTCCATGAAGACGTAGCTGCCGACCTGCACATCGGTGAAGCCGGGCGTGAGGTGCTGCACGCTGTAGGTGCCGGTTCCGCCGCCGCTGAAGATCTCGGTGGAGAGACCAGCCCGCTTCATCGCCTCGCGCGTCTCGACGTTCCCCTCGAGGCCCTTCAGCGCGCGCTCCTTGCGCGCGGCGAAGCCGTTGACGTGTTGCGCGCCGCCGTCGTAGGAGAGCAGCCCGCGCAGCTTCAAGTTCGGCAGGGTGTCCACCAGCTTTGCCAGCGCCACCGCATCGTCGCCCGGCGGGATGCCGCTCCGCGTCCCGACGGCCACGTCCACGACGATGTCGGCGGTCACCCCGGCCTCGCGCGCGGCTGCCGAGAGGTCCCGGGCGTTTCCGGCCGCGTCCACCGCCTGGATGAACTGCCGGTTCGCCTTTGCCAGTTGCATCGCGCGCCGGATCTTGCGCGGCGACAGGTTGCTGGTGGTCATGCAGAGGGGCTCGATGCCTGCGGCGAAGAGGGCCTCGGCCTCGCCCAGCTTCGCCGTGCAGATGCCGATGGCGCCCGCCGCCAGCTGCAGGCGCGCGATGGCCGCCGTCTTGTGCGTCTTGGCATGCGGCCGCGTCGCAATCCCGTTCTTCCTCACGGCGGCCTGCATCTTCGCGATGTTCCGCTCGAGGCGGTCGAGGTCCACGCAGAGCGCGGGGGTATCGATCTCCCACTTCGAGATGCCGACATCGTCGAGGCTCGCCGCCCGGACCTCCGTGTGGGCGTAACCTTTCACAGGACGCGGTATCCAGACGGACGCGGCAGCGGCACCGGTGGCCGCCAGGAAGACACGTCGCGACGAGGGAGGCAGTGGCATGCGCGGATTATGCGCTGATTCGGAGCCGGCCGCGTGGCTATAATCCGCGCGATGGTATGTCGTTGGGGTGCGCGCGTCGGGGCGACCGTCGTGGCGATGGTCGGCACGGCCGTCGCGGTGGGCGCCCAGCCGGGCGACGGCGCGGTGGATCTCGCCACCATTCTGGCACGTGCCGGCGACAGGGTCGCCGAGTACTTCGCCCGTGCGCAAAGCCTGCTCTGCCTCGAGACGGTCCGCCTCCAACCGCTCAGCTCGGGGCTCACCGCCGACGGTTTCGCGCGGGTCGTCGAATCGGAACTCCGGCTGTCGTGGGATCCGCTGCTCGATTCGGTCCTGCCGGTCGAGGCGCGGACGCTGCGACAAGTGTTGAGGGTGAACGGGCACCTGCCGCGGAAGAACGACCACGACAACTGCACGACGCCTGAGCAGAACGCGTCCGAGACCCAGCCGCTCTCGATGCTGCTGCCCGAGCAGCGGCGCGACTACGTGTTCTCGCTGGCCAGGCCCCAGAAGCTCGACGGCCGGCTCGCCCTGGTCGTCGACTACCGGCTCACCACGCCGGTCACCGTCGAGGTGAGCGAGGTCGAGGGCAGGGAGAATTGCATCAGCTACAACGTGGACGGAGGCATCCGGGGACGCATCTGGATCGACCCCGACACGCACGAGGTGCTGCGGCTGGACCAGGGCCTGTCGGGACTGGTCGAGATCCCCATGCCGCCGCGCCTCGCGCGGCGCGCCCACGTCGAGCCTCGGTTCACGCTCGAGCGCATGGACACCTCCATCCGCTTCAAGCCCATCACGTTCACGGATCCCGACGAAACGCTCGTGCTGCCCGTCTCGTCCACGCAGCTGCGCATCACGCGGGGCTCGGGGCAGCCGCGGCTCCGAACCGTCACCGAGTACGCGCGCTACCGCCGCTTCCTCACCGGGGCACGCGTGCTGCCGCCGTAGCACGCCGGCGAGGGGCGGCGGCGATTGGCGGCGGCCGTTCGTCTCGACCCAGGGGCGGGACGGCATCCTCGGCCGGATCGGCGGGCGCGATCGAGAAGCGCTGGTCTGCCCCTATACTGTCGGCGTTGATTCGCCTCGCGCTCCTCACCTCGCTGCTGGTGTGCACGGTCACCCCGGCGCTCGGGCAACCGCCGCTCCGCTGGGGCGGCGACTCGGAGGGCGGCGCACCATTCGTGGAGGCCGATCCCGCCGACCCGTCGACGATGGTCGGCTTCGACGTCGAGATCGCGGAACACATCGCCGCGCAGCTGGGCCGCCCAGCCCGGTTCGTCCAGATCGCGTATGCCTCGCTCGACCAGTCGGCCCGCCGCGGCGACTTCGACATCGGCCTGAGCGGGATCGAGGACTCGGCGGGCCGCCGGGCCTCGGTGGCCGCCAGCGTGCCGTACTACGAATTCCGGGAGGTCATCACGGTGCGCGAGGGGGACCGGGACCGCTTCCGATCGCTCGCGGATCTCCGGGGCCGTCGCGTGGCCACGCTCGGTGGGACCATGGCCTACGACCTCCTGCTGCAGGCCGAGCGCGACGACGGGATCACGGCCGTGTCCTATGACGACGACGTGCACCCGTATTCGGACCTGCTGCTGGGCCGCGTCGACGCGGTGCTGCTCGACCACGTGCTCGCCGAGCGGGCGATGCGGCGCAACACGGGCCTGGTCACGCATCCCGAGGCCGTGGCGGTCGGGCACTACATCATCATCGCCGCTCCCGAGCAGACGGCGCTCCGTGACCGGGTCGACGACATCCTGCGGGCCGCCATGCGGGACGGCACACTCGAGCGCATTTTCCGCAAGTGGGGCTGCTGGAACGAGGACCAGCCGGCTCTCTACGCCCGTGTTCTCGGGGCGGCGGCGACGGACCCGTCGGCCACGGCCCCGGCGGGTGTGCCCCCCGGCACTGTCGGCCGCGCCTGGGAGGCGCTGCCGCGCTACCTGCCGTCGCTGCTGAGCGCCGCGGTGGTCACGCTGGTGCTCTCGTGTGCCGCGATGCTGCTGGCGGTGGTCCTGGGCGTGCTCATCGCCACGGGCCGTGTGTACGGCGACCCGGTGACGCGCGCGGTGCTCACCGTGTACGTGGAGGTGATGCGCGGCACGCCCGTGCTGCTGCAGCTCTTCGTCATCTACTACGGCCTGGCGGGCGTCGTGCGGCTGCCGGCGTTCATCGCCGCCCTGGTGGGCCTGGGCCTCAACTACGCCGCGTACGAGAGCGAGATCTACCGGAGCGCGCTCGAGGCCGTGCCGCGTGGGCAGCTCGAGGCCGCGCGCGTCCTCGGCCTCACGCCCCTGCAGACGCTGAGGCTGGTTCGCGCGCCGCAGGCGTTCCGCCTGGCCCTGGCGCCGATGACCAACGACTTCGTCGCGCTGCTCAAGGATTCGTCGCTGGTTTCGGTGCTGACGGTCGTGGAGCTCACCAAGCAGACGCAGATCTTCGCCACCAACATCGGCAGCTGGCTCGTGCCGGGCCTCCTGTGCGCGCTGCTCTACCTGGCGATGTCGCTGCCGCTCTCGCACCTGGCCCGACGCCTCGAGGACCGGTGGAAGGTGGCCACGCCGTGAGCGCGACGCTCCGCGTCCGCGGCCTGCGGCTCTGGCGCGGCGACCGGCAGATCCTGGCCGGCATCGACCTCGATGCCTCGCCGGGGGAGGTGGTCGCGCTCATGGGCCTGTCGGGCTCGGGCAAGACGACCATCCTGCGCATCCTCGCCGGGCTCGAGCGGGCCGACGCCGGGGACATCCAGGTGCCGAAGGCCGGCATGGTCTTCCAGTACCACTACCTCTTCGAGCATCTCACCGCGATGGAGAACGTGTGCCTGGCCCCCATGTACGTGCAGCGCCAGACGCGCGCCCAGGCCGAGGCGCGGGCCGGTGAGCTGCTGGGCGAGCTGGGAGTGGGCCATCGCGCCGACGCCCTGCCGCGCGAGCTCTCCGGCGGGGAGGCCCAGCGCGTGGCCATCGCGCGCGCGCTGGCGGTCGATCCTCCGCTGCTGCTGCTGGACGAGCCGACGGCCTCGCTGGATCCCGCGCGACGCAACGACCTGGGCGACGCCCTGAAGGCGCTGGCCGCCAGCGGGCGGACGCTGCTCCTGACCTCGCACGACGACGACTTCGTCCGCGATTTCGCCTCGCGGGTGGTGATCCTGGCCGGCGGCCGCATGGTGGAGCAGGGCGATCCGCGCCAGGTGCTGGAGTACGCCCAGCACGAGGAGACCCGCGAACTCCTGCAGGTGGAGCGGCAGAGGAAACTGGGCCGGTAGCCGCCCTCAAGTCTCAAGTCCCAAGACCCAAGACCCCAAGACCTGTAAAATCAACCGAAGGGCCGCTAGCTCAGTGGTAGAGCACCTGCCTTTTAAGCAGAGGGTCGCAGGTTCGATCCCTGCGCGGCCCACCAGCCTTCGCTCGCGCGCGAGCGGCCGGAGCGTGAGCTTCGGCCGGGCAAGCCCTGCGCAGACCCGAACCCGAGAACCCGAGAACCCGAGAACCTCAGAACCCCAGAACCCCAGAACCCCAGAACCCCAGAACCCCAGAACCCCAGAGCCCCGAATGCACCCC
Source organism: Acidobacteriota bacterium (assembly GCA_963169195.1). Lineage (GTDB taxonomy): Bacteria > Acidobacteriota > Vicinamibacteria > Vicinamibacterales > UBA2999 > VFZN01. The sequence continues at coordinate 16,401 of CAUJDN010000087.1, read as the reverse complement.
GACCTCGCCGCCTGCCTGACGCTCATCACCGACGCCACCGCGGGCCTCGACGACGAGCAGGCAGCCGCCCGCGGGGACGGCCGCTGGTCCATCGCCGAGATCGTCGAGCACCTGGACCGCACCTACACCGGCACGACCAAAGGCCTGCACCGCTGCCTCGACGCCGGGGCTGCGCGCGCCTCCGCGCGGACCCTGCGGTCGCGGGCCCTCACCTTCTGGGTCGTGACGCTGGGGAGGTTCCCGACCGGCATCGAGGCGCCGACGCACGTCGTGCCGACGGGGCGCGTGCGGCTCTCCGAGATGCTCGCGCGCTCGCGCGCGGACCTCGAGGCGATGGATGCCGCCATCGACGCCGCCGAGGCCCGGTTCGGGCCCGGCCCTGTTCTGGACCACCCCATCCTCGGGCCTTTCGCGCCAGCCCAGTGGCGCCGCTTTCACCACGTGCACACGCGGCACCACCAGCGACAGATCCTGGAGCGGCGCGCGCGTGTGGCCTGAGCGCGGTCCCGGGTCGCGCTTGTCGTTTCCCGCCGGATGGCACACAATAGCCGCGCACTGTGACGACCGAACCTTCGCCCGTCATCCTCGTCGTCGAAGACGACACGGCCGTGCGCCAGCCGCTGGTGAAGTTCCTCCAGATGCGCCAGTACACGGTCGTGACGGCGGAGACGGCCGACGAGGGGCTGGACGCCATCCGCCGGCAGCGCCCCGCGGCCGCCATCGTGGACCTGCGGTTGAGGCGCGGCACCGGCCGGGAGGTGGTGGTCTCGATGCCTCCCGACGTGCCGGTCATCATCTTCTCGGGCCTGAGGTCCGAGTCGGCCGACCTCGAGAGCATCCGCCCGCTGACCCGACTGGTCGAGAAGCCCTACTCGCTGGTCATGCTCATGGACACCCTCGAGGACATGCTCGAGGAAGCCCGCGCCACGAAGCGCTAGAGGATTTTCTTCCCGAGCGCGGAGAGCGCCAGCTCGACGCCCAGTTCCGCCGTGGCGTTCCTCACGTCCAGCGTCGGGTTCACTTCGACGAGGTCCAGCGCCAGCAGCTTCCCCGACTCCGCCGCCATTTCCATGACGACGTGCGCCTCGCGGTAGTCGAGGCCGCCCTTCACCGGCGTGCCCACGCCCGGTGCGATGGACGGGTCGCACACGTCCAGGTCGAACGACACGTGGAGGCCGCCGGTGCCACGGCTGGCAATCGCCAGCGCCCGTTCCATCACCTCGGCGATGCCGAGGCGGTCCACGTCCTTCATCGTGAAGACGTGCACCTTCGATGCCTTGACGATGCCCTTCTCCACGTCGTCCAGGTTGCGGATGCCCACCAGCACGGTGTGCCGGGGCAGCACGGCCGGACCGGGCCCGTGGAAGCGCGCGAGCTCCAGCGGCTCGCGCCCCAGGAGGGCGGCCAGCGGCATGCCGTGCACGTTGCCCGACTCGCTGGTCGAGGGGCTGTTCATGTCGCCATGCGCATCCACCCAGATGAGGCCGAGCGGCTGGCCTCGGCGGCGCACGTGGGCCGCGCTGGCCGCGACCGAGCCCGCCGCCAGGCTGTGATCGCCGCCCAGCACCAGCGGCAGCGCGCCGTCCTCGAGCGAGGCCAGCGAGGCCTGGAACAGCTTCTGGCAGACGCGGGCGATCTCCCTGACGTAGCGCTTGCGCGCATCGCCCGGGCCCTTGGTTTCCGGAATCGGGGATGCGATATCCCCTTTGTCGGCGACGCGCAGCCCCAGGGTGGCCAGCTGATCGCCCAGTCCCGCGATGCGGAACGCCGATGGCCCCATGTCGGTGCCGCGGCGGTTGCCGCCCAGGTCGAGCGGCGCCCCGATGACGTGAACCGCGCGCATCGCCTCACCGCCTCCGATACGTCATGGAGATGCCCTCGTGGCCCGGCGAGACAATGCTCGTGAGCGCCTGCGGGTGCGTCTCGATGACGGCGAGGAAGTCCGCCATCTCGCTCTTCTTGTTGATCACGTTGTGCGCGAGGAAGAGGCCGCCTGGCGTGACCCGGGGAAACACCAGGTCGAAGAAGCGCTTGTAGTCCGGCTTCCACGCGTCGAGGAACACCAGGTCGAACGAGCCCTCGAGCTTCGGGATGTGGGCGAAGGCATCGCCCGGGATCACCTGGACGATGTCGGCCAGGCCCGCCGCCTGGATGTTGGCGGCCGCCTCGCGGGCGCGGACCGGGTCGTACTCGATCGTGACCAGCCGGCCGCCCGTCTCGCGCAGGCCCAGCCCCATCCAGATGCCGCTGTAGCCGCTGGCCGCGCCGATCTCCAGCACCCGCCTGGCGTTGGTCGACGCCACCAGGGCCCGGAGGAACCGGCCGTCCTCCTCCGAGACGGCCAGCTGGCCCTTGTCGGCGGCACGGATGGCGGCCAGGATCTGCCGAATGGCGGGCGGGACGTGGCCGGCAGGCGTCGCAGAGGGTCTTGGCGACTGACCGAAGGCCGGGCCGGCCGCCAGGGCGGCCGTGACCAGAAAGACTGCAAAAGTGCGCATCCGGCCATTCTAGCCGGGCCGGTGGAACGCGCGTGCTATAGTATCGCGTTTTCTCTGGAGTTTCCGGAGGCCTAGTGAGCCCGATCCTCACCCGCCCGATTCGCGAGCAGTTCGAGCACGATCGCGTCATCCGCCAGTTGCAGGCCCGCTACAAGCGCAAGCACGACGTGGTCATCAACCCTGGTCACGAGCAGAACCAGTCGGTCATGGTGGGGGACCTGGCCGTCTACCCGGACCTGGTGCTGTTCAGCCAGTCGGGCGGGCGGAAGCTCGAGGGCACCGTGGAAGTGGAGACGGGCGAGTCGGTGCACCCGCTCGAGGCGCGGGCCGAGTGGGGGGTGTTCAGCAGGCTGAAAGTGCCCTTTCACCTCTACGTGCCGCCACAATCGCTGGACGCCGCACGGCGCCTGTGCGAGGAGCACCAGTTCGCCGTCGCGGAGATCTGGACGTATCACATCGCGATGGATCAGGTTCGCTTCCTCCAGGTGTATAGGGCACCGGTTGCCGCGCTGCCCAAGGCGGCGCCGGAGCGGAAGCCCGCGGAGAAGAAGCCCGCGGAGAGGAAGCCCGCCGCTCCGGGGAAGCCGGCCGCTGACAGGAAGCCGGCCGGCGAGAAGAAAGCCGCGCCGAAGTCCAGGGGGACCGCGAAGCCAGCCCCCAGGGCTGCGAAGAAGAAGGCTGCGCCTGCGCGGCCCGCCAGGGCGTCGAAGCCTGCGAAGGCGAAGGCGAAGGCGTCGACGCCCGCGTCCAGGCGCGCGGCCGCGAAGAAACGGCGGTAACGTAGAGGCGTGCCGTTCCTGCGATTGACCCGCGACCGCCGCGGGACCGAACACACCTTCCTGATGCACGCCGCCACCCCCGGCGAGCGTCCCCGCGTCCTCTACTGGTATCGCACTGCTCCGGGCGTGCTGATCGGGCGGTCGGCGCTGGACGAGGAAGCCATCCGGACCATCGAAGAGCAGCACCCGGAAATCGAGTTCGACTGGCCGGCCATCCTCGCCCTGCGCGAGGCCATGCCGCCCGAGGAGGAGCAGGCACCCGTCCGGCAGCCCCGCCGTGGGCGCACCGGCCGGCGGGAGGGCGGGCCGCCGCGCCCCGCGGAGCGGCGAGCCGTCCCGGCCGCACCCGACGTTGTCCCGGAGCCGCCAGCCGACGCCGAGGCCGAAGCCGAGCTCGCGCCGGACATTCGTGCCGAGCCCGAGATCCCCACCACGCGCGGCCTCCTCGAGGAACTGGTCGGCCGCGAGATCGCCACCCGTCTCCGGGCCCGTCATGCCGAAGTGATGGCGCGCATCCACGAGCAGGGCTTCGACGCGGCGACGCTCGAGCAGTGGGTCAGCCGCGCCGAGGTGCTGGATCCCGACGCGTGGCTGACACCCGACGCAATCCTGGCGGGCGTGCGCGACGCCGATGTCCGGTTCGAGCAACTGCGGCGTGCGCTGTTCGAACGCCCCGCCGGGCCCGAGTAGGCGGCACGCGCCGGCGTGATCGTGAGACGATTCGACCTCCCCCAAGGAGTGTCCCGGGATGCGTCGGACAACATGGGTGGGTGTGTGCGCGTGGGTGCTGGTGGCGGGCGTGGCGATGCCGGTGGCCGCGCAGTTGCGGACGCAAGTCGTCGCCGAGGGTTTGTCGCAGCCGGTGGCTTTCGTGCCGGACCCGACATCGGCCACGCGGTTTTTCATCGTTCAGCAGGGCGGGTTGATCCGCATGCTCGAGAACGGCGTGCTGACGACGTTTCTCGATGTGCGGCCGCCCGTGATTCGCACGGGCGGGGAAGAGGGCCTGCTGGGCATGGCCTTCGCGCCGGATGCGGCCACCTCAGGGCGGTTCTACGTCAACTTCACCAGCCCGGATGGCGACATCGTGGTCGCGCGGTTCACGCGCACGCCCGCCAACGCCCCGACGGCCGATCCAGCGTCCCGCTTCGACCTGATCTGGCCCGGCGGAGTGCCGCACATCGCGCACCCGGGCAACACCAACCACAATGGCGGCCATCTGGCGTTCGGCCCCGATGGCTATCTGTACGTCGGTACTGGTGATGGCGGCGGCGGCAACGATCCCGACCACAACGCCCAGGACCCCCAGTCGCTGCTTGGCAAGATGCTTCGCATCGACGTCGACGTGCCGGACGGTCATCCCACCGGGTATCAGATCCCGCCGGACAACCCGTATCTCGACGGGCAGCCCATCGCGGCACTCGCCGAAATCTGGGCCTTCGGCCTGCGCAACCCGTGGCGCTACAGCTTCGACGACCTCGGGCCAGGCGCGACCGGCGCGCTCATCATCGGCGACGTGGGACAAGGCGCGCGCGAAGAGGTGAACTACGAGCCCGCCGGGGCAGGCGGCCGCAACTATGGCTGGCGCCTGCGCGAGGGCACCATCGCGACGCCCGGCGTGCCCACGAGTCCGCCTGCCGCGTACGTGCCGCTCGCCAATCCACTCTTCGACTACGAGCGCACCATCGGCCGCGCGGTCACGGGCGGATATGTCTACCGCGGCACGCAGCTGCCGGCCGCCTATCGCGGCCGGTACTTCGTGGCCGACTCGATGACGTCCGCGTTCGGCTCCGTCGGTCTCGGCGGGGACCCGGCGACCGGCGAGGCCACGGTGACCGACGTGATCGAGCACACGGCGGAGCTTGGGGGCCCGCTGGGCGGGATCGTGTCGTTCGGCCGCGATCGCGACGGCGAGCTGTACCTCGCCACATTTGCCGGCCGCATCCTCAAGATCGTGGCCGCCGGCGCGCCCGACGCGCCCACCGCGCTTCACGCCAGCGTATCCGCACGAGACGTGACGCTGGCCTGGACTCCGCCCGTCACCGGGGCCGCGCCCACCAGCTACCGACTGGAGGCCGGCAGCAGCCGCGGCGCGTCGGACCTGGCCGTGTTCACGACGGGCCCCTCGCCCTCCGTGAGCGTGGCGGGCGTGCCGGATGGTTCCTACTTCGTCCGCGTGCGCGGCATGGCCAACGGCGCCACGGGGGCGCCGTCGAACGAGGTGGAGGTGGTCGTGGCGTGCGCCCCGCCCGCGCCAGCCGGGCTGACGCCGTCGGTGACGGGCGACACGGTCACGCTGTCATGGTTGCCCGCGACCGGCGCCACAGGCTATGTCGTGGAAGCCGGCTCGTCGAGCGGCCTCGCGGACCTGGCCACGCTGGCGGTGAGCACGAGCGGGCTCGACGTCAGCAGCGTTCCGCCCGGCACCTATTACGTGCGCGTGCGCGCCACGAACGCGTGTGGAGTGGGAGCACCGTCGGCGGAAGTCGTCGTCAGCGTACCCTGATCAGGTCGCGAGTGAGAAGCGGGAGCCCCACCTCCCTCTCACTTCGCACTTCTCACTCTCACTTCGCACTTCGCACTTCTCACTTCGCACTTCTCACTTCTCACTTCTCACTTCTCACTTCCCGTCAGGTGCAGCTCCTGCTCGATCGCCTTCTTCGCAATGCGCGTGACGACGATGGTGACCGCGACGGTCGAGGCGAGGCCGAGAGCGATGGACACGTAGTAGAACGGGCCCTTCGGGGCGGCCACGCCCCCCGCCAGCGACGCGAGGTCGCCGGCGACCTTGCCCGAGTAGACATACATCGCCACGACCGGCAGCATGCCGATGCAGGCGGCCACGTAGTCCGCGAGCCGCACCCGGCTCAGCCCGAGGGCATAGTTCAGCAGGACGAACGGCACGGCCGGCGACATCCGCAGCAGCGCCACCAGCCGGAAGCCGTGCCGCTCCACGGCCCGGTCGATGATCGCCAGACGCGGCTCGTGCCGCAGCAGGTGTTCGACGAAGTGCCGCGCGACGTAACGTCCCGTGAGGAAGGCGAGGGTGGCGCCGATGGTGGCGCCGATCATCACGTAGATCACGCCCTTCACGAACCCGAAGATGGCACCTGCCGCGAGGGTGAGCAGGAAGGCGGGGGCGAAGATCACGGGGGCGATGCTGTAGCCCGCGATGAACGCGACCGGCCCCCAGGGGCCGAGCGAGGCGACCCAGGCGGTGAATTGCGGGAGCCGGGCCGGCGCCTCGTGCCCGAGGAACACGAGCGTGACGAGGCCGGCGACGGCGACGGCGAGTCTGGCGGCTGTTTTCATGCGGTGCGAACGCCCGGGTGACCGGGCCCTCATCGGGTTCCGGCGGACTGGAGCATGGAAGGGGCGGTCACTCGTCGCGGAGGAAGCGGCTTTCGATGGCGTCGATCTTGGCCACGCGCCGCAGGTAGCGCTCCTCGCTGGTGAACATGGCGCCAAGGAAGGCATCGACCAGCGCGCGTGCCAGGGCGGGGCCCACGACGCGGGCGCCGAGGCAGAGCACGTTGAGGTCGTCGTGTTCCACGGCCTGGCGGGCGGAGTAGGTGTCGTGGCACACGGCCGCGCGAATGCCCGGGAACTTCGAGGCGGCCACGGACACGCCGGCGCCGCTCCCACAGACGAGCAGGCCGCGATCGGCCTGCCCGTTACGGACCGCGGTGGCGACGGCCTCGGCCGTATCCGGATAGTCCACCGGGGCCGTGGAGTGCGTCCCGAGGTCCGTCACCTCGTGGCCCAGCCGGGCCAGGTGGCCTGCGAGGTCGCGCTTCAGCTCGACCCCGGCATGATCCGCGCCGATGGCAATTCGCATGTGTCCCTTATCCTACCCGTCTTATAATCCGAACATGCAGCCTCACGGGCGTTGCCTTGCCGTCGCACTCGGACTGGCCCTGTCGGCGGCCGCTCTCGGGGCTCAGGCTCCGACGCCCCCTGCGTCCACCGCCCAGGTCTCGCAGCCGACGTTCCGCGTCAACATCGACCTGGTCACCATGGACGCCATCGTCCGCAACAACCAGGACCAGTTCGTCGCGGACCTGATGAAGGACGACTTCCAGATCCTCGAGGACGGCGTGCCGCAGGAGGTCACCTCGTTCACGCTGGTCCACGGCGGGCGCGTCCACAACCTGCTGGAACCGCCGCCGCCGCCGGCGCAGGAAGGCGTCATCCTGCCGCCCTCCCGGCCGCGCAGTGACACGACGGGCCGCATCTTCCTGCTCATCGTGGACGACCTGCACCTCGACTTCCGCAACACGGGGCGCATCCGGAGCCTGTTCCAGAAGATCTCGAAGAACCTGATCCACGAGGGAGACATGTTCTGCATCGTCTCCACCGGCCCCTCGTCGCTCGCCATCGACCCGACCTACGACCGCAAGGTGCTGGACGAGGCCATCAAGAAGATCACGGGCAGCGGCCTGAAGCCCTCCGACGTCATCCAGGGCCAGGACAACGCCGACGGCCCGGCCGAGGTCCGCTACCGCGCGCACGTCGCGTTCTCGACGGCCCACGACATGCTGCGGCAGATGGAGAAGATCAGCAACCGGCGCAAGGCCGTGGTCTGGGTGAGCAACGGCTACGACTTCAATCCCTTTGCCGAATCGCGCCTGGGTGAGGATCCGGTCTTCGGCGGCCGCTTCGGCCAGACCCGCGAGGAGGGGCAGCGGCTGAGCGAGCAGTTCAACCAGGGCGCCCAGTTCGCGGACGCGGATCTGGCGCGGGAACTGGCCGAGGTGACGCGCACCGCCAATCGTGCCAACGCCACGCTCTACACCATCGACCCGCGGGGCCTGGTGGCCGGCGCCGACCTGGACGAACAGCTGAGCCCTGTCGAGTACGGGACCTGGGTGCGCAAGACGCAGGACAGCCTGCGGATCCTCGCGGACGAGACGGGCGGCATCGCCGTCGTCAACCAGAACGACTTCGACAAGGCCCTGAAGCGGATCGACGCCGAGACGAGCGACTACTACGTGCTGGGCTACTACTCCTCGAACCCGGATCCGCTCAAGCGGACGCGGAAGGTCGAGGTGAAGGTCAACAAGCCCGGGCTCAACGTGATATCGCGGACGTCGTATACCCTGCGTCAGCCGGCCGCGGCCTCGGCGCAGAAGTAGGGGCGATCGCCTGCGGTCGAGGCGCCGCGGGCATCCGCTGGCTCACGGTGCCAGGCGAAGCTTCGGCTTCACGCGCTCGAAGGCGTTGATGGTCTCCTGAACCGACCGGGGCGTCCGGCTCATGCGCGGGTAGACCCACCCGGTTTCCCGCACCAGCGAGCGGCCTTCGATCCGCGAGAAGAAGAGGTGCCCGCTCGAGACATCGCGGGCCGCGGCCTGGTAGGGGATGATGCTGATGCCGATGCCGGTGCGCACCATCGCCTTGATGATCTCGACGTTCTCGGTCTCCATCACGATTCGCGGCTCGATGCGGGCCGAGAGGAAGAACTCGTCGATGACCCGCCGCGTGTTCGAGCCCTGCTCGAAGAGCACGAAGGGCTGGCGCACCAGGTCCTGGGGCAGGACCTTGCGCTTCCGCGAGAGGGGATGCCTGGCCGCCGTGGCCAGCAGCAGCTCCTCCTGCAGGACCGGCACCGTGACGAGATCCGGTTGATCGACCGGCAGCGTGAGGAGCGCGAGGTCGCCCGCCCCGGACCGCAGCTGCTGGACGCATCGCTCGGAACTGCCCGACATCACCTTCAGGTCCACCTCCGGGTGCTGGCGCTTCAACTCCGTCATCAGCGTGGGGAACACGTACAGGCAGACGGTCATGCCGCCGAGCAGGCGGATGGTGCCCCGCAGCGACTCCTGGCTGTCGGAGATGCCCGCGATGGTGTCCTTGAGGTCCTGGAAGACGCGGTGGCTCAGCTGGAGCAGCGCTTCACCGGCCGGCGTGATCCGGATGCGCCGCCCCACGCGGAGGAAGACCGGCTCCTTCAGCTCGTCCTCGAGCAGCAGGATCTGGCGGCTGATGGCCGACTGCGAGACGTGCAGCTTGTGACCCGCCGCGGTGAACGAGCCGGTCTCGGCGATGGCCCGGATGATTTCGAGTTGGCGAAGGTCCACGTGCGCGCTCCCCGACGGCGCGAGGATACATCTACTTGACAGATGGATTCAAGGTGAATAGCGGTGTCTTGCGGATGGAAGGGCCACCCCGATCGCGACGCCGTCAGAACCGGAGCGGCATCGTGGACGGGGTCTCCAGGGCCTGCCGGGTTCGGGCCACTGCCTCACGCAGGTAGTGCTCGTCCATCTCGACGCCGGCGAAGGCCAGCCCCAACCGTGCGCAGGCCACCGCGGTGCTCCCCAGGCCCAGGAAGGGATCCACGACCAGGCCCAGGCGCGCCAGCCCGTGCAGCTTCAGACACTGCTCGGGCAACCGCACGGGGAATGTGGCCGGGTGCGGCCGCTCGCGGTCGCGGCTCTGGATGGTGTCGTACGGGATGAACCACGTGTTGCCGCGGCATCGGAGGCCCTCCGAGGCCCCGGCCCATCGGCCGACGTTCGACTGATCCTGGTATTTCACCCCGATGGCCCGCCGCTCGAGCGCTGTCCGGCCGTCAGGGGTGAAGTGGAAGACGAACTCGTGGCAGTCGTTCAGGAACCGGTTGCTGTTGATCGGCTTGTAGTGGCCGACCGCCAGATCGTCCGCCAGTCCCGAGCGCGCTCCGGCGAGGTCGCGCGCGATGGCGATGGACTTGATCCAGTGGATGATGTTCTGGAGGTGCAGGTGCGGGCGGGCGGCCTGCGCGACGTCGAGCGCCGTCCAGGGATCCGTGGGCTTGCCGCCGACGTTCAGGAAGAGGGAGCCATCGCGGGCGAGCACACGCGCCACTTCGGCCACCCAGGCGGAGGTCCATCGGAGGTACTCGTCCCGCGGTCCTCCATCATCGAAGCTGCGGTAGCGGATGCCGAGATTGTAGGGGGGGGACGTGACGACCGCCGAGACGGAGCCGTCGGCGGCGTGCCGAAGATAGTCGAGGGCGTCGTCGAGGTAGAAGCGGAGTTCGTGGGGACCGGGGCGGAGGGTGGCAAACGGCGTGGGCGAGCCGGACATGGGCGCCCACGATTGTAGTACGGGGGCGGTCACGTGCAGACCCCCAGGCCGACGTCCCTACGACGCCTGCGCCGTCGTCGCTATCAGCGTGCTGGCAAAGCGCTCCCGCTCCGGCGTCACCGTGTGATTGCGCCGATGCGCCGGGCTCTCACACGCGGCGCCCTTTTCTTCCACGTACACCACCTCGCGCGTGCTGGTGACGTCCCGGTACTTCCCGACAACGCAACCGCACGGCAGCGTGGCGAACCCAAGCAGACGAACCACGCTCATCCCTGAGCCCCCCTTGTTGCGACACCAAGCAAGTTCCGTGCCGAACGATTGCCGCAATGAATCAGGCATCCTTCGACACCGCGGTGTCCCAAAGCGGTGCGCACACCTGGCAAAAACTCTCGTTGTCGTCGCCAAAGCAGACATCCTGCCATGTGACTGTGACGTTCGAGAGACGACCGGCGATCCCGATGCTTCCGCCAGTTGGATCGCGGTTCGCCGAATTGGATGGCGGTTGCCGCAGGCGGCTCACCGGTGCGCACGCACCGCGGCCAATCCGTCGCGCGCAACCGGATTCGACGGATCGATCGTGAGGGCCTCGGCGAAGTAGCGGTGGGCGGCGGCCGTGTTGCCGCTTTCGAGTTCCAGCGTGGCGAGGTTCGAATAGGTGGCGGGATCGCGCGGGTCGGCGGCCAGCGATGCCGTGAACGCCGCCCGCGCCCGCTCGCGCTGCCCGAGGCCGGCGAGCGCGGCGCCGAGGATGTTCTGCGCGCGCGCGTGTGCCGGATCGAGCGCCAGCGCGGCCTCGGCCTCCCGAACCGCGACCTCCGGCTCCTGGTGCAGGTAGGCCAGGGTGGCGGCGTAATACCGCGTGGCGGCCGAGTACGGCGCCTCGATCCGGAGGCGGGCGACGACCGGCTCGAGGCGCTCGACGTCGCCGGCGTCGCTCAGCACCGAGGCCAACTGCTCGAGGGCGCCCACGTGGCCCGGATTGGTCTGGAGCAGCGCCAGCGGGATCCGCGCGCCCTCCTCGAAATCGCCCTCCGACGCCAGCAGGCGGGACAGCGCCAGCCTGGCCTCGTCAGTCCCGGGACTTGACGCCAGCCGCACCAGCAGCTGCCGCGTGGAGGCCGTGCGCCCGGCCGGAGCCGATGCCCGGATCAAGCCGTCCAGGGACGCGGTCTCCCCCGGGTTGAGCTCGACGGCCCGGCTGAAGCTGTCGACGGCCTGCCCGTAACTGTCGGCCCGCAGCAGCATCTCGCCCAGCTGGCGCCACGACTCGGCGGTCGCGCCGGCCCAGGCCTCCTCGACGACCGCCGGGCGCGGACTCGAGGCCGCGAGGGCCCGCAGGTTCCTGGCGTTGTCGCCGCCGGCGCCACCAAAGACGGAGCGTGGACCCGAGAACTCGAGCCGTGCGCGGTTGTCCGTCTGGATGGGGGCGTCGCCGGCCCATCGGGCCACGGCCGCGCCCTCCGCGACGAAGAACGACAGCACCGCCAGCGGGTCCCTGGCACCGACCGACGCCAGGTCCCCGGCCACGCCGGGACGCTGCCATGCCGACCGGAGGCCGGCGAGACGGGGCGTGAGCGGCTCGGCGCTGCCAACCAGCAGGACGTCCGCCTCGCCCACCAGCCACATCGTCCCGTTCGGGAAGACCGACATGAAGGTGGCGACGATGGACCGCAGATCCGGGTCGCTGATGTCGTAGGTGTGGGCCCACTGGCAGAGGACGCCTCCAGGGGCCAGACGCGCCTTCGCCATCTCGAAGAATTCGCGCGTGAAGAGCGAGGCGATACCCGCCATCCAGGGATTGGACGGCTCGGATACGATGACGTCGTAGTGCTCGTCGGCGAGCAGGAGGTGCGTGCGCCCGTCACCCACAATCAGGCGCGTCCGCGGATCCGCCAGTGCCCGGTGATTGTCATCGTCGAAAAAGCGCGACGCGTCCACGACCTCGGGCGAGATCTCCAGGACCGTGGCGCGGTCCAGCTCGTGGGTGAGCGCTGAGCCCAGGGTGACGCCGCTGCCCAGGCCGAGAATGGCCGCCGTTTTCGGCGCGGGGTGGAGCAGGAGCGGCACGTGCGCGAGCATGCGCTGGGTGAGCATATCGGCCGCGTCCGACGCATCGACCTTCCCGTCGATGGCCAGCGACGTGGTGCCGGCCAGCTGCCGGACGGCCACCGTCGCCGTCGCCCCCTCCCTGTAGTACTGCAGCTCGCCCGCCGTGAGCGCCGTTTCGAGATCCGGGCCCCTCAGGGCGGCCGCGTACTTGTAGGCCCCGCTCGACAGCAGTCGCGGGTCCCAGGACGGGACGAGCCAGGCGCCGGCTGCCACCGCCGCGGCCAGGGCCAGCGGCGCGACGGGCCTGGCGGTTCCCGACAGCAGGGCGACCGCGGCGCCCGCCACCGCTGTCGCGCCGCCGACGAGACGGATGGTGTCGTGCAGGCCCAGCCAGGGGACGAGCGCAAATCCGGCCAGCAGCGAGCCCGCGATGGCGCCGAGCGTGTTGACGGCGTAGACGTAGCCGAGGTCCGACACGACGGTATCCTCACCGCGGGCTGCGACGGCCAGGGCCAGGGGGAAGGCCGCACCGAAGGCCAGCGACATCGGCAGCAGGACGGCAGCAGTGAGCAGCCACTCCTGGCGAAGCACTTCACCGAAGGTCACGCCGGGCGTCGCCACCAGTCGGGCGACCCACATCAGCGTGGCGTCCACCATGGTGGCTGCGGCCAGGGCGAGGCCTCCCGCCAGCATGACGCACACGGCGAGAGCCGGGCCTGGCTGTCGCAGGCTCCGCGTGAGGCGTGCCCCGATGGCGGCGCCGCCGGCGATGCCGAGGATGAAGATGGCGACGACGGCGCTGAAGGCATACGTCGTCGGACCCAGGATGGAGGCCAGCAGGCGGGTCCAGACCACCTGGAGCGTCAGCGAGGCAAACCCGGTCACGCCGAGGGCCGCGGCGGCCAGGCCGGGACGGCCAACGTGCGAGGGCGCAGGGTGTCGCGTCGCCGTGCGTCCCCGAGTGGCCTCGACGGCCAAAGACGCATCCGGTGCCACGATTCGAGAGGCCATCCACCACGCGCCCGCTGCCGCCAGGCTGTTCAGCACGACGCCCGCGGCGGTGGCGCCGGCGAGCCCGAGCCACGGCAGGAGCACGAAGCCCGCGCCGAGGGCCCCGGCCGCGGCACCGAGCGTGTTGGCCGCATACAGGTGGCCCGCGTCGGCCGAGACCGACTTCGCCCCTCGCACCATCCAGCGCGATGCGATGGGAAAGGTCGCTCCCATCGCGGCCGCCGGCAACGCCAGGAGCACGAGGCTTGTGCCGAGCCGGACGGCCCCGAACGCCCACCCTCCGTCTCCGTTGTCGTAGAGCGCGGCCAGCAGGGGGCGAAGCGCCACGAGGACGAATGGCAGTAGGACCGCGACGGCCGCAATGGCGAGCTCGAGGAGCGCGTAGGCCCTCAGGGCCGCCCGCGGCGCCAGTCGCTGGCCGATGCGGCCGCCGGCGGCCGCGCCGGCCGCAAGCCCGCCCATGAACGCCGCCAGCACGGTGCTTGCCGCCGCGAGGCCGTGACCGATCTGGAGCGTCAGGAGCCGTGTCCACACGACCTCGTAGACGAGGGCCGCGCCGCCCGAGAGGGCGAACAGCAGCAGGAACGGACCCCGACGCATCGATTCAGATTAGCAGACGCGGAAGGAACGGACGCAGATGGCGCAGATGGCGCAGGTGGACCGATGGCCTACGGCCGGGGGCGGTACAGTGCCAGGACACCGTCACGTTCGATGAGCTCGAGGTGGAACGCCTCGGACGCCAGATCGATGAGCATGGGGGACGCCAGCGAGTGATCGACCACGACGTAGCCCAGGTCGCTCTGCGTGACAAAGGCCGGGCCCTCGGCAACCAGGCGCTCCGGCTCACCAGGGTCGAGCGCCCGTCCTTCGCTCAAGCGCATGAGCGACGCCAGCACCGGGAAGTCGTGCTGCATCGTCATCAGGCGCCGGCGCGACACGCGCGAGAGGTAGCCGCCGATGAGCGGCTTCTGGTGGCGGGTCTGATTGAACTGTGACCTCGCGCTGAAGCGGCCGGTGGAGGACACGCCGTCCCGGACGCCGAACGGGAGATTCAGGACCCGCACCGGCCGTGGGTCGGCGGCGATGTGGTCGTACAGCGGGGAGAACTCCGCGGAGTACAGCGTACGCGGTGCCGGCACCAGTTCCAGGGACAGGGCCACCAGCGCGGCCCAGCCCATCACCCGGCGGCGATGGGGCCAGTGCCCGCCGAGCGCGGCCAGGGCGCCGGCCAGCAGCACGGCCACCCCCAGCGCCGCGACGATCGAGAAGCGCGTCGGCGTCCGGACCGCGCTGACGATGGGGAGGTAGCGCAAGAGCGCCCAGGGGCCCGGCACGTGCGTCGTGGCGCCCGCGACGATGACGAACGGCCCGAGGGCGAGCGCGGCGAAGCCGATGGTCAGCCACCACCAGCTCGGATTGGGCCGGAAGGACGCATAGAGGACGGCGGCGGCTATCACCGCGAGCGCCACCAGGCTGAATGCCGCGGTGTACTCCACGAACGCGGTGGGCGCCACGAGCTGGCCGTCGCCGATGAAGACACGCGAAAGCCAGTGATTGGGATTGGGGTGCAGGAACGCGAGCAGGTCCACGCCGCGCGGGCTGCTGCGCCACAGGATGGGCGGGCTGACGAAGCGGCCGTCGGCAATCCGCTGGCCGAGCCCGTAGAGGACGGGCGACAGCGGGCCGGCACAGGCCACGCCCGCGACAACCGCGAACTTCACGACCCAGGACTGCTGTGCCAGGCCCTCGAGCCTCGGGCGGAACGCCACGGCGAGCCTGGCCAGCACGAGGAGCGTGAGCGCCAGGACCGGTGTGTAGAGCCCGCGCACGCTGATGGGAACGCCCAGGACGTCGAGGCGGCCCCCGCGCCCGAGGGCCAGGCCCACGACCAGCCCGGCGACCGTCAGGATCAGCACGTCGAGCAGCCAGGTCCACGGCACCCGGCTCCCCTGATCGCGCCGGCTCAGGTGGACCACCTTCGCGGCCACGTACAAGCCCGCCATCATCAGGCAGAAGACGGCGAAATAGGCATCGCAGAACGCCGCCCAGGCCATCGACAGGCCGGCCAGCGTGGCAGACCTGGCCGAGTGCGACTGGTCGGCCCGGATGAGGAAGTACAGAAAGGCCGCCAGGGGCGCGGCGGCGACAAGGCTGAAGTGCCCGGTGGTCCGGGCCACGAGCACGGGTGACCACGCGAAGGCCAGGCCCGCGATGAACGCCTCGAGCCTGGTAGCCGGGAAGGCCAGCCGGGCGAGAGCGTACGTGGAGAGGGCCGTGACGACCATGGCGATGAGCATCACCACGTTGAACGAGGCCACGACGCCCGCCAGGGGAACGAGCGGCAGCGCCAGCAGGTTGAGGAACGCTGTGTAGTTGTGCTGGGAGAGATCGACACGCTGGGACAGCGAGAGGATCTGCTGCGTCGTGAGGGGATTGCTGCGCGACGCCACCTCGTGCTGGAACACCCACTGATTCCAGACGTAGACACCGGTATCGCCGCCGGGGTCTCCGGTGAGACGGGTCCCCAGCAGGAGCGGCAAAGGCCATGAGAACGCGAGGGCGATCGCCACGTAGCCCAGCAACACGCCGAGGCGGGCGAGCCACTCATGGCGGCTCAGCATCAGACAGGCGACTTTACATGTATCACGAGAACGGCTGAGCCGGGAAAAAGGGCGCTGCGCGTGGGCCGCCGCATTCGCGCGGTGGGCGCGGCGCGTGGGCCCTTCGGGGGGGCCGCTGCTTCCCAGCGTTGACCCGGCGGGAAGGTAGCGACGAGGCGAAAAAGAGAATACGGCCGGACCACCGAGGTGATCCGGCCGTGTCCGTGCCGCGTTTCCCGCCGCGCGACGCGCGGCCTCTTAGAAGTCGTATCGCACGCCGAAGCGGACGATGCGCGGATCGAGGATGCCGAGGACCCGCTTGAAGTTCGTGCCGGTGGTCGTCGCGAAGTTGACGATGGTGCCGTTGTTGAGCGCGTTGAACACGTCCACCAT
>CAUJDN010000086.1 GCA_963169195.1 Acidobacteriota bacterium | reverse complement strand
ACGCGAGGGATGTGCAGATGAGGTTCAGGGCAGTGGCAGTGATGGTAAGTGCGGTGTGGCTGGTCGGCGCGGTGGCCCAGACGGGCGCGCAGCAGAAGACCGTGTGGGACGGGGTGTTCACCGAGGAGCAGGCCAAGCGGGGCGCGGAGGCCTACGAGCAGGAGTGCGCCAGCTGTCACCAGGCCGACCTGGCCGGCGACGGGTTCGCCCCGGGCCTGGCCGGCCCGGAGTTCGCGGCGGCGTGGGAGGGCCTGACGGTCGGCGACCTGCTCGAACGTATCCGCATCTCGATGCCGCCCAGCGACCCGGAGGCGCTCGCGATGTCGGCCAAGGCCGACATCATTGCGCACATGCTGAAGGTGAGCCAGTTCCCCGCGGGCGAGTCGGAGTTGCCGTCGGAAGTGGAGGCGGCCAAACTGATTCAGTACAAGTCGGCGAAGCACTAGCCACGTCCTGCGCTCGTAGCTCAGTTGGATAGAGCACCAGCCTTCGAAGCTGGGGGTCACAGGTTCGAGCCCTGTCGAGCGCGCCATTCGACTCGACGGCCTGGCGTCCCAGGCCGGCTCGCGCATGGCAGGCCCTTCGACACGGCGGTCTCACTTTTCACTTCTCCCTACCTGCTACCCGGGCCTGGCAGTGAGGTGTGGCCATGTCCTTCGAGACTCGCATCGAGCACGACGCGCTCGGCGACGTGGAGGTGCCCGCCCACCGGCTGTGGGGCGCGCAGACCCAGCGATCGCTCGTCTTCTTCGACATCGGGCGGGGGCGATTCCGATGGACGCGGCCCGTGGTCCGCGCGCTGGGGCTGGTGAAGCGCGCGGCCGCGCTCGCGAACCACGAGCTCGGCGAGCTGGACGCCGAGCGCGCCCGCCTCATCGGTGTGGCGGCGGCGGAGGTGATGGCCGGCACCCTGGACGATGAATTCCCGCTCGTGGTGTTCCAGACCGGGTCGGGCACGCAGTCGAACATGAACGCCAACGAGGTGATCGCCAGCCGGGCGAACCAGCTCGCGGGACAGCCGCCCGGCTCGAAGCGTCCGGTGCACCCGAACGACCACGTGAACCTGGGGCAGTCGTCCAACGATGCCTTCCCGGCCGTGATGCACGTGGCGGCGGCAGAGGAGATCACGCGGCGCCTCGGGCCGGCCGTGGCGGACCTGCACGACACGCTCAACGCAAAGGCGCGGGCCTTCGACGACGTGGTGATGATCGGGCGCACGCACCTGCAGGACGCCACGCCCATCACGCTGGGACAGGTCATCGGCGGGTGGGTGGCGCAGATCGACGCGGGGTGGAGCGCCATCGTGCACGCGCGCGAGGGCCTCTACGAGATCCCGCTCGGGGGCACGGCGGTCGGCACCGGGTTGAACGCGCACCCCGAGTTCGGCGCGCGTGCCACCGCGCACCTCCGCGCGCTCACCAGCCTGCCGTTCCGGCCGGCGGCCAACCTGGTGGCCGCGCTCTCGGCGCACGACGCAATGGCGGCGGCGAGTGCGGCGCTCAGGCTTCTGGCCGGCGCGCTGATGAAGATGGCCAACGACGTGCGTCTCTACGCTTCCGGCCCCCGCGCGGGACTGGGCGAGCTGCGCATCCCCGGGAACGAGCCGGGCTCGTCCATCATGCCGGGCAAGGTCAACCCCACGCAGTCCGAGGCGCTGACCATGGTGGCGGTGCAGGTGCACGGCAACGACCACGCCGTGGCGTTCGCCAACTCGCAGGGACAGTTGCAGCTGAACGTCTACAAGCCGGTGATTCTCCACAACGTGCTCGAGTCGATCGACCTGCTGGCCGACGCGTGCCTCTCGTTCGATGCCCACTGCGCGCGGGGTCTCGAGCCCGACCGCGCCCGCATCGAGGCCCACGTGCGGGAGTCGTTGATGCTGGTGACGGCGCTCACCCCGCACATCGGCTACGAGCGCGCCGCGGCCATCGCCCGTGCCGCACACGAGGGCGGCCTCACCCTGCGGGAGTCGGCGCTCGCCTCGGGTGAGGTGACCTCCGAGCAGTTCGACACCTGGGTGCGGCCCGAGCGGATGACCCGCCCGCGCGGGTGAGCCGAGCGAGCGAGGCATCGACGATGAAGGCTGACGGCTTCTGGAGCGATCTGCGTCACGCATGCCGCGCGGTGGCCGGCATGCCGATGCTCTCGGCGGTCATCGTCGGGTCGCTCGCCGTCGGTATCGGCGTCAACACCGCGGTCTTCTCCTGGGTGCAGGCCCTGGCCCTGCAGCCGCTGCCCGGCGTGGCGTCGGCCGCCGACCTGCACCAGATCGAGGCGCGCACCGAGACCGGCGGGCGCCCCGGCTCGTCGTGGCCCGAGTACGAGGACCTGCGCGACGCGCTCCGGTCGACCGCAGACCTGGTCGCGTTCCGCATGGTGCCCCTCAACGTGGGTGAGGCCGCGAGGAACGAGCGCGCGTACGGCCTGCTCGTCTCGGACAACTACTTCTCCGTGCTCGGCCTGGCACCGGCCGCGGGACGGTTCCCGACGCCGAAGGAGATGTCGCGCGGCGTCGGCGCGGACGTGGTGGTCGTGTCGCACGACTTCTGGCAGGCGAAGCTCGGCGGCGCGCGTGACGTGGTGGGCCAGACACTGCGCGCCAACGATCGCGCGCTCACCGTGATCGGCGTGGCGCCGGCCGGGTTCCAGGGCACCATCATGGGCCTGCAGTTCGACCTCTGGGTCCCGGCCGCCCTCGCCCCGGCCCTGCTGGCAGGTTCCACGGAACTCGACGACCGCGCCACGCGCGGCTACTCGATCCTTGCACGACTGCCCTCGTCGGCCTCCGTGGCCGAGGCCACCACCAGGGCCACACGGACCATGGAGGCGCTCGCGCGGCGCTTCCCCGAGTCGAACGCGGCGGTCGGCGCCGAAGTGCTGCCGTTCTGGCGGGCCTTCCGCGGCCCGCAGAACATGCTGCTGCAGGGCGTCGGCGTCCTTCAGGGGGTCATGCTCCTCCTGCTGCTGGCCGTCTGCGGCAACACCGCGAACCTGCTGCTGGCGCGCGCCAACACGCGGCAGCGGGAGATCGGCGTCCGCCTGTCGATCGGCTCGAGCCCCTGGCGCGTGGTGCGGCTCCTGCTCGCCGAGACACTCGTCCTGGCCGTCGCGGCGGCTGTCCTGGGCGCGGTCATCGCCGTGTGGGGAACCGAGGCCATGCGTGCCGTGCCGCTGAGCGGACTGGCCGTTCCCGTGCGATTCCAGACGAGCGTCGATGAGGGCACGCTGGCCTTTGCCGCCGTGCTGGCCGTGGCGTCCACGCTGGCGTGCGGGCTGGTGCCGGCGCTCTCCCTTGCGCGGATCGATCCGATCCGCGCGCTGCGGGGCGGCGGCACGGGATCGACGCGGGGCCTGCTGCGACGGCTGCTGATGGCCAGCGAAGTGGGGCTCGCCCTCGTGGTGCTGCTCGTGGCGGGCCTGTTCTACCGGAGCTTCCAGGACACGCGCGAGCTGGACCCCGGCTTCCGCAAGGAGGGTGTGCTGCTCGCCGCCTATGACCTTGGCGCCGGGAACCGCACCGCCGACGAGGTGCGTCATTTCACCGGGCGCCTGCTGGAGGCGGCGCGGCGCCTGCCCGGCGCGCAGGCCGCGGCCATCGCGGCGTCGGTTCCGCTCGACATCCACGGCCTGCCACAGCGGTCGTTCGCGCTCGAAGGCCGCGCGCGGACCGACGGTGCCCGCGACCGAGCCCTGAGCAACATCGTCACGCCCGGATACTTCGAGACCATGGGGATTCCGCTGGTCGAGGGGCGCGACTTCGCGGATCTGGCAGACAGCACAGAGGCGCCGCAGGTGGTGGTGAACCAGGCGTTCGTGCGCCGCTACCTGCCGGACGGCGCGGCCATCGGGCGCCGGCTCGAGTCGGGCGATCGGACGTACGTCGTCATTGGGGTCGCACGCGACTCGCTGTACGACGCCTTCGGCGAGCCGGAGTCGCCGGCCCTCTACTTCTCGTATCGAGATCGGCCCCTTGCCCAAGGCGAGCTGCACCTGCGGGCCACTCCCGGCACCGAGGCGGCGCTGGCGCCCGCGGCCCGGCGCGCCGCGCGGGAGCTGGATGCCGCGCTGCCGCTCTTCAACGCGCGGACGCTCGAGGACCACGTCGAGACCAACCTGCTGCTCCGTCGCATTCCGGCGCGCATGTTCGTGGTGCTGGGGCCGCTGCTGCTCCTGCTTGCCGCCATCGGGATCTACGCCGTGGTGGCCCACGCCGTGGCGCAGCGCACGACCGAGATCGGCGTGCGCCTGGCGCTCGGTGCGACGACAGGCACCGTGGTGGGCCAGATCGTGCGGGAGAGCCTGAAGACGATCGGCGTGGGCGGCGTGGCTGGATGGCTCGCCGTGTACGGTTTCTACATCCACCTGGTGCGCGGCACACCCATCGCGTGGTCGGTCTTTGCCGGCGTCCCCGCGGCGCTGCTGCTGGTGGCCGCCGTCTCGTGCTGGCTGCCCGCGCGGCGCGCCAGCCGGGTGGACCCGGTCGTGGCGCTCCGCCGCGAGTAGTCCCTCTGCCGGAGCGTCCGGAGCCCCCTCGCATGCCGGGCATCCGCCTCGGCCTCGCCTGCCTGGCGGCCCTCGCGAATCCCGCTGAGCCCGAGGCGTGGCGACACCTCCGCGCGCAGGCCGCCGGCTCGCGCTACACTGCCATCATGCAGCTGCGGGTGGCACGGCTCTGCCTGGATTGCGAGGACGTGCACGACGACTACCGGTGCCCCGTCTGCGCGTCCGACCAGTTCACCTACCTTACCCGCTGGGTACCCCTTCCAGAGCGGCGGCAGCGTCCGCGCCCGGCGCCGGCGCCAACCGGGGATCTCGACGCCTTCCGCCGGCTCCTTCACGAAGGGCCCGAGCCCCGGAAGGGACGCTTCCTGGCACGGGCGCTGGTGGGCCTGGGAGCGGCCGGTGTCGTCGGGCTGTTTCTGGGCGGGCGGCGCGCGCGATCGGCGGATGACGGCGACGCCGGCTCGGGCGACGAGTAACCTGCCCGCCCCCTGTTCCCTGATCCCCTGATCCCTGGTCAGCCTGCAGATACCGGGTTGACGCCGGCGTGTGCCCCGGGGCAATCTTCGGCTCGCTGGTCCCCCACACACCCGGAGGCTCACTCATGCGTTACCCAGTCATTCTCATGGCGCTGGCCCTGCCGCTGCTGACGGTGGCAGACCGTTCGCCCGCTCTCATGGACGCTCGCGCGGCCGAGGCTGTGGCCCCGATGCCGCAGGTGTCGGCCCGGTATGCACCGGAGCAACTGCAGCGGCTGCGGCAGTCGCTGGTTGCGCAGATTGCGGTGCGCGACGACGCCGAAGGCGTGCGCGCGGCGACCGACCAGGAGGCCGCGGCGCTCGGAGCGCCGGTGTCGAGTGTGTCGGAGGCCGTGGCCCTGCCAGGCGGAGGTATGGCACTGCGGACGGATGCCTCGCAGTTGTCCCTCGCGGTCGCGGAGGTGGTCGACGACGGACACGTCCGCATCAGCGAGCGCGCGCCAGACACCGGCGCGCACCGCTCGACGGTGAAGGGAGGCGCACATGTCCGCTAAGCTCGCCGCCGCCCTGCTCGTCGCCCTGCTGCTCCCGGTGCCGTCGATGGCGGCGCAGGTCATCGTCGTCAACGGCGACCCGCCGGGCGTGGGCTTCAACGATCCGACGCCGGCCGTGCCCGTTGGCGGCAATCCCGGCACGACCGTCGGCGAACAGGCACTCTACGTGTTCCAGACGGCCGCGCAGATCTGGGGGCACCGGCTGGTCAGCACGCAGCCCATCCTGGTCATCTCCTTCTTCACCCCGCTGACCTGCACGGCGACCAGTGCCGTCCTGGGCGCGGCGGGCGCCAATTGGTACTTCGCGAACGTCGAGCCCGCCGTTGGCGGCCAGGCGCTGGCGCCCGACACGTGGTATCCGGCCGCGCTGGCCGAGAAGCTCACTCGACAGGACATTGTCGCGGACCCCAACGACCCGTACGAGGTCTTCTCGGTGTTCAACAGCGAGCTCGGGAAGCCCGGCTGCCTGACTGGCAGGGGCTGGTACTACGGCGTGGACAACAACGAGCCGTCCACCAACATCGACCTGCTCGCCGTCGTGCTCCACGAGTTCGGGCATGGCCTGGGCTTCTCCGTAGGGCCGACGAGCTCCAATACCGGCGCGCGTGCACTGGGCTTCCCGTCCATCTGGGAGGGCCAGATGCTCGACACGACGACCGGCAAGCGGTGGATTGACATGTCCGATCCCGAGCGCGCGGCCTCGGCGCGGAACAACCAGAACCTGGTGTGGGCGGGACAAAAGGCCTCCAACGTGGTGCCGAGCACCCTGGCCTTCGGCACACAGGTGAACGTGCTCGAGCCCGCGTCGCTGGGCTCGGCGGAGGCGGTTCCCGCCTCGTTCGGCCCCCAGCTGCGGCCGGGGGGGGTGCGCGCCGCGCTCGTGGCGCCCGACGACGGCGGCGGCGGGTCGACACGTGACGGCTGCGAGCCCTTCCCGCAGCCGGGCCTCATTGCCGGCAACGTCGTCCTCATGGACCGGGGTACCTGCGCGTTCACGGTCAAGGTGAAGAACGCCCAGAACGCGGGCGCCGTGGCCGCCGTTGTCGCCAACAACACCGCCGGACCGCTGGCGATGGGCGGCGCCGACCCGACGGTCGTCATACCGGCCGTGGGCATCACCCAGGTGTTTGGCGCGGCGCTGAGAGTTGCCGCGCCGGCGCTCGTGCACGTCGGGCGCAACGTCACCGTGCGGGCCGGCACGGTCTTGAACTTCCCTCGGCTCTATGCACCCACTGGCTTCGCTCAGGGGTCGTCGGTCTCGCACTGGGACACCAGCGCCACGCCCAACATGCTGATGGAGCCCTTCATCAACCTGGACCTCACGAGCAGCGTGAAGAATCCGGACGACCTCACGTGGAGCCTGCTCAGGGATATCGGGTGGTAGAGAACCGAGAAGGGCGTGGGGGACTGGCTTCACGGTCCTCCACGCTCTTCGCGGCTTGCCCGGCCGGCGCTTCCTCGCGCATGATGGCGGGATGTCCCGTCCGCCCGGCGTGCGCCTGATCTACTCCTCGCACTCGGGCCGCATGTGCCCCAGGTGCGGCTGGCCCGAGCGCGACTGCACGTGTTCCACCTCCCTCGCCAGCGAACGTGTTCCCGCGCGCATCGTCGCGAAG
Organism: Acidobacteriota bacterium; assembly: GCA_963169195.1. GTDB lineage: Bacteria > Acidobacteriota > Vicinamibacteria > Vicinamibacterales > UBA2999 > VFZN01. The sequence goes on along the minus strand of CAUJDN010000086.1, from coordinate 6,249 downwards.
CTCCGGCTCGAGAAGAAGGGCCGCGGCGGCAAGAGCGTGACGGTGGTGGACGGCCTTCCGAGGAACGCCGCGTTCCTCGACGCGCTTGGCGCCGAGCTGAAGCGCGCGTGCGGCACCGGCGGCACGGTCTTCGACACGGGCGTCGAGCTCCAGGGGGACCTGCGCGAGCGCGTGCGCGACGTGCTGTTGAAGAAGGGCTGGGTGGTCAAGGGCGCGTGACGGCCTCGTGGTCCGGCGCCGGCCACGACCAGCCGGGCGGTGCTACCATGCGACGCCTGTGTCCGGAGAGGAGCCTGTGATGCGTTGGTGCCTGCCCCTGGCGGTGTCCCTGCTTGGCGTTGCCCTGGCTGCCGCGGCGTGCGGCGGAGGGACCGAGCCCCCATCGCCCGCGGGCGGCGCGGCGGAATCCTCCTGGCCCACGAAGGGCTGGACCACTTCGACGCCGGAGACGGAGGGGCTGGATCCGGCGGTGCTGACGGCGCTTCACGACGAGTTCGCCGCCGGCCAGCACGGCTACATCGACAGCATGCTCGTCATCCGGCACGGCAGGCTGGTCTTCGAGCGCAGCTACACGCACGACTACAAGGCGCTGTTCAGCCGGCAGCCGGACCAGGCCCGCGGGCCGTACAACTACTACGACCCGGACTGGCATCCCTACCGCGACGGCGACCTGCACACGATGCAGTCGGTCAGCAAGAGCGTGACGTCCGCGCTCATCGGCATCGCCATCGGGCAGGGCAGGATCCCCGGCGTCCAGGCGAAGGTGGCGCCGTACTTTGCCGACTTCCAGGTGAAGGGCGACCGGGCGCGCTGGGACGCCATGACCCTGGAGCACGTCCTGACGATGACGACGGGCATCCAGTGGGACGAGTCCACGGTGGCGTACACGGACCCGAGGAACAGCTGCGCGGGCATGGAGAAGAGCGACGACTGGATCCAGTTCGTCCTCGACCAGTCGATGGCCGCGGATCCGGGCGGCACGTTCGTCTACAACAGCGGCGCCACGGAGCTCCTGTCGTACCTGATCAAGAAGACCACCGGCCGCGAGGCCCACGAGTACGCGCGCGAACACCTCTTCGCGCCGCTCGGCATCGATCGCTTCTACTGGAAGACGACGCCGAGGGGGCTGGCCGACACCGAAGGCGGACTCTACCTGACGCCGCACGACCTGGCGAAATTCGCTTATCTCTATCTGCGCGACGGGATCTGGGAAGGCCGGCGCATCCTGCCAGAGGGCTGGGTGGCCGCCTCCACACGACCGCTGGTGGACACCGGCATCAACACGCCGAAGAACCGGAAGTACGGCTATCAGTGGTGGCTGCTGCCGCACGGCGAGGGCCGGCACGCCTATGTGGCCAACGGCTACGGCGGCCAGTACGCCATCGTCGTGCCCGAGCACGATCTGATTGCCGTCTTCACCGGGTGGAACATCTACGACAAGCCGGCCCTGCCGCCGCAGCTGGCGCTGGAGCGGATTCTCGCCGCCCTGAAGGGGTGAGCGGCGAGGTTCTGGGGTTCTGGGGTTCTGGGGTTCTGGGGTTCTGCGGTTCTGGGGTTCTGGGGTTCTGGGGTTCTCAGGTTCACTCGGGCCGGATGGCCGCGACGATCGCGGCCAGGGACTGGTTGAGCGCCTTGGTGCCCGCGGCGGCACCGCGCTGGTGGCCCATGCGGACCACCACGAGGTCCAGTGAGGGCACGACGAAGGTGTGCTGCCCGCCGGCGCCGGACATCAGGTAGGCGTCGGGCGGCAGGTTCCACTGCTTGACGCCGTTCAACCAGAACAATCCGCCGTACTCCGGGCGCTTCCAGGCAGGGGCCGGCGTGGAGACAAAGCGCGACCAGCCCTCGGGCAGCAGGCGCTGGCCCTGCCACATCCCGTCCTGCAGGTACAGCATCCCGAGCCTCGCCCAGTTGCGGGCCGTGCCGTAGTCGTAGCCGGTCAGCAGGAAGTTCCCGTACGGATCGGTCTCGAGCACCTGGCGGCGGATGCCGATGCGGTCGAACAGCGCGCGCTGCGGGTACGTGAGGTACTCCTCGCCTCGCCGCCTCACGGCTTGCTGCACCAGGTAGCCGAGCGTGAGCGGATCGGAGTTGCGGTAGCGGCCCACGGTGTTCGGCGGAAACTCCGGCGGCGAGGACACGGAGTAGGCGAACGCGTTGACCGCGCCCGCGTAGATGAAGAAGTGATCGTGGTACTCGGTTCGCGGATCCAGGTGCTTGTCGCCCTGCCCGGTGAAGCGCAGGCCGCTGCTCATGCGCATCAGGTCGCGCACGGTGACGTTCGCTCGCGGGTCGCCCGGGCGCTGCCATGTGGGGACAGGTGCCGGATCGTCCAGCGCGAAGGCGCCGTCCATCACGGCGAGGCCCACGAGCGTGGCCGTGAGGCTCTTGCCCATGGACCAGCTCTCGAGCTGGGTGTCCTTCGTGATGCCCGGCATGTAGCGCTCGCCGACGAGCGCGCCCTTGTGGACCACCACGACGGCGGCGGTGAGCCCCTCGGGATCCGCGAACGCCAGGTCGACCGCCGCCTGGATCCGCGCCTTGTCCAGTCCGGCCGGCCAGGGCGCCTTCGACGGCGCGTCGCCCATGGGCCACGCCTGGGACATTGCGTCCGGCAGCGAGGTGCGGACGGGCACCGGCGTGAAGTGGATGCCGTCGTGCCCCTCCTGGTGGATGATGCAGCCCTGGTCGCCATAGAGCCGCGCCGTCCGCGTGATGCCGCGCACCGTGGCCCGGACCTGCTTCGCGTCGCGATCGATCTGCACGGACACCGGCGCGTCGCGGTCCTGGGGCGGCATCAGGAAGTAGGCGCTGTTGCGCCGAGCTTCCTCGGCATCGCGCCCGGAGACGAACACGGCGGAACAGAGGACCTTGGCGTAGCTGGCGGCGCCGAGCGACGTGGGTGTCTGATACGGGACATCCGGGTGGTACGGCCGCGTGGCCGGAGGCGTGGCCACGGCCTGCCGCGCGGCCATCGCGGAGGGCGTCGCGAGGAGGATCGCGGCGAGGGCGCCGCGGACGAGGACAGGGCGCATCGTGGACATCCGAAGCGCGCGGCAGCTGAGTCGCAGGGCCATCGACGTCTCCTCCTGGTGCGTGTCAACGAGTTCCTTGCGACCCCGGCACCTGCTCCGGGAGCCCGCATCCGGCTCTAGGGAACCAGCCGGTTGTACTTCTTCAGGATCGCGCGGAGCTGATCGACGGGAAGCGCCGGCACGGTGTTGCCGTTGATGCCCGTCATCGTCTCCGCCGCCACCATCGCGTTCACGATGGCCTCCTCGGTGGCTTCCACCGTCGCCTGGAAGTACGGCGTCAGGTCGCCGTTCGGCAGCCATGCGATGGGCGTGACGCCACTGTCCGCTGCGGCGCCGCGGTTGGCGGTGGAGAACGCGATGAAGATGTCTCCGGATCCGTTGGACGCGACACCGCCCATCCTCGCGATGCCCATGGGCACGCGCCGCGCCAGCCGCTCCAGCTGGTGCGGGAGGAGGGGGGCGTCCGTGGCCACCACCACGATGATGGAGCCGTCGCGGTCGGCCGGGGGCTGGCTGCCGCGGCGCGTGCGCTCGGCGCCCACGATCTCGCGGCCGACTGGCACACCCGCGATGGTCAGCGCGTCGCGCGTGCCGTAGTTGGCCTGCACGAGCACCCCGAGGCGAAAGTGCGCGCCGACGCGGCGGCTCGACGTCCCGATGCCGCCCTTGAAGCCGTGCGCCACCATGCCCGTGCCGCCACCGACGTTGCCCTCCGCCACCACCCCGCCGCGCGCGGAGTTGAGCGCCTGGAAGACGTGCGTCTTCGTCACGTGCTGGCCGATCCCGTCGTTGAGAAACGCGTCCGAGGTTTCGCCCACCACTGGCTGGTGCCAGGGGATCTCGCGCTTCAGCTCCTCGTGGAACCAGCTGTTCACGGCGTCGCGCACGGCGCCGACCGAGTAGGTGCCGGTGATCATCACCGGGCCGCCGAGGAGGCCGCCCTCCACGACCCACGGCGCGCCGGTCATCTCGCCGAAGCCGTTGCCTGCGAACCAGCCGGCAAACACCGGCTCCCAGACCTTGCCGCGCGGCAGCACGGCGGTGACGCCGGTGCGTACCGGGCCCGTGCCCGGGACACGTGGCCCCGACCCCGCGATGATGGTGACGTGGCCCACCTCCACGCCCGCGATGTCCGTGATGGCGTTGAGCGGGCCCGGGGTGCCGGAGAACGGAATCCCAAGCGCGCGGGCGCGTGGCCTGTTCTGCGCGTCGAGCACCGGCGCATCCAGCGCGATGACGGCGGCCAGCGCGCCAAGTCCCGCCAGCAGGCTGCCCCAGGTGGTCGTCCTCATGGCCGATAGGGTGCCATTGCCGGCTCGCGGCGTAAAGCGGCGTCGTCGCCGCGAGGCCATGGTGGTGTATCTTCGCGTGCTATGAATCATCTGCGTCACCGCACCCTGCGGATCGCTGCGATTGGCCTCTTCTCCGTTGCCGCCGCGTGCGCGCGGCCCGCTCCCGCCGAGCCGCCGGCCGACCTGATCCTGCGCGGGGGCAGGATCTACACGCTGGACGCGACCCGCACGTGGGCTGACGCGGTGGCGGTGCGCGAGAAACGCATCGTGGCCGTGGGGACGGAGGCGGAGGTCGGACGATGGGCCGGGCCGCAGACCCGCACCGTGGACCTGGGCGGGCGCTTCGTCATGCCCGCGTTCCACGACGCGCACGTGCACCCGGTGAGCGCCGGCGTGGAGCTGGGGCAGTGCAACCTCAACGACCTGCCCACCGCAGGGGCCACGCTGGACGCAGTTCGGAAGTGTGCCTCGGAACAGGCCTCGCGCGCGTGGCTGGTCGGCGGCGGCTGGGCACTGACGGCGTTTCCCCCGGGGCAGCCGCGCCGGCAGGAACTCGACACGATCACCGGTGACAAACCCGCGGCGCTCAGCTCCTCCGACGGACACTCGCTGTGGGTGAACTCGGCGGCGCTGGCCGCCGCTGGCATCACGCGCGAGACACGGGACCCCGCGGCCGGCCGCATCGAGCGCGACGCGCGCGGCGAGCCCACGGGGCTGCTGCGCGAGTCGGCGACGGACCTCGTCGGCAAGGTCCTGCCGCCGATCACGCCTGAGGAATACGACGCCGGCCTGCTCCGCGCCCTCGCGCACATGAACCGCATGGGCATCGTCTCGTTTCAGGAGGCGAGTGCGCGCGAGCCCATGGTGGCCGCCTACCGCTCGATTGCGCGGCAGGGGAAGCTGACGGCCCGCGCCCACCTCTCGCTCTACGCGGATCCCGGGCAGGACGAGTCGCAGGTGGACCGCTTCGTGCGCATCCGCCAGGAGGTGACCGAGCCCGGCGTAACGGCCCGCACGGTGAAGATCTTCGTGGACGGTGTCATCGAGGCTGCCACCGCCTACCTGGTCGATCCGTACCTGCCGCTCGAGGGCGAGACGGCGGCCGCCGCGGACCGGCGGGGCCTCCCGAATTACAGCGACGAGCGCCTCGGCGCGCTCGTGACGCGGTTGGACCGCGAGGGCTTCCAGGCGCACATGCACGCCATCGGCGACGGCGCCATCCGCCAGGGGCTGGACGCCATCGCCGCCGCGTCGCGCGCCAACGGTCCCCGCGATCGGCGGCCGCACATCGCGCACATCCAGCTGTTCCACCCCGACGATGTGGCGCGGTTCAAGGAACTGGGCGTCGTGGCCAACATGCAGCCGCTGTGGGCGTACGCCGACAGCTTCATCCGCACGCTCACCGAGCCGCGCCTTGGGCCCGAACGATCGAAGTGGCTCTATCCGTTCGGCGCCCTTCGCGGGGCTGGCGCGATGCTCGCCGGCGGCAGCGACTGGTCGGTGAGCTCGGTGAACCCGCTCGACGCGATCCAGGTGGCCGTGACGCGCCGGGCGCTCGAGGCCCCCGCCGACGCGCCCGCGTGGCTGCCCGAGCATCGGCTGGATCTGCCGACGGCGCTGGCCGCCTACACCAACGGCGGCGCGTTCGTGACGTTCGAGGAGAAGGCCAGCGGCTCGATCGAGGTGGGGAAGCTGGCCGACATCATCGTGCTGGACAAGAACCTCTTCGAGATCCCGCCGGAGGACATCCACAAGGCGCGCGTCGTCTGGACGCTGTTCGAGGGGAAGGACGTGTTTCGCGCGGAGGGGGTGGGGCACTGAGGTTCGAAGCACGGGGGGGCGAGGCACGGGGGTTCGAAGCACGGGGGTTCGAAGCACGGAGGTTCGAGGCACGGGGGTTCGAAGCACGGGGGTTCGAAGCA
>CAUJDN010000085.1 GCA_963169195.1 Acidobacteriota bacterium | reverse complement strand
AGCGGGGGCGACTGCTCACGCTCGATGGGCCGTCGATGCGGACCAAGCACTTGGGGCTTGACGACCCCACCTCACCTGGGGCATCAGATCAACCGGCCAGAATTCCCGGAATCCAGCGGCCAGAATTTCCGGAACCCACAGTTGGCGTCGGGCAGCAACGGGTGCGGACTACTCGACATGGACATCCCGCCTGCAACGACCTTGCGCCGAGCATTCTCAGACGGGCCTTCTGACCCGCACCTTCGTAGGCGTCGCTGTCACCATACAACCGGACCATGTGTCGACCGCTTCGGTCCGAAACAGGCTGGCGACCCTATCCTGCAGGGCGATGCGGCCAGGCTGCGGTAGCCGAACCAATAGCAGACCGTGGTGGGTTCCTGGCGCGTACTTCCGAGCATCCGAGAAGTCGAGGTCCTGGGTCACCAGAAATCGACCGTCGGCTTGTGCCACGCGCCACACGACATCGCCGTCCTCCCCGGCGATGTCCTCAGCCGGTACGGTGTCGACATCGTGCCCGAGGGCGGCCAGAAGCGGCACCAGCCCGGCCGGCAGGTTCTCGTCGAGCTTGATTCTCACCGCACGTGGGCCGCGCCGACTGGCAGGTCCTCCTGCGCCGAGGCTGCGGCAAACGCGATAGCGGCGCGAACATCTGCTTCGGTGAGCGTCGGGAAATCTTCGAGAATCTCGGCGGTCGTGGCGCCCTCGGCGAGGCTCGCCAGCACGGTCCGGAGCGTGACCCTCGTGCCCTTGATGACGGCCTCTCCGCCAGCGACATTCGGCCGTCGCTCGATTCGCTCCTCGTAGTTCATCGCAGGTGCCTCAAGGGCCATTGTACGCCCGCCCCCCGACGTCGAATCGGTCCCCGTTTGTTGGGGTTGACTCTGGAGCGGCGTGGGTGCACTCATGCACCCACGTGGCCTGTTGATGGGGTCGAGACGTGAAAACAGGCCTGATTTCGAAGGTGACCGGGAAGGATGGACGGGCGAACTTGACTGCGTTGCACCCGGGGGAACGTCGGAACCCGCCAGGCCTTGCTAAGTTGTTGAATCTAAAGGGTCGGGGTGTGGCGCAGAGGGTGGGATTCGTTCCTGACGAACCCGCTCCTCTCAACGATTTAGGCCGGATCGGAACCGCCAGAAACCGCCAGATCCTCTAGATCGCCGAGTATCAGGTACAAAACACGGACAGCGCAATCTGACCTCTCCTTATCGTCTGAACGCCTCCGCGTGCCCCGACCTTGCAGGTCGGCTTCCTGCGTCGCGTGGGCGACGTCGCCGTCTCCGCGGTCAGCCGTGAGCCGGCTCGGCGCGCAACCCTAACCCACGGGCACCCATCACCTCGAGATGGTATCGAAGTCTGGACTGCGCTCGCCCGGCCATCCGCTTCCCTGCGGGACAGGAGGTCGAACGTCGCGGCTGTCATCGTGGTCGTCAGACGCGTCTCGTTACCTTCATGGCCTTCCGGCGCGCCATCGCTACCTTGAGATCGAAGTTGGCCTGCATGTGCATCCAGAACTGCGGCGTTGTCTTGAAGAGCTGCGCCAGTCTCAGGGCCGTGTCAGCGGTGACACCGCGCTTGCCGCGCACGAGTTCGTTCAGGCGCACCGTCGAAATCCCCAGGGCCTTGGCGGCGGCTGCCTGCGTCATCTCGAGCGGCTCGAGGAATTCCTCCAGCAGAATCTCGCCCGGGTGAACGGCCGGCCCCGGCTGCGAGGCGTCGCGCGGAATGCTGTCAGTGGTAGTCTTCGCAGCAGACGTCGTACGCATCGTGTCGCTCCCATCTGAACGTGATCCGGTATTGCTGGTTCACGCGAATGCTGTGCTGGCCCTTGCGGTTGCCAGCCAGGGCTTCGAGTCGATTGCCGGGGACAGCCGCAAGGTCTTCCAGCCGCTGCGCGCTGTCGAGCAGCGTCAGCTTCCGCAAGACAACCGGCCAGAGGTCACGCGGCACCCGTCGCGCCGCCTTGCTGTTCTGCTCGGCCCAGAGGTCCGCGGTCGTGGCATCGGCAAACGACCGAATCACGAATGAACGATACACGGATACCGTGTATGCGTCAACGCGTTCCACGGACGCGTCCGGGTCCCGTCGTGTTCGGCCACGGATCGGTGGCCCCCTGGACGCGAACGTGAGCGGTCTGTAAGGAATCGCTACCAGATTGCGTTCATCCAATTAGGCGAACACGCCGTGACGCCGGAGGTGTGAGTTGGCGGAGAGGGTGGGATTCGGACTGCGTCCACCTGTTGAAAACAAAGCACGTACGGGATTTTGACTTCCTCTAGATCCGCTAGAACCGCTCAAGGACCTGGGTAGACGCACGTATTGCGCACGTGGTGCCATGTACGTGCCGCATACGGAGACGGCCTACTTCATCCAAGCGGCCGTGGAGGCCGGTGATCCTGCGGCGCGCGGCTGCACGCATCCATCGCGACCTCCGCGGGTCGAGGGAGACATCCGGGTCACCGCTACTGGTCCGCCAGAATCCGAATGGGATCGATACCCATTGACACCAGTCCCTGGCCACGGGAACCGAGCCCGACGAGACGCGCAGGGACGCACGGCCGTGAGGGCCGCACCTGCCCAGATGATCCGCGTGCTGCTGGCCAGCCAACACCCGGTAAGCGTCCCGGGCGTCGACGAGTGGCTCAGCGCTTCGACGCTCGCCGAGCCGGCATCGCGACCAGGCACGCCGTCGCCACGCCGAGCGCTGTCGTGGCGAGGATGGCCGATCCGTGCGCTGCCAGCGTGTGCCACGGCGAGGAGATGGGACATGCCAGCCGCCAGCCCGCGTTCACCACGACGCCGGCGCCTGCCCCGTACAGCGCACCCGTCAGAGCAGGATGCGCAATCAGCGAGCGGCGCGACATCCACGCCACGGCCCCGACGAGCAGTGCGCCGACGAGCGTGCCGGCAACGCCACAGAACAGCCCGACACGCCACGCCGTCAACGACACCGGCACGACCGTCGGCCTGAGCGCATCGGTCCAGAGCGCCATCGCGATCACCAGCGAGGTGCTGCCGGCCAGCGCCCCGACAACGACGGTTCGGGGCAGGCGGTGTGTCAGAGTGCCTTCGCGTGCGGCCATCCAGATCAACGCCGTCGCCGCCGCGCCCTCGACCAGCGACGCCCCCCACCCGGCCAGCGGGCCGAACTGCGGCAGGTCGGGTCGCAAGCCGATCACCCCGACAATCGCCAACACTGTCAGAAGCGCCAGCGGAACGACGTGCAGCACCCGCCGGAAGGGCACGGGCTCTGGCCGCACCGGGCGCAGATCCCGCGCGATGGTCGCGCGCAAGGGGTCGGGCAGCCGTGACCGATCGGGGCTCATGTGATGGCTCTCCGAAGCACCTCGACCGCGTGCCGGAATCTGGCGGCCCCGCGACTGGCGCGCGCACGCACGGCGGCCGCGCTGATCCCCAGCATGCCCGCGATCTCGTTGAACGAGAACCCGTACTCGTAATGCAGCGCGATCGCCTCCGCCTGGTCCGGTGGCAGGCCTCGAGTGCCGTGACGAATCTCATCCACCAACTCGAGCCGGTCCATGTCGGGTCTGACCGGCGTGTCGGGTACCCGCGCACGAACGTCGTGCAGTGAGGTCCAGCGGCGTCCGGCGCGCGCCTTCATCAAGAAGACGTTTCGCGCGAGACCAAAGACCCAGGGCCTCACGGGATACGCCGGATGGTAAGCCGCCCGCGATCGGTGCATCTGGAGGAACGTCTCCTGGAGGAGATCCTCCGCGCCATCGGCGGTGCGGATCATGGAGCGGAGGTAGCGGTGCAGATCCGGGGCCAGTTGGCCATAGAGGATCTCGAAGGCCTCGAGCGACCCGCCCTGGTACTCGACCATCAGGTTCCGCAGCCGTTGCTCGCCGTCGGACGCGCTCGCTTCACGCGCCCGCTCGTGACGTTCGCCGGCAGCGGCCTTGGGCGGTATCGCCATTCGCGGCGAGTCTGTCACAAAGTGCGGGCGACCGGCAAAGATGATCGTAGGGAGGACGCCATGACCTACTCCGGCTCTCGAGCCCTTCGAACGAGCCTTGCGATCGGCGTGCTGGTGGCGATGCCCGGCTTGGCTTCTGCCCAGACACTGCCGCCAGCACCGACGACGGCTGTGTTGACGACGGTCACCGTCAAGGCCGATGTCGATCGCGGGCTGCTGCTGAAGACCCTGCCAGACGAAGTTCGACACACTGTCGCGCTGTACCTCGAGGGCAAGATTCTGCAGTGGTACTCACGGGCGGACGGCCGTGGTGTCGTGTTCGTCCTGAATTGCCGGACAGCTGCCGAGGCCAAGGCGCTCACCGACGACACTCCGCTCGCAAAGGCCGGACTCGCGGGATACGACTACGTGGAGTTGTCACCGCTCAGGCCCTTGGGCCTGCTGACCGGCCCGAGCGCGCCCGCGAGGAGCCCCCAGCCATGAACCGAGTCGCTCCCGTGAATCAACGGCGCGCTGATTGACGGCCGAGCCCTCCATGATTGAGCGAGTGTCGCCCGCGTCAACCGACCGGCTCGGCTCCATCGACGTGCTGCGGGGGACGCTCATGGTCGTCATGGCCGTGGACCACGTGGGCCTGCTGGTGGGTCGCTTCCACTCCCAGGAGATGTGGGCCGGCGCCTGGAGCCGCTACGACAGCGCGCTGCCGTTCCTGACGCGCTTCATCACGCATTTCTGCGCCCCCGGGTTCTTCCTGCTGATGGGCGCGGGCGTCAGCCTGCTGGCATCGGCGCGGGCGAGACAGGGCTGGACGCCGTCGCAAGTCGCGCGCCAGGTGATGACGCGCGGCTTAGTCCTGGTCCTCGTGTCGACGTTCCTCGAGGTCCCGGCGGCGCTCATCGGCGTCATATCGGGACGCGGCGTCGCCCCACCGAGCCCGGGCTTCGTCATTCCCGGACTCGACCAGCCGCGCTGGGTGCTGATGGTCCTCTTCGCGTTGGGCGTCTCGATGATGGTGAGCGCCCTGCTGCTGCGGGCGCGCTCCTGGCTGTGGGCGGCCCTCGCCGCCGCCGCACTACTGGCGACGGCCCTGACCACGCCGGGCCCCGGGCACTTCGAGACGCAGTACGGCTTCGCGCGCTCGGTGCTGATGGTCTCGCGCTGGAGCCACGGCGTGTGGTCGCAGTACCCCCTGATCCCGTGGTTCGGTGTCGGCGCGCTCGGCGTGCTGCTCGGCCGGGCGATCGCCGCCGACAAGGTCCGCACCTACCGCGCGTTGCCCTGGGTGGGCGGCGGCATGGTGGCAGCCGCCCTCGTCCTCCGGGCCGCCGGCGGCTTCGGCAACCTCCGCGCGCCCCGCGATGGCTCGTGGATCGAGTTCCTCAACTTCATCAAGTACCCGCCGGCGCTCGTCTTCACGCTCTTCATGGTGGGCGGCAACCTGATCGTCCTGACGGTGATCGATCGCCTGCGCCCATGGACCACCCCCGCAGGGCGGGTCTTGCAGGTCTTCGGCCAGGCGCCGCTGGCTTTCTACGTCGCCCACCTCTGGCTGTTCGCCATCCTCGGGGCCATCTGGTTCCGCGCGGGCACGGGCCACGCCGTCGTGTACCTGGTGTGGGTCGTCGGCCTCGTGCCCCTGTACTTCTTCACGCAGTGGTTCCGCGACTTCAAGCTCGCCCGTCCGCCGCAGTCGATCTGGCGGATGTTCTAGGCGAGAACAGGTGAATTGTCACCCGCTGAAGAACGCAGAACCTGGCGGATTGCCACTTCCTCCAGATCCGCTGGAACCGCTCGAGGGCTGGTAGCTCTGACGTCCTCCCCATTTTGAGCAGCGTTTCGGTCCAGAGACCGGCTGCGCCGAACGGGCGTGACGCAGCGAAGGCGCCCGTCGAGCGAGCCATGGCCCCGAAACGGTCGCATCAACCTGATCGATCGCCGCCCGCTCGTTGCCTCGTCGGCGCAGTCAGACCGGGCGCAAGAATTCGGCACCGACGGGCGTTCTTGTGAGTGAGCGGCAGGAGCCGTCACGCTAGAGGTGTGTTGGCGGAGAGGATGAGATTCGACGCCGATCCGACGGCCGCGCAGCCGACGACGGCGGCGCTGAACCGCCCGCGACGGCGCGACCGAAGCCGAAAGCGCAGGGAGTGGCGGAGAGGGTGGGATTCGTTCCTGAAGGACCCGCTCCCCTCAACGATTTAGGCCGGATCGGAACCGCCAGAACCCGCCAGAACCTCTAGAAACCTGAGTATCAGGTACAAAACAGGGACAGCGCAATCACTCCTCGAGCAGCGCCGCAACGGCGGCGTCGAGCGGTCCCAAGTCACGTTCAATCACTCGCCAGACCAGCGCCAGATCGACGCCGAAGTATGCGTGCGTGAGGTGGTCACGCATGCCAGCGATCTGTTTCCACGGGATGTCCGGCTGGCGGCCGCGGGTGTCGTCCGAGAGGTGCTTGACGGCCTCGCCGATCACCTCGAGCTTCCGGATGATGGCGTCCTGCCGCATGCGGTCGGTCCGGAACGCCACCTCGCCCGCTGCCGCGTACGTGCGAATGTCGGCGATCGCCTCGCGGATATGGCCGAGGTAAACCCGCTCGTCCTTCACAGCGCGCGCGCGTCTGCGGCGACACGCTGCCGGATGGCGGGCGCGAGGCTTTGCGTCGTGAGGACGTCCACCGGCCGATTGAGCAGCGACTCCAGCTCTTGTTCCAGCGCGACCAGGTCGAGCAGCGACCGATCGTCCGCCATCTCGACCAGCAGGTCGATGTCGCTGTCCGTTCGGTCGTCGCCCCGCGCCACGGAGCCGAAGACGCGCACGTTTCGCGCGCCGTGCCGCGCGGCGGCTTCAAGAATCGCGTGACGATGCTGTTCGAGTTGGATCATCGCTTCGCCCTCAGCCGGGCTACCTCCATTCTACCGCCTCGGCCGCCGGGCGACCGCGCTCGAACGGCCACTCTGGGCAGCGCCCCGGAGGCTGCCGTCAGCTCTGATGCCGTGGGGCCTGGGGTCCGAGGGGCGTGCTAGAGTCGGCCCACGATGCACCTGCGCCTGGCGTTCCGCCGGCTTGCCGCCACCCCGGCGTTCACCCTCGGAGCGATCGTGGTACTGGCGCTGGGCACCGGGGCGACGCTCGCGGTCTTCACCGTCCTGAACGCGCTCA
>CAUJDN010000084.1 GCA_963169195.1 Acidobacteriota bacterium | reverse complement strand
GAAGTGCCTCACCGGCGACGTGTTCCAGTCGGCGCGCTGCGACTGCGGGCCGCAACTCGACATCGCCATGCAGCGGATCGCGTCGGAAGGCCGCGGCGTCCTGCTCTACCTGAACCAGGAAGGGCGCGGCATCGGCCTGCCGAACAAGCTGCGGGCCTACGAGCTGCAGGACCAGGGACTGGACACCGTCGAGGCCAACGAGCGGCTGGGCTTCAAGCCCGACCAGAGGGATTACGGGATTGGCGCCCAGATTCTGCGGAGCCTGGGCGTCCGGACGATGCGGCTGCTGACGAACAATCCCCGCAAGTTCGTGGGCCTGCAGGGGTATGGCCTGGCAGTGGCCTCCACGCTGCCGCTGGAGATCCCGGCGTCGGAGACGACGCGCCGCTACCTGAAGGTGAAGAAGGACAAGCTGGGGCACCGCCTGAAGTCCGTTTGACGGATACCCTGAAACTCAACTAGGATAAGGGTTTGCGCCTGATGGTAAACCCGTGTTCGATCAACTGAGTCAGCGGCTGCAGGACGTCTTCCAGTCCATCCGGGGGGAGACGCGCCTCACGGAAGGGACGGTCGAGAACGCGCTCCGGGAAATCCGGATGGCGCTGCTCGAGGCCGACGTCAACGTCCAGGTCGTCAAGGCCTTCGTGGATCGCGTGCGCGATCGCGCGATGGACCAGGCGGTCCTGAAGAGCCTGACGCCCAGCCAGCAGGTCGTCAAGATCGTCCGCGACGAGTTGCTCGCGCTCTTCGGCGACGCGAAAGGCGGTCTGGTCGAGAGCGCCGCGCGGCCCCGCGTCATCCTCATGCTGGGGCTGCAGGGTTCGGGCAAGACCACCACGACGGGCAAGCTCGCGAAGTGGCTCGCCAGGCAGGGCCGGCACCCGATCGTCGTATCCACCGACGTGCGGCGTCCGGCGGCCATCCGGCAGCTCGCGGTCGTGGCGGAGAAGGCGGGCGTGCGCGTGCACGATCCCGCGGGCCAGATGGATCCCGTCGCGCGCGCGAAGGGCGCGCTGGTGGAAGCCCGCGCGGTGGGCAACGACGTCGTCATCGTGGACACCGCGGGGCGTCTGCACATCGACGACGAGCTCATGCAGGAGCTCGCGGCGATCCAGCAGGCGGTGGAGCCGAGCGACCTGCTCTACGTCGCGGATGCGATGACGGGGCAGGACGCCATCAAGAGCGCCGGCGAGTTCAACCGGCAGATCGGCGTCACCGGCGTCGTGCTGAGCAAGGCCGATGGCGACGCGCGCGGCGGCGCGGCGCTCTCGGTGGTGTCCGTCGTCGGCGTGCCCATCGCGTTTGTCGGCAGCGGCGAGCGGCTGGAGGATCTCGAGCCGTTCTACGCCGACCGCTTCGTGTCACGCCTGCTGGGCATGGGCGACGTGCTGTCGCTCATCGAGAAGGCCGAGGAGGCCGTCGACGCGACCGAGGCCGGGCGCCTCGAGGAGAAGATCCGGAAGGGTGGCTTCACGCTCGAGGACTTCCGGGATCAGCTGCGCACGCTGAAGAAGATGGGGCCGCTCGAGAACATCCTCGGGATGCTGCCGGGCATGGGCGCCATGAAGCAGCTGGCCGAGCAGAAGCCCGACGAGCGGCAGTTGCGGCGCGTCGAGGCCATCATCAACTCGATGACGCCCGACGAGCGTCGACACGCCGAGCTGCTGGACGGCAGCCGGCGCAAGCGCATCGCCCGTGGCAGCGGGACCGCGGTCGAGGACGTGAACCGGCTGCTCAAGCAGTTCGGCGAGATGCAGCGGATGCTGAAGATGGTGGGCCAGATGACCGGCGAGCCCATCGCAGCGCCGCCGAGGAAGAAGAAGAAGAGTCCCTTCAGCCTGATGAAGTAACGGGAGCAACCAGACATGCTGAGTATTCGGATGCGTCGGACGGGGTCGAAGAAGCGGCCGTACTACCGCGTGGTGGTCACCGAGGGCCGCACGCCGCGCGAGGGGAGCTTTCTCGAGGTGATCGGGTCCTACAACCCGCGCATGAAGCCGGCCGTCGTCGAGATCGACAAGGCCCGCGTGGAGTACTGGATTTCCAGGGGCGCCCGCCCGTCGGACTCGGTGCGCACGCTCCTGGCACGCCACCTCACGAGGGATCGGGGAGTGGTCGCCGAGCCGGTGACCGCGGCGCCGGTGGCGCCGCCCGCGTAAGGGGTGCAACCGTGACGGCGGACTTGAAGGGCCTCGTGGAAGCGGTGGCCCGTGCCCTGGCCGACGAACCGGATGCCGTGCGCGTCCGGGAGACCGAGCGGCGCGGCCAGACGGTGTTCGAGCTCGAGCTGGCGCCGGGTGACCTGGGCCGCGTCATCGGCCGGCAGGGCCGGACGGCGGCGGCCATCAGGACACTGCTGTCCGCGGCCGCCGAGGCCGACGGCAGGCGGGTCACGCTCGACATCCGGGACTGAGCGTGCCGGGAGTCGCGCCGTCGGGCCTGCGTGCCGAGGACTCGGCGAAGACCGGAACCGACTGGGACGCCCTGATTCTCGTCGGCGTCGTGGCCCGGGCGCACGGCAACAAGGGACACGTGATCGTGAACCCGCACACCGACTTCATCGAGGATCGGTTCCGGGTGGGCGCACGATTCGAGACCAGGATGGCCGACGGGACGCGGATGTGCTCGGAAGTGACGGCGGTGCGGATTCACCAGGGACGTCCGATTGTCGGCCTGGCCGGCGTCACGTCGATTGACGAGGCGGAACGGTACGCCGGCGCGGAGTTCCGGATCGACGCCGCGGAGCAGCAGGCGCTCCCCGAGGGGCAGTACTATCACCACGAGCTGATTGGCTGCCAGGTGGTGACCGTCGGGGGGGAGACCATCGGACGCGTCGTTGCCGTGGAGGGCCTTGGCCAGCACCGGTTGGTGGTGGACGGGCCGAGACGCCGCCACGAGATTCCGCTCGCGGACGACATCTGCACGGTGGACGTGGCCGAACGCCGCGTCACCGTGCGGCCACCGGAGGGACTGCTGGACCTGTAGGCGCAGGATGCGTTTCGATATCGTCTCGATCTTCCCGGGGATGGTCGAGGCCGGCCTCGCGGAGGGCGTGGTGGGCCGCGCCCGGGCACGCGGCGTACTGGACATCGCGGTGCACAACCTCCGCGAGTACACGACCGACCGGCACCACGTCGTGGACGATGTGCCGTTTGGCGGCGGGCCGGGCATGGTGATGAAACCGGAGCCCTTCTTCGCGGCCATGGAGGGCATCGTCGCCCGCCGCGGGCAGCCGGGCGCGGTGGTCCTGCTGACGCCTGCGGGCCGGCGGTTCACGCAGGCCGAGGCCAGGCGTCTGGCCGGGCTGGGGCACGTGGTGGCCCTCTGCGGCCGCTACGAGGGCGTGGACGAGCGCGTGCGCGAGCGGTGGGCGACCGACGAGGTGTCCATCGGCGACTACGTGCTCTCGGGCGGCGAATTGCCGGCACTGGTGCTGGTGGACGCGGTGGCGCGGCTGGTGCCGGGTGTCGTCGGTGACGATCAGTCGGTCGAGGCCGATTCGTTCGGACGCGGGTTGCTGGATTGCCCGCATTACACGCGTCCCGCGGTGTTCGCGGGCATGGCGGTGCCCGAGGTGCTGACCTCGGGACATCACGGCGAGATTCGCCGCTGGCGCCGGCAGCAGGCGCTGCGGCGAACGCTCGAGCGGCGGCCAGACCTGCTGGCGACGGCCGAGCTCGACGACGAGGAACGGCGCTGGCTGCGTGAATGGGCGGCCACGCCCGGGCGTCCCGACGAGGGACGACGGTAGAGAAGGGAGTGAGAGGTCATGACTGCGATGGACATGGTGGAAAAGGCGCAGCTCGTCGAGCGGCCGCGGATGAAGCCCGGCGACACGGTGCGGGTCCATGTGCGCGTCAAGGAAGGCGACAAGGAACGCATCCAGGTGTTCGAGGGGGTGGTGATCAACCTGCGCCGCGGCGGCATCCGGTCGACCTTCACGGTCCGCAAGGTGTCGTTCGGCCAGGGCGTCGAGCGCATCTTCCCGATGCACTCGCCGACCATCCAGAAGGTGGACGTCGTGCGCTCGGCCAAGGTCCGCCGCGCCAAGCTGTACTTCCTGCGCGACCTGCGGGGCAAGGCCGCCCGCATGAAGGAAGTCAGGAGGAGCTAGCCACCTCGACGCAGGCGGCTCGCCCGGTGGCGGGCAACGCACGTGGCTACCGGAATGAACGGGCGCCGCACCCTCGCGCGGCGGACGCTTGAGAATGCCCTCCGGCGATATGGGTTCGTCCACATTGCCGGCGTGGACGAAGTGGGGCGCGGGTGCCTGGCCGGCCCCGTCATGGCCGGGGCGGTCATTCTGCACCCCGACCGTCACATCCGGGGCCTCGCCGACTCGAAGCGGCTCACCCCGGCGGCCCGGGCGCGCTTATTTGATGAAATTGCGCGCAATGCTGTCGCCTGGGCCGTGACTTCGGTCGATCCCCCTGAAATCGATCGTATTAACATCCACCACGCCTCGCTGCACGCGATGCGGCAGGCCGTCCTGGCGCTGTCCCCCCTGCCGGACGCGGTGCTGGTGGACGCGTTCCGCATCCCGGACCTTCCGATGGCCCAGCGCGGCGTCGTGGGCGGGGATCGGCGCTCGGCGGCCATCGCCGCGGCGTCCATCATGGCCAAGGTCACGCGCGACCGCCTGATGGAAGCGTTGCACACCACTGATCCTCGGTACGGGTTCGACCGACATAAGGGATATGCCACTGCTGACCACCTGGCGGCGGTGGCCAGGTTTGGCTATTCCGTGCAGCACCGGCGGTCGTTCCGGCCCCCGACGCTGTTTGATACGATTGCCTGAGGGCCATCACCGTGCCGCCGTTCGATCGAGAAGGGGCGCTCAAGAGCGCCGAGAAGGCGTTGAGGCAGGGCCGGATCGACGCGGCCATTTCCGAATACGTCAAGGTCGTCGAAGCGCAGCCGCGGGACTGGAACAGCGCCAACGCCCTCGGCGACCTCTACGTCCGCGCGGGCCAGACCGAGAAGGGCATCGCGCAGTACCTGCGCATCGCCGACCACCTCGCGGCCGAAGGCTTCTACCCGAAGGCGGCCGCCCTCTACAAGAAGATCGTCAAGTTCAAGCCGGGCGAGGAGTCGGCGCTGCTGCAGCTGGCGGAGATCGCCGCGCGGCAGGGCCTCCTGGCCGACGCCAAGCAGTACTTCCAGCAGCTGGCCGACCGCCGCAAGGCGCGTGGCGATCAGCGTGGCGCGGCCGAGATGAGTGTCCGGCTGGGCACCCTGGATCCCGAGGATCTCGAGGCGCGGCTCGTCGCCGCACGGGCGGCGGCCGACATCGGCGACTTCACGACGGCCCTCAACGAGTTCCGCGACGTGGCCCGGCGGCTGTCCGAGACCGGCCGGGCCGACGAGCACATCAACGTGCTGGCGGAGGTGGCCGCGCTCGATCCGTCCGACACCGTCGCCGCGACCACACTGGCCGAAGCCTTCGTGGTCCGCGGCGATCTCGCGCGCGCGCGGCCGTTCCTCACGCCGGAGACGGCCGGTTCGAACGCCGCCCTGTGGCTCGCCCTCGGCGAGTGCGCCCTCACCGAGGGCCGCCTGGACGAAGGCCGCGCCGCCGTGATGCGGGCGCTCCATCTCGAGACGTCGTGCCGAGAAGCGGCCGTCGTGCTCGGATGCCGCCTCGCCGAAGGCTCGCCCGAGGCCGGCTACCACGTGATCGACGCCGTCGCCGACACGGCGCTGCAGGATGGGGACTATGCGGCGGCCGCTGCGGCGCTCCACGAGTTCGTCACGCGTGTCCGCTTCCACCTCGTCGCGCTGATGCGGCTCGTCGAAATCTGCGTGGATGGCCAGCTCGAGGCCACGATGTACGAAGCGCAGGCCCAGCTGGCCGACGCATACCTGGAAGTGGGCCGCGGCCTCGAGGCGCGGATCATCAGTGAGGACCTGGTGGCGCGCGAGCCCTGGAGCCGCGCAAACATCGAGCGGTTCCGCAAGTCACTCGTCATGCTGGGCGAGGCCGATCCCGACGCGATCATCGCCGACCGCCTGAGCGGCGAGAGCCCGTTCATGGCCGCGGACTTCATCGACCTGAACGAGGGCACCGACTTCAAACCGGCAGCCGAGCCGGCAGCGATCACGCCCGCGGCGCCGGACGCGCCGGTTCCGGCGAAGGGCGGGGACCGCGCCGTGCGGGCACGCGCCGAGGGCGCGCGCAAGGCCGGCGCCGTGGCGACCGGGCAGGCTGCCGAAGCGGAAACGGCGGCCGAGGACGGCGCGGCGGAGCAGTATCGGCTGGCAATCACCTACCAGGACATGGGCATGACCGAAGACGCGATTGCGGCCCTCGAGATCGCGGCCCGGTCGCCACGCCAGCGTTTCGACGCGGCATCCATGCTGGGCCGGCTGTATCTCGAGCAGCAGGTGCCCGCCAGGGCCATCGAGTGGTTCGAGCGCGCGGCCGAGGCGCCGGCGCCGACGGCGGACGCCGGTCGGGCGCTGCTCTACGATCTCGCGTCCACCCTCGAAGCCGTGGGGGAGAGCTCGCGCGCCCTGGCCGTCTTCGTGGAGCTCGAGGCCGAGTCCGGCGGGTACAGGGACGTCGGGAACCGCATCGACTCCCTGTCACGGGCGAAGGTCAGGGGTTAGCGTCTGTTCCGTCGGCTCCTCCTCATCGCCCTGCTCCTCGAGGTCGGGCTGCTGCTACTCGTCGTGCCGTGGTCCGCGTTCTGGGAGCGTAACTATTTCGGTGACCTCGTCCCCGCCATCCACGCGGTCATCACGAACAACTACTTGCGGGGCGCGATCTCGGGGCTCGGGCTCGTGAACATCTGGTTTGCGCTCTCGGATCTGGCTGGCGTCGCGGGTCTAAGGTCGGGCCCTGCGGCGGCAGCGGAACGCGATGCCTAGTCCCGGCCCGGGCTGGCCGCGGGTCGTGCTGGTGACGAGCCGTCGCCGGCTGGTGCGCGGAGTCGGTGCAGCCGAAGACACCTGGCCGGCGGTGATGGCCGAGCAGATCCGGGGGGCCGTCGCGGGTGGAGCGGACCTCATCCAGGTGCGGGAGCCAGACGTCGAAGCCGGGCCGCTGTCGCGCTTCCTGAGGGCCGTGTTCACCGGGGTGCCAGGGAGCCGGGCTCGGATCGTCGTGAACGACCGGCTCGACGTGGCGCTCGCGGTCGGGGCGGCGGGTGTGCACCTGCCGGAGCGGGGATTCGACGTGGGGGACGTGAGCCGGCTCGTGGAACCGGGACCCCGGTGGGTGACGGGCCGATCGGTTCACTCGATCGAGGCGGTGCGACGGTCCTCCGGCGCGTCGTACCTGCTGGCTGGCACGGTGCTGGCAACCGCGTCCAAGCCCGACGGCTGGCCCCTGCTCGGGTGGGAGGGGCTTCGCTCGGTGGCATCGGCGGCGCGCGGAACGCCGGTTGTGGCGATCGGGGGCCTGACGGCCGGGGACGTGCCCCGCGTGGTTGCGTCTGGGGCGACGGGCATGGCCGCCATCGGGTGGTTCATTCCGGACAGCGGCCGGGGCGTGCGGGAATTCGTGCAGGAACGCGTCGCGGCCCTGCAGTTCGCGTTTGACAGGGTCGGGACGGTTCCCTAGAATCAGGGGGAGCCGGGCGTGGTGCAGTGGCCGGCCTCCCCCAAACAGTTGGATACGCCGGTGGCGACCTTAGCGCAGCGTCCACTTCACGTGGCCGCGCGCCTCAGGGAGGCGCGCGAGGCCCGGGGCTTGTCGTATCGGCAGATTGCCGACGCGACGAAGCTGTCGACGCGCGTGGTTTCGGCCCTGGAGGACGGGCGCATCGACGTGCTGCCCCACGGCATCTATCGCCGTTCGATCGTACGGGCCGTATCCAGCGAGGTTGGTCTCGATCCCGAGCAGGTGCTGCGCGCCTTCCTGGCGGAGTGCCCTGACGAGTTGCCGATGCCCGGAGAAGCCACGGCGGTGCCCGGGCCCTCGACATGTGGACCCCGACCACGGTGGCGGAGGGCGCTGGCGATGATCGGAGCTGTCGTCCCCCTTCTGGCGGGGGTGGCCTATTTCGGCAGCCGGCCTGGCGCGCCCGCCCCCGAGCCTCCTCCCGCCCTGACGCCGTCGGGCAACGTCGAGGCCTGGCGCCCCGAGATTGTCCCGGCGGGTGGTTTCACCGAAGCTCCCCCCCTGGGTGTCCGTCCCCTCACCATGCTGATCACCGTATCCTCGCCCTGCGATCTCCGTGTGAACGCTGATGGCCGGGACGTCATCGCAGGCCGGCTCGACGCGGGGGAGCGGCTCGAGGTGGCCTTCGCGGACACTGTCGAGCTCAGGGGGGACAACGCCGGGGCCGTGCACTTCAGCATCAACGGCCGGGCCGGCCGCCTCCTGGGCCGACCGGGCGAGCCACTGTCGGCGCGGGTCGGGCGCGACGACTACGACCTCTACCTCGCGAGACGTTGATGGAAGCCGGCCTCAGGACGCCCCTGCTGGACTTCTTCCGGCGAGGGGATGCCACGCGGGACGTGCGCCTGCTCGCCGCGCAGGGCGCCGTCGCGCCCCGCCCGCTCGAGCAGCTCGCGCTGCTGATGCACCTCACCTCCGACAGCGACGCGGAGGTCCGCGAGACCGCCGAACAGACCCTGCGCAAACTCCCCGCCGACGTCGTCGCGGGCCTGACCGCCCGGGCTGAGGCGCCGACCGAACTCCGCGAGTTCTTCCGCGCCCGCGGCATTGCGCCCGCCGCGGCGCCCTGGTCGGAAGGGGACACGCCGCTCGTGGACGAGGACCACACCGACTACGGCAGCGACGAGACGACGCCGGAGGCGAAGGCCGATACCGCCAGGCGCGTCAGCGAGATGAGCGTGCCCGAGAGGGTCAAGGCCGCGATGAAGGGGACGCGCGAAATGCGCGCCATTCTCATCCGGGATCCGAACCGGATGGTTTCGTCGGCCGTGCTCAGCTGCCCGAGGGTCACCGAGCAGGAGGTGGAAACCTACGCGCGGATGGCCAACGTATCGGACGAGATCCTGCGGACCATCGGCAGCACGCGCGCCTGGATCAAGAACTACGGGATCACGCAGGCGCTCACGAAGAACCCGAAGACCCCGCTCGCCTTGTCGCTCACCTTGCTCCACCGCCTGAACGACCGCGACCTCCGCGGCCTGTCGATCGATCGGAACGTCCCGGAGCCGCTGCGGATTGCCGCGCGGAAGAAGGTCGTGCTTGGGGCGAAGTGACGTGCCACTCCGATCGCATCTGTGAGAGCCCGTCCATGAAGACGGCCACGCGTTCGCGCTCCTCTTCGGATGGCAGCGCCTTCAGCAACTCGATGGCGCGCGCGAGGTCTTTCCGGATGGTGGCTTTCGTCGCGCCGTAGTACAGGCGCTTGATCTCGGCAACGGGGTCCACAGCGGGGGAGTATACAGGCGGGAACCGAAATCCGGGAATCGTCCGTCGACATCGCTCGGGCGGGTCCGTCCCCGGGCGCCCTCATCGGCCCGCCCGCTTGAGCGCCTTGCGGAACCGCCTCAGCGGCAGCGCGTTCAGGACGTCCTCCCGCCTCGCCCAGGCGCGACGCGCGACGAGCACGCCCCAGCGTACGCCGTCCAGGTCCGCGGTCGAGTGCGCGTCGGAGGAGATCACGAGCTTCACCCCGCGATCGCGCGCCAGCCGCGCGTGGCTGTCGGACAGGTCCAGGCGGTCCGGCAGCGAGTTGATTTCGAGCGCCACGCCGTTGGCCGCGGCAGCATCCACGACCTTCTCGATGTCCACGCGCGAGGCCGGTCGGCGGAGCAGCAGGCGGTTGGTCGGGTGGCCGATGACGTCGACGTGCGGATGCTCGATGGCCCGGATGATCCGTGCCGTCATCTCGTCCGATGACTGCGACAGGGAGGAATGGACCGAGGCGATGACGAGATCGAGCGCAGCCAGGCAGTCGTCCGGGAGGTCCATGCGGCCGTCGGCCAGGATGTCGCACTCGATACCGGCGAGGAGGGTGAGCCCGCGGTGGCGACCGTTGAGCGACCGCACGCGCTCCGCGTGCGCCAGGGCGCGACCCGCGTCCAGGCCATTGGCCATCGCGAGGGCCTGGCTGTGGTCCGTGATGGCGATGTACTCCAGGCCGCGGGCGCCCGCCGCCGCGGCCATCGCCTCGAGCGAGTCGCGCCCGTCCGTGGCGGTGGTGTGCATGTGGACATCGCCGCGCAGGTCCGCCGCGTCGATGAGGCGCGGGAGCCGGTCCTCGAGCGCGGCCTCGATCTCGCCCCGCTGCTCCCGTAACTCGGGCGGCACCCAGGCCATGCCGAGCTTCCGGTAGATCTCCTCTTCGGTCCGGCCCGCGATCCGCTTCTCGTCCGTGGCTCGGAACAGGCCGTACTCGTTCAGGCGCCACCCGCGCTCGAGCGCGCGGTCCCGAAGGGCGATGTTGTGAGCCTTCGAGCCGGTGAAATACTGCATGGCGGCGCCGCGTTCGTGCGGAGCCACGGCTCGCAGATCGGCCTGCAATCCTCCGCGCAGCAGGACGGAGGCTTTGGTGTCGCCGCGCCCCAGCACGCGCTCGACGAGCGGATAGGTGGTGAACAGCTCGAGGACCGAGGCGTCGGCGCCCACCGCGAGGATGTCCACGTCGCCGCAGGTCTCCGCGCCGCGGCGGAGGCTCCCGACGGGAATGACGTCCAGCCCAGGCCGCTCATGGCGCAGCCAGTCGATCAGGGCCGTGACGACCCTGGTGGCTTCGGCCAGCAGGTGCCGGCCCGAGTGCTTCCGGCGCTCGTCGAGGGCCTTCAGGATGAGAGCCTCCCTCCGTGCGCCCATGCCCTTGAGCCCGCGGATGCGCCCGGCCCGCGCCGCGGCCTCGAGGTCGGCGAGGTTCTCGACACCCAGGTTCCGGTACAACGCCGCCACGGTCTTGGGACCCACGCCCTGCAGGGCCAGCACGTCGAGCAGCGACGAGGGGAACTCCTTCAGCAGATCCTGACGGACCGTGCAGTCGCCCGTCGCCGCGATCTCGACAATCCGCTGCGCGAGGTCCTTGCCGATGCCGGACCACTCGCGGAGCGCGGCCGCGTCCATCCCGGCCACGGCCCCGGCGGCATGGCCCACCACGTCGGCCGCGTTCCGGTACGCCCTGATCTTGAACGGGTTGTCACCCTTGATCTCCAGCAGGTCCGCGATCTCGGCGAGCACGCGGGCGATCGCGGGGTTATCCCAGGCGGAGGCCATCGGTCTCGATTGTGAAGTCGAGCAGGCGCGCGCCCCCGGCGGCCAGCGCATCCCTGACGGCCCCCGTCCGGGCGGGCGGCGCCATGGCGACGAGGCATCCTCCACCACCCGCCCCGCAGACCTTGGCCGCCTGTGCGCCGGCGCCCCCCGCACGCGCGATCAGGTCGTCGATGGCCGAGGTGCTCACGCCGGGAGCGAGCCGCTTCCGGTTCTCCCACTCCGTCGCCAGGTGCCGGGCCACGTCGTCCCATCGACCGCCGACGAGCGCATGGCGCATGGCGGCCGCGGTGTCGCGGATGCGCTCGAAGCAGTCGAAGACGTGCCGGTCGCCGTCGATGTGGCGCTTGGTGATTTCCCAGTTGTTCGTCCCCGAGTTCCTGGGCTCGCCCGTGTAGCAGAGCACGAGGCGGCGCTGGAGCTCCCGCGGATCGACGTCGAGGCCGACGCGCGTCACGGCGCCAGGCCCGAGCTCGACGGCGGCGATGCCGCCGTAGAGCGCCGGACGATAGTCCTGCAGGCCCGTCGGGACGGCGATCACCTGGGCCTCGATGTCCTGGGCGATGTCCAGCAGCGTGTCCGGCGGAGCCCTGCGGCCGGTCCAGGCGTTGAGGGCCCCGCACACCGCGATGTTCAGCGCGGACGATCCAGCGATGCCGGCACCGGCGGGAGACTCGCCCCGGGTGGTCAGCGTGACGCCACGGGCCGCGAAGTGATGGGCCAGCCGGCCGAGCAGCGGCAGCGTCGGATCCGTGCGCAGATGGTCGTCGGCCGGGAGGACCACCTCGCGCGCGGTATCGATGGACACGAGCGCCACCCGGTCGTCGTCTCGTGGTTCGATGTGCGCGTGGGCGCGCAGGCTGATGGCCGCGTTGAGCGTCTGCGCGCCGGGATGAAAGAGGTAGAGCGGCCAGATGTCGATGGTGCCGCCCGCCAGGTCGATTCGGGTCGGCGCGGACGCCGTGATGCCCACGGGGCCAATTATAATTCCCGTAGCCGCATGCCCCTCGCCACCCGCCGCGATGTCGGACAGCTCCTCATCGGGAGCTTCGCAGGCGTCTCCATCCCTCCGGAGCTTCGCGCGCTGGCCCGCGAGTTCGATTTGGGGGGCATCATCCTGTTCGGTCGCAACATCGAGGCCCCGGAGCAGGTGAGTGCGGTGGCCGCGGAGGCCGAGGCCCTCGGGCGCGACATGCCCGCCTGGGTGAGCGTGGATCAGGAGGGCGGCAGGGTTGCGCGGCTGAAGGATCCGTTCACGGTGTGGCCGCCGATGGCCACGCTGGGCCGCGCGGGTTCGGAAGACCTGGCGGAGCGGTTCGCCCGCGCGCTCGCCGCCGAGCTCGCTGCCGTGGGCGTGACCCTCGACTATGCCCCGGTGCTCGATGTCCACACGAACCCGAGGAACCCGATCATCGGCGACCGTGCCCTCGCGGAGACCGCCGGTGAGGTGGCGCGGCTGGGCCGCGTGCTGGTGCGCACGCTGCAGGCCTCGGGCGTGGCCGCCTGTGGCAAGCACTTCCCGGGCCACGGCGACACCAGCACCGATTCGCACGTCGAGCTTCCACGGGTGGAGCACCCGCCGGATCGGCTGCGCGCGGTGGAGTTCGAGCCCTTCCGCGCCGCCATCGCCGAGCAGGTCGCCTTCATCATGACGGCACACGTGCTCGTGCCGTCGCTGGACGAGCAGCGGCCCGCCACCCTGTCACCGGCCGTCGTCGACCGCATCCTCAGGCAGGAGCTGGGATTCGAGGGCGTGATCCTGAGCGACGACCTCGAGATGAAGGCCGTGAGCACGCGGTACTCGGTGCCGGCGGCTGCGGTCGAGGCCATCCAGGCCGGGTGCGATGCCGTCCTCGTGTGCGGCGGCAGCCTGGATCTGCAGGCCGCAACCCTCGAGGCCCTCGTCCGCGCCGTCGAGAGCGGCGCCATCAGCGCCGCGCGCCTGGACGAGGCCTGGCGGAGACTGAAGCGGGCCAAGGAGCGATTCCTCGGCGGGGATCGGCGCCCGGCGCGCGAGCGCCATCGCACGCTGAAGGCCGTGCTGGGGCGCGACGACCACCGCGCCGTGGCCGATGAAATGGCGGCGTTCCTGTGATCCATCCCCGCCGGCTCAGTCCGGGCGACCGGATCGCGCTCGTGGCTCCCGCCAGCGGCTTCAAGCCCGCCGAGCTCGACGCCGGCATCCGCGAGCTGGGGCGCCTGGGCTTCGAGGCCGTCTGCGATCCGGCCATCTTCGAACGCGGCTGGTTCGAGGCCGGGCCGCCCGATGTGAGGGCGCGTGTCCTCCGCCAGGCCTGGCGCGACCCCTCCATTGCCGCGCTGCTGGCTGTCCGCGGCGGCTACGGCAGCCAGCAGCTTCTCCCGCTCCTCGAAGCCGAGGAAATGAGACAGGCGGCCAAGCTGCTGATTGGCTACAGCGACATCACCGCCCTGTTGTGGTGGTCGTGCATGCACGGCGTGGTCTCGCTGCACGGCCCCATGATCGAGGGGCGCCTGGCCGTGGGGCCGACGGCCTACGACGAGGCCACCTTTCTGCGTGCCGTGATGGTGGCCGAGCCGCTGGGCGAGCTCACGCCGCCGGGACTCGAGGCGTTTGCGCCCGGCGAGGCGGCCGGCCCGCTCCTGGGTGGCACGCTGTCGCAACTCGTGTCCCTGCTGGGGACGCCGTGGGCGTTCGAGATCCCGCGCGGCGCCATCCTGTTCCTGGAAGACGTGGGCGAGCGGCCGTATCGCATCCATCGGATGCTCACGCAGCTCGCGCAGAGCGGCACAATGGCCCGCGCAGGCGCCCTGGTGTTCGGCGAGTTTCCCCGGTGCGACGAGCCGGGCGACGGACCGGCGATTCGCGATGTGCTGCGCGCGTTCACACGCGGGTTCCCGGGTCCGGTGCTCTTCGGGTTTCCCTCCGGCCACACGGCCGGCCCGACCTGGACGCTCCCCCTCGGCGTGCGCGGGCGGGTGCGCACCACGCCTCCGGCCGTGGCCATCGACGAAGCCGCAGTGTCCTGATGGCGGGTATCGACGCGATGCGGATTCACCTGATCGGCGCGTGCGGAACGGCGATGGGCACCCTCGCGGCGCTGTTGCGGCAGCAGGGACACGAGGTCAGCGGATCGGACGAACACGTGTATCCGCCGATGAGCGATTTCCTCCGGTCCGAGGGCATCACGCTGCTCGAGGGATACGGCGAGGCGCACGTCGAGGGTCCGCTCGATCTCGTCGTGGTCGGCAATGCCATTTCGCGCGGCAATGCCGAGCTCGAGGCCGTGCTCGACCGCAGGCTGCGATACACCTCGCTGCCCGAGGCCATTCGGGACTTCTTCCTGTGGAACGCCACCTCCGTCGTCATCGCGGGCACCCACGGCAAGACCACGACGACGGCGCTGACCGCCTGGCTGCTGACCGACGCCGGCGTGGACCCGACGATGTTCGTGGGCGGCATTGCCCGAAACTTCGGGGAAGGCGGCGCCAGTTACCGCATCGGGCAGGGCAGGGTCTTCGTCATCGAGGGGGACGAGTACGACAGCGCCTACTTCGACAAGACCGCGAAGTTCCTGAAGTACCTGCCCGACATCGCGGTGGTGAGCAACATCGAGTTCGACCATGCCGACATCTATGCCGACCTGGACGCGGTCCGGCTCGCGTTCCGCCGGCTGGTGAACCTCGTCCCGCGCCGCGGGCTGACGCTGCTCGGCGTGGACAGCATGGATGCGGCGGCCCTGGCGCCGCTCGCGCGAAGCCGCGTGCAGACGTTCGGGCTGTCCGAGGGGGCGGACTGGCGCGCGACGGACGTGATCGCGGATGCGACCGTCCGGAGCGATGCGAGTGCTCCGGTTGCCGCGACGCGGTTCCGCCTCACGGGCATGGGTCACGACCTCGGCGAGTTCAGCCTGCCGATGGCGGGTGAGCACAACATCCGGAACGCGCTCGCGGCCATGGCGATCGGGTCGGAGATGGGCGTCCCGATCGATCGCCTGCGAAAAGGCCTGGCGTCCTTTCTGGGGGTGAAGCGGCGTCTCGAGATGGTGGGTGAGCGCCGCGGGGTGACCGTGTACGACGACTTCGCGCATCATCCCACGGCGGTGGCCGAGACGCTGCGGGCGGTGCGCGCCCTGGCACCCGGACGCCGCGTGTGGGCCATCTTCGAGCCGCGGTCCGCCTCCTCCTGCCGCCGCGTGTTCCAGCACGCGTTCGCCCAGGCCTTCGTCGGCGCCGACCAGGTCGTCCTGGCGTCCGTCTTCCGATCCAGCCTGCCGGACAGCGAGCGGCTGTCGGAGTCGGAGCTCGTCCGGAACCTCACCACGGCCGGCGTGGCCGCGCGCCACCTGCCCGACGTGGAGACGATTGTGGCGACGGTTGCCGCGGAGGCACGGGCCGGCGACCTGGTCGTCATCATGTCGAACGGCGGATTCGGCGGCATCCACCGAACGCTCCTGCAGGCCCTCTGATGCGGATTCGCCCCGCCGGCGATGCCATGCTGCTCGTCGAATTCGAGCCGGTCATCGATCCGCTGGTCAACCAGCGGGCCATCGAACTCGGTCGGCGACTGCGCGCGCGGGCCGTGCCCGGCGTTCGCGATATCGTGCCGGGGTACTGCTCGCTGGGGATCCACTTCGACCCGCTGCGGACGGACTTGGCCGCGCTGGATCGGGCCATCACCGAGGACGGCCGGGGCGCCGCCACGGTCGAGACGCTGCCCGAGCCGGCGGTCCACGAGATCCCGGTGGTCTACGGCGGCGCGGGAGGCCCGGACCTCCAGGCCGTCGCCGACTTCGCCGGGTGCGCGCCGGCCGACGTGATCGAGCGCCATGCCGGAGCGACCTACCGCGTCTACATGCTGGGCTTCGTTCCCGGGTTCGCGTACCTCGGCCGCGTGGACGCCCGTATTGCCGCCCCGCGGCGTCGAGTCCCGCGCGATCTCGTGCCGGCCGGGTCGGTTGGCATCGCCGGCGTGCAGACCGGGGTGTACCCGGCAGCCACCCCCGGCGGCTGGCAGATCATCGGTTTCACGTCCGTGGTGATGTTCGATGCGGGCCGGACGCCGTCGAGCCTGCTGGTGCCAGGAGACCTCGTGCGGTTCGTGCCACGATGAGCCTGACCGGGTGGCTTCGCATCGTGCGGCCAGGCCTGCTCACCACGGTGCAGGACCTCGGCCGGTGGTCTCACCAGCTCGAGGCGGTCCCGGTCGCGGGCGCGATGGATGCCTATTCGCACCGGCTCGCCAATCACCTCGTGGGCAATGCGCCGGAAGCGGCGACGCTCGAGGTCACCCTGATTGGCCCGGAGCTCGTCGTCGACGCCGATACGGTGCTGGCGGTGGCAGGCGCCGACTTCGACCTGACGTGCGGCGGCGCGGCGGTCTTCTCGGGGACCGCGTTCGAGGCACGGCGCGGCGCGGTGCTGCGATTCGGCCGCCGGCATCTCGGGGCGCGCGCCTACCTGGCCGTGGCAGGAGGCGGCATCCTCACGCCGCCGGTCCTTGGCAGCCGGGCGACCCACACGGTCAGCCATATGGGAGGCCTGGAGGGCCGCGCGCTGGCGGCGGGCGACGCGCTGCCGGTGGCGGCGGTGGCCTCGGGTCCGGCGAACCGCGCCAGGGGGCTGACGCTCCCGACGGGCGGGCGCGCCCGCCTGCGCGTGATGCCCGGGCCCCAGGAGGACTGGTTCGGCCCCCGCGCCTGGCAGGCGCTGACGAGTGTGAGCTTCCGGATCTCGCCACGGTCGAACCGGATGGGATATCGTCTCGAGGGCCCGCCCCTCGAGCACGCCCGGTCGGGCGAGCCCATCTCGGAGCCCGTGACCATGGGGGCCATCCAGGTGCCCGCGGCGGGGGCGCCCATCCTCCTGATGGCGGATCGCCAGACGGCGGGCGGCTATCCCAAGATTGGGCACGTGATCACCGCAGACCTGTGCCTGGCCGCGCAGCTGGCACCAGGGGAGTTCATCGAGTTCGACCGCTGCAGCTACCGCGAGGCCGTTGCGGCCCTGATTGCGCGGGAGCGGGAGTTGATGGCCCAGATGACGCATCCGCGCGAAGGCGGCGCTGCCCGATGAACGCCCGCACCCCACTGGTCGCGGGCCTGATTGCCCGCTTCGGCGCCGAGCGCGTCGGCGTGAACGCGGCGCTCGCGCCCTTCACCACGTTCAGGGTCGGCGGCCCGGCCGACGTGCTCGTCGAAACCAAGACCGGCGAGGAACTGCTGGACGCGGTCCGCATCGCGCGGGCGCACGGGGCGCCCGTGATCGTCCTCGGCGGGGGCTCGAACGTCCTGGTGGCCGACGCTGGTGTGCGCGGCCTCGTGATTCGCCCGCGCGGTGGCGACGTCAGCATGGTTGGCGATCGCCTGGTCCGGGCCGATGCGGCCGTGACGATCAACGGCCTGGTGCGCTGGACGATCAACCGGGGCCTGGCGGGCCTGGAGGCCTGGGCGGGCACGCCGGGCACCGTGGGTGGCGCCATCTACGGCAATGCCCACTGGAAGCAGCGGAACATCGGCGACCTGGTTGACAGCGCGCGGCTCGCTGGGCGCGACGGCACGCTGCTCCAGGTGCCGGCGGACCGCATGGAGTTCGGCTATGACGACAGCCGACTGAAACGCACGGGTGAGATTGTCCTCTGGGCGGCGTTTCGCGTGATGCCGGGCGCGGATCCCGATGCCTTGCGCCAGGCCGCGCGCGAGTCACTCGCCATTCGCAAGCGGACGCAGCCGCTCGAGGCGCCGAGTGCCGGGTGCATCTTCATGAACCCGGACGCGGCCCGCGACATCCTCCCGGCGGGCGTGCCGCCATCCGCCGGAGCCCTGGTGGACCGGGCCGGGCTCAAGGGCGCGGCCGAAGGCGGGGCGCGGGTCTCGACGACCCACGCCAACTTCATCGTCAACAGCGGGTCGGCGAGCGCTGCGGACATCGCGCGGCTGATCGACCGCTGCAGGCAGGCCGTGCGCGACCAGTTCGGCGTCACCCTCCGCGAGGAGATCGTCCGGCTGGGGTTCTGACCCCGGCTTCTTTCCGACTCCCGGTTCCGACCATGTCTACCTTACTCATTCAGGGTGGCCGTCCCCTCAGCGGACGCGTCGATGTCGAAGGCAACAAGAATGCGGCGCTGCCCCTGATGGCCGCCTGCCTGCTCACCGAGCAGCCCTGTGTCCTCACGAACGTGCCCCGCATCGCGGACGTGGAAGTGATGGCCCGGCTGCTGCTCGACCTCGGCGCCGAGGTCGAGGGCATTGGCGGCACCACGCTGCGCATCGAATGCCGGCAGGTGACCAGGCACGAGCCGGACCGCGCGCTCGTGGGCCGACTGCGTGGTTCGGTGCTCCTGCTGGGCCCGTTGCTGGCGCGGAAGGGCGTGGCGCACGTCGCGCCGCCGGGCGGCGACTTCCCGGCGAGGCGGACCATCCGCACGCACATCGAGGCGCTCACGGCCATGGGGGCGCGGGTCGTGGAGGGGCCGGGCCATTGTCTCGAGGTGCCGGACGGGCTCGAGCCGGCGTCCATCTATCTGGACGAAGCCTCGGTGACCGGGACGGAGACGGCGCTGCTGGCCGCGGCCGCGGCGCCCGGCGTGTCGGAGATCCGCCACGCCGCCTGCGAGCCCCACGTGACGGAGCTCTGCCAGTTCCTCCGGAGCATGGGCGTCGGGATCACGGGTGAGGGATCGCACACCATCCGCGTCGAGGGCGGCATGCGCCTCTCAGGCGCCGAGAAGCGCCTGGATGGCGACTACATCGAAGCCGGCAGCTGGGCCGTCGTGGGTGCCATCACCGGCGGGGAAGTGGCGATCGGCGGCACGCGGCCGGTGGACATGGAGGTGGTGGCCAGCGTGCTGCGGAAGATGCGCGTCGATTGCCGTCAGGACGGCGACGTCTTCAGCGTGCGTCGAAGCACGCTGGTGGGCGCCGGCCGCATCACTACGGGCCTCTGGCCCGGATTCCCGAGCGACCTGGTGAGCCTCGTGACCGTGCTGGCCACACAGGCCGATGGCGCCACGCTGGTACACGACTGGCTGTACGAGCTCCGCCTCTTCGCGCTGGAGCAGCTGAGCGGCATGGGCGCGGATCTGTTCCTCTGCGATCCGCACCGCATCATCGTGACCGGCCCGCGCAAGCTGCGCGGAAAGACCCTCGACAGCCGGGACATCCGCTCCGGCATGGCACTCATCGCCGCGGCGCTCGCTGCCGAGGGTCAAAGCCGCGTGGAGCCGCTCGAGACCGTGGAACGCGGGTACAGCCGCCTGGTCGAACGCCTGCAGGCGCTGGGGGCGGAGGTCAGCAAGGTGTGAGACGGACAGGAGAAGTGAGAAGTGAGAAGTGAGAAGTGAGAAGTGAGAAGTGAGAAGGGAGAAGGGAGAAGGAAGAAGTGAGAAGGGAGAAGCAAGGGAGAGTCAGAGAGTGAGCTCCCACCGTGTTCACTTCTCACTTCTAACTTCAAACTTCTCCCTTCTCACTTCTCCCTTCCCCAGCCCCCTGGTGGGGGCTTCACCGGCTTTGCCGGCACCTGTGTGGGCGGCACCGCGGGCGCCTGCACCGGGCCTGCCGGAGCCGCAACGGCATCGCCCTCCGGCTGCGGGACCCCCGGCGGGCGAACCGGCTGGGGTACGGGAAGGGGAGGCAGGTCGGCCCCGGCCGCAGCGCCGTCCCGGCCCACGCGGAAGGGCGCAAGGTCCTCCTCGGTCAGGTCCAGAACGCGGACAATGCGCGGCGTGAGCGTGAGGATGATGTCGGTTTCCTGCGTCTGCTTCCGGTTGTAGGCGAACATCCGCCCGATGACCGGGATGTCACTCAGCCCGGGGACGCCCGCCAGCGAGCGCCGCTCCTCGTCGCGGATGAGCCCCGCCAGCATGTTCGTCTCGCCGTCCTTCAGCCGGATGACCGTGTTGATGGACCGGTTGCCGAACGTGGGAAGGCCGCCAAAGCCGGTCCCGGAGATGCTGCTGAGCTCGATCTTCACCGCCAGCGACACCGCATCGTCGTGGTGCGTGCGCGGCGTGATGTCGATGTTGACGCCGATGTTCTCGTAGTTGAACGACGTGATGGGCTGTGTCTGCACGCCACCGGTGGCGATGGGCGCGAAGGTCGTGACCGGCACCGGCACGCGCTCTCCGAACCGCGCCTGCGCGGCCACGCCCTCGGTCGTGCGCAGCTGCGGGTTCGCCAGCACACGCGTGGCGCTGTCGGTCTTCAGTAGCCGGTAGTAGAGCGCCGGCAGGTTCGTCAGGAACACGTCGGACTGGGTGAGGGTCGTGAGATCCCGCAGGGTGAGCCCCTCCCGGTTGACGTCAGCCTGGCCGTCGAGGCCGGTGGGAGCCGTCGCCGGGGACGCCAGCTGGAGGCCGAACTCGTTGAGGTGGGTCCGATCCACCTCGAGGAGCTCCACGTCGATCACGACCTCGGGCCGCGCCTTGTCCAGGGCCGTGATGATGCGGCCCGCCGCGGCGATCCGCTGGGGCGTGTCCTTGATGGTGATGGCGTTGGTGGCCGTCATCGCCGCCAGCCGCCGCGCGTCCACCACGATGCGCAGGACGTCGATGGTCTCCTTCAGGTCGGCGTTGCTCAGGTAGAACGTGCGCACGACCTCGTCCTCGTACTCGCGGCGCTTCGCCTGCGAGTCGGGAATGATGGTGACGGTACCCGGCGTGGTGGCCTTCCAGAAGGTGCGGGTGGCCAGCGTGACCGAGTTGAGCGCCTGGTCGAGCGGCGCCTTCCGCAGATCCACCGACACGGGCTGGTCGCGATACGCGGGATCGAAGACGATGCTGAGGCCGGCGAACTTCCCGATGGACGCAAAGACGTCACGCGCGCTGGCATCGCGGAACACCAGCGAGTCGGGCAGCGAGACGCCGGTGGGCAGCTCCGCACCGGGCAGTGGCGCCACGAGGCTCTGATCGATCAGCGCCTCGAGACGGGTCTTGCCGTCCTCGCGCACCTGGATCTGGGTCCGCAGCTGGCTGCGCGTGTCCCGGAGGGCCGCCTGGATGTCGCCGTTGGCAGGGCTCATCTCCGATGCGATCTGGTACTCGATGAGCGCCTCTTCGAGCTTGCCGGTCGCCGCCAGGCGGCGGCCGCGGGCGAAATGGTCCTGCGCGGCCCGGATGCGCGCGCGCTCGAGGCCGAAGCGTGCGTCCTTGTTGTCGGGATCCAGCCGAAGGAGCCGCGTGTACTCGGCGACGGCGCTGTCGTAGTCCTGGCGCGTCTCCGCACTGCGCGCGTTGGTGAGGGCGCGGGACGTGGCGCAGCCGGACAGGGCCAGCGCGACAGCCAGGACGACCGCCATGCGGACAAGGCTGCGGTCAGCGTGAGCGAGCGTCATGGGTGACGACATCGACGCCACGGGGAATGCGGAACCGGAACGTATTATCGGCCAGCTGCTCGTTTTCCTTGAGGTTCGACAGGCTGAACGCGGACCTGCCGCCCTGCCGATCCGCAGCCACCAGGTAGCGGATCTGCAGCGTCCTCGCATCCACCCCGATGCCGAACCACTCGTAGTCCGGGTCGGGTCGACGGGGCACCAGCTTCAGGGTCCGCAGGTCCTGGGCGGCACCGGGCAGATCCGTGAACGCGGCCGTGAAATCCCGGGCAATGTCGGCCCGGCCGGCCAGGAACAGCGCCGGTGTCGTCGCATCGTCCGGCCCAGGCGCCGGGCTCACGATGACCTGCTTGTCGGCGACGAGGTAGGTGTAGACCCGCGTGCCGTCCGAGACGAACTCCTTCCGCTCGGGCCTCGTGTAGACGAAGCGGAACAGCCCGGGCTGCCTGACGGCCAGGGTTCCGCTCTCCGTCGTCTTCGTGCGCAGGACGCCGCCCTCGTAGGTCTGGACGAAGCTGCCCTCGAAGTGGCGGATGGTCCTGTACCGGGCCTGGACGCGCTCCGCGAGCCCGGACGCACCGTCCGACTGCGCCAGGCTGGGGAGGGCCAGGGCCAGCACGGCCATCGCGGCGAGCAGGGACCTCATGCCTCCCATCTTAAGCCTGAGAAGTCGACGCCCCCGGAGAAAGCAAAAAGGCGCCGCAACGGCGCCTTCGGCCCACCTTCGCGGGCAGCGCAGCGGTGGGCGACCTCCGGGCTGAACCATGAGCGAAGGTTGGTGGACGGCAGGAGGCTCGAACTCCCGACCTCCGCGTTGCGAACGCGGCGCTCTCCCAGCTGAGCTAGCCGCCCACAGGTACAACCTCTACATATTACACCAACGTGCGGGCCGGCGCTTGGAACCCATGTGCTTCGAACCTATGTGCTTCGAACCTCCGTGCTTCGAACCTCCGTGCTCTCCCCCACAAAATACATCGGCCGCTCCTTCGCCTCGCGGGCGGCACGTCCCAGGTAGGCGCCGACGATGCCGAGGTTCACGAGCACCAGGCCGCCAATCGCCGCCACCGCGCAGACAGCCACCGAGGCCGCCGGGACGGCTTCGCCCGCGATCGACCTCGCGACCAGCCATGCGCCCCACACCAGGGCCGACAGGCACAGCAGCCCGCCGATGGCGCCCGACATCACCAGGGGAATGTCCGAATAGCCGATGACGACCGAGGCGGCGACTCTCGCGGATCGTCCCAGGGTATAGGTGCTCCTCCCATGCCGGCGGGCACGGTGCGTGACGTCCACGTAGGCCGTCGACACGCCCATGAGCGCCATGATGGCGTTCACGTTGCGCATGCGCTCCCGATGCTGCCGGAAGTACTCCACGGCGCGGCGCGTGAGCAGGCGGTAGTTGCCGACGCGGTAGTCGTAGTGCACGTTGAAGAGCAGCGAGATGAACGCGTAGAACAGCCGCGCGAGCAGGCGCTTGAGCCAGCCGTCCCGTCGCTGCATCCGGCGGACGAGCACGAGGTCCGCGCCGCGGGCCGACGCGTCGAGCATCCGCGGGATGGCAGCCGGATCGTCCTGCAGGTCGCAGGCCATGATTACCGCATGATCCGCATCCACCCGGTCCAGCCCCGCGGTGATGGCCACGTGCTCGCCGAAGTTGCGGATGAGGCGAAGGCCGCGAACGCGCGGCTCCCGGACGGCAATCCGCCGGATCTCCTCCCAGCTTCGGTCCGTGCTGCCATCGTCCACCAGCCAGACGTCGAAGTCCGGGGTGATGGCTGCCAGCGTGGGCAACAGTTCGTGGGTCAGTTCGGCCAGCGTGGCCTCGGCCTGGTAGACGGGAACGACGACGGAGATGCGAGCCATCAGGCGGCGCACCAGATCCGCACGTGGAGCGAGATCCGGGCCTCCGCGCTTTCCCGACACATGCCGCGCCCTGCGCCGAACGTCGCGCGCTCGCTGCTCTCGTCCTCGAGTGCCGGGGTGCGTCGGGCCATGCGCGGTGAGCCGGATTCTATCAAATGGGGCCGTTTCAATCAGGCTATCATCGGAGGGCATGCTGCAGACGCGTCCGTACGAGCCAGGCGATCGCAGCGCGGTCGCCGGGATGGCTGCCGCGTATCCCTTCAACGATCTTCGGCGCTACCGGTTGTTCAACAGGGCGAGGCAGCAGGCCTACCTTCAGCACCGGATCGACGGGTGCGTGCAGGACGGGTCGGTGTGGGTGGCCGAAGCTGGCGGACGGATCGTGGCGGTGGCGGCCGTCCGGCCGCTGCCGTGGGACTCGTCGGTGTTCGGCGTGCCGATGGCGCAGGTTCCGGTCTTCGTCCATGGCGGGGGACCGGACGCACGCGACACCGTCGCGGCGCTGGCGGACCGCCTGGTCGCGGAGTGTCGATCCTCCGGGCTCCGCCATCTCAACGTCCGTGTCGATGCCGACGATCTCGTCCTCCTTCAGGAGCTCGAGGCACGGGGCTTCTACCTCGTCGACACCGTCGTCACCTATACCTTCATCCCGAAGCGGCAGGAGCTGCCGCACGTGAAGCACCTGTTCGCCACGCGCACGTACCGCCCGGAGGACCGCGACCAGATCGTCGAGGTCGCCGGGATCGCGTATCAGGGCTACATCGGCCGGTATCACGCCGACCGGCACCTGCCGCGCCACCTGTCCGACAGGCTGTACGCCCTCTGGGCGGAGCAGCTGGTCGACGGCGGCCTCGCCGAGCAGATCATCGTGGCCGAGCGCAAGGGTCGGATCGTCGGCTTCGTGGGGTACCGCATGAAGAAGGACATCCTGGCGGCCACGGGGCTGAAGGTCGTGGGCGGCGGCCTCGGAGGGTGCCGGCCCGAAGGGGTGGGCGCCTATTCGGCTCTCCTCGAGGAGGCCATGCGCGAGGGCATGCACCGGTACGACATGCAGGACTTCGAGACGCAAATCAACAACGTCAACGTGATCCGGATCTACCAGAAGCTGAATTTCGAGTACGCCCGGGCGAAGTACACGCTCCACGCCTGGCTGGAATAGGGCGGTCAAGGCACGGGGGGCGAAGCACGGGGGTTCGAAGCACGGGGGTTCGAAGCACGGAGGGTGCGAAGCACGGAGGGTGCGAAGCACGGAGGTGCGAAGCACGGAGGGTTCAGAGCACGCTCGCGAGACCCGGAGCCCGGCACCCGTTACGGTACGATGACCTGGATCTCGTTCGACGCCGTGGCGCTCTGTCCGCAGTTGTTCTCCGACACGACGCGCACGTAGTAGGTGCCCGGGGGCGCCGTTGCCTGGAACGACGTGGCGTTGCCGGTCGTTCGGACGGCGAGCAGATTCCCCAGGCCTGGCCCGGACCCGACGACGATCACGTAGCGCGAGGGCAGGTTCGGCACCGACGGCGCGGTCCAGGTCAGCGTGACGATGTTGCCGGTGCGCGTGTGGCCGAGCCCGGTCGGCGCGGCCGGGACGCCGGTGCAGGGCGCGACAACGACCTGCAGGTCCGGACTGCTGCTGGGGCCCACGGCGCACGAGTTGCGTGCGGCGAGCCGGACGTAGTACGTGCCGACGGGCGCCTCGGCCTGGTACACCGGCGTGGGACCGAGCGGCATCACGAGCGCGCTCGAATCGCCCGGCGCATAGCCCGCGTAGAACCAGTAGCCCTGCGTGACGCCCGTCGCCGGC
This sequence comes from Acidobacteriota bacterium, assembly GCA_963169195.1. Lineage (GTDB taxonomy): Bacteria > Acidobacteriota > Vicinamibacteria > Vicinamibacterales > UBA2999 > VFZN01. Next base: position 5,980 of record CAUJDN010000084.1, on the reverse strand, counting down.
GGCGTCCAGGTGATGGTCACCAGGTTGTCCGCCGTGGTGTAGGCCAGGCTCGTGGGTGCGCCGGGCGCCTCGCAGGGGCCCACCGTGACGACGGTCTCCGGCGACGGCCCGCTCGTGCCGAGCACGTTCCTCGCCCGCACGCGAGCGTAGTAGACGCCGGACGGCACCGCGTTGACGACCGTGGACGGGTTCGGGCTGTTCAACACGAACGTGGCGATGTTGGCGAGGCCAGGGCTGCTGCCCGCCTCGAGGACGTAGCTGTCGGCGGAGCCGCCCGTCGTCGCGGGCGTCCAGGAGAGCGAGACCGTATCGAGCGCCACACTGCCAGTGAGGGCCGTGGGCGGGTTCGGCGGACTGCCGCCGCTGGCGACCGGCGGGTAGATGGACCGCAGCCCGTTGATGTCGTCGGCGGCGAGCCCCGTGCAGTCGCTCCGCAGCGTCTGGCGCATGAGGGCGCCGGAGTCCTGTGAATGTCCCAGGCCGACGGCGTGACCGAGCACGTGGGTCAGGGCGTCCTGCAGGCACGCCGCGCTCCCCAGCTGCGGACCGGTGTTGTTCAGAATGGCGAGTCCCTGGATGAACGCGTTGAAGGTGACGCCATTGATGGTCTTCTGTAGGCCGGGCGTGAAGAAGCCGCCTCCCACGCCAAAGACCGTGGCGTCGCTGTCGCTGATCTCTCCGCAGGGATCGTTCCAGTAGAGCGCAATGCGCCCATTCCCCGTGAACGTCCGGGCCGGGCAGGTGGGTGAGCCGGTCTGCGCCCGATCCAGCTGCAGGCGGGTGCCCACCCCGTTCCATGCACCCAGCGCGGCGGTCAACTGGGGGTCCCCGCCGCCGGGCAGGCCTCCGGGGATCGTCTGGTAATCGACGGGGATGTGGAACCCCTCGTCTGCCTCGTGCCAGCGCGCGGGGCCGCCCTCGTTCGCCGGGATGTAGGTGAACGACGGCGCCGCGAGCGCATCGAACTCGGGTGGCTCGGCGACGAACGCAACGGCGTGAACGCGCGACGCGCCCACAGACGCACGAAGGGTATCGTCGATGGGCACCCGCTGGTCGCCGTTCACGGCCGTCCGTCCACCCGTCAGCATGTCGGGCAGCACTTGCCATTTCCCGCGTGAGAGACCCGCCGTATAGAGGGTGCCGTCACGCGGGCGGACCGCGAGGAAGACGAGCACCTCTTCACCGGGCGTGAACGTCGCCTGATCCGAGATGTAAAGGCCCAGGTCCGGCAAGGTCCCGCCAAGCTGCTTCACCATGACCCGACGCTCGGAGAGCTGGCCCTTCAGGACCTCCGTGACGTCGAGGGTGACGTAGGTGTAGATGCTGCCGGCATCGGCCTGCGCCGCCACGGACGAAACGCGCCCGAGCGCAACGACCGCGGACGAATCCGCCAGGTCGGAGACGGGGGTGGACGGAGCCTGGGCCGTAGGGCGCGCCGAAATCGCCGCGGCTATCAGGAGCAGCAGGAGCAGACGGGAGTGCATGACAAGGAGGCAGTGAAGGTCTTGTGCGATTCGGGAAGGGGATTCCCGATCTTAGCAAACCGCGGCAGGAGGAACGAAGGGGCCACCAGAGGCGGCCCCTTCGTCACTGGGACTTACTGCTGGGGCGTGTCGAGCGGCATGCCGGCGTCGAGGTAGGGCAGCAGCGTCCAGATGCCGACGGCTCCGCGCTCGGCGGTGAGCCGCGTCACGTCCTCCCAGTTCGGGCCGGGATTGGGGCCGCAGTGCCCACCAATCACGTCCACGATGTAGATGGCAGGGCTTTGCGCGCCCTCGTCGGACTGGTCCGACGCGTTGTAGTCCACGATGTCCTGCGACATGTCATTGAAGATGCCGCGCTTCCAGTTCAGGCCCCACCGGTTGTCGACCTGGCGCAGTCGCCGCACGAGCTCGAACAGGAAGCGGTTGTTGCCGCCGTGCTCGCGGCAGGAATCGCGCAGGAGGTCCGGCCGTTCGGCAGCCAGCTGCCGCACCACACCGGACATGTTGGGCAGGGGCAGCAGCGTGCCCGGCGCCGGGTTGGGCGTCCGCGGCCCGGGTGGCGGGGCGCCGTCCACCGTGACGGGAACTTCCGGCCCCGCGCTCTCGGAACCGCATGTGAAGACGGACGTGAGGCGGCCGTAGTACACGCCGTTGGCGACGCGGGACACGGAGAAGCGAGTCGTGGCCGGGCCGAAGCCCTGCTGCACGGCGGGCGCGCCGCCCGGGGTGTAGGCCACGTCGAGTCGGTAGCCCGCGGCGCCGGCGATGCCGGGCCAGGTGAGCTGCACGAAGTTGCCGAATACCCGCGGCGTGAACGTTTGCGCCGGCGGCGGCGTGCACACGCCCTCCGCCGTCATCGTGAACTCCACCTCGTTCGAGGCCGGGCTGAAGCCGCCGTTGTTGTACGCCAGGACCCGGACGAAATAGGGCCCCGGCGCGACGTTCGGGATGTTGACCTGGCTGGCGCCCCCGACGGGGAACCTGCCGAACTCCGCGCCGCCGGCCGTCGTACCGGCTTCCAGGTAGAATGCCGTCGGGGCCCCCCCGCCAACGCCTGGCGTCCATGCGAAGGTCACGTGCCGGCCATTCAGGTAGGCCTGGAGGTCCGTGGGCGCCGTGGGCGGCACGAACATCGACTGAATCTGGACGGTCACTTCGTTGGACGGCAGCGTGCCTCCCGACGTCACGGCATCCACGCGAACGTAGTAGGTCCCCACGGCAGGCGCTGCGGCCTCGTAGTTCGTGGTGTTACCTAGATTCAGGCTCAGCGAATACTGGCCCGGCGCCACGCCGGCCCACAGGACGTAGCTGCTCGCCGTCGGCACCGCGGTCCAGGTGAACGATACGTTCGGCCCGAGCGGCGGGTTCGCCGTCAGCACCGGCCCGCCGCCCTGCGCCCTGAGCAGCGCACCGCTGCTCACGACCAGCCCGACGATCACCGCGACGAGACCCGCTATGCGGCTGGGGGGTAGTCTCAACACCTTCATCCTCGTGTCCTTTCCCTGTCGGGCACGGCCGCCCGGGTTCTGCACCATCTCACGCTCTCGCCACTCTTCGCTGCTTCCGCTGCTCCCATGTCACTTTGCGCGCTTCACGCTTCACTCTTCACGGTTGTCCGCCCGCCGCAAGATAGGGCTGCAGCGTCCAGCGTCCGATGGTCCCCGCATTTCGGGTCGCCTCCGTCTGATCGATCCAGGCGGGGCTGGGGTTCGGGCCGCAGTGTCCACCAATCACGTCGATGATGTAGACGTTCGTCGTCCCCTCGTCAGGGTCCGAGCTGAAGTTGTAGTCGACGATGTCGAGCGACATGTCGTTCACGCGGCCGCGCTTCCAGTTGAGCCCCCACCGCGTATCGTAGCGGCGCAGTTCCTGGACCAGGCGGAACAGCCACGTGGGGTTCTCGCAGGAGTTGCGGAAGTCGCCCGGATAGGCGCGTGCCACCGCGTCCACGACGTCCGACATGTCGGGCAGCGGCAGGCGCTGGCCCGGCGGCGGGTTCGGCGTGCGAGGACCGCTGCCCGGCGGCGGCGGCTCCACCGTGACGGCGATGGTCTCGGACGTCGTCTGCGCGCCGCACGGCGCGCCGGTGACGACCCGCGCGTAGTAGGTGCCAGCCGGGGCACCGGGGTACGAAACCGATGTCGTGCCGGCACCGAAGGCATTGGAAACCAGCGTCGGACCGCCAGGGGTATGGCTGATTTCGAGGCGATATCCCCCCACGCCCGCCACGGGGGACCAGTTGAACAGCACGGTGCTGCCGCTCACCGCGGCGGTCAACGTCGACGCCTCGGGCGCGCTGCAGCCTCCACCGGGCGTCATGTCCACCTGCACCTCGTTCGACGGCAGGCTCCGGCCGCTCGCATTGGCCGCGTAGACGCGGACGAAGTAGGTGCCCGGCGGCACGCCAGGGATGCTGACACTGGTCGAGATGGGGAGGGGCACGGCCCCAAGGTCGGCGCCGCCGGGGAACGTCCCGGCTTCGAGAATCACGCCGAGGGGCAGCCCGCCTCCCAGGCCCGCGCGCCATGTGAGGGTCACCGTGGTGCCGATGACGCCGGCCTGCAGGTTGGACGGTGCCGCCGGAACCGCGTGTGCCCCACCTCCGACCGTGACCACGACCTCGTTCGATGGCACGCTGGCACCGGTGGCGTCGACGGCCTGGACGCGGAAGTACGCGGTCCCGACAAACGGCGAGGTGAACGTGAAGGTCGTGACCGGGTCGATGACCTCGGCATAGTTCTCGGCGCCAGGGGCGATGCCGACGGCCAGCCGGTAGCCGAGCGCGCCCGGCACCGCGGACCACGAGAGCGTCACCTGTTGCCCCGCCACCACCGGCGCATAGAGCGTCGGGGCCGCGGGAACGGCCTGGACACCTGGATGCAGGACGATCGTGAGAAATACGGCCGCCAGCCCCGATCGCCAAGCCCTCTTTCTATCTGCCCACACGAGCATCGCAAACGTCCTTTCAGCGATAGGGGAGAGGCTTTGGGATTTCGCGTCCGGGGGGGCTGGGAGGCCCCACGGGTGAAAACCGGGGTCGAGTATACCACGGCCGCGGAGCCGGGCCGCGGAACGCAAGCTCAGCCGTGTTGCACCGCGATGCTATAGTCGGCACACATGTCTGTACAGAAGATCGGAGTCTTGACCGGCGGCGGCGACGCACCCGGACTGAACGCCGTGATACGGGCGGTCGTCAAGGCGGCCTGCAACGCCAACATCGAGGTCATCGGGCTCGAGGACAGCTTCGACGGGCTGCTGGATCCCTCGCGCACGCGCCGCCTGACCCCGAACGACGTGACCGGAATCCTCCGCCTCGGCGGCACCATTCTCGGGACCACCAACCACGGTAACCCCTTCGAGTACCCGGCCGACACGCCCGACGGCAAGGTCGACTACTCGGACCGCGTGGTCGAAACCTTCCACAAGATGGACCTCGACGCCCTGGTGGCCATCGGCGGGGATGGCACGCTCGGCATCGCCCACCAGTTCTTCCTCAAGGGCATCCCGATCGTTGGCGTTCCCAAGACCATCGACAACGACATCGTCGGTACGACGACGTGCTTCGGCTTCGACACGGCCGTGTCGTTTGCCGCGGACGCCATCGACCGGCTGCACTCGACCGCCGAGGCCCACAAGCGAGTGATGGTGGTGGAGGTGATGGGGCGCTACGCGGGGTGGATTGCGCTCCACGCGGGTGTCGCGGGCGGCGCCGACGTCATTCTGATGCCGGAGATTCCATACAAGCTGGAACGCGTCGCGGAGCACGTGCGCCAGCGCGAGAAGTTCGGGGCCAAGTTCAGCATCGTCGTCGTGGCCGAGGGGGCCAAGCCTGTGGGAGGTTCCACGGTCGTGCTCGAAGCCGCCCGTGCGGGGCACGTCGAGAGGCTGGGCGGCATCGGTGCGCATGTGGCCACGGCGCTCGAGGACATGACGGGCAAGGAGGCGCGCTACGTCGTGTTGGGCCACCTGCAGCGGGGCGGCGCGCCGACGGCGTTCGACCGCGTGCTGGCGACGCGCCTCGGCGGCAAGGCGGTGGAGCTGCTGCGGCGCGGCGTCTACGGCAAGATGGTGGCGAACCATCCGCCCGACATGGTGCCCGTGCCGCTCGCCGACGTCGTGGGCCGCACACGCACCGTGCCACTGGACTACGACCTGCTCACGACGGCGAGAGCGATCGGCATTTCGTTCGGGGAGTAGGGGACAAGGGGTTCGAAGCACGAGGGGGTTCGAAGCACGAAGGGGTTCGAAGCACGAAGGGGTTCGAAGCACGAGGGGTGCGAAGCACGAGGGGTGCGAAGCACGAAGGGGTTCGAAGCACGAGGGGTGCGAAGCACGAGGGGTGCGAAGCACGAAGGGGTGCGAAGCACGAGGGGGTTCGAAGCACGAAGGGGTTCGAAGCACGAGGGGGTTCGAAGCACGAGGGGGTTCGAAGCACGAAGGGGTGCGAAGCACGAAGGGGTGCGAAGCACGAGGGGGTTCGAAGCACGAGGGGGTTC
>CAUJDN010000083.1 GCA_963169195.1 Acidobacteriota bacterium | reverse complement strand
TCGACGCGCACGCCGCGGTCGGCGGGCGGGCGGGTGCTCCGTCGCTGTGCCCGCAGGCCGGGCGAGGCCAGCGCGAGCGCGACGAGGACGGCAATCGGAAGGCGGGTCGTCATGGCGGTATCCTCGCCGGCTGCGCGCGCGCGGTCAACCCGTCGGCGCGGCGGCCCGCGCCGCGGATCACCTCGCGGGCACGAAGTACCCCGGCCGCGCGCGGACGTCGCCCCGGACACCCTTCAGCCGCACGCTGACCTGGTGCCAGCCCGGCGCGGTCGTCCCCTGCCGCGCGTAGACAACGAGGTAGCGGGCGCGAAGCTCGTCGAGCGCCCCGGTGAAGAGGCGGCGAAGCGCCGCCGCCGACTCCGCGGACCACACATGTCCACCCCCGGCCTCGACGGCCTGCAGCAGCGACGGCGCAGGGCCCTGCCTGTCGAGCCAGCGCCGGCGGCCGTCGGCGGTGTCCTTCCGCGGGATGGCCAGGCCCACGGCATGGAGCACCACGCCCGAGCGCCGGACGACCTCGCCGATGGCCCTGGGAGTGACCCAGCTGGCGGTGTCGTCGCCGTCGGTGAACAGGAGCACCACCGGGCGTGCGTCGGCCGGATCGCCCACGAGTTGCAGGCCGGCGAACAGCGCGTCGCGCCAGGCCGTCGGGCCGGAGGCCTCCAGCCGATCGAGGGCCCCGATGACCTCGGCGTGCGCGCGCGTCGGGGCGATGGCGAGACGAATGGCCTGGTCGAACGTCAGCAGGCCGACCTGGTCGTCGGGGCGAAGGGCCCGCACGAGCGTCTGGGCCGCGTCGACCAGCGCGCGGAGGCGCTCACCGGCCACGCTGCCGCTCGTGTCGAGCGCGAGCAGCAGGCGCAGCGGCACCTCTTCCCGCGACACGCGCTCGATGGTCTGGGCGACGCCGTTGTCGAGCACCTGGAAGTGGCCCGGCAGCAGCCCGTCCACCGGCGCACCGCCGCGCGTGACCGAGACGTCGACGCGGACCATCTCCACCGACGTGCGGAACACGGGCACCTGCGCGGCGCTGGCGCCGGGCAGCGCCGCGCGCCAGAGGACCACGCCGAGGACGGCTACCGATACACGCGCGACCGCAGCCACGCCAGGTCCTCCACCTGGAACACGCCGTTCCGATAGCCCCACCACTCGTCGCGCGCGACGGGTCCCGGCGTCGTGAGATGGTCCTCGACCATGTGACGGGCCTCGTCGAGGCGACCGGCGCCGAGTTCGAGTTCGGCCAGCGCCAGCCAGGCGGTCTGTCGCCCCGGCGCAAACGCGGGCACACCGGCCAGCCGCGCGCGGGCGCCGTCGAGATCGCCCGCCCGCTCGAGCACGGCGGCGAGGAACAACGTTGCCAGGTACCGCGCCGGAGCCACCAGCGTGGGGGCGTCGACGAGGGGCTCGAGCAGCCGCCGCGATTCGTCGTTCCTGTCCAGGAGGAAGAGGACGCGCGCCAGGTGAATTCTGGCCGGGGCGTGGGCCGGGTCGAGCCTGAGCGCCGCCTGGTAGGCGCGCTCGGCCAGGGCCAGGCGCGTTCGTCGTTCGAGATTCAGCTTCAGCCGCTCATCCTCGCTCGCGCCACGGTCCTCGTCGAAGCGCAGCGCCTCGATGTCATCGACGCGACCCGCCATGAAGTGCAGGTGCGCCTGATCCCGCAGGCGCTCGAGCCCGTGCTCGACGACGGTCCGCGCCCTGACCGTGTCGGACTGTGCGAGGAACACCGACGCCCCCGCCGCGTACCAGCGGGAGGCGAACGCGGCGGCCAATGGATCCGGGCTGGCCACCCGCTCGGCCAGCAGGCGCTCGCCGAGCCCGACGTGGTACCACGCGTCATCGGGAGCCCCCGCCGCGCCGGCCACCGCGACTTCGAGGTGGAAGAGGGCGGCCGCTTCGAGGAGATCCGGATCGGACCGCCGCGACACCGAGGCCACCGCCGCCGACAGCTCGTCGCGATCCCAGGCGCCGATCAGGCCGTACGCCTCGGCGAAGCCGCGCGAGGCGCGGACGCTCCTCACCGCCGCCTCGTAGGCAGGGCGATACGCCTCCTCCGCTGCAAGGCGATCGGGAGGCGACGCCGCGCCACGATCCGTGGCGCCGGCGGCCGGTCGCCCATTGGGCGCTGGCGTCGAAGCCGGGGCTGGCGGCACGGTCGTCGTCGGTGGCGTGACCGTCGCCGCCGGATTTCGCGGCATCGCGAGGTAGCCCCCGCGATGCCGGACGTGGAGCCCGGGCCGGGTGACGGCGACCTTCATCCGACGATACCGCCCGTCCATCGGGCGAGTCGGCGTGTAGCCCAGCGTGTACTGGTACTTCAGGTCGGCCACGACGTTACGCGCCGCCTGGACGGCTTCGGTCCCCGAGCTGATCCGCGTCAGCGTGCCGCCTGAGTCGCCGACGAGCCGGTCCAGGGTGTCCGACTGCGCGGCCGGTCCAGGCGCCGACGGCTGGGCGACCCAGTCCGTCTCGAGCTTCGGGTCGAGCAGCCTCGTCGTCAACCGTCCGAACTCGTCGGTGCCCGACGCGGTCATGCCGAAGGCGTACACCACCGCTTCGCTCTGCTGCCTGGTGGTCGCAAGGTTCCCGAGCGAGATCCGGCTGCTGTTCTCGATCCCGTCGGTGACCACCACGATGGCGCGACGCGGGTTGGACGCCTGCTCGAGCAGCGAAAGGCCGGCGCGCACGCCGTCGAAGAGCGAGGTGTCCCCTGTCGAGGCGTCGTGCCAGTCGATCGATCGCGCGTCGGCCGCGCGCGTCCACGGGAGGCGCACGTCCACCGCATCGCGAAACACGACCGCCGCGACCTGGTCGCCGGGCTCGAGGCCCTCCACGAGCGCGTCCATCGCCGCCCGGGCCAGTTGCCGCCTGAACTCGAACGCCATGCTGCCCGAGGCGTCGAGCACCAGACACAGGCTGACCGGCCGTCGCTCGCGCGTCAGCAGGGCGACCGCCTGGGGCTGGCCGTCCTCCCAGACCTGGAAGTCGGCCGCCGTCAGATCCTCGGCATGGCGCTCCAGCGTCCGGTTGGTGACGGTCACGCCGACCGTCACCAGATCCACCCCCGCCGAGAAGGTGGGTTGCCAGGCCCAGGCGCCAGGGTGCCCGGCCGTGGCCAGCAGCAGGACCACGCATCCGGCGGCCGCCGTCGTGCGCCTCATGACAGGCGCAGTATGCACCAGACGCGCGCGCGCGCATCGGCGCTCATGCGGTGGCCGTGCCCGGAACGTTCCGAGCGTTCGGAGTCGCGAATCCCGGACGGCCACCTCGACGTCAAACGGGAGAGGCGACACGCGCGTGCGGATCCTGATCACCGGAGCGACCGGGTACGTGGGCGGACGGCTCGTCCCGCGGCTGCTGGCGGCCGGGCACGCGGTCCGCTGCATGGTGCGCGATCCGGATCGGCTGCAGGGCCGGGCCTGGCGCGACCAGGTGGAGATCGTCCGCGGCGACGTGCTGGACGCGCACACGCTCGGCGCGGCCCTCACCGGCGTCGACGTGGCGTACTACCTGGTTCACAGCCTCGGGGGCGGCCACGACTTCCACGTGCGCGACCTGCAGGCCGCCCGGGCCTTCGGGCAGGCCGCCAGGGCCGCCGGCGTCGGTCGCATCCTCTACCTGGGCGGGTTGGGCGACCCGTCGACCCACCTGTCCGAGCACCTGCGCTCGCGCCAGCAGACCGGCGACGCCCTGCGCGAGGCGGGCGTGCCGGTGACCGAGTTCCGTGCCGCGGTCATCGTGGGCGCCGGGTCGGTCTCCTTCGAGATGATCCGCTACCTCACCGAGCGCGTGCCCCTCATGATCTGCCCGAGCTGGGTGTACACCCGCATTCAGCCCATCGCCATCCGGAACGTCATCGACTACCTGGCGGCCGCGCTCGACGTGCCCGCCAGTGCCGGGGCCATCGTCGAGATCGGCGGCGCCGACGTGATGACCTACGGCGACATGATGACCCGCTACGCGCGGCTCCGCGGCCTGCGCCGGCTGCTGGTGCCGGTGCCGGTGCTGACCCCGCGGCTCAGTTCCTACTGGGTGCACCTGGTCACGCCCATCCCCGCCGCCATCGCGCGCCCGCTGATCGAGGGGCTGCGCAACGAGGTGGTCGTGCGCGACGCGCGCGCGCGGGCGCTGTTCCCCGGCATCGAGCCGATGGGCTACGAGCAGGCGGTGACCGCCGCGCTGGATCACCTGGACGCCGGCTCGGTGGAGACGGCGTGGACCGATGCGCTGGCCTCGAGCCAGGGCGACGTGCCGCCCGTCGTGCTGGCCACGCAGGACGGCATGGTCATCGAGCATCGTCAGCGGGCAGTGCAGGCGACGCCGGACGAGGTCTTTCGCGCCTTCAGCCGTCTGGGCGGCGACACTGGGTGGCTCTATCTGAACTGGGCGTGGCAGCTGCGCGGGCTGCTGGACCGGCTGGCGGGCGGCGTCGGCATGCGCCGCGGACGACGCCATCCCACCGACGTGCGCGTCGGCGACGCGCTGGATTTCTGGCGCGTCGAGGCGGTCGAGCCCGCGTCGCTGCTGCGCCTGCGCGCCGAGATGAAGGTGCCCGGGCGGGCCTGGCTGCAGTTCAAGGCCCAGCCGCAGGCGCCGGGCCAGACGCTGCTGTCGCAGACGGCCTTTTTCGCCCCGCGCGGCCTGTGGGGGCTCGTCTACTGGTACGCGCTCTACCCGGTGCACCAGGTGATCTTCAGCGGGATGATCCGCGCGGTGGCGGCGCGGGCGAGCGCGGACGCCGCCGGCCGCCCGGACGATCCGGGCGTCGCCGCGCGCTAGCGGCGCGACGGCCCCCGGCGGCGGACGTTCGCCGCACGCACGTTCGCCGCACGCACGTTGACGCGTTCGCGCCGCCATGACAGAATCGGCGCCTCACGCGGAGCCCTTCGCCGTGACCGAGTGCCGCCCCGGCTCGCCGGCCGAGATCACGCGCCTGCTGCACGACTGGCAGGTTGGCAATCGGGACGCGCTCGATCGCCTCATTCCCCTCGTCTACCAGGAACTGCGCGCCATTGCCTCCGGTCACGCCCGCCGGGAGTGGCGTGAGGGCGCGCTCAGGACGACGGCGATCGTCCACGAGGCGTACCTGAAGCTCCTCGGCCAGCGCGGCAGCACCTGGGAGAACCGCGCGCACTTCTTCGCCATCGCCTCGCGGATCATGCGGCGCGTGCTGCTCGACCAGGCGAAAGGCGCGCGGAGGGCCAAGCGGGGCGGCTCGAGCGCCCGCGTGACCCTCGACGAGCTGTCGATGCCCGCGGCCGGCGCGCCGGTCGATACAATCGACCTGCTCGATCTGGATCGCGCGCTGACGGGGCTCGAGCGGCTCGATCCCGATCAGGCCAGGCTCGTCGAGCTGCGCTTCTTCGGCGGGCTGAGCGTCGAGGAGACGGCCCTGGTGCTGCGCGTGTCGCCGGCCACGGTCAAGCGGGAATGGGCCGTCGCCAGGGGCTGGCTGCACCGGGCGCTGACCGAGGGCCACGCCGCGCCGGAGGCCTGAATCCCGAACACGATGCCCGTGGCACTCGCCCCCTGAACGACGCCGATGGATCCCGATCTCTGGAGACGCGTCAAGGCCCTTGCCGCCGATGCCTGGGAGCGCCCGCCGGCCAATCGTTCCGAGTACGTGGCGGCCCGGTGCGGCGACGACGCGGTGCTGAGCCGGGAGGTGCTGTCGCTGCTCGCGGCCATGGAAGGCGCCGGCGATGCCCTCGACACGCCGGCCTTCGACGCCGAGGCCATCGCGCGGATGACCCGCGTGGTCGACGAGCATCGATCCGTGCCGGTCGGCGAGCGGCTGGGACCGTGGACGCTCGTCCGGGAGATTGGCCAGGGCGGCATGGGCACCGTGTACCTGGCGGAGCGGGCCGACGCCGAATTCACGCAGCGCGCCGCCGTGAAGATCGTGCGCGCCGGGGCCGCCGACGACCTGCTCGTGAGGCGCTTCCGCGACGAGCGGCGCATCCTCGCGACGCTGGAGCACCCGCACATCGCGCGGCTGATCGACGGCGGCGCCACGCCCCAGGGCCTGCCGTACGTCGTCATGGAGTACATCGAGGGGCTGCCCATCGATCTCTACTGCGAGCAGCACGCGCTCGACCTCCGTCGCCGGATTCGCCTCTTCCGGCTCGTGTGCCTCGCGGTGGACTACGCGCACCAGCGCCTGGTCGTGCACCGCGACATCAAGGCGTCGAACATCCTGGTGACCTCCGACGGCGTGCCGAAGCTGCTGGACTTCGGCATCGCCAAGGTTCTCCAGCCGGACGCGGCGACCGAGCCCACCCTCGTGCGGATGGTCACGCCCGAAAGCGCGAGTCCGGAGCAGCTGCGCGGCGCACCCGTCACCACGGCCACGGACGTGTACGCGCTGGGCGTGCTGCTGTATCGCCTGGCCACCGGGCGCAGCCCGTATCGCCTGGCGACGGGTTCCGACGCCGAGCTGATCGCGGCCGTCTGCGTGCAGGAGCCTGTTCCGCCGGGCACGATCGACGGCGACGTGGATCGCATCATCCTCAAGGCGATGCGCAAGGATCCGGAGCGGCGCTACGGTGGCGCCGAGCAGCTCGCCGACGATCTGCAGCGCTACCTGGAATCCCGCCCCGTGCTGGCCGCGCCCGACAGCCGGGTGTACCGGCTCCGCAAGTTCGGCGCCCGTCATCGCCTCGGCCTGGCGGCGGCGGCGCTCGTCGCGCTGGCCATCGCGGGCGGCAGTGCGGCCACCGTCTGGCAGGCGCGCGTGGCCGCGCGCGAGCGGGATCGGGCCGGGCGCCAGTTCAACGCCGTACGGACGCTGGCCGCATCGGTCCTGGGCGAGCTGCACGACGCGGTGGCGGGGCTGGCGGGCTCGACGCCCGCACGGGAGCTCCTCCTGCGGCGCGCGACGGAGTACCTGGACACCCTGTCGCGCGAGGTCGGCGACAACGTGGACCTGCAGCGCGAGCTGGCCGCCGGCTACCGGCGGCTGGCAGAGGTGCAGGGCGAGCGCGGGGCGTCGAACGTCGGCAACGTGGACGCCGCGGTGGCAAGCAGCCGGAAGGCTGTGGCGCTGCTGGAGCCGCTCGCCGCGCGCGTCGGGGACACGCGCGATCGCCTGGCGCTCGCCAACGCGTACCTCACCCTGGCAGGTCTGGAGGCCGGCATCGAGGATCGCCGGGCACGGACGCGCCAGGCCGTCGCGATGCTCGAGGCGATTCCGCGTGCGGAACAGACCGGTCCCGACGTCCTCTCCACCTCCGTCCGCGTGTGGTTCTATGTCGGCCGCCAGCACCTCGAGGCCGGGCAGTACCAGGACGCGCACGACGCGTTCGTTCGCGACGTGGCGGCCGCCGAAGCCGCGCTCGGTCTCGCGCCCGGGAGTCCCAGGGCCACCCGCAACCTGGCGCTGGCCCTTCAGCAGCTGGGGACGACGCTCGAGATGCTCGAGCGGCGCGCGGAGGCCATCGCCGCCTACCGCCGGGCCCTGGCGCTCGACCGCGATCGAGCCGAGCGGATGCAGGAGTCGGCCGACGCTCGCCTCGACCTGTCGTTCTCGCACGGGGCCCTCGGCGCTGCGCTGGCGAGCGCGGGCGACATCGCCGGCGCGCGTGAGCAGTATCAGCGGGCCATCGAGCTGCGCCAGGCCGTCGCCGACGCCGATCCGGACAACGACCGTGCGACCCTGTCGGTCGCGTACGGCCATCAACGCATGGCCTGGGTCGAGGGGGAAGGCGGCGACGTCGGGGCCGCCCTCGCGGCCCATGACCGAGCGTTGACGGTGTACCGGCAGCGCGCGCAGGGCCATCCCGATCGCGATCACCTGTGGTCGGACTACGCCGGCGCGCTGTTCCAGTCGGCCGGCGCCCTGGTCACGCTCCTGGAGTCGCGTCCGGCGACCGCCGCCGTCCGCCGGCTCGTGAGCGCGCGTGCGGGACGAATGCTCGAGGATCTCGTCGCGCTCCGGAGCCGGTGGCGCACCGAGCAGCGCCCGGGCAGCCTGCCGCCGGCCGAAGATGAGCTTCAGGTGATGCTCGCCCGAGTCCAACGTGGGGACCGCGTGGGACTGCGCGGACTGCGTGGACTGCGTGGGGACAGTCCCCGTTAAGACCCCATAAAGACGTCTTTACGAGATCTTAACGGGGACTGTCCCCACGCCCTACCCCCTACGCCCTACGCCCCAGACGGGCGTGAGCCCGATTCCCTCCAGCTGTCGCGTCAGGGGTGTCACAGGTGTGCGACCGCCGGATTCCCGGCTCGCCTTCAAAAGGACACGAACCATGCGCGCAGTTCTTACGACATTTCGCAGTTCCCTCACGCGACTCCCCGCGATAGCGGCGGCACTGGCTATCGTCATCCTGAGCGGCGCCCGGCCGGCGGCACAGGCGAGCCTCCCAGGTCTGGTGTTCGGCAGCCCCGGCACCGACCTGGGCGAGTTCCAATGGCCGGGCCGCGTGGACGTCGACGCCGCCGGCCGTATCTACGTGATCGATGCCGGCAACTCCCGGGTGCAGGTCTTCGATCCCACCGGCGTGCCCGTACTCGCCTTCGGCTCGTACGGCTCGCTCCCGGGCCAGTTCGTCGCGCCCACCGACATCGCCGTCGCGCAGGACGGCAGCATCTACGTGGCCGACAGCGGCAACCTCCGCGTCCAGAAGTTCAGTCCTTCGGGCGTCCACCAGCTGAGTTTCGGAACGCCCGGACGGGAACCCGGTCAGTTCTTCAACCGCGTCATGTCCCTTGCGCTCGACCTCAACGGCAACGTCTACGTGGGATCCGTGTTCGCGCTCCAGAAATTCACCGCGAACGGGACGCTGCTCGAGGCCTTCCCCTTCGGCGGCATCCTGCCGGAGGCGCTGGCCATCGCGCCGAACGGCGACATCGTGATGTTCGAGAAGGACAACGGGACGATCGACGTCTACGACCACCTGGGCACGTTCCTCCGCCGATTCTCGAGCACCGGGTGCTACATCGAGACCGGGTTCGGCTGCTCGACGGGCCAGCCGGGCGCCATCGCCCCCGGCGACGGCGAGCTGGCCACCGGTGCGGGCGCGCTCGCGGTGGACGCGCTCGGCTACATCTACGTGGCCGACAGCAGCAATTTCCGCATCCAGAAGTTCAGCGCCGACGGCACCTTCCTCTGGAAGTTCGGTGGCCCGGGCACGGCCTATGGCCAGTTCGGTCAGGAGGGAGGGCCGCTGGGCCTGGCGGTCGATGCGGCGGGGCGCCTCTACGTGGCCGATTCCGACAATCACCGCGTCCAGGTGTTCTGGGACAATCGCACCCTCGCTATCGCCGACCAGTCGGTCCTGGAGGGAGATGCCGGCGTGGTCGAGGCCGTGTTCACCGTTTCGCTCTCGGCACCGAGCGGCAGCCCCGTCTCGGTCCAGTTCACGACCGCGGACGCGACCGCCCAGTCGGGCGCCGACTACCGGGCCGTCAGCGGCACGCTGAGCTTCGCGCCGGGTGAGACAACGCGGACCATCACCGCGCTGGTCGAGGGCGACCCCGCGCAGGAGCCCGACGAGACGTTCACGGTCAATCTGTCGAATCCCGACGGCGCGACGCTGGCCGACGACCACGCGATCGGCACGATCCTCGACGACGATGAGGACGGGGGAGGCGGAGACGACCGGACGCTGCCGCAGGTGACGTATTCGATCGATCCGCCGCCGAACGCCGCCGGGTGGAACAACACGCCCGTCCAACTCACGTGGACCGTGTCGGACCCGGAGTCCGGCATCGCCTCGACCTCCGGGTGCGAGACCCGGCAGCTCGCGGCGGATCCCACCGACCTCACGTTCACGTGCACGGCGACCAACGGCGAGGGGTTGAGCACGGCGGCTACCGCGACGGTCCGGATCGACCGGACGCCGCCGGCCGTGTCGTGCGGCACCCCGGACAGCCTCTGGCACGCCGCGGACGTGAGCATCGCGTGCACGGCCACCGATGCGGCGTCCGGCATCGCCTCCCCGGGGCCGAGCTTCGTGCTGTCGACGAGCGTCGCGCCGGGCACCGAAACCAGCGCGGCGGCCTCGGGCACCATGACGGTGGTCGATCGTGCCGGCAACGCGACGCAGGCGGGTCCGGTCGCGCCCATTCGGGTCGACAAGAAGGCGCCGACCATCTCCATCGTCTCGCCGGAGCCCAGGAATTACGTCCTGGGCGACATGCTGGCGGCGCTGTACTACTGCTCGGATGACGGGTCACTCGTAGGGTCGTGCGTGGGAACGGAGGCGCAGGGGTCGCTGATCCTCGCCGGCATCGGCACGCAGCGTTTCGGAGTGACCGCAACGGACCGCGTGGGCAACCGATCGTCGGCCGGCGTCACCTACAGCGTGTCGTATGCCGTGTGCCTTCACTACGACGCGTCCGCCCCGCTTCGGATTGGCCCGGTCGCTCCGATCTGGCTCAGCGTCTGCGACGCGACGGGCCGCAATGTCTCGTCGTCGAGCGTGGCGCTGAGGGCGATCGAGCTGGTCAACGTGGCGACCGGCGAGGTGACACGGCCGCGAAGCCCGCTGCCGCCGTTCGACGCATTCTACTACCTGCCGTTCCCGGGGCGGGGCAGCTACGTGTTCCCGCTGATCACCCTTGGCCTGCAGCCGGGCCAGTACGAGCTCCGGTTCCGCGCGGGCGTCGATCCGACGGTCCACGTGGCGCGGTTGCGGCTGCGCTGAGGGAAGCTGGGGTGACCCCCGAAGGGATCGCGGGGGACGGGATCGCGGACGGGATCGCGGGGACAGTCCCCGTTAAGAAGTCTTAACGGGGACTGTCCCCGGCCGCCCCCCGGCCGCCCCCCCGGCCGCCCCGGCCGCCACGTCCTTCCACCGGTGGCCCTCGACGTCGGTGAAGGTGACCGAGTCGGGGCAGTACGACCAGACGCCACCGTAGAAGTCCGGGTAGAGGATCTGGTGGGCGAGCGAGATCCAGCCGCCGGTGGAGCCGCCATCGGTGATGCGCGCCCACGGCTCGCC
>CAUJDN010000082.1 GCA_963169195.1 Acidobacteriota bacterium | reverse complement strand
TCCAAGGAGATGGACGCGCTCGACCCGCACATGGACGAGGTGCGTGCGGCGGCGCCCAGCGCCAGCCTCTCCTTCGGCACCTTCATGGCCGAGGAGGGTGAGGCGCAGGCGGCCCGCGAGGTGGCCGCCAAGTACGGCGTGGCGCTACCTGAGCAGTCGCTGGAGCAACCCGTCTACCACGGCACGCCGCACGAGTTCGAGGCCTTCAGCTTCGACGAGATCGGCTCGGGCGAGGGCGCGCAGGTGTTCGGCTGGGGGCTCTACTTCGCGGAGTCGCGCGGAGTCGCCGCCGAGTACCGCAGGAAGCTCGCGTCGAACACCGCGTCGTATACGGTAGACGGTAAGGAGGTCTGGAACTCGAAGACCGGCAAATACGGCACGCCCGAGCACATCGTGGCGCTGGCGCTATACGACGGGGACGCGAAGCGGATTCACGATCTCGTGAGCGACTACCGACGCGTCGGCATGGAGGACAAGGCGGCTGGCCTCGAAGCGAAGCTGCGCGAGTGGGAAGGCAAGCCCGTCAAGCAGATCGTCACCAAGGGCGGCACCCTCTTCCGCGCGGACGTACCCGACGAGGCAATCGGTCGGATGCTGCTCTGGGACGCGCCGCTGAATAAGCAACCGCCTGCCGTGCGCGAAGCGTTGCGGGCCGCCGGGGTTACGTCGTACGTCGACGGGATGCAGGCCGAGTACCTCGGTTCTCTTCCGCCCGCTGCGCGCGTCATCGCGGAGCGGATGCTCGCGGCGCCCGAAGGCGCGCTGACCGACGGGCGATTCGATAAGGACTGGCGCGCGCTGCAGCGTATGGCCCCCGATGTCGATCACAATGCGCTGCACGACATCCGCGACTGGTACGAGAGTAAGAGCGGCGCCGACCTCTATCAAGAACTCACCCTGTCGCGCGGCTCAGATCGTGCCGCGTCCGAGTACCTCGCCTCCATCGGCATCCCCGGCAACCGCTACCTCGATGGCGGCTCGCGCGGCAAGGGTGGCGGCACCTACAACACCGTCGTCTGGGATCAGGCACTGCTCGACCAGATGAACGAGCAACTGGAGAAGGAGGTCGCCCAGCGTCAGGAGGCGCCGCGGGGCACCTTCAACCCGTCGACCCTGACCATCTCACTGCTGGAGAAGGCCGACCTGTCGACCTTCCTGCACGAACTCGGCCACTTCGGGCTGGAGATGATGGTCGAGATCGCCGCCCAGCCGGGCGCGCCGCAGTCGGTGATCGACGACGTGCGGATCATCCTCGACTGGCTGGGCGTCAAGGACCTCCAGTCGTGGCGGGCGATGACGCTGGACGAGCAGCGCCCCTACCACGAGCAGTTCGCGGAAGGCTTCGAGACCTACCTGTTCGAGGGCAAGAGCCCGAGCGCGGAGTTGAACAGCGCCTTCGCGCGGATCGCCGCGTGGATGCTCAACGTCTACAAGTCGCTGACCTCGATGCGCGTCAAACTCACCCCCGAGGTGCGCGGCGTCTTCGATCGGATGCTGGCGACCAACGACCAGATCGCCGAGCAGGCGCGTCTGCGCAACATGGCGCCGCTCTTCAGCGACCCGTCGCAGGCCGGCATGAGCGCCAAGGACTGGGCGGCCTATCAGGAGGTGGGCGCGCAGGCGGCACGCGACGCCGTCGCGGACCTGCGCACGCGCACGCTGCGCGATATGCGCTGGATGGCGAACGCCAAGGGGCGCGCCCTGAAGAAGCTGCAGGACAGTGCCAAGGAGGTCCGCCGCGGCGTGCGCGCCGAGGTCGAGGAGCAGGTCGACGCGCAGCCGGTCTACGCGGCGATGGCCTTCATCGAGCGCGGCACGATGGCCGATCGCGACCTGACCAACGCGCAGCGCGCAGCGCTCGACACGATGGCCGGGGGCAAGACCAAGCTCTCCCTGCCGGCCCTCAAGGCGCTCTACGGCGAGGGGCCCGCGGCCCCGTGGCGCTACATCAAGCAGACGCTGGTGGCCGCCGAAGACGGTGCCGACCCGGATGCTGTCGCGGCCGCCTTCGGCTTCGACAGTGGCGACGCGCTGGTGCGCGCGATCCTTTCCGCCGAGCCCCGCCAGCAGTTGGTGGAGGCGCTCACCGACAAGCGGATGCTGGAGGAGCACGCGGACCTGTCCGACCCGGTGCAGATCGAACTGGCCGCCGAGGAGGCGATCCACAACGAGGCCCGCATCCGCTTCGTTGCCACCGAGATGAAGGCCCTGCAGGAGGGCATGAACGTCCGCGAGAAGGTCGGCGAGACGAAGGTCAGGAAGGGCAAGAACGCCGGTCAGACGCGCCCCGTCACCGTCGACGGGCTCGTGCGCGCCGCCACCCAGTACGCCGAGCAGATCGTCGGCCGCACCGTCGTTCGCCGCCTGAGCCCGACCAAGCACGCGCGGGCCGCCGCCAACGAGGCGAAGGCGGCCGCGGAGGCGATGAAGGCCGGCGACCTGCAGACGGCGCTGGCCCACAAGCGCAACCAGTTGCTGCACGAGCGCACCTCGAAGGCGATGTCGGAGGCGATCACGACCTTCGAGAAGAACCTCGGCTATCTGCGCAAGTTCCGGCGTAGCAATCGCGCTCGCGGGTCGATCGACGCCGACTACGTCGAGCAGATCGAGAACCTGCTGGCGGCGGTCGACACCCGCAGCCAGACCAACAAGCGTCTGGATTCGATCAACTCGCTCAAGAAGTGGATCGCCGCGCAGGAGGCCGAGGGTCTGCCGGTGGCGCTGGACGCGGAGTTGATCGAGTCGCTGCAGATCGCCAACGTGCGCGATCTCACCGTCGACCAACTGCAGGCGCTGGTCGATCAGGTGAAGAGCATCGAGCATCTGGGCAAGCTCAAGAAGAAACTCCTCACCGCTCGCGACAATCGGGAGTTCGACGCCATCGCCGACGAGTTGGCGGCCACCATCCGCGAGCACGGCGGCAAGCCCCGCGAGGTGCCCTTCGCACCCGGCGCCCACGAGCACCGCTTCAAGCGCCTCTGGGAGGGCTTCTTCGCGGAGCACCGCAAGCTGGCCTCGCTGGCCCGCCAGATGGACGGCGTCGTGGACGACGGTCCCATGTGGCGCGCGCTCATCCGCGGCATGAACGACGCCGGCAACCGCGAGACGAGCCTCATCGCCCAGTCGACGAAGGCGCTCGCGGACATCTTCCGGCCGATCACCAAGATGAAGGGCGGGCTCACCGGCAACAAGCTGCTGATCCCCGCCCTCGGTCAGAGCCTCTCGCGCGGCGAGCGCATGGCGGTGCTCCTGAACTGGGGCAACGAACTGAGCCGCCAGCGGGTGCTGAACACCGTCCCGCTGGCCGCCGTCGAGCAGATCATGGCCACGATGTCCCGCGAGGAGGCGCTCGCCATTCAGGCAGTCTGGGACCACATCAACGAATACTGGCCGGACATCGCCGCCAAGGAGAAGCGCGTCAAGGGGGTTGCGCCCGAGAAAGTCGACGCGCTCCCCTTCACGATGGTCCTCGCGGACGGGACGCCGATCGAGATGCGCGGCGGCTACTACCCGCTGGTCTACGAGTCGGAGATG
>CAUJDN010000081.1 GCA_963169195.1 Acidobacteriota bacterium | reverse complement strand
CTCCGAGCGCGGGGTCACGCTGTCCATGGAGGTGAGCAACCTCGGCGCGACCACGTCCAGCCGTCAGGTGCTCGGCGCCTGGGTGCTGGTCCACGACGGAACCATCCGCGCCTATCAGGTCTGGGTCGGCGAGCGGAACATCGAGCCCACCAGGCACCGCAGCGTCGACCTGCACATCCGCGGCACCGTGATGCCCGACGACGTCATCATCATGGCGGTACAGGAGACAACCGGCGGCGGTGCCGCACCGTGGCGGCGGGACCCGAAGGACCTGGAGCGCGAGATCCACGAGGCGATCGAGCAGGCGCGCCCGGGCCGGCAATGACAGGGGCGCCACGACCATGAACACGCTTCGCCTTGCCCTTGGCTGGGCCATCGTTGCCGCCGCACTCGCCGGGTCCGCCGGCGCCGTCAAGGACCGCGTGCCTCGCGTCCCCCGGTTCCCGCTGGGGAACCCGGCTGCCGGCATCCCGAAATGGGAACGCCTCGACCCGCGGTGCGACGGCCGTCGCCTCGCCGATGTGGGCCCCTGCATCCAGAGCTTCGCCGACTACGGCAGCCTGCTCGGCGCCGTCACGCTGGTGGACCGGCGCGGACTGCCGCTGCACGTCGCCGGGGCCGGCGCCTTCCCGGCCGACACCATCGTCCAGATCCAGTCGATGACGAAGCCTTTCGTCTCGGTCCTCGTGTTGAAGCTCGTCGAGCAGGGCCGCATTCCGTCCGTGGACACGCGCGTCGCCGACCTGCCCGGCCTCCAGGACTTCGGCTATCGCGAGATCACGATTCGCCAGCTCCTGACGCACACCTCGGGCGTGTGGTATCGAACCGAGCCCACGCCGGGGACCCGCATCGGCATCGCGCCCCAGTTGACGAACCGCCTCGAGAAGGAGCCGGGCACGACGACCCGTGACAAGCCGCTCGCCTTCGTCGCCCGCCACTATGCCAGTCCCGCGCGCTACCCGCTCGGTGCGACCACGCCGCAGTACAGCAACATCGGGTTCACCCTGCTCGGGTGGATGGTCGAGCAGGTGAGCGGCCGGTCGCTGGACGCCTTCATGAAGGAGGTCGTGCTCGAGCCGTTGGAGCTGCGGGACACGTTCTTCCTGGCCGACACGGCCAGCGCCGCGCAGCGGAAGCGGATTGCGCGACTCGATCGGCGGCTGCCGGATCCGTCCGACTACGATCACTACGACGAGCTGCGCCCGGCGTGGCGATACGTGTCGCCGGAAGGCGGCCTCTACTCGACCGCAGCGGACCTGCGGACGTTCCTGCAGGTGTTCCGGCATCGCGGGCAGATTCCAGGGCGGCCGCGGATCCTCAGCGAGGCGTCGATCGCCAGCCTGATGCAGGAATCCACGCCGGGTGTCGGCCATCGGTGCAACGGCCAGCAGGGACGGAGCCTCGGCTTCTACGTCACGCGGCCAGGTGGCTGCGCGGAGATGCCGGGACTCGGCCCGGGCACCATCTGGCACCAGGGCCGGTTCTCCACGGAGTTCTGGTACGACCCCGGCAAGGACGAAATCGGCATCTTCCTCGCGCAGGTGGTCCTCGAGAACGCCACCTACACGGCATCGCTCGGCGAGCGCGACGCGTTCAAGCAGTTGCTGGATCGCGTGCGGGCCGAATAGCAGGCTGCTGAAGAACGCAGCCTGAAGTGAGAAGTGAAAGGAGAGAAGTGAGAAGGGAGAAGCGAGGCGCCCTATGGGAACCATGCGCCGTCATGCCCTCGTGGCGTTGAGTGTCTTGGCCGCCGGGGCCGTCGTCGAGGCCCGGCTGAAGCCTGCGCCCTCACCCCCGCCACCGCCCGCCGTGCCATGACCCTCTCTGCCGGCGTGCGCTTCGGACCGTTCGACGTCACCGGCCTCCTCGGCGAGGGCGGCATGCCCGACGCCTTTGCTGCCGACGCCGACCGGGTGGCCCGCTTCCAGCGCGAGGCCGAACTGCTCGCGACGCTCACGCACCCGCACATCGCCACGATTCACGGGTTCGAGGAGAGCGCCGGTACCCGGGCGCTCGTCCTCGAACTGGTGGACGGCGACACGCTGGCCGACCGCATCGCCCGCGGCCCCCTCCCCATGGACGAGGTCACCAGCCTGGCGCGGCAGATGGCCGAGGCCCTTGAGTACGCGCACGAGCACGGCGTGCTGCACCGTGATCTCAAGCCCGCGAACATCAGGATCACGACCGACGGTCAGATCAAGATCCTGGACTTCGGTCTCGCCAAGGCCCTGGAGGCGGGCGGCGCGGGCCGGGACGCCACAGCGGGGACGGCGCTGGCCAACTCGCCGACCATCACGTCTCCAGCCGTGACGCGCGCGGGGATCATCCTCGGCACGGCGGCGTACATGGCGCCGGATCAGGCGCGCGGGGGCGTGGTCGACCGGCGCGCCGACATCTGGGCCTTCGGGTGCGTGTTGTACGAGATGGTGACCGGGCGGCGCGCGTTCGCCGGCGAGGGCCTGACCGACACGCTCACCGCCATCATGCGCGACCCTCCGGACTGGAGCCTGCTGGCGCCGGACACGCCGGCGGGAGTGCGCGATCTCGTGTCCCGCTGCCTGGTCAAGGACCCGCGCGATCGGCTGCGCGACATCGGCGAGGCACGCCTGCTGCTGGAGGGCAAGGTGACGCCGGCCACCGCGCCGGGACCCGGAGCCGAGCCCGCGCGGCGCCCGCTACGGGCCTGGATGACTGCCGCTGCCATGGTCGTCGCCGGCCTGCTGGGCGTGGCCGGGGGCCGGCTGTGGACGCCAGCCGCTGCCGCCCCCCCGACCGATCCGACGAACCTGCGAGCGTCCATCGAACTGCCGCCCGGCACGTCCATCCCGCTCTCACTGCTCTACCACCGCCCGAACCTGGCCCTCTCACCCGACGGCCAGATGCTGGCGTTCATCGCCGAACCCGCCGGCGGACCCTTGCAGATCTTCGTGCGCCGCCTCGACGCCTTCGACGCCACCCCGCTCGCCGGCACCGACGATGCGCTGGAGGTGTTCTTCGCGCCGGATGGTCGCTCGATCGGGTTCTTCACGAGCGACAAGGTGAAGAAGGTGTCAGTGGACGGCGGACAGGTGGTGTCGCTCAGCGACGCGCGCACACCGCTCAGCGGGTCGTGGCCGGTACCGGAGTGGATCTACTTCAGCGAGCGCGAAGGCCGCGTCCTCACCCGTGCGCCGAGCGGCGGGGGCCCGGCGGAGGAGATCGCCACGTTCGACGATCCGCTCGGCGTGCTGCCGGGTTCCGTCCTGCCCGGCGGCCGGGCAGCTCTGCTGCTCGTCCGGCGGGCCGAAAGCATGGCCGCGTACGACGTCGTGGTGCTGGATCTGCAGAGCAAGGTGCGCACCGCGACCGGGCTGATCGGCGGTCGCGCGCAGTACGTGGGATCGGGACACCTGTTGCTCATGCAGGGCAGCGAACTCGTGGCGGCACCGTTCGACCTGTCCACGCTGAAGGTATCGGGCGAACCCCGCACCATCGTGCGGGACGTCGACAGCAAGTCGGCGATGGCCACCGGCCAGTTCGCCGTCGCCGACAACGGGCGGCTCGCCTACCTGCCGGGCATGGATCACGATCTGAGCGCCATCGTCCGCGTCGATCGTTCCGGAGGTGTCACTGCGCTGATGGCGCCCGTGCAGCGATACGGATCGCTGGAGATCGATCGCTCGGGAACGACGGTGGCCGTGGCCGTACACGACACACGGGACTTCGTCTACGTGTTCGACCTTCAGCGGGGCGAAGGGCGTCGGCTGCCAGGCGACCGCGCGATCCGATTGGGCCCCTGGGTCGACGCGCGGCGGCTCACCCTTCGCTTCATGGAAGGCCCGAGCCCTGGCGTGCACGTCATCGACGTGGACACGGGCGCCAGCGAGCACGTCCATCCCGATCTGGGCCTCGTCGTGAGCTCGGTTTCGGGCGACGGGCAGCGCATGGCGGTTCACCACAGCGCGGCCCTCACGTCTGGGTGGGCCCCGCTGCGCCCGGGCACCGAGATCACCTGGTTCCCGATCAAGGGGCAGGCGTATCTGCCCGTATTCGCACCGGATGACAACCACGTCGCGTATCAGGCGGACGAGTCTGGCCGCCAGGAAACGTGGATCCGCTCCCTTGATGGCGCCCTCGTGCGGCAGGTCTCGATGTCGGGGGGCATCGAGCCGATCTGGACGCCGAACGAACTCGTCTACCACACCGAGACGCGCTGGTTCAGCGTGCGCGTCAGGCGGGGCCCTCGCGGGCTGGAGTGGTTTCCGCCCGACCTGCTCTTCGACGCGGACTGGTACAACGACCCCTGGGGCCGCGCGTACGCCACCCGCGACGCCCAGTCGTTCTACATGCTGCGCAGTACCGCTCCGGTGTCGGCGACGAGCATCCGGCTCGTTCAGGACTGGACGCGGCTGGGGACGGAGCAGCGGGCCATCGGGCCGCGGCCGTGACCGGCGCGTGAGGTGGCCCATGCGGGGTGTTGCGCTGCTCGCGCTTCTCATCGTCGCCCTCGCCGACGCGCCGCGCGCGGCGCAGGATCAGGAGGCCGCCGCCCGCCTCCGCGCGTACGTGGCCGCCTACGAGGCCGAGATCGGCACCGTCATCGCCGAGGAGGAGTTCGTGCAGTTCATTCGCGGGGCCACCGGCGTGCGGCGCCGCCGCCTGGTCTCGGACGTCGCCTTCCTGCGGCTCCCCGGCGATCTCGACTGGATTGGCCACCGCAGCGTCCGTGTCGTGGACGGCCGGTCCGTCGGCCGCGACGCACCCAGCCTGGCGGATCTCCTGTTGAACGAGGGCGCGGACGTCCGTGCGCGCGCGCGGGCGATTGCGGCCGAGAACGCGCAGTACAACCTCGGCTACCCGCGCACCATCAATCTCCCTACGCTCCCGCTCGACCTGCTCCATCCCCGCCGGCAGGCCTCGTTCGACATGACTGCGGATGGCACCGAGCGCGTCGGCGGCCGGATGCTGGTGCGGCTCACGTTCCTCGAGCACGCGCCTGGATCGATCATCGCGGCCAGTCCCACGGCGTTCAATCGGGCGGAGGTGCGCGCGTGGGTCGATCCCGAGACCGGGGCGCTGCGACGGGCCCACGTCAGGCTGCGCGCGCCCGGCCCGTCCCGCATCGAGAACCAGGTCACCGTGAGCTTCGAGCCGGACGCCGCGCTTGGCTGCCTCGTGCCGGTCAAGATGTCCGAGGTCTTCTACTTCTCGGGATACGGCAGCGGCGAGGCGACCTATCGCAACTTCCGCCGCTTCGGAACGGCGGCGCGGATCGTGCCACCGCCGGAGAGCTCACCGTAGCCTGCAGCCCGGGGACATCAGCCATGCCTGCCCCATGCCTTCCGCGTGTTCGATGCCGTTCACGGCGAACCGATCGCCGCATGCGTCGCGTGCTGCTCGGGGCCGCCGGCGTCCTCGTCGTCCTGGCGGCCAGCGCCCGCGCCGGATCTGCGCAGGGGCCCACCGTCGAGCAGGTACTGGCCAGCCTCGACCGCTACCTCGACACCTACCGGCTGGCGCTCGGCGCGCTGGTCGCCGAGGAGCGGATGGTGCAGCAGACCGGCGGCAGGCAACTCGACCGCCCGAATGGGGTCGCGTCCATCGCGATCACGCGCGAGATCGTCTCGGACGTGGCGTTCGTGGACCTGCCCGCTGAGGCGGGGTGGCTGGGCTTCAGGGACACCAGGAAAGTCGGGAGCAAGATCCTGCCGCGCTCGGGTCCCTCCCTGATCGAG
>CAUJDN010000080.1 GCA_963169195.1 Acidobacteriota bacterium | reverse complement strand
TGTAGCCGAAGCTGCCGTTGGCGTTGAAGACCAGCGCCCCGCTCGACGGGCCGCTCACCAGCACGGCCGTCATCGCGCCGCCCCCGTTCGAGTTGTCGTTGGCCAACACGCCGGGCGCCGCTACGTTCAGCGGCGTGCCGGCCGGCGTCGCATAGGCGTCGCCCACCGTCGTCGGCACGGCCCCTCCCGTGTCGTCGTCGATGATGGTTCCCACGCCCTGTGCGTCGGTGATGGTCGCGCCGAGGGGGCTGGAGAGATCGACGGAGAACGTCTCGTCGGGCTCGACGGCCGCCTCGCCGTTGACCAGGACCGTCACGCTCTGAGTCGTCACACCTGGACCGAAAACCAGTTGACCGGAACCTGGCTGATAGTCGTTCGCGGCCGTAGTGAACGAGAGCGACCACCCCCCGATGGTGCCGACATCGCCGGCGGCGTCGTCGAACACGAAGAGGTTCCAGGTGCCGTTCGCGATGGTGCCGTTGAACGCGGAGAGCGCTGATCCAAACGGCTCCGCTGGCGCCGGCGCCGGCAGGGGATCTCCCGTGGTCGGGTTCGTCGGGCTGTACACCCCCGGCGCGATGGTCCCACTGAGGGGCACCGCCGGTGCGCCGTCACTGAAGTCGAGGGTCACGTTGACGAGGTCGGCCGAGCCGCCGACGTCGGACATCAGCATCACCGTCTGACCGCCCGGTCCGACGAGCAGGATGTCGAGGTCGCCTGGGAACGTGTGCGACACGCTCGTCAGGCGCACGCTCATGCGCTGGATCGTGCCGACACCGGCGACGGCGATCGGCGCCGGATAGGGCGAGGCGGCACCTGACGAAGGCACCGTGATCGTCCCCGGGTTCGCCATCGTCGTGGCCCCGATCGCCGTGCCGTCAGCGGTCGACCAGTTGACGCGGCTCTCGGTCGCTCCGGTGTTGGCGCGCGTCACCGTGAAGGTGTAGTTCGTCGTGCCCGCGTCGCCCTCGGTCAGGCTCACGTCGTCGATCGAGAAGCTCGGCACCGGATCGCCAGGCGCGAGGAATCCCTCCAGGACCCGCGTGTCGCCAGAGCCCGTGCCCGCGTTGATGACCCCCGCTGTCACGCCCAGGCCGCGCGTGGCGAAGCCCCGCCAGATGTCGTCGATGTCGGCCGGCGTTGCGCCGCCCCCGTTGGCGGCGGTGAGGATGGCGTCGCGCGCCTGGATGAGCGTCGGATTCACCGGATCCAGCTTCATGCCGTCGGTGACGTACTGGAGGATGCGCTGGTTTCCCACGGCGTGGCCCAGGCGGCTGACGAAGCGCGCCCGCACTTCCCACAGCATGCCCGCCCAGACCTCCCCGATGTTGTGGACCTGGTCCACCGTCGACGAGCCGATCGGCCCGCGGGGATACGCGCCGTCGGTGAGATCGGCCTGCGTCGAGTCGATGTCCGCGAACGTCAACGGGCTGTGCGGACGGTTCAACGGACCGCCCGTCACAGCGCGCGGGGCGTACGGGAAGCGACGGATGCCGTAGTAGTAGTTGTCGGTGTAGCCCGCGATCGCGAGGTTGGTGGCCCACCCGCCCGTGGTGTAGATGCCGTTGACGTTCTCGTCCGCCGTGCTGAGCAGCGACCGCGCGTAGAAGTCGGACCACCCCTCGCCCATGCCGCGCGCCATGTTCGAGCCGAGCCCCGTGGCGTTGGCATGGAGGCGGTTCGACAACCCGTGCGTCAGCTCGTGGATGATGACGTCCGCGTCGAGATCGCCCGAGCGATCGGGCGTCGGGCCCGTCCAGAGGAACATCTGCATGCGGCCGCGGCCGCCGTCCGCCGGCGTCGAGAAGTTCGCGTTGTTCGTCCCGGAACTGTCCTGCCCCTCGGCGCTGATGCGGTCACCACCGAGCCCGCCACGACCGAAGTTGTCGTTCTGGAAGTTGAACGAGAACTCGTTGAAGCCCAGGCGGTACGTGTCGTCGTGGAAGCGGTTGACCCAGTAGAACATGTTCGTGACGTCACCTCGCTGGTAGTTCAGGGTCAGCGGGTCGTCCAGCGCAGGGTCGTAGCTGAAATTGAAGACACGGCTGCCGGAACCCGTTACCGGCGCGTCCACGCCGTTGGTGCCATCCCGATCGATGCCGGCCTCCACGTTGTTGCCGTCCGTCGTGTTGTTCCCGTCGGTGATCCAGCCCAGGTCGTTGAACGTGTTGGGGGCCTCGTTGCCGATGAGCGCGACGAGCGTCCGGGACACGTACGGCGCCTGCCAGTGGTTGTCGGGCGTGGCCAGACTCGGCGAGCCCGGCGCCGGGCTGTCGCTCGTGTAGACGCCATAGGTCACGGACTGGGTCTGGTACTCCGTCATGTTCTTGCGGAAGAGCAGCGTGCCGGTCTCCGCGTCGATGACCGAGTAGTAGGCGTCCGGGTCGCCCCAGATCTCCGTGGCCCACGCCAGCCGCACGACGCCCGGCGCCAGGGGGAAGTACACCGGCCACGCCTTCGCGTCGCCGTCCATCGACGCGCGGTCGAAAATTGCCTTCGCGCCGTCCACGGCCTTCTGCTGCAGGGCCGACTCCGGCACGTCCCAGCCCACGCTCGCGGCCGAGAGCGCCACGGCCTGGGCCGCGCTCACCGACGGCGTCGTCGCCAGCGCCGAGGCCTCGACACCCGTCGCCAGCACGCCCGTCGTCCTGACGAGCTCGCCCTTCGCGGTGAACCCGCCGCGGATGGAGCCCTGGAATACCGGGATGCCGTTGATCGTCTGCTGGAACTCCGCCCAGCCCATGTTCCCGGCCGGGTTCATGTAGTCGGCGATGAGCTCCAGTTCAGCCGCCTGCGCGACGGAGAGCCCATAGGCCGCGGCATGGTCGGCGAGGAACGCTCGAAGCGTGCCCACGCGGTCACCGGAGGGTCCGGTCAGGAAGCCCGTACCCGGCGCCGCGCTGACGATCTCGGTCGTCCCCAGCGCCGCGTGCGGCTCGACGACGATGCCCGGGTACGCCTTTTCGAGCTGCACGATGCCCGCGATGCGATCCGCGGCGAGGTCGCTCCTGAGCGAGGCAGGCGGCACCACACGAGCCATGAACGCCGCGGCGTCCTCCTTCCCGTCCCACCGCGGATCCAGCTTGTAGGTCCGGATGTCGAAGTTCGGGTTGGGATCGACAACGTCGGCGATCATCGCCGGCGAGCGATCGCCTGGCTGCGCGAAGGTGGCCGCCGTCATGGCGACCGCCGCAAGCAGGACAAGGGCAGACAGCACGTGCTGCCTCGACCGTAGGCGCTTCAGGGATGCAGCTGGCTTTCGATGTCGGTTCGACAAGGTTCGTGGCTCCGTATTCGGTTACTGGGTTGAGATCGACAGGACGACACGGTAGTCGCCGGCCGCGATGGGGCGATCGGCGTCGGGATAGGGGTCGAGCGATTCGAGGCGCAGGCGCAGCCCCCCGGCGGTGGCCTCGCGCTCGAATCGGTCGTTGGTGTGGAGCTGCACGGCCACGGCGGCGGCGGAACCGGACTGGATCCGCAGATCGACCGTCGCATCGCCTTCCCACACGCACGTCACACCCTTCGGGCAGCGCGAGTCGGCGACCACGCCCGCAAAGGTCACCGTGCCCCTGCCACCCGCCACCTCGTACGTCTCACCGACCTGGAGCGTGGCCTGGACGGGCGTCGCCTGGCTGGCCGAAGAGTCGGGATCGCCGCCGGGCGCAGTGGGCGCGGAGACGCGTGACCCACAGCCCATGCAGGCCGCAACGAGGATGGCGACGACGGGAAACGACAACAGTAACGCTCCGTTCAGCCCGGGGGAGCCGTTCGGACGGGATAGAGCGTAACCGATTTGTCCATATCGGCGCAACTCGTACCCCAAAGTCCTATGCCGGGACAATGGCAGACGCCTACAAAGTCATGGCATTACATCGGCCAGTCCCCTGGCGTTGCCCTTTCAGGGAACGACGACGGTCCGGGTGGGCGCGGTGGTCCTGGCGCCGCAGGCATTGGTCCCCACGACCGTCACGACGTAGGTTCCGCTGGCCACCACGCCAGCCATCAGCCGGGAGGTCGTGGCAAAACTGCCGGACAGTGCCCCGCTGGCGTGCAGGACATCGGCGGTCGGCGCCGGCCCCGAGGCGGGTGGATCCCAGGCGGCGCACACCGTGCGACCCGTCCG
Source organism: Acidobacteriota bacterium (assembly GCA_963169195.1). GTDB lineage: Bacteria > Acidobacteriota > Vicinamibacteria > Vicinamibacterales > UBA2999 > VFZN01. The sequence goes on along the minus strand of CAUJDN010000080.1, from coordinate 35,550 downwards.
ATAGGCCCGCAGGTTGGTGACCGTCTCCGGCGGCCCGGCGCACGCACCCGGAAAGGTCAGGGTGACGGGACCGGCGGTCGCGCTCGATCCGGCCGCGTTCACGGCGCGGAGGCCAATCGTGTGGGTGCCCGTCGGCACGCCCGCGACACTGAAGCTGGCCGTCAGCCCAGGGGAATCGACGTCTCGAGGTGCCCACGGACGTCGAGGACAAGCCCGTGGGCGCCCCGCCGTCGTACGTGCTCGACGTTGTTCCAGTAGAACAGGTTGGCCACCGCGGCGGATGTATAGGTGGCGGGCGCGCTGGCGAGGTCCAGCGGGAAGTCGCACTCGATGGTGGCGCCGCAGGATGGTGAACCGCCCGCGTCGGGCACGTCGTCGTCGTTCGTGTCCGCGTACGCGTGCACGTTGTTGCCCTCGGTGGTGAGCGACTCGGCGCCGGGGGCGCCGTTGGTGTCGTGCCACCCATAGGGCGACGCCGCCGGGTGCGCGGGACCCGCCACGAGCGAGCGGCCGTCGGCGGGAGGCGCAGGGCTTCGGTGGCCGGGACTCTCGGTGGGCAGCGGGTAGATGCGGTAGGTGTCGGCCGACACCCAGTCGAAGCGTGTCCACACCTGCCCCGACTCCGCATCGACGGTGTAGTCGAACGCGTGCGGCTGATCCGGCAGCCACACCTGGAAGTTCCACGCCAGGCGGGCCATGCCGCGTCGGACCGGCAGGATGACGAGGCCCGCCGTGATCCCTTCGCTCGACAGGCCGGGCGCCTCGAGGCGCGTGGGCCGCCGCGCGCCCGCCTCGGTGCGCAGCACCCGTGCCGGCACGTCGCCCAGGCCCAGCGGCTCGGCCGCCCGCCCCACCGCCGCGGCGGCGCCGAGCCTGGGGACGAGCGAGGCCACGGCCGCCGTCACGTTCGGCAGGAACTGGTTGTTGACGCTCAGGATGCGACCGTCGCTGGCGACGTTGAACTGGAGCGGGGCGTTGTAGACGGGGATGCCATTCACGCGCTGCCGGTAATACAGGTGGGTCACGCCGGACACCGCGGAAATCACGCGATCGGTACGCTCGCAGTCTGCGACGTCCGCCGGGGCGAGCCCCAGCAGGTCCGTCTGCGACCGCATGAAGTCCTCGGCCACGACCGCGGCGTCACGTGCGTCGGGCGCCGTCAGGTAGCCGCCCATGTTCCACAGCATCGCGGTGGCCCCCGTCACCTCGTCGATGTCGGCCCGGAGGTCGGGCATGGTCGCGCGGAGCGCATCGAGTGCCGCGCGCTGAGCGGCTGCGGGTGCCGCCTTCATGCCGCGGGCCAGCACGACCCGCGCGTCGAGATGCCGGGGCCCGATCGGCGGCATGGCGGGGCGCGCACGGCTCTCCGGCTGCGCCATGAGCACGGCCGTGGCCCCGGCCAGCGCCAGGGCGGCGGCGGCGCGGAAGAGGACGTCACGTGTCACGTGTCACCGTTCACTGCGCATGCCGCGCCCGTCTCGCCCAGGGCACCACTCGAACCAGGAATCGGCCCGCCAGGCCGGCGGCGACCACCGGCGTGCCCATCCGAGCGACCCACGACCCGTGCTTCCAGTAGTATCGCAACGCGCCCCGGTGGAAGGCCCACAGCGAGCGGACCGGCGTGTGAAGGCTCGCGCGCGCCGTGTAGTGCACGACCGCCGCGACCGGGGCGTACAGCGTGTGCCAGCCGGCGGCGGCGACGCGCCGGCAGAGATCCGCGTCCTCCCAGTAGAGGAAGAAGCCTTCGTCGAACCCGCCGGCGGCGTCGAACGATTCGCGGCGAATCAGCTGGAAAGCCCCACTCACCCAGTCCACGCGCACGACACCTGCGGACGGGACCGTGGTGAGGTTCCACCGTGACAGCGGATTACCGGGAGCCACGCGCGACAGCCACGAGGTGCGCCCGGCGATGGCCGTCGTGAGATTGGGGAACCGGCGCGCGGACGCCTGCACGCCACCCAGCGCGTCGCGCACGAGCCCGCCGACGATGCCGGCCTCCGGGTGCGCCTCGAGCACGGAGAGCAGCGGCGCCACGATGGGCCCGTCGACTTCGCAGTCGGGGTTGAGCAGCAGCAGGTGGCTGGCTGGCGCCTCGCGCGCGGCGCGGTTCACGGCAGCACCAAAGCCCGGGTTCTCGCGGCGCCCGAAGTAGGTGATGGAGGGAAACGCGGCCACGATGCGACGCCCCGCCGCTTCATCCGCGTCGTTGTCCACGACCATGACGCGCGCGCCGGACTCGTGCCTGGCCAGCGATGCGAGGCAGCGCTCGAGTTCCTCGTACGCCCGGAAGCCGACAATGACGACGGTCACGCTCATGCCGACGGGCGCACCAGGTAGCGCGCGAGGGCATCCTCCCACGCGGGCATCGGGACGCCCGCATCGGCGAGCCTGCGGTTCGAGAGGGCCGCGTACTGCGGGCGGGCGGCTCTGAGCCGGACGTCGGCCACCGACACGGGCACGAGGAGCCGTTCGTCGAGGCCCAGCAGGCGGGCGATGTGCCGGCCCAGGCCCAGCCACGTCGTGGCGCCGGAGTTCACGCAGTGGTACACGCCGGGTGCCGCGCCTTGGGCGAGGAGCGCGTGAGTCGCCTCGGCCACGTCCGCCGTGAAGCTCGGCGTGACGGTCCGATCGTGAAAGAGCGTCACCTCGCGGCCCGCGCGAAGGCCCTCGGTGATGCGGTCGATGGTGCTGCGGGCCCTGGGGCCGCCGAACAGGCTCTCGACCCGCAGGGTGTAGTGGCGGCGGCAGTCGCGCGCGAGCCACTCGCCCACGAGCTTCGACTGCGCGTACACGCTCTGTGGCTCGGGCGCGTCGGCCTCGGTCCACGGCCGATCTTCGCGGCCCGCGAACACGAAGTCGGTGCTGAAGTGGACGAGCGTCGCGCCTGCAGCCTCGGCCGCCCGGGCCAGGATGCCCGGCGCGAGGCCGTTGACGGCCAGGGCCTCCAGCGGCCGGTCCTCGGCGCCGTCCACGTCGGTGAACGCCGCACAGTTGATCACCAGGCCGGGCCGATGGCGGGCGAACACGCCGGCCACGGCGCCGGCATCGGTGATGTCGAGGTCGCGCCGGCCCAGGGCGTGCATCACGGCCCCGATTCCGAAGCGATCGGCGATGGCGCGCCCCAGCTGCCCGTCCGCGCCGGTGACGAGCACTGCGCGACTGGCGATGCTCATCTCCGGCCCCGGCCCTCGCAGGGTGCGGCCATCACCTCGTCGATCACGCGCCCCTGGTCGTCGTCCGACAGCTCGAAGAAGAGCGGCAGGCGCACGAGGCGGTCGCTCACGTCCTCGGTGACCGGGCACTGCCCGTCGCGCCCGCCGAGCCGGCGCCCCATGTCCGAGAGGTGCAGGGGCAGGTAGTGGAACACGGCCAGGATGAGGCGCTCGCGCAGGTGCGCGAGCAGCGCCGTGCGCGCCGCGAGCGAGGGCATCAGCAGGTAGAAGATGTGCGCCGGGTGCCCGCAGTGCTCGGGCACGACGGGCAGTCGCACGCCGGCGTCGGCGGCCCACGGCGCCAGTGCCTCCGCGTAGCGGTTCCAGATGGCGTGGCGGCGACGCTGGATGCGGTCGTGCGACTCGAGCTGGGCCAGCAGGTAGGCCGCCAGGATGTCGGAGGGCAGGTAGCTGGACCCGATGTCGCACCAGGTGTACTTGTCCACCTGCCCGCGGAAGAAGCGCGCGCGGTTCGTGCCCTTCTCGCGGATGATCTCGGCCCGGTCCACGTGCGCCGCGTCGTTGATCAACAGGGCGCCGCCCTCACCGCACGAGAGGTTCTTCGTGTCGTGGAAGCTGAGCGTGGCGAAGGTGCCGAAGGTCCCGAGCGGCTTCCTGCGGTAGGTGCCGAAGAGCCCGTGCGCGTTGTCCTCCACCACGGCGAGCCCTCGCGCCTGCGCGATGGCCATGACGGCGTCCATCTCGCACGCCACCCCGGCGTAGTGCACGACGAGGATGGCACGCGTGCGGGGGGTGATGGCCGCCTCGATGAGCCGCTCGTCGAGGTTCAGCGTGTCGGGACGGATGTCCACGAACACCGGGCGCGCGCCGCGCAGCACGATGGCATTGACCGTGGAGACGAAGGTGAAGGGCGGCACGATCACTTCGTCGCCCTCCTTCAGGTCGAGGAGCAGCGCCGTCATCTCCAGGGCGTGCGTGCACGACGTGGTGAGCAGGGCCTTGCGCGTGCCGGTCAGCCGCTCGAGCCACTGGTGGCAGTCGCGCGTGAACGGGCCGTCGCCGTGGATGGGGCCGGCGGTGATGGCGCGGGTCACGTAGTCGACCTCGCGCCCGGTCACGGCCGCACGATTGAAGGGGATGGGCGTCAACGTCGTCCTCGTTCCTTGACGGCGGCGCGGGTCTCGCGGTCCGCTTCCCGCCGGCGGATGGTCTCGCGCTTGTCGTGCGCCTGCTTGCCTTTCGCCAGCGCCAGCGCCACCTTGACCTTCCCGTGCTTGAAGTACATCTTCGTCGGCACGAGCGTCAGGCCCTTCTCGACGGTCTTGCCGATCAACTTGCGGATCTCGTACCGGTGCAGCAGCAGGCGCCGCTTCCGCTTCGGGTCGTGATCCACGTAGCCGCGGTGCGAGTAGGGGTTGATGTGCACGTTGTACAGCCACACCTCGCCCTTCTCCACCTGCGCGTAGCTGTCGCGCAGGTTCGCCCGCCCCTCCCGGATGCCTTTCACCTCGGTGCCGAGCAGGGCGATGCCGGCCTCGAAGGTTTCGAGGATGTGGTAGTCGTGGAACGCCTTGCGGTTGTCGGCGATCACCGTCTCGGCGGGCTCCGCGGGCCTGGCCATCACGCCCGCGCCTCCGCCAGACGTGCCGCCAGGCGCACGGCGGCGATCATGCTGCCCGGATCGGCGATGTCGCGGCCGGCGATGTCGAACGCCGTGCCGTGGTCCACCGAGGTCCGGATGATCGGCAGCCCGATGGTGACGTTGACCGCGTCGCCGAAGGCCAGCAGCTTCACCGGAATCAGTCCCTGGTCGTGATAGCAGGCGACGACCGCGTCGAACTCCCCTCGCGCCGCGCGCACGAACACCGTGTCGGCCGGCCATGGGCCGCTGGCGTCCACCCCCTGGCCTCGCGCCTCCGCCACGGCCGGCCGGAGCACATCCTCGTCTTCGTGGCCGAGCAGCCCGGCTTCGCCGGCGTGCGGGTTGAGCCCGGCCAGCGCCACGCGCGGAGCCGTTGTGCCGAGGACCCGGAGCCAGTCGGCGGTCATGACGATGGTCCGCGTGACCTCCGGCGTCGAGATCAGGCGCGGGACCTCCGCCAGCGGAACGTGCACGGTCACGAGCGTCACGCACAGGGGCGCGTGCCCGCCGGCCCCCTCGGTCCCGGCCGCGTAGAACAGCATGCGCACGTGCTCCACGCCGCAGAGGTGCGCGAGCAGATCGGTGTGGCCCTTCCAGGGGAGTCCCGCGAGCGCGAAGGCGCGCTTGCTGAGGGGCGCCGTGGCAATCGCGTCGATCTCGCCGCGCCGTGCCGCGTCCACCGCGCGCACCAGCGTGTCGTACGCCGCCCGGCCGCCGGCGGCGCTCTCCTCGCCGGCGCGCACCCCGGCGAGCGACGCCGGGCCGTAGATCACGGGCTCGCAGACCGCCTGCACGCGTGCGTCCTGCCGTGCCTTCTCCGCAATCTCGGGCCCGATGCCGGCCGGATCCCCCACGGTGATGCCCACCCGCACCCGACGCACGCCTCAAGTATCGCTCAGAAGAAAGAAACCACGAAGACACGAGGGAGGCGCGAAGGGCACGAAGGTCTCGAGGTCTCCTTTCAGATCTGCATCGAGAGCCACTCGGTCACCACCTTCGGGCCGGCGTTGCGGCCGAGGGCGACGAGCGCGCGGTCCACCGCGACGAAGGCCTCGCGGGCACGGTCGCCGCCGAAGTCGCAGGCGATGGCCCGCAGCTCGGCGGCGGCGACGGGGTTGGCGAGCACGCGCGGATCCGCGCCGGCGTTGATGGCCTCGATGTCGCGCAGCATCGACGCGGCGAGCCGGAGCACCACGGCGAGCTCCTCGCGCGGCCGGTCCTTCTTCGACGGGCTGCTCGCGACCGCGCCGGCCGCCTGCAGCCGGCCCTGGACGTCGGCGCGGCCCGCGGTCTGCGTCAGCAGCAGCAGCGCCGTCTCCCGGAGCACCGCCACGTCGGTGGACCCGAACGACAGCGCCTGGCCCACCGAGCCATCAGCCATCGCCGCCACCGCGCGCGCCTCCGGCTCCGTCTGCTCGTGGTCGCGCACGAGCACGGCCGAGACTTCGTCGGCCGTCAGCCGCCCGAACCGGAGCGTCATCGACCGGGATCGCACCGTCGGCAGCAGCGCCCCGGGCACCGCCGTCGTCATGATGAAGACGGTGGCGGGCGGCGGCTCCTCCAGCGACTTGAGCAGCGCGTTCTGCGCCTGCGGCTCCAGCGTGTCGGCGTCGCGGACGATCACGACGCGCCGCCGGCCCTCGAAGGGGCGATACGACGTGCGCGACAGCACGTCGCGCACGACGTCGATCTTGATGGAGGCCTTCTCGTCGGGCTCGACCGCGATGACGTCCACGTGGATGCCGCGCGCGATGCGCTCGCAGGCGCGGCACGTGCCACACGCATCGACCGCGAGGGGCCGGTCAGGGCTCCGCCGCGGCTCGAGGCAGTTGAGCGCCTGCGCGGTGGCCAGGGCCACGCGCCACTTCCCCACGCCCATGGGACCGGCGAAGAGGAGCGTCGGCGGCAGCGCCCCGCGCTCGATGGCGCGGGCGAGCAGCGCGGTCTGGCGGCGATGGCCGACGATGGCGTGGAAGGGCATCCGGGATAGTGTAGCGGGGTGGACGGGACCCGCACCCGCTGGCCTGGGGCAGCCGCGGGGCGTGACTGAGGACGGCCGGCCCGCGGGCCCAGCGCGGAGCAAGACAGAGCGGGGTCCCCGACGCGCGTGGGCTGCGCGGTGGGGTGCCTTGGCGGGGTGGACGGGACTCGAACCCGCGGCCTCCGGCGTGACAGGCCGGCGTTCTAACCAGCTGAACTACCACCCCGTTCGGGGATCTGTCGATCTACGGAAAGGCCGTCCTGGTGAGCCGGCGCGTCGTCAGGGCGCCCCAGGGTCGGCCGGTCGATCGACAGGTCATTACATCACAAGATCGATCGCCCGTTCACCGCGTCGCCGGACAGGCACGATGGGCATCGGCCCCGACCTGGTGGGCGGTACAGGACTCGAACCTGTGACAGCCGGCGTGTAAAGCCGGTGCTCTACCAACTGAGCTAACCGCCCTCACTCCCGGCAAAGGATCTAATTGTAGTCAGGGGTCGTCCAAATCGTCAATATTGGAGGCCGATGTCCGACAGCCACCGCCTGATCGTCGCCATCACCGGCGCCTCGGGGTCCATCTACGGCGTCCGGGTGCTGCAGCTGCTCCGGCAGGTCGGCATCGAGGCCCATCTGGTGCTCAGCAAGTGGGGCGCACGCACGCTGGTGCACGAGACGCCGTTCTCGGTGAAGGACGTGCAGGCGCTCGCGCACACCGTGTACCACGCCAACGACGAGGGTGCGGCCATCTCGAGCGGCTCGTTCCGCACCCGGGGGATGCTCGTCGCGCCCTGCAGCGCGCGCTCGCTCGCCTCCATCGCGCACGGCCTTGGCGACTCGCTCGTCCATCGCGCGGCGGACGTCGTCCTGAAGGAGCGCCGGAGGCTGGTGCTCGCCGTGCGCGAGGCGCCGTTGAGCGACATCCACCTCGAGAACATGCTCAGGCTGTCGCGGATGGGCGTCGTCATCTGCCCGCCCGTGCCGGCGTTCTACACCGGGCCCACGACCATCGACGACCTCGTCACCTACACCGCCATCCGCCTCCTGGACCAGTTCGACATCCAGGTCGATGCGCCGCGATGGAAGGGGGAGATGGGGTTCTGAGGTTCTGGGGTTCTGAGGTTCTGAGGTTCTGGGGTTCTGGGGTTCTGAGGTTCTCGGGTTTCGTGGCCTTCGTGTTCTCGTTTCAGGGGGCGATCTTGAGGGCCAGCAGGGCAAAGCCGGCGAGGAGGCCAGCGACGGCGTGATGCTCGCGGTTGCGGAGCGCACGGGCCCAGGAGAAACGGCGATCCATCGGCGCGGCGCGACGTTCCGCGTACGCGTCGTAGGCATCGCCGAACTTGTCGCGCAAGTGCGCTTCCTCGCTCCGGCGTGCCGCCGAGAGCGTGAGGCCCAGGTACAGCCCGATGATGGCGGCCACGACGAAGTCGGCGGAGGCCACGGCCAGGCCGATGCCGATGAGCGTGGAGCCCAGGTAGAGCGGGTGCCGCGTGTAGCGGTACGGGCCGGAACTCGTCACCTCGCGGCTCTTCTCCAGGTGGCCCGCCGCCCACACGCGAAGCAGCTCGCCGCAGGCGGCAATCGACGCGCCCGCGGCCCAGGTGGGCCACGCCGGCGAGGCCAGCCACAGGACCAGCGCCGCCAGGCCGAAGCCCAGGCCCACGCGAAACCTCGTCAGCCACCGCCTCACGACGCGCGCCCCTCCGTTTCGAGGCGGCGATCGGCCGCCGCCACCACCTCGTCCACCGTGATGTCGTCGATGCACGGCGCGCCGATCTGGCACCGCCGCTTGTGATGGCACTGGCACCGCGCCGCCCGTGAGATCACTTCATCCCGCGGATTCCACGGCCCGTTGCGCTCGGGCCACGTGGGACCGTACAGCCCGACAATGGGCGCCCCCATTGCGGCGGCGATGTGCAGCGGCCCGGTGTCCCCGGCCACCACGAGCGCCGCGCCGAGCATGAGGGCGGCCAGGTCGGCGATGTCGGTGGGCGGCGCCAGGACCGCGGCACCTCCGGAGGCCTGCACGATGCCCTCCGACAGCTCGCGCTCGGCCGGTCCCCACGTGACGAGCGACACCAGCCCGTGGCGCTGCCGGAGCACCGAGGCCAGCGCCGAGAAGCGCGCCGGCGGCCAGCGCTTGTTCGGCCACGCGGCGCCGGGGTTCAGCACCGCGTAGCGCGCCCCGCCAACGGCCGCCTCCACCTGTCGCTGGAGATCCGGGCGCGTCCCTGGGTCGAGCGGCATGGTGACCGGCGACACCGCGGCGCCCAGGTGCGCCGCCACCGCCAGGTTCTTCTGCAGGATGTGCGGCGTGGCTGGCGGCGTGACGGTCTCGGTGTAGAACCAGGCGGCCTGCGGCTCGCGCAGGTGCCCGCGCGCAAAGCCCACCACGCGCCGCGCGCCCGACAGGCGCGCCCAGACCGCCGACTTGATGAGACCCTGCAGGTCGAGCGCGACGTCGTAGTGCTGGCGGCGCAGGAACGCCAGTGCGCGCAGGTGGCCGGGGCCCCCGGAGAAGGACGTCCCGCCTCCCGGAGGAGGAACCGCTCGAGCGCGAACGACCACGCGTTGCCGCAGCCCTCGCGCCAGCGACAGCACGGGCGCATACGCCTCCTCCACCAGCCAGTCGATTTCCGCCTCCGGATCCTGCCGCCCGAGCGCGGACAGCACCGGCAGCGCGTGCACGATGTCACCGAGCGCGCTGAGGCGGACGATCAGAATCCGGAGTGACATGGTCTTGGGGTCTTGGTTTTCAAATGCCTTCGTGCCGGTCCTCGTGTCCTTCGTGGCTTCGTCGTTTCCGTTTCACCCGCCGAGACGCTTCAGGAGATCCGTCGTCGAGTGATCCTTGGGGTCGCCGACGATGGCGATGCGGCCGCCGTAAGCCTTCACGGTCTCGCGCTCGGGCACGGTGTCCACCGTGTAGTCGGTGCCCTTGCAGTGCACGTCGGGCTTCAGCAACTCGAGCAGCGGCGCCACGGTGGGCTCGGGGAAGATCACCACGTAGTCCGCCGCGCGGAGCGACGCGACGAGCTCCGCGCGATCCGCGGCCGGCAGCACCGGGCGGTTGGGGCCCTTCAGCCTCCGGATCGACGCGTCGTCGTTCACGGCGACGATCAGCCGGTCGGCCTCGCGGCGTGCGGCGTCCAGGTAGCGCACGTGGCCCACGTGGAGGAGGTCGAACGCGCCGTTGGCGAACCCGAAAGTGAGGCCGCGTGCACGTCCACGGCGGACGCGCTCCGCCAGGTCCTCCCGGGAGACGATCTCACCCACGCGTCAGGCGCTCCCGAGGGCCCGCGTGAGCTCGCCGGCGCTGATCGTCGCCGTGCCGCGCTTCATCACGACCAGGCCGCCGGCCACGTTCGCCAGCCGCGCCGCCTCCTCCATCGACGCCCCGGCGGCAAGCGCGAGCGTCAGCGTGGCCATCACCGTATCACCCGCGCCGGTGACGTCGGCAATCTGGTCCGACCCGAAGATGGGGACGTGGACGGTCTTCTTCCCCGGCTCGAACACCGCCATGCCGCGGCTTCCCCGCGTGACGATGACGGCGGACATCCGGGTGCGATCCAGGATCCGCCGGCCGGCGCGCTCGAGCACGCGCAGGTCGTCGTCGATACGCAACCCGAGCGCCTGCTCCACTTCCGACTCGTTGGGCGCGCACGCGGTGAGCCCCCGGTACCGGGTGAGCGCGTAGCGCGAGTCCACCAGCACCGGCACGCCGCGCCGGCGGACGCGATGGACGAGGTCGCGGGCCAGAGCCGGCGTCACCAGGCCCGAGCCGTAGTCGGAGATCAGCACGGCATCGGCGTCGCGGACGGCCCGGTGCGCTGCGCGTGCGACCGCCGCGCGCGCGGCATCGGTGACCGGACGCGACGACAGGCGGTCGATGCGCACGACCTGCTGCTTGGCCGAGTGGATGCCGCCGGCGAGGATGCGGGTCTTCACCGGCGTGCGGAAGCCAGCGGGGCGCACCAGCGCGCGCCGGTCCACACGCGCGGGCAGGGCACGCTGCACGCGGCGCCCGGGCTCGTCGCGGCCGACGAGCGACACGAGCCGCACCTGGCCGCCGAGCGCCGCCGCGTTGCCAGCGGCGTTGCCGGCGCCACCCGGCACGACCTCCGTCGAGTCGTACTCGAGGATGAGCACCGGCGCCTCGCGCGACACGCGGGCCACGCGGCCGTAGACGTACTCGTCCGCGATCAGGTCGCCGATGACGACGATGGTGGCAGCCTTGAACTTTCGGACGATCTCGATCATCAGCCTTCCCGGATCCCACCGAGCGACGCGAGGCCTTGTCGCCGCGAGGCCTACCGGAGGCCCGGTCCCAGCACGAACGCGGCGGCGGCCATCAGGTTATCGCAGATGGCCTCCACGCGCTGTCCCTCGGGCCGCCACGTCTCCTGGTCGCGACCGTGCCCGGTGCGCAGCAGCACGGCCCGCGCGCCCACGGCGTGCCCCATCTGCACGTCGCGCCAGTGGTCGCCGATGACCCACGAGCGGGCGAGGTCGATTCCATGGCGGGCGGCCGCCTCCAGCGGCATGGCGGTCCCGGGCTTGCGGCACGCACAGGGCGTGGACAACTCCGGCACCACCGCTTCGGGATGGTGCGGGCAGTACAGCCAATCGTCCACGTGCGCGCCGGCGCGATCGAGCCGGGCGGCCACGCGCCGGTGGGTCTCCTCGACGAACGCCGCCGTCATCAGTCCGCGCGCGACGCCGCCCTGGTTGGTGACGACGACGATGGCAAAGCCGGCGCGCCGGAGGAGCCGGATCGCATCCGCCGCGAACGGGTAGATGCGCAACTGGGCCACGTCGGTCAGATAGCCGACGTCCTCGTTGATCGTCCCGTCCCGGTCCAGGAACACCGCCGCCCGCCCGCCCACGTGCATCTGCGCCATCCCAGTCCATCCTCCCACCCGCCTTCGCCAGGGCTTCGGCGGGCCCACGGCGCGAAAAGCCGCCTACCGTGCGAAGCACGGCCCACCCGGCGCCCTACGCCATCGCGTCGAAGACGTCGCGCGCGCTGATGCCCGTCATGCACCGGTGATCGATCGGGCACTCGCGCAGCATGCACGGCCGGCACCACACGTCGGTGGCCAGGATGCGGGGTGCGGGCGAGCGCGGTCCGCGCCTCAGCGGCGCGGTGCGGTGCTCGTTGGTAGCGCCGAAGATCGCCACGACCGGCGCGCCGACGGCGCCGGCCAGGTGCATGGCGCCCGAATCGTTGGACACCACCGCACGCGCGCCCGCGAGCACCGCGGCCAGCTCGGCCAGGCTCGTGCGCCCGCTCAGGTCCACCAGCGAGGCCGAAGGGCCGCCACCGTGCATGCGGACACTTCGATCGACGATCTCGTGGCAGACGGCCGCATCCGCGCGGCTCCCGACCAGTGCCACGGACCACGCGCGCTCGCGCCGCACCAGCGCGGCGAGCTCCGCGAAGCGCTCCGGGATCCACTGCTTCGCCCCACCGTAGGCGGCGCCCGGCGCGAGGACCACGTAGGGCCCGTCCGGCGCCGGCGACACCTCCAGCACGGGCGCGTCCACGCGGGCCCACAGGGGACCGTTCTCGATGTCCAGGGCCGCCACCAGCGCCTGATAGTAGTCCGCCTGGTGCGCGCACCCGCGCGGTTTCGGCGCACTGCGCGTGAGCAGACACCGCCGCCCGTCGGTGGCGAGCCCCCAGCGCTCGCGGATGCCCGCGCGCGACACGACCAGCGCCGACGCGAACGAATTGGGGAAGAGCAGGGCGGTGTCGAACCCGCCGCCCTCGAGCGCGGCCACGTCCTGCGTCCACGACGTCAGCGCAGCCAGGCCGCCGCGCCCCGGCAGCACCAGCACGTCGTCCACGCCCTCGACCATCCGGAACAGCGCCACCACCGGCGCGCGCGCGGCAACCGTGAGTCGCGCGCCCGCGAAGTGCCGGCGCACGTCGGCCAGCGCCGGCAGCGCCATCACGGCGTCACCCAGCCAGTTGGGCGAGAGCACGACCAGGTTACGGCACGAGTGGTTCAAGGCACGAGGGGGCCGGGCACGGGGGTGCGAAGCACGCAGGTTCGAAGCACGCAGGTTCGAAGCACGCAGGTTCGAAGCACGGGGGTGCGAAGCACGGGGGTGCGAAGCACGGGGGTGCGAAGCACGGAGGTGCAAAGCATGAGGGTTCCACGTCACTCCTGCGCTGAGGGGAAGATACCCCGGGTCTCGGGCGCGGGGGCGTCTCGCCAGCGGCGGTGCATCCACAACCACAGGTCGGGCTGGCGGCGGACGTACATCTCCAGCACGTCCGTGCACCGCTGGGTGAACTCATGGATGGCCTCCGGGCCGTCGCCGGCCGGGGGCTCCACCGCGGGCTCGTACACGAACCGGAACCGCCCACCGGGGAGCGGCAGGGCGAACACGGGGACGACCGGCGCGCCGGTGCGCAGCGCGAGCGCGGCCAGCGTGGACGTCGTGGCCGCGGGGCGGCCGAAGAAGTTCACCCAGATCGCGTCCGGGCTGTGCATGTGCTGGTCGATCAGCATCGCCACGCCGTGGCCGCCCGCGAGCGCTTTCAACACGCGGCGCACCGCACCCTGGCGGTAGATGCAGTGGTTGCCGGTTGCCCCCCGGATCTCCTCGAGCAACGCGTTCAGCCGCGGGTTGTCGAGCGCGCGCGCCAGCATGCCGATGGGCTCGAATGCCGCACCGTGCTGGACGGCGTGCAACTCCCAGAAGCCGAAGTGACCCGTGAAGAACAGCACCCCCTTGCCCTTCGCGTACGCGTGCCGCACGCGCTCGGCCCCTTCGATCTCGACGAGCGCGGCGCGCGTGCGGGCCGGAAGCGCGCTGAACCGCAGCAGTTCGAGCAGCAGCCGGCCGAAGTGCCTGAAGGTCCCGCGGGCAATGGCTCTCCGCTCGGACGCGGATCGCCCCGGGAAGCACGCCGCCAGGTTGCCGAGCGCCACGCGTCGGTGCGGGCGATCGAGGACGTAGAAGGCCAGGCCCAGCGTCGAGCCCAGGGCCCGCACGAGCGAATCGGGCAGCCGGCACGCCACCGCGCGCACCAGGACGACCGCCCGGTATTCCAGGGCGTGTCTCACGCGGGGGCTCCGGGATCGCGTCGGGCGCCGGGAGGCCGGAGGCGGGAGGCGGACGGCCCGGGCCGGGCGTCGGGCGTCGGGAATGGGGAGTCGGGAGGCGAGCTCCCTTTGACAGTGAGAACCGCGGCCACGGCGTCGAACAGCACGTCGGGCGGATCGAACGCCAGGCGCATCGGCACGCGGAACAGCGGGAACGGGAGCGTGCCGACCGCCTCGAAGCGTACCGCGTCCTTGTCCGTCGTGAACACCGCCGCCGCGCTCGTCTCGGACACGGCCGCCCCGATGCGCGCCACGTCGCGCGGGGAGAACGCATGGTGATCCGGAAAAATCACCGCGCGCGCCACCTGGTACCCCGCCGCCTTCACGTCGTCGACGAACCGCTGCGGGTTCGCAATCCCGCACGCGACAACGACCGTCGAATCGGCGCCCGGCCCCCGACCCTCGACTTCCGGCTCCCGACTCCCGACAGCGAGCGGCGTGCCCGGCTCGCGTGCCGCGCCGCATGCGATGCCGATCCCGAGGGCACGCGCCTCGTCCGCAGCCGCGCCCGCCTCCGACCCCATCACCACCAGCAGGTCCGCACACGAGGCGGCGTCCGCCGGCTCGCGCAGCCGCCCGCGCGGCAGCACGCGTCCCCGGCGGATCTCCCCGACCGAGCTCACCAGCACGTCGAGATCGCGCGCCAGCGCGACGTGCTGGAACCCGTCGTCGAGCAGGTGTACCGTGGCGCCGAGCCGGCGTTCGGCCAGCACGCCGGACAGGTAGCGATCCGGGCCGACGCACACCACGGCGCCCGGTACGGCCCTCGCGAGCATCAGGGGCTCGTCGCCGGACCGCGCGAGATCCGCGAGGATGGACTGCCCATCGGAGACGACCGTCACGCCCGGCACGTCCGTCCGTCGTCGGTAGCCCCGGCTGAGGATCGCGGGCCGCTCGCCGCGCGCGACGAGCCACGCGGCCAGCGCGCCGGCCACCGGGCTCTTGCCGGTGCCGCCCACGGAGAGGTTCCCCACGCTGACGACCGGCCGTTGCAGGCGCCGCTGGCGATCCGGCCACCGCCCGGCCGCGTGACGCCGCCACCTCGCGGCCCGGGCATAGAGGAGGTCAAGCAATGGGCCTGAAGGGGATTACGTTGGACGGCGCGGCTGGCTGCACGAGGGCCTCGAGCACCGTCATGGTCTTGTCCTTCGCCCCGCGGTTCGCCTCGACGAGCGCGCGCGCCGCCGCGCCGAGTCGCGCGCGGCGGACCGGATCGCCCAGCAGGCCGACGAACGCCTCCTCGAGCTGCCCCTCGTCGTCGAGCCGGACGGCCGCGCCCGAGGCCAGGAAGGTGTCCGCGATCTCGCGGAAGTTCTCCATGTGCGGCCCGAACACGATGGGCTTGCCGAAGACGGCCGGCTCGAGCACGTTGTGCCCGCCCGTCGGCACGAGGCTGCCGCCGACGAAGACGACGGTGCCGAGCTGATAGAGCGTGGCCAGCTCGCCGATCGTGTCGAGCACGACGATGTCGGCGCGCGGGTCGGCGTCGATGGCCAGCTCCGTGCGGCGCACGGTCTTCCAGCCCTCGCCCCGGCACAGCGCCTCGACCTCCGAGAAGCGCTCGGGATGGCGCGGAGCCAGGATGAGGAGCGCCGAGGGCGACGTCGCGCGCACGCGCCGGAAGGCGCGCAGCACGGCGGTTTCCTCGCCCTTCATCGTGCTGCCCGCGACGAGGATCGGGCGCGAGGCCGGCACCCGGAAATAGCGCAGCACGCGGTCCCGGGCACGCACCTGCCCCGGCGGTTCCAGCGAGTCGAACTTCAGCGAGCCGGTGACCACCACGCGCGTCGGGTCGGCGCCGAGCTCGATGAAGCGTCGCGCCGACTCGTCGCTCTGCACGCAGAAGCGATCCACGTCCTGCAGCACGCGGCGCATGAAGAGGCGAATCATCCGGTAACGCGGGAACGAGCGCGTCGAGAGGCGTCCGTTCACCACGGCGGTCCGCACGCCGCGCCGCCGGCACTCGCGCAGGACCACCGGCCAGATCTCCGTCTCCATCATCAGGAACATCCGCGGGCGCACGAGATCCAGCGTGCGGCGGACGACGATGCCCAGGTCGAACGGGAAGTAGAACACCTCGTCCACGTTCGGCACGCTCCGCCGCGCGAGCTGCTGCCCGGCCATCGTGGTCGTGGAGAGGAACATCTTCAGCAGCGGATAGCGCTTCCGCAGGTCCGCGATGAGCGGCCGCGCCGTCAGCACTTCGCCCACCGAGACGGCGTGAATCCAGATCGACTCGTCGCCGTCCATGTTGAACGACACGGGCAGGTAGCCCATGCGCTGGCCGAGGCCGCCGACGTACTTGCGGTAGCGAAGCGCCTGGTAGACGAACCACGGCGAGGCGAGGACGAACACCGCCAGGACGAGGACACTGTAAAAGGTATACATTAAAGGACTTACGCCTTGTCGAGTATAGTCCCCGAAACGGGGTGCCCGCAAGGCGGCCGGCTCCGGTAGAATGAGCCGTTTATCCGGAGGATTCATACATGGCATTGAAGGTGGGCATCAACGGCTTCGGACGGATCGGGCGCAACATCATGCGTGCCGCGCTGGGGCGGGCGGACATCGACTTCGTGGCGGTGAACGACATCACCGACGCGAAGACGCTCGCGCACCTGCTCAAGTACGACTCGGTGCTGGGCAATCTCTCGGCCACCATCGAGGCTCGCGAGGGGGCCATCGCCGTGAACGGGGACGAGTTCAAGGTGCTGGCCATCAAGGATCCGGCCCAGTTGCCGTGGAAGGACCTCGGCGTGGACGTGGTCTTCGAGTCCACCGGCAAGTTCACCAAGCGCGACGACGCGGCCAAGCACCTGGCGGCGGGCGCGAAGAAGGTCGTCGTCACGGCCCCGGCCACCAATCCGGACGTGACGGTCGTCCTCGGCGTCAACGAGGAGACGTACGACAAGGCGGCGCATCACGTCATCTCGAACGCGTCCTGCACCACCAACTGCCTGGCGCCGCTCGCAAAGATCCTCGACGAGAGCTTCGGCATCCGCAAGGGGTGGATGACGACGGTGCATGCGTACACGAACGACCAGAACCTGCTGGACCTGCCGCACAAGGACATGCGCCGCGCGCGCGCGGCGGCCTTGTCCATCATCCCGACCACCACGGGCGCGGCCAAGGCCGTGGGCGAGGTGATGCCGCATCTGAAAGGCAAGCTCGACGGCATCTCGATGCGCGTCCCCACGCCGAACGTCTCGGTGGTGGACCTGGTGGCCCTCGTCGACAGGAAGGCGACCGGCGACGAGGTGAACGCGGCGCTGAAGGCGGCCGCCGATGGCCCGCTGAAGGGCATCCTGCAGTTCGTCACCGAGCCGCTGGTCTCGATCGACTTCCGCGGCAACCCGCACTCGTGCATGGTGGACGCCGCCTACACGAAGGTCATGGACGGCGACTTCGTGAAGGTGTTGGCCTGGTACGACAACGAGTGGGGCTACTCGAACCGCTGCGTGGATCTGCTCGGGAAGCTGTTCTAGCAGCTTTCCGGTTCTGAGGTTCTGGGGTTCTGAGGGTTCTGAGGTTCTGAGGTTCTGAGGTTCTGAGGTTCTGAGGTTCTGGAGTTCTGGGGTTCTGGGGTTCTGGGGTTCTGCGGTTCTGCGGTCCTGAAGTTCCCCGGGACCGGCGTCATCTGACGATGGTTCGCCGAACTCCAGAACCTCAGAACCTCAGAACTCCAGAACCTCAGAACCCCAGAACCCCAGAACCTCCAGAACCTCAGAACCTCCAGAACCTCCAGAACCTCAGAACCTCCAGAACCTCAGAACCCCAGAACCTCAGAACCTCAGAACCTCAGAACCTCAGAACCCCAGAACCCCAGAACCCCAGAACCTCAGAACCTCAGAACCCGTGATGACCAAGTACTCCATCCGCGACCTCGACCTGCGCGGCAAGCGCGTCTTCATCCGCGTAGACTTCAACGTGCCCCTCAAGGAGGGGCGCATCACGGACGACACCCGCATCACCGCGGCGCTGCCGACGGTGCGCCACGCGCTCGACGCCGGCGCCACCGTCGTTCTCGCCTCGCACCTGGGCCGGCCGAAGGGCAAGCCGGTGCCGAAGTTCAGCCTGACGCCGGTGGCGGACCACCTGGGCTCGCTCCTGGGCCGGCCGGTGACCTTTGCCGCCGACTGCATCGGTGAGCCGGCGCGGCAGGCCGTCGCCTCGGCCCACGCCGAGGACGGGTCGAAGCTCGTCCTGCTCGAGAACCTCCGCTTCCACGCCGAAGAGGAGAAGAACGACCCGGCGTTTGCCGCGTCCCTGGCGGAACTGGCCGACGCCTACGTCGACGACGCGTTCGGCGCGGCGCACCGTGCGCACGCGTCGGTGGCGGGCATGGTGCCGCACTTCACGGACGCCGCGGCCGGCCTGCTCATGGAGAAGGAGCTCACCTACCTCGGCCTCGCGCTCGGCAGCCCGGATCGACCGTTCGTGGCCGTGATTGGCGGCGCGAAGGTGTCTGACAAGATCGAGGTCATCGAGAGCATGCTGGGCCGCGTGGACCGGCTGATCATCGGCGGCGCGATGGCCTACACGTTCTTCAAGGCGCTCGGCATGCCGGTGGGCCGCTCGCTCGTCGAGGACGACAAGCTGGACGCGGCACGAGCCATCCTGTCGCACGCGCAGGCGCGCGGCGTGCCGTTGCAGTTGCCCGTGGATCACGTGGTCGCGGAGAGAATCGACGCCGCCGCCACGACCGCCGTGCTGGAGGTGCACGACGCCGCGATCGGCGATCGCATGGGCCTCGACATCGGCCCCGCCACGGCACACCTCTTCGCCGACCTGCTGAAGGACGCGAAGACCGTGGTGTGGAACGGTCCGATGGGCGTGTTCGAAGTGGCGCCCTTCGCCGCCGGCACCATGGCGGTGGCCCACGCGTGCGCGAAGGTGCACGGCACCACCATCATCGGCGGCGGCGACTCGGTGGCCGCCGTCAACGCCGCGGGCGTGGCCGGCCAGATGACGCACATCTCGACGGGCGGCGGCGCGTCGCTCGAGTTCCTGGGCGGCCAGGTGCTGCCCGGCGTCGCAGCGCTGCCCGAGAAGACGTCTTGAGGTCTTGGGGTCTTCGTGTTCTTCGTGCCTTCGTGGTTTCCTGTGACGGGTGATCGATGCGGACTCCCCTGATTGCCGGCAACTGGAAGATGTTCAAGACCGTCCGCGAGTCGGTGGCCTTCGTCACCGACCTGCGCGCGCGCGTGGCGCACGTCACGGGTGTCGACGTCGTCGTCGCCCCCACGTTCCCCGCGATTGACGCGGTGGCGGGCGCGCTGGACGGCTCGCCCATCGGTGTGGCGGCGCAGAACCTCCACTGGGAGCGCGAGGGCGCGTTCACCGGCGAGGTCAGCGCGGCCATGGTGCGCGAGGCCGGCGCGGGCTGGGCCATCATCGGCCACTCCGAGCGCCGAACGCTCTTCGGCGAGACCGACGACACGGTGAACAGGAAGGTCCGCGCGGCGCTCACCGCCACGCTCGTCCCGATCGTCTGCATCGGCGAGACCCTGCAGGAGCGCGAGGCGGAACGGACGCTGGACGTGCTGGACCGGCAGATCAGGGCGGGCCTGGACGGGGTCACCGGGACCGAGCTGGCCGGGATGGTGCTGGCCTACGAGCCCGTCTGGGCGATCGGCACGGGACGCACGGCCACACCGGCGCAAGCCCAGCAGGCCCACGAGCACATTCGCGGCCGGCTCACGCAGTGGTTCGGCCGGGACGCCTCGTCACGCTGCCGCATCCTGTACGGCGGCAGCGTGAAACCGGACAACATCGCGGCCCTGATGGCCAACCCCGACGTCGATGGCGCGCTGGTCGGCGGCGCCAGCCTCGATGCCGATGGGTTCACGACGATCGTGGAACGGGGCCGCCGATGAAACGCGGATGAGGCCGGTCACTTCTCGTTGGGCAGGTACATCGACATCACGTGCACCGGCGAGGTGAGGTCCACGAACTGGTGGGCCACGCCCGACGGCACCATGATGAAGTCGCCGGCCTTGAAGGCGACCCGCGTGCCGCCCTCGATGGTCTTCCCCGCCAGGTTCGTCCCGTTGCGCGTCGCGCCCGGGATGGTCCCGCCCGTCAGCATCGTGCCTGAGCCCTCGATCACGTAGAACAGCTCGGCCTGCGCCTCGTGGAGCGATGCGCCCTGGGCCTGCGGGAGCCGGCGCTCCACGTTCACGTTGTAGGGCGCCAGGGAGAAGACACGGACGGACGACGACGGCCGGTCGCCGGGCAGCTTCGCGAGCGCGGCCTGGAGGTCCGCGGCGGGGAAATGGGTGGCCTTCGATCGGTCGGTCTGTGGGGGTGGCGCCGGGGCCTGTGCGGCGAGGGCAGTGGAGAGGGTCAGGCAGGCGCAGGCAGTCGCAAGGATTCGCATCGGGACCTCCGGAAAGCGGCCGGGTGCCGCTCCCGGATCATAGCGGGTCGCCCTCTCGCTCGTCCCCTTCACTTTCCCAACGGGCCCATCCACTCCCCGATGATGGAGCCGGCGTCCACGCCGGTGGCTTCACGGATGAGCCCGGCCAGTTCCTCGTTCCTGAACGCGCGCTGCTCGCGCGAGGTCCACGCCACCAGATACCGGAGCGCATCGCGGAGGCTCTTCGCCCCCTTCGTCTCCGACTGGATGCGATCGTCGAGCGCCGCCGCCATGAGCCCCCCGCGCGAGAACACCAGGCGCCCGGTGCGGAAGTCCTCGGCGTAGCGCGTGGACGCGACGCGGCTCAAATCCACGAGCGTCAGCCGCTTCAGGAAGTCCGGCGCGCCGGCCACGTTCGCGCGGAACCGGCGCTGGAGCATCCCCTGCCGGTAGGCCGCGGGATCGGGCATGCCGGCCGCCACCGCGACGATGGCCGCGTACTGCCCGAACCCTTCCGCGAACCAGATGGAGTCGAGCACGGGCGCCAGCTCCCACTGGAACGGGAAATAGCCCGTGCCGTACGCGCGCTTCGGCACCCACGCGTGGGCGATGTGGTGCGCGAAGTTGTACAGCACGCGCGCGTCATCCTCCGGCGTGGACGTCGCGGTGAGGCCGGCGGACGCCGCCAGATAGTACGTGCTCGAGTCGAGGTGCTCCATGCTCATGCCGTACTCGTGCCGCGGCGAGAGAGGCGCGAGCAGTTCCTGGTGAATGGTGTAGTGCCGGAACGGCACGGTGCCGAAGTAGTCGATTACACGCTGGTACGCCGTGGCGGCCAGCCGGCCCAGGCGGTCCAGGTCCACCGCGCCCTCGGCGTAGGCCGCGAGGTACAGCGGGGCCGGCGTGTCGACCAGCCGGCGAATCACCGCGCGCGGGCCCAGGACGATCTGCGCGTCGGCGAGGGCGTAGAAATCCGGGGAGCGGCCCTCGATGGGCGCGGGCGTGACCGGCCAGGCCGGCGCCAGCGTGCAGAACACCGGCCAGCCGGCCGGGCCTTCCACGCGCAGGCGCACCGGCCGCTGCTCGAAGCCGTCCACGAACGCGAAGACCGAGTAGCCGAGCGCGCCCAGGTAGCCGTCGCGCACGCGCGACGCGTCGGAGGCGGCGCGCACCTCGCGCTCCATCTCGCGCAGATCCACGCGGTAGCGGACGCGCGTCGTGCCGGGCGCGAGACGCCAGCGCGGGCCCTCCTCCCGCACGGGCGCGGCGGCCGCCGCCGACCCGGCGAAGGCCTCGACGGCCGAGACGAACTGGTCGAAGGGCTGCTCGCCGTACCCCATCGGGATGGCGCGCGGCATCACGAGCGCCGTGGCCTCGCCGAGCGGATCGGGCCACGACAGGTCGATGGTGACCGTCGCGTCGCCGGGATTCGCGTAGACGAATCGGTACGTCACCTCCGCCGTGGACGCCTGGGCCCGAAGCGCGGCGCCACCGGCCGCGAGGACAACGAAGGCAGACACGACGCGGAGACCCATCGCAGACATGCGCCGCAGTCTAACAGCCCGTGGTCCATGTGGGCTCCATCGGGGAAGACGGGGCCGACCCCGAGCCCTGCCGCTCGATTCCGTGAGGCCGGCGCCGTGGATGTGGCCCGCGCGTCCGCGTCCGACTGCGTTACGATGCGACTGGCGGGGCCGGGACCGGACCCGAGGGAGGTGTGTGATGGGGTGGCGAACATGTGCACTCGCAGTGGGCGTGACGGCGGTCGTGGCGCTGACCCTTCGATCGCCGGGTCTCGAGGCGACGCAGGCGTCGCTCTCGGACAAGCCCGACACGCCGTTCAAGCTGGCCACGTTCGAGGCGGATGGGCGCGTCCGCTTGGGCCTGGTGATGGGCCCGCGGGTCCTGGACCTGGCCGGCGCCCATCAGCACGTCGTCACGGCCGCCCGGCTGAAGCCGATGACGCTCCCGACCGAGATGCGCGCGCTCATCGAGCAGTACGCGACGCTGGCGCCGCGCCTCTATCAGGTCGCCAACTTCTTCCGGGAGTGGCCGGGCGCGGCCCTGCCGTTCGTCTTCGATGCCGACAAGGTCGCGTTCAAGGCCCCCATCAAGTACCCGTGGAACCTGATCGCGGCCTCCGCCAACTACAAGGCCCAGGCCGACGGCATGGGCGCGGCGGGCGCGGGTGGCGCCCCGGCCGCGCCGGCTCCTCCAGCCGGCGCGCCACCGCGCGCGCCGGCCGCGGGCGGCTTCGACGCCTCCGCGGCCTCACGCGTCGTGCCGGACCGGGACGCGCCCATCATGTTCGCCAAGTCGCCGCGCTCCTGCATCATCGATCCGAACGAGCCGTTCTACATCGTGGACGGCCGCGGCCGCACCGACTACGAGGGTGAGCTCGCCGTCGTCATGGGGCCGCGGCCGGCCTACCGCGTGCCGCGCGACCGCGCGCTCGACTACGTGTTCGGCTACAGCATCATGCAGGACCTGAGCGACCGCGGCAGCGAGCGCCTGCGGGAGGTCACGATGTTCCCGGGCGCGAATTGGTTCGACGGCAAGAGCATCGACCGCGCCGCGCCGTTCGGCCCCGTCATCGTCCCGAAGGAGTTCCTCCCCCGGTTGCCGAGCGACCTTCGGCTGACCACGCGGCTGAACGGCGAGATCGTGCAGGATGCACGCACCAGCCACCTCATCTGGAGCGAGCCGCACCTCATCGCCTACGTCACCTCGCGCATGACGCTCTATCCAGGCGACGTCATCCTCACCGGCACCCCCGCCGGCACGGGCATGGAACGGCAGAAGTTCCTCGCGCCCGGCGACGTCGTGACGGTGGAGATCGAAGGCATCGGGACCCTGACCACACCCTTCAAGGCGCTGTCGGAGAAGCCGGCGCCCAGGTAGGCGAGGTCAGCGGGGGTCGCCGGTTCGCCCATCGACAGAGGGCAGCCATGGGGACCCGTGGAGTCGCGGCGACGCCTGTGCACGGCGTGATTTTGCCGGGATCCCCCGGCGCCGATTCCGGCTACCCTTGCAGCGAGGGGAGCCGTGTCCATGAGCCCGACGA
Organism: Acidobacteriota bacterium; assembly: GCA_963169195.1. GTDB lineage: Bacteria > Acidobacteriota > Vicinamibacteria > Vicinamibacterales > UBA2999 > VFZN01. The sequence goes on along the minus strand of CAUJDN010000080.1, from coordinate 12,220 downwards.
CCATCTCGCTCGCTCGCCTGCTCGAACTGGACGTGCCGCGGGCTTGGCACGAGATCGTGGCCGTGGTCCTCGAGGCCGCACAGGCCATGCAGCAGGCCGGGGCGGCTGCCGGTGCGGGGGCGTGCGTCATCGACAGCACGGGGGAATTGCGCATCGAGGGCGGTGGCCGCGTCGGCAGCGTCGAGGCCGCGGTCAGGTCGCTGCTGGCCGCCATGCTCGAGGGCCAGGGCGCGCCGGCCGAGCTGAAGGGCCTGGTCGCCTCGTCGGCCGCCCCGCTCGCCGGTGGGCTCGACGCGCTGATCCGATCGCTCGCGTACTTCGAGCGGCCGGACCGGAAAGCCGCCATCGCGTCGCTCGCGTCCCGCGCGCTCGCCACCACGGCCCAGGCCGCCGCCGTCGCCGAGCTCGTGCGACGGCGTTCCGGCGCTCCGTCCACAGACGCGCCGAAACGGCCGGGAGCCTCCCAGACGGGTCGGCGGCGGCACACGGGCCTGGCGACGATCCTGCTGCTGGCCGCGGTCGCCGCGTCGGCCTTCTGGTACCTGAACCGGCAGGCCCCACCGGTCGAGAGCCCGGCCGTCGCGAGCGAGGACGCCGCGGCCACCGGGACGGCAGCCCCGACCCTGCCGTCCAAGGCCCGCTCGATCGTGACGGCCGCCAGGGAAGCGATGGCCTCGGCTGCCGACGCGGGACTGCGGGCCATTGGCCTTGCACCCGCGTCGGAGCCTGAGGCATCCCCGGCCACTCCGCCGGCGGCGCCGTCGTCCGTGCCACGTCGTGCGCCGCGCGGGCCGGCGGAGCCGCCGGCCAGAGCCGTTGAGGTCGATCCAGCGACCGATGCGCCTTCGGACCCGGCGCCCTCGGAGGCGGTTCTGCCCATTGCCGCCGCGGAACCCGAGGAGAGCGTCATGCCGCCGGAACCGCCTCCGGGCCCGTACACCGAGGCCGACATGGATGTCGAACCACCGGTCCTCGTCTACCCGCAGCTGCGGTCGGAGCCTTCAGCGGCGCCGCCCGCCACCGTGCCGCACTTCGAGCTGCTGGTGAACGAGCGCGGGGAGGTCGACCAGGTGCGCCTGCGGGCGAGGGACGCGCGGTTCCAGGATCGGATGATGATATCGGCGGCCAAGGCGTGGAGGTTCCGGCCGGCGACGAAGGACGGGACGCCCGTGCGGTACCGGGTGCGCGTGCCGATTCCGAGGTGACGGACCGGCACACGCACCGTTGCCGGGGAGCCCCGCTCAGCGAAGGCCACCGACCTGCACCCCCTGTGCGCCGCCGGCTCATGCATGCCGAAGCCGCCCCGCCGGGGTCGAGGTGTCGATGCCCTCGCCGAGGCTGACGACGGCGACGCCGAGCGCGGCCGGTTCAGGCCCGCTCTCATCGCGCACCTCCCTCGGCGGTATCCGACAAGGCGACGAGTGCCGCGTGGGCGTCATCGGTCAGCACGATGCCGTGCAGGGGCGGCTCACCGGGCCGTCGGACGGTGTGCCGGGTGATCAGGCCCGCCGCCTCGAGTCCACGCAGGGCACGGGCCAGCCCCCGCAGGCCGTCCTCCCATCGGAGGTCCCCTGCCCCCCACGCCCAACGGAGAAACGTCCACTCCAGCCGCTCATGGTCCGACGCGGGCGCGCGGCGACGACTGACGAAGATGGCCTCGGTGCGACCCCATCCGCGCGGAACGCGCGAGGCACCTTGCCGGTCCGGGCAGGTTGCCGGACCGACCGCTCATGGGGTGGGTCTCTCTGGATGACAGACGTATTCTAGCAGTTCGGCGGTCCGGCCACCGAACGGTCGCCGTGGCTGCACTGGGCCGGGTCACCGGCCGACATCGGCGTTGCGGGCCTGACCGGCATCTCGGTCACCGGTGGGGCTGCTTCCCGCTAACGAACGGGCCGGCGGGGCGGCGGGCGGGGTCAGCCTTCGCTGAGCGAGTAGCTCGTGCTGCGCCCGCCGCCTTCGTCCTTCTTCAGCAGGCCCTGATCGATGAGCCCCTGAATATCGCGCAGCGCCGTATCGTGCGAGCACCTCGCCAGCGTGGCCCACTTCTGCGTCGTCAGCTTGCCGATGAAGCCATCGAGCAGCCGGTTCAGGATGGCGCGCTGCCGCTCATTGATGGAGAGCCGTGCCGCCCGCTCCCAGAAGCGCGCCTTGCGCATCACGGTGGCCAGCGTTGCCTCGGTGCCGTCGAACGCGCGGCCCAGACAGCCAAGGAACCACTCCAGCCACGGCGTGATGTCGAGCGTGCCCTTCTGCGTGCGCCCCAGGATGTCGTAGTAGTCGTTGCGCTCGTGCCGGATCTGCGCCGACATGCTGTAGAAGCGCTGCGCGCTGTTCTCCGAGCGCGCGAGCTGCCAATCAGCGATCGCGCGTGCGATACGGCCGTTGCCGTCGTCGAACGGGTGGATGGTCACGAACCACAGATGCGCGAGCGCCGCCCTGAGCACGGCATCCGTCCGGTCGCTCTCATTGGCCCACGCCAGGAATTGCGCCATCTCGTTGGGCAGCAGCGGCGCCGCGGGCGCCTCGTAGTGCACCTTCTCCTTGCCCACGGGCCCCGACACCACCTGCATCGGTCCCGTCGCATCATCGCGCCACGCGCCAACGGTAATCTTGCGCATGCCGCTGCGGCCCGTGGGGAACAGGGCGGCGTGCCAGCCGAAGAGCCGGTCGGTGCCAAGCGGTGCGGCGAAGCGCTGCGTGGCGTCCAGCATCATCTCGACCACGCCCTCGACATCGCGGTCAGCGGGCTCGGCGCCGCCCGCATCCAGGCCGAGCCGCCTCGCAATCGACGAGCGCACCTGATCGGGATTGAGGTGCTCGCCCTCGATCTCGCTGGACTTGAGGACATCCAGCGTCAGCGTCTCAAGCTCAGCCTCTTTCTGGAGATCGAACCCCAGCCCTTCCATCCGGCCCAGCAGCCGACCCTGCCGGTGCCGGATCTCGGCCAGAGGCACGGCCAGAGCTTCCCGGTTCCAGTCGAACCGCGGCCAGTCCGGCAGCTGGTGGATATAGCGGGCCATTAAACGCACCTTATGCGTAGATTATGGGCCCTATTCGACGCAGAGTAAAGGAAAATCTACGCTTTACGCGCGTAGATTAAGGTCGCTATTCTACGCACGGCCGCGGGGCCCAAGGCCGGCCAGAGTGACCCACCCTGACACGCGTTTGGTCCAGAATCCTACGGACCATATCCCGGTCACCACCGGTCGCGAACGACAACAGCGTATTCTGAAGCGCCTCGACTGCCTCGAATACCTCTCGGCTTCTCTGCATTCTCATCTTGGCGGTCTGTGCGTCGCGGCTACTCTAACAGCGCCCCGATTGGATTCGTTAGCCCCCCGTTAGCTGCAATGCCGGCACAACGAAAAAGGCCCGGAAAACCGGGCCTTCATGTGTCTTGGTGCGGAAGGGGGGATTCGAACCCCCACGCTCTTGCGAGCGCCAGCCCCTCAAGCTGGTGCGTCTGCCAGTTCCGCCACTTCCGCAGTCAGGGTGAGGACCGGGATGACCTGGCAAGGTCCCGGCCGGGCGATGTCGAGATCTGCCTGCTAACGTCTCGCGTCCGACGTCCGTCTTCCCCTCCGCCCTACTGCGGCGGCGGCGTTGCCCCACCAACAGGCGGCGGCGTGGTTGTCGCCGGTTGGGCCGGCGGGGTCGCTTCCGGCTGGGCCGGAGGGGTTGTCGTGGCCGGGGCCGGTTGGGTGGCCGCGGGCAGCGGCGCCGGTGGCGGTGCGTCGATCCCGCCCACGACCGAGCCCGGCCCGCGCTGACCCCAGGCCGTCAACACCAGTGACAGCACGACGAAGAGCGCCGCCAGCACGCTGGTCGCCCGCGTGAGCAGCGTCGCCCCCGCGCGCGCGCCAAATGCCGCCTGGCTGCTGCCCCCGCCAAACGCGCTGGCCATATCGCCGCCCTTCCCCTGTTGCAGCAGGATCACCACAATCAGGAAGAGGCAGACCAGCACGTAGATCGTGACGAGGAGGTAGTAGAGCATCGGAATCAACAGGGCCGCTCCCGCAAGGAACGGCAAACCCACACTATACCACGAGGCCCAGACACGAGGCCCAGAAGCCCGGGCCCTGGCTCGCCGGGAAGGGCCTGACCGGGTGGGCCCGCCCTTCGGGCGGGTGGGGCCGGCGCGCGGCGCTTGGTGGGAAGCGCCAGGCACGCTGGCACCATGCACCCTGGGTTAGCATGGCGTTGCGATGCGACGATCCAGCACCGAACGCTTCGGCGAGCTGCTCTTCTACGCGGTCGTGCTGCTGGTGGCGTACCTCGCCTTCCTGGTCGTCCGGCCGTTCTTCGCGCCGCTGACCTGGGCGGGCATCTTCGCCCTGGCGCTCCATCCGACGTGGCGGTGGCTCTCGACGCGAACGGGCGCGACGCGCGCCGCTCTGCTCACCACGTTCGGGGCCGCCCTGCTCATCATCGGCCCCCTCACCGCGGTCGTGTCCATGCTCCTGGGCGAGCTGCCCGTGGTCGTGGCGTTCACCAAGCAGCTCCCGTCGCAGGCGACACCCGAGCGCGTGCAGGTCGTGTGGGACAACCTCCGCGCGCGCATCCCCGCCGCGCTCCCGGAAGACCCGACGCAACTGCTGGGCCAGGCCGCCCAGTCGGTCCTGGGCTACGTCGCGCCGCGCCTCGGCGGCGCGGTGGCCGACCTCGCCTCCACGATCGGCAGCCTCTTCGTCATGCTCTTCGCGCTGTTCTTCCTGCTGCGCGACGGCGACCGCGCGGGCCAGGTGATCCGCCGCCTGCTGCCCTTCCCAGAAGCCGAGCGCGAGCGGCTCATCCGGACGACGCACGATCTCGTGATTGCGTCGGTCGGCGCGGGGCTGTCAGTGGCCGCCGTGCAGGGCCTGATCGGCGGCCTCACCTTCTGGGCGCTGGGCATCGGGGCGCCGTCGGCGTGGGGCGTGGCCATGGCCATCTGCGCGGTCATCCCCGTCGTGGGCACGACGCTCATCTGGGGCCCCGTGGCCCTCTGGTGGCTGCTGTCGGGCGAGATCGTGAAGGCCCTGGTCCTGGCGGGTATCGGCGTCGGCGTCATCGGGTCGGTGGACAACCTTTTGCGCCCGTTCCTCCTGAGCGGCCGCACCTCCGTCAACGGCCTGGTGGTCTTCATCGGCCTGCTGGGCGGGCTCACCGCGTTCGGATTCGTCGGCCTCGTGCTCGGCCCGATCGTGCTGGTCACGGCCGGCGGGCTCCTCGACGCCCTTACGCGGCAGGCGCGCCGCGCCTCGGAACCGCCACCCGAAGACATGCCGGCCGAGTGAGCATTCGCGCGGGTCTCAGCGTGCGCCGCCGCCGCGGCGGGCGCGAGCCGGACTCGCGACGGCCCGGTCGTCTCGACCCGCCCGAGCGGGCCTCGCAGCTGCACACCCCGGCCCCCGTGCTTCGAACCCCCGTGCCTCGAACCCCCGTGCTTCGAACCTCCGTGCTTCGAACCCCCGTGCTTCGAACCTCCGTGCCTCGAACCTCCGTGCTTCGAACCCCCGTGCTTCGAACCTCCGTGCTTCGAACCCCCGTGCCTCGAACCTCCGCGCTTCGCACCCCCGTGCCTCGAACCTCCGTGCCTACCCCCGTCGTGCCACGAGCACGGTGATGTCATCGAACTGCGGGGCCTCTCCGGCGAAGGTGTCGATCGAGGCCATGATGCGATCGATCACGGCGGCGCACGGCTCGCCCCCCGCCGCGCGCACGCACTGGACGAGGCGCGCCTCGCCGTACTCCTCGTCGGCGGCGTTCTGGGCCTCCGTGACGCCGTCCGAGAACAGCAGCAGCGTGTCGCCGCGCTCGAGCGTCATCTCCGCCTCGCCGAAAGGCAGGCCTGGCGGCATCAGCCCCAGGGGCGTCCCGGTCGACGGCAGCGTCACGACATCGCCATCGGCCCGCACGATCAGCGAGTCCACGTGGCCGGCGCTGACGAAGCGAAACGCGCCGGTCCCCGGGTCCAGATCCACGAGCGCCGCCGTCACGTACTTCTCCGGCGCCGTCGAGGCGAACAGCAGGTCACTGGCACGCTCGGCCAGCGCCGTCAGCGATGGCTCGCGTCCCAGGAGGGCGCGGAGCGTGGCCTGCATGTTGCTCATCACGAGCGAGGCCGGCAGGCCCTTGCCCGAGACATCGGCTACGCACAGCAGGACCCGGTCGGCGGCGCCGTGGCCCACGACGATGGCGTCGTAGTAGTCGCCGCCGCACTGCCGCGCCGGGCGATTCCGCGCCGCGAGATCGTACCCGGGCAGCCTGGGCAGCTCCGCCGGGAAGAGCGCCGACTGGATGCGCGCCGCGAGGTTGAGCTCGCTCTCGAGCTTCGCGCGGGCGATCTCGGTCTGCTGCTGCAGCGCCATCAGCCGCTCGCGCTCCTGCGCCGCCTGCACGGTCCGCTCGAAGAGCCGCGCGTTCTCGATGGCCGTCGCCGCCTGCAGGGCCAGCGTGTTCAGCAGCTTCAGCTCGCCCGCGGTGTACGGCATCGGCATCGTGCTGCCGAGTGCGATGACGCCCGTCACGCGCTCGCCCACGCGCAGGGGCGCGGCGATGAGGGCCTTCACCTCGGTGTGCTCGGTGACCCGCCTCGGGTCGCGGTCCACGTCGTTGACGATCTCGCCGACGCCTGTCGCGGCGATGGTGCCGACGATCCCGTGCCCCCGACGGAACCCCTGCAGCACCGGCATCTCGTCGCCGAATGCCGCGACCGCGGTCAGCGCGCCCGTCTCCTCGTCGAGCAGCATGATGACGCCGTCGGTCGCCACGATCAGGTGACGGGCCTCCTGGAGGATCAACGCGGCCACGCGCTCGACCTCGAGCAGCGCCGCCAGCTTCTCCGAGAAGCTGTAGATCAGGTTCAGCTCGCGGTAGAGGTGCAGGACCTCCGCGCCGAGGGCCTTCTTCTCGGCCTCCCTGGCGACCAGGTGATCGAGCACGCGGGCGATGGCGTGCGCGTGATGCGAGCCAGTCACCCACCCCACGCCGGACTCGCCGTGCGTCACCGGGACGCGCGCGGCCTCGTCGCCGGCCCGCTCGCCGTGCAGCAGTCGCCCCTCGGCGTCCTCCACAACGACGGCGGTGCCCAGCGCCTGCGCCAGGGTGTCCACGAGGGCCCGCGCCTCCGAGGAGCGGCCCAGCAGCTGCTTGAGACCGACGCGGCTCATGGGCGTGTCACAGGCCCAGGACGTCGCGCGCCTTCCCGAGCAGCGCGTCGGGATCGAACGGCTTGGTCATGTAGAGGTCGGCGCCGACATCCTGCCCCTTCTGGCGGTCGAACTCCTGGCCCTTGGCGGTCAGCAGGACGATGTAGACGTCGGTCAGGCCCAGGACCTGCTTGGCGCGCTGGCACACGTCGAAGCCGCTCAGCTTGGGCATCATCACGTCCAGGAACACCAGGTTCGGCCTTGCGGCTTCGATGACCGCCAACGCTTCCTCGCCGTTGGCCGCCACCATCAGCTCCACGCCTTCGTCTTCGAGCTCCTCGAGGGTCTGGTGGATCAGCGTGCGCAGGTGGGGCTCGTCGTCCACGATCAGGATCGTTCGGTTCAATGGGGACTCCTTACTGGTACACGAGGAAGAGGACGTTCTCCAGGCCCTTCTCGAAACGCAGCATGCGGGCCGCGTTCGCCTGGGCGGAGGAGACGGAGTTGAGGAGGATGATGTCGGGCTGCACGGCGACGGCACGCTCCACGAGGTCCTCGCCCTTCGCCTCCACGACGCTGTAGCCGCGCGCGGTGAGCACGTCGGTGAGCGTCTTCACCGTGGAGGCGTCCTCGTCCACGACCAGCACGCGCTTGTGGGACGTCTTCTGCTCGATGAGGGTGCCCACCTCCTTGAACAGCAGGTCGGTGTCGATGGGCTTGGTCAGGTACCGATCCACGCCGAGCCGGTACCCGCGGTCCCGGTCCTGCACGATCGAGAGGATCACGATGGGGATGTCCAGCGTCGCCGGGTCGTTCTTGAGGACCGCGGCGACGTCGAAGCCGTTCATCTCGGGCATCATGACGTCCAGCACCAGCAGGTCCGGCCGGTCGGCCCGCACCCGGGCCAGGGCCTCGCGACCGTTCGCGGCCGTCATCACCTGATAGCCGGCCTCGGTGAACTCCTGCGTGAGCAGCTCGCGGATGTTGGCCTCGTCGTCCACGACGAGGATGCGCGGCTGCCGGCCCGCGGTGCGCGGGGTCGTCACCACGACCCGATCGCGCAGCTGCCGGATGAGCGCCGCCAGCTCCACCGGGCCGGTGCCCTCGGTCATGGACTCCGCGGCGGCCAGCGGCAGCGTGAACGAGAAGGTGCTGCCCCGGCCCGGCTCGCTCTCGACCCAGATGCGCCCGCCGTGGTGCTCGACGATCTCGCGGCAGATCGGGAGCCCCAGCCCGGTGCCCTTCGGCTTGTCGGTGAGGGTATCGCCGACCTGCTTGAAGCGCTCGAACACCTTCGGCTGGTCGGCCGGCGCGATGCCGAGGCCGGTGTCGATGACGCTGACGACGACCTCCCCGTGGCGGCGCGTGGCGCGGCACGTCACCGAGCCCTCGGCGGTGAACTTCACCGCGTTCGAGATCAGGTTGATGACCACCTGGATCAGCCGATCGCGGTCGCCCTGCAGCGCGGGCAGGCCGGCCTGCACGTCCTTGAGCAGCGGCAGCCCCTTCTGCTCGAAGAGCGACGCGGTGGCGGCCGTGGCGCGCTCGATGACGTCGGCGATGGCCACCTCCTCCATGTGCCATTCGAGCTTGCCGGCCTCGATCTTGGCCAGGTCGAGCACGTCGTCGATGAGCTTGGTGAGCCGCTCGCCCTCGGAGACGACGACCTTGAGGTTCTCCTCCACCTGCTGAATGGTCTGCGCGACCTTCCGGTCATCGGTCGGCACCAGGGGGAAGATGCGGTCGTCGAGCCGCTTCTTGATGATCTTGGCGAAGCCGAGCACCGACGTGAGGGGCGTGCGCAGCTCGTGGCTCACCGTCGACAGGAAGGCGCTCTTGGCGGCGTCGGCCTCCTCGGCGGCCGCCCGGGCGCGCTCGGCCTCCTCGAACAGCCGGCGATTCTCGTGTTCCTGCTCGTTCAGCTGCCGGTAGGCCGCCGCGTTGTCGAGCGCGATGGCGGTGTACGACGCGAGGCTGCGCATCATGTTCAGGTGATGCCCCGTGTAGGCGCCCGCCTCGAAGCTCTGGATGGTGAGGACGCCGAGCACGCGGTCCTTCGCCATGAGCGGCAGGTAGATGAGCGACTGCGGCGTCTTCGACATCGAGCCGTCCTCGAGCGGCCGGCTCTGCTCGTCGTAGCGGCTCACGTACTTCCCGTGCTCGGCCTGGAGATCGTTGATGAACACCGGCGCGCGGTGCTCGATACACCACACGGGCAGCTGGTTCGCGTCGGTGGTGCTCCGGGTGTACGGCGCGTAGCGCTTGCCCTGCTCGATGGCGAGCTTGTACTCGATCTCCCGGCGCTCCGGGTGATACAGGCCGATGCCGAAGACGTCCGCATCGGCCAGCTGGTTCACGCGCTCGTAGAGCCTTCCGAAAATGGTCTCGAAGTCGAGCGACGCCGTGATCTCGCGGCCGATGTCGCTCAGCAGCTCGATGGTCTTCTTGCCCTCGCGCTCGGAGCGGGCCAGCTGCTCGGCGGCCTCGGCGCGCAGCCGCGCCTCGGCGAACTGCGCGCGCTCGCGCTCCTTGGCGACCACGCGCCTGCGCTGGATGCGATCCGTCGCCCCGATCAGGCCCGCCGCCACGAGGAGGTACGCCAGATAGGCCCACCACGTGCGGTACCACGGCGGGAGAATCGTGAAGGCATAGGTCGTCTCCTCCCCGACCGCCCCCGTCACGCTGCGGGCGCGCACGTGGAAGCGGTAGTCGCCGAACGGCAGGTTCGTGAAATCCCGGCGGGCCTCGGCGGTCCAGTCGGTCCAGCCGTCATCGAGGCCTTCCAGCCACGTCTGGTACTGCGTGCGGGTCTCGTCGATGAACGTGGGCGCCGCGAATTCGAAGCGCAGGGCGTCGGTGGAAGCCGGCAGCTCCGGCGCGACGCCGGACGTGTCGCCGCCGAAGAGCACGCGGTCCGGGCCGGCGGACACGCGCCGAAGCAGGGCCGCGAACGGCGGCGGCGCCGCCGCGGCCTTCTGCAGGTCGAAGCGCACGAACTCGGTGCGGTACGCGAACCACGCGATCTCGCCGTCGAGCTGCACGAAACCCGTCGGGACGGGACCGAAGCGGCTGAAGAGCGTCTCGTCGATGGTCCAACCGCCCTTGCCGTCGGGCGTGAGCACGCGCGTCCCCCTGCCCGCGTTCGCGAGCAGCGTCCCGTCCGGCCCTTCCGCCACCCCGTAACTTCCGCGGAGGCGGTCGAACGGCAGCCCGCTGATCACCTCGTCCTTGACGAAGATCTGGCGGGCGGCGTCCCACGTGGTCACGACGTTCTCGACCGAGGAACCCCACGGACCGAAGTAGACCTTCCCGTGCAGGCGAATCGCGCCGACACCGCTCCGGGGCAGTCCGTCCTTGTCGCTGAATCGCGTGACCGTCGCGCCCGGGCGGGGCTGCCCTGGCGCTGCTCGGGAGGCGAAGGTGAGACGCAGCAGCCCCGTCGACTGCGTGCCGCACCAGAGGGCCCCGTCGTCGTCTTCCACGACCGAGCGCACCTGCTCGGTGATGCCCGGCAGCCGCCCCTCGTCCACCCACACGCCGTCGACGAGGCGAAAGGAGGCCACGCCGTCGAACAGCCCGATCCACACACGGGACGGATCGATCCGCGATCGCTCCAGGGCCGCGGCGCGGAAGGTCCCGTCGCGCAGCGCGTTGACCGGAACGGCGGAGGTGCCGCGGATCTCGAAGAGGCCGTCGGTGGAGGCGACCAGGAGCCGCGGCGGCCGGCCGGGCACCGTGTCGGTCATCTCCTGGAAGGCCCAGCTCTGCTGCCCGATGCCGGTGACCGGCACGAACCGGGGCCGACGTCCGTCACGCCCGGGCTCCAGGTAGGTGACGCCCCCCTGCCAGGCGTTGTAGAGGCGACCCTGGTGCCGGGTGATGACCCACGACCCGTTGTAGCCGTCCGCCTCGCTGAAGGTCGTGACGGGCGACGGGAACTCGATGCGCGACAGGCCGCGCTCGCCGGCGGTCCAGATGGCGCCTTCCCGGTCGGCCGTCACGTGATAGACCGCATTGGACGGCAGACCATCGTCGCGCGTGAGGGTCAGCACGCCCCGGCCGTCCCGGTCGAGGATGCCCATCCCGGCGTTGGTGGTGGACACGGCAAATGTCCCGTCGGGGAGCTCGACACCGCGGTAGAGCGACGTCCCCCCGGCCAGGAACCCGTCGAGCCCCGTCCGAAACCTCGTCAGCGACGTGCCGTCGTACGTGAAGAAGCCGTTGAAGCGCGTGCCGATGAGCAGGCGCGCCGCATCCAGCCGGAAGATGACCGGATAGACCTCGGCTGACAGGGCCTCGGTGCCCGGCAACGCGCGCAGCGTGTCGCCTTCGAGGACGTTCAGGCCCGACTCGGGGAGCGTCAGGTAGAGCCGGCCGTCGACCAGCGAGGCCCGGTTGAAACGCGACGGCGGCCTGATGATCGTGAACGTGCCGTCGGTCCACCGGAAGATGGCCTGCTCGGTCTGGAAGAACACCCCGGCGTCGGACGCGAAGGTCCGCCAGACATCCCCGAACCGCGGAGCGTCCGCCGGCAGCCTGTCCCGCAGCGATACGTAGGTCAGCCCCCCGGTGGCGTCCGGACCGAGATACCCGATGTCCACGGATGTCCCGACGTAGATCCGCCCCTCCTTGTCGAGGGCGAGGGAGCGCACCGTATCGAGCCCCGGCGTCTCGATGAGCCGCCAGCTCACGCCGTCGAAGGTGACCACGCCGTTCTGGCTGCCGGCGTACAGGATGCCCTTCTGGTCCTGCAGGATGGCCCAGTTCTGGCCGGCGGCATTGACGTCCAGGGGTGCGTAGGCGCGGATGAACGGGCGCCCCTCCTCGGGGTGCCGCCCCGCCGGCGCGGCCGGCGAAGACAGGCCCTGGCCGGCCGCGGCCCCGGCAGACACGAGCAGCAGGACCACGGAGAGCATCACGGGTCGGTTCACGCGGGGACTCCTGGGGACAAGGATTGAGGGGATTCTATCCCAGAGGTTCGAGGCACGGGGGGTTCGAAGCACGGGGGGTTCGAAGCACGGGGGGGTTCGAAGCACGGGGGGGGACGAAGCACGGGGGGTTCGAAGCGCGGAGGTTCTGAGTCTGAC
>CAUJDN010000079.1 GCA_963169195.1 Acidobacteriota bacterium | reverse complement strand
GTCCCAGAAGAGGTCGGCTGTATCGATTGACCATTCCCGTCCCGTCTGGCCGTGTGAGCTGGCGGGCAAGGACGTCGCCAGACGGTACTGAGCGAGCCAGTATGTATCGTCAGCATCCGGCGATGGCCCACAGCCGGAGCCACCCGCAAGCACCATGATGAGGATCAAGGCAACACGGTGCGTCATCGGTGGCAACAGACCTCGTCGATGCTCTGGTATCGGTTGTCCGGCTAACCGACCGCGCTTCAGCCGCGGCGGCTCAGGATCTCACCGGCCGCCGTCGGCTGCAAGCCGTAGTTAGGTGGCATTCTTCTAAGCTGGAGGTCCCTCGACAGCTCGCCGCCTTCCAAAGGCCCAAGCGACGGCGATGCCAACGCCGTACAACACGATCATTGGGCCAGCAATGATTAGCATGTTTCCGAAATCGGTGGTGGGCGTGATGATGGCCGCCACCACCACGCAGCCCAACACTGCATGTCTGAAATGCCGCACCAACATGCCGGCAGTGAGTAGACCGATGCGACTCAGGACGAAGATGACAGCGGGAATCTGAAAGACGATACCAAGGGCCACGATGATGCTGAAGAACAGGTCAAAGTACTCCACGGCGTCAATGATTGGCGTGAGCTTCGAGGCCACGATCCAATCGAGGAGGAATCGCAGCGCGGCAGGAAAGGCGACATAGTAACCGAAGGCCCCGCCGGTTACAAACAGCAGTGATGCCGATACGACGAAGGGGATGGCGTACCGACGCTCGTGGCGATACAGTCCCGGTGAGATGAACAACCAGGCCTGCGTGAGAACCAGCGGTGACGAAAAGAACAAGGAGGCCACGAGGGTGACCTTCATATGCAACCCAAAGATATCCTGAGGCCTCGACACCGAGAGGGTCACCGCCGGATTCGCGCGAATTGGGGCACTCGCAATGTCATAGAGATCACCGGCGAACACCCAGCACACGGCAAACGTCGCCGCGATACAAACGACAGCCCAGAGGATTCGCTTCCTCAGCTCCTCCAGATGCTCGATGAAGCTCATCTCCCGAGCGATCGCGGCGGCGGCTACCGCCGTGTGAACAACGGCGCGACGCCAAGGACTTGTTAGCCATGGCACCTGAGATCCCGATGCCGTAATGGGTCGTGCTTGTGCGATTGCCATCGGAACTGCCCTCAATTTCTCGGTCTAGCCGCCACCCACGCTGCCGCCTCGCTATCCTGTCTTCGAAATGGTGTCCACCTAACGTCGTATAGGCGGAACGCCGTCACCACACGCTGCACCCGCAAGCGTGCCCACCACCCCCGCAGGACGGCACGGTCCCGCCTCTCGATTGGGGCCATTCTCGTGGCCGCCCCGGTCGGAGTCAACCCATTCCTGCACACGGGGATCGCTCACGTCGAATGGGCCGCGACCGAGGATGACGGCAGGCGGGTGATCCTGTCGTAATCGGGATGGCCCGGGCGCGGCAGTCGCCGACCGCAGCCGTCGGGCCGAGCCGCTCCCCGTATCGCCAGGCCGCGCTGGCACGCGCGTTGCCCCGAGGAGCGCGCGAGGTGCCCCCATGCGCGATCTCGAGTCGTCCCTCCAGCAGTTCGCCGAGTTCCTCCTCAAAGCGAAATTCGTCAGTGAATCCACCGCGCCGCACTGCGTGCGGCACGTCCGGCAGTTCCTCTCCCGCCCCGCGACCGATGGTGCGCTGGCCGATCGGGTACGCAGCTTCTGCGAAGACCTGGAGCGCGAAGGCTCGCAGGATTGGCAGGTCCGACAGGCCGGGCACGCCCTGCGCCTCTACTTCGTCCACTTCCTCCGCCGCACCGACTGGCACCAGGCACCCGCCAGCCCCGCCATCGACGCAGAGGGACAGGTCACGCCCCTCGCCGCACTCGAGCAGCTCCGGCTGCGCCTCCGCGCACGCCACTACGCAATTCGCACCGAGGAGAGCTACACCCACTGGGCCCGCCGCTTCCTCGACCATCTCGTCGAGCGCCAGGGCCGGCCGCGGCCCCAGGTCGACGCCCAGGCCGTCCGCGACTACGCCACCCACCTCGCCGTCCGCCAGCGCGTCTCCGCCAGCACCCAGAACCAGGCCGTGAGCGCCATCCTGTTCCTCTGCCGCGAGGTGCTGCGCGTGGACGTGCGGGACCTGGAGCTCTCCGCCCGCGCCAGGCGCGGCACGCACCTGCCCGTCGTCCTGAGCCTGCCGGAAACGGCCGCCCTGCTCGATGCCATGCACGGGACGGCGCGCCTCATGGCCACGCTGATCTACGGCGGCGGCCTCCGCCTGTCGGAGTGCTGCGAGCTGCGCGTGAAGGACCTCGACTTCGACCAGGGCCTCGTCTTCGTCCGCAGCGGCAAGGGCGACAAGGACCGCTCGACGCTGCTCGCCGAGGCCGGGCGGGACGAGCTGCGCGCACACCTGCAGCAGGCCGAGGCGCTCCACCACGCCGACCGGCGTGCCGGGCTCGCCGGCGTGTGGCTGCCAGACGCGCTGGAACGGAAGTACCCGAACGCGGGCCGCTCGCTCGGCTGGTTCTGGGTCTTCCCGAGCCACACCCTCTCCACCGATCCGCGCAGCGGCATCGTCCGGAGGCACCACGTCCACGAGACGGTGGTCCAGAAGGCGGTGAAGGACGCCGCCACCCGGGCGCGCATCCACAAGCCCGTGTCGGTGCACACGCTGCGCCACTGCTTCGCCACGCACCTGCTGCTGAACGGCGTGGACATCCGCCAGATCCAGGAGTACCTGGGCCACACGCACGTGGAGACGACCATGATCTACACGCACGTGGTGAAGGAGCTGCGCAACCCGGCCACGAGCCCGCTGGATCTGCTCAGACGAACGACGTCGCCTGGTGGCCGGCACGATCCGCGCTGAGCTGGCCTCGGTTCACAGGCCCGGCCGCGGGTCACGCCATCGCGAGCTCATCGGTCAACTCGCGACACCACCCAATCGCGTTCACCCCTTGCCGATTCACGAGGGGACGACATTCACCGGCCTCTGCCATCCTCCATCGAGAAACAGAGTGGCGAACCGGATGGGCACTGAACGATCACGCTCCAGGCCCCGAACCCCAAGGCCCAAGTCCCACGCCCCGGGACCCGGCCCCTACCGCACCACCTTCTGCAGCGCCTGCGCCGCCTCGTTCACCCGCGCCGCCAGCGCGTTGACGGCCGCCGACACGGTCCGCACGCCCCCTTGCGCCTCGTCGTAGCGGTTCTCCTCCAGCCCCTCCCGGATCTGCGGCATCGTCTTGACGCCGTAGCCGGTGTAGAAGCCCGGCGCGTAGATCTGGTGCTTGAACCAGTCGCGGCGCGGGAGGCCGTCGCTGTTCCCCAGCGTCCGCTCGCTCTGGAGCAGCAGCCTGTTCAGCGTGCCGAGCTCCGCGCGGCCAACCAGCGAGGCCGAGGGCACGCGGTCCACGCCCGCATACGCCTGCTCGAAGGCCTGCCCGGCGCGGCGGAGCGACTCGACGGCGGCCCGCACCGGGGCCATGTCCACCTTCGTGTCCTTCTTCTGGTCCGCGAGCGCCTCGAGCTCCGCGACGTACCGCATCAGGGTGTCGGCCGTGTCGGTGAACTGGAACGGGAGCACCGGCGCATCCGCGAGCCTGAGCAGCAGCGTGCCGGTCAGCTGCGCCAGCGTCCGGCCGTACGCGTAGTCGCCGTCCGAGAACGCCTGGTACCAGCGGGTCGTGTCGTAGACGGAGTGATAGATGCCGCCGGAGCTCTCGCCGCCGAAGCCCACGTTGAGCGCCGACAGCGTCAGGTGCTGCAGGAAGGGCGTGAAGTCCGAGCCCGATCCGAGCGGCTCGAGCCAGAGCGCCGGGTCCTTCTCGCGCGCGGCCTTGTGCATCTCCGGCGTGCCGGTCACCTGGCGCCTGCGCGACTCCTCGGCCACGGGCTTCCCGGTGCGCGGGTCCATCACGTCCCGCGCCACCTCCGTCATCAGCTGCTGCAGGCCGTGGGAACCGCCCACGTTCAGCCAGCCCTTCCCCGAGCTGTCCGTGTTGATGTAGACGGCCGCCTTGTCGCGCAGCTCCGCGGCGTGCTTCTCCGCCCACTCGGTGGAGCCCAGCAGGCCCCACTCCTCGCCGTCCCACAGCGCGAGGATGATGGTGCGCTTCGGCCGCCAGCCGGTCTTCAGCAGATCCGACAGCGCGCGCCCGGTCTCCATCAGCGCCACGGCGCCGCTGGTCGGATCGTCGGCGCCGTTCACCCACGCGTCGTGGTGGTTGCCGAAGATCACCCACTCGTCCGGGAAGGTCGAGCCCTCGATCCGGACGATGACGTTGTGCAGCGGACGGTTCTGCCAGTCGAAGGCCAGTTTCAGCCGGGCCCGGGCGGGGCCGGGGCCGACGTGATAGGTCACCGGCAGCGCGCCACGCCACTCCTGCGGCGCCACCGGGCCCTTCATCGCCTTCAGCAGCGGCAGCGCGTCGCCGTAGGAGATGGGCATGACGGGGATCTTCAGGATCGTCGCCGCATCGGCCTGCGCCAGCTTCTTCGCGCCCGGCTCCGAGGCCCATCCGGGGCTCAGCGGATCCCCCGGATGGATGGGCATGTCCATCACGCTCCCGCGCTGC
Organism: Acidobacteriota bacterium; assembly: GCA_963169195.1. Classification (GTDB taxonomy): domain Bacteria; phylum Acidobacteriota; class Vicinamibacteria; order Vicinamibacterales; family UBA2999; genus VFZN01. Next base: position 13,351 of record CAUJDN010000079.1, on the reverse strand, counting down.
ACACCCTGCTCGGGCCGGAACGGCCCCTCGGGGTACACGTCGCCCTGGAAGTACCCGTCGTCCCGCGGGTCCGAGTAGATGAGGCAGCCGATGGCGCCGTGCTCCCACGCCACCTTCGGCTTGATGCCGCGCCAGCCGGCGCCGTAGCGCGCCAGGACGATCCTGCCCTTCACGCTGATGCCCATCTGGTCCAGCCGCTCGTAGTCGGCGGGCATGCCGTAGTTCACGTAGACGACGTCGCCGGTCACGTCGCCGTCGGCGGAGTAGGCGTTGTAGGTGGGCGTGTGGTCCTGGTCCCCGGAGTCCGGGTCCTCGGCCAGCACGGTCTCGCGGATGGCCATCGCCTGCCGCGTGGGCGCCGTCATCTCGAGCGCGCGCTCGGTGGGCCACGGCATCAGCGCCTCGAAGCTCTCGATGCGTGCGTCCAGGCCCCAGGATTTGAACCTGGCGAGGGCGTACTCCGCCACTTTCCGCGACCCAGGGCGCCCGGCCACGTGCGGCTCGCCCGCCATGGCCTCCATGTACTCCCTCAGCCGCGTGCTGTCGGGCACCGTGCGCAGCTGCGCCTCCCGCTGGCGTTGCGCCGGCACGGCGTCGGCGGGAAACCCGCGAATCGGCCCGGACTGGGCACGCGGCAGGACGCCAAGGCCCAACGAGAGCGCCGAGACAGCGAAGACAAGGCGGGCGAGGTCCGACATCAGGTGGTTCCTCATGCAAGCGTCCGGAGAATGAAGCACTTCAGGTAATAGGTTTCGGGCACGCCGAGCAGGACGGGATGGTCCCGGCCCTGCATGCGCTTCTCGACGACGGTGACGGGGGTGTGACTGTCGACGGACGCCTCGTACAGCACCTGGCCGAACGTGGCCTCGTCCACGTTGTACGAGCAGCTGCAGGTGACGAGGTATCCGCCCGGGTTCAGCAGTCGCAGGGCCCTGAGGTTGATCTCCTTGTAGCCCGCGAGCGCCTTCGGCACCGAGGCCTTGTTCTTCGCGAAGGCCGGCGGGTCGAGGACGATGGTGTCGAAGCGCGCGCCCTCGCGCTCGAGGTGGCGGAGCTCGTCGAAGACGTTGGCCTCGCGCGCGGTGACGTTGGCGAGCCGGTTCTTCGCGGCGTTGTGCGTGATGCGCGCCACCGCGTCCGCCGAGCTGTCCAGCGCCTCCACGGTGTCGGCCGCCGATGCCAGGCGCAGGGCGAAGCCGCCGTTGTAGCTGAAGCCGTCGAGGACGCGCCCGCGCGCGTAGCGCGCCGCCGCCTCGCGGTTCTCGCGCTGATCCAGGAACAGGCCCGTCTTCTGCCCGTGCCAGACGTCCACGTCGTAGTGCACGGGCCCCTCGCGCACGGCGATGGTCGGCGGCACATCGCCGTGCAGCGGCTCCACCTTCTGCTCGAGCCCCTCCAGCAGGCGCACCTTCGGATCGTTTCTCGCCAGCACACCCCTGGCGCCCGTCAACTCCACCAGCATCGGTACCAGCGTCGGCAGCAGCCGATCCATGCCCTGCGACAGCGCCTGCAGCACGAGGCAGTCCGCGTAGCGATCCACGATGAGCGAGGGCAGCAGGTCCGCCTCGCCGTGCACCAGCCGGTACGCCGTCGCGTCGAGCCCGAGCGCCGTGCGGAACGCGATGGCGGCGCGGAGCCGGCGCTCCCAGAACGCGTCGTCGATGGTCCCGTCCGCGCGCGCGATCATCCGCAGCGCGATCTGCGATCGATCGGAGTACAGCGCGAAGCCGAGCGGGCGATCCTTGGGCCCGACCACGCGCACGACGGCGCCCGCGCCGGCATCGACGTCGCGAACGTCGGTGCGGTAGATCCACGGGTGGCCGGAACGGAGGCGGTCCTCGCCGCGAGGCGCGATGCGGGCGGTGGCTGGCACGAGTGGTCCCGACACTATATCGCCCTTTCCCGCGGGGGCCTGCCCTGGTCAGGGGGTACAATTCCGGTGGCCTCGATGCATCCGCCGTCGTCCCTGCCCGGCGCCGAGCACGCTCCCGTCACCCAGGCACGCCGGGCGCGCGATGCCTATGCCGTTGGCCTGGCTCTCGTCTGCTTCGCGATCCTGGCCACGCACGTCCACCTGGGATTCGAGCGCATCCGCGTCCGCGTCGTCGCCTCGCCGCTGACGGCCAGCGAGCCCGCGATCACCTTCCCGCTGCCCGACCTCACGCCCCTGGCAGGCGCACCGGCCGCGATCGTCGCGCGCGTGCGGGCGCCCGGCGATCCGACACGCTTCACCCTCGCCCTCGACGGCGTGGCGCTCGCCACGGTCGAGGCGCCCGCGAACGCGGACACCCGAATCGATGCGTCCGCCACGCCCGACGGTGGTCGCGGCCACGCCATCACTGTCTCCGGCGATCGCGCGGGATGGCAGCTGGGTCACCTGGAGATCGCCAACGTCCACGGCTTCTCGGCCGGGGCGCTCAGCTTCGTCGTCGTGCCCGGGGGCCATCCCGGAAACCCTCGCGTCCCGTGGTGGCTGGCGGCCATTGTCGGCGCGGGCCTGCTCGTGCTGCGGCCGTGGCCGGATCGCGCGGAGACGCCGGGGCCGAAGCCCCGGCGCTCCGTGCAGGCCGGGGCCCTCGCGTCACGTGCCGGAGCCGTCCTCGTGCTCCTCCTCTTCGCCATCGTCCTCCTCGCCGACTTCGTCTCGCCCGTTCGCATCCTCCTCGCGCCGGGCACGTTTGCCCTGCTGGCCGCTGTCCTCTACGTTCATCCGATCACGCGCGCCGTGCCGCCGGCGGTGTCCTGGCTCGCCAGGACGGCCATCGCCGGCCTGAGCGCCATCTGGAGAGTCACACGAGCAGGCGCCAGGTTCATTCACCGCCGGGGATGGCTCTGGCTCGTGCCTCATGCCGCCGTCGTGGTGCTCGTGCTGTGGGGCGTCACACGCTTCTACGAGCCCGGGAATGGGCTCACCTCCATGATTCGGTTCGGGGAAGCGTTCCACGAGCGCGCCGTGCCGGCCCTGCGCGCGATCCCGCACCGCATCGAGTCCCCCTACGGGTACGACGCGCAGTTCTACGCGCAGCTCGCGCTCGATCCGCTGCTGCAGGACCCTGCCACGGCGGCGGCCATCGATACGCCGTTCTATCGCGCGCGGCGCATCTTCCTGCCCTGGCTGGCGAACGTGCTCGCGCTCGGAGAGCCATGGTACGTCCTCCAGGCGTACGCGCTCATCAACGTGGCGACGTGGCTCTGGCTGGCCTGGCTGCTCCTTCGCTGGCTGCCGCCCGGTTCTGCGGCCACCACCGCCGCATGGCTGGCGTGCATGCTCGCGCACGGCCAGATGGCGTCCATGGCGCGAGCCCTCGCCGATGGGCCGAGCGTGCTCCTCATCGCCCTCGGCGTCGCGGCGGTTCACGCGAACCGCCAGTGGCTGGCGGCCACCATCCTCGGCGTCTCGGGCCTCACGCGCGAGACGAACCTGCTCGCGGGCGCGGTGCTGCTGCCGGCCGGAACGGCGCCAGCCCTTCGACTGGGAGCGGTGGCGATGAGGGCGCTGATCCTCGCGGCGCCTCTCGTCCTGTGGATCGGCTACCTCGTCTCGCTGCGGCTGCCGCCCGAAGCCGCGGGCACGGGCAACTTCGCGCCGCCGCTCGTCGCCTACGTGGACGACTGGATGGCCAGCGTGGACGAAGCGCGGCGCTACGCATCGGAGTTCGACGCGTGGCTGGCCGTGCTGACCATCACGGCCCTGACGACGCAGGCGATCGCCCTCCTCTGGTGGCGCGCCTGGCGCGACCCGTGGTGGCGGGTCGGCGTGGGCTACGCCCTGCTGATGCTGGTGCTCGGGCCCGCGATCTGGGATGGTCAGCCGGCGGCCGTGACGCGCGTGGTTCTGCCGATGACGGTGGCGTTCAACGTCCTGCTGCCGCGGGGCCGGTGGTTCTGGCCGCTGTGGATTCTGGGGAACGCGAATCTCCTTCACGCTCCGCGGGAGATGGGCCTGGACTGGTTCCTGTAGGGCGGGTCGGGCGCGGGTGCCGGGTGAGCGATCAGGCGAACAGTTCCCGGAGTGACAGGCCAAAACCGGGCAGCAACGGCGTCGCGAGGAGCTCGTCGCCCGGCAGCACCTGCGGCCGCCCGAATCCGTCTGACATCGAACGACGGTACACCGTCACGGTATTGGCCTCGGGATCGACGAGCCAGTACTCGCGCACACCCGCGCGCTCGAACAGGTCGCGCTTCAACCGCCGGTCGCGTGACCTGGTGCCCGGCGACAGTACCTCAATCACGAGTGCAGGCGGGCCCTGCACGTTCTTCGCGGTCAAGATGTCGGGTTGGTTGGCCGCGATCAGGAGAAGGTCCGGCTCCACCACGTCCCAGTTGGACAGCACGACGTCCAACGGCGCCAGGAACACCTGTCCGGAGCCGGGGTGGGCACGCAGGTAGAGCTCGAGCGCAAAGTGCAATCGGCCCACCAGGACCTGGTGACGCGTCACCGGTGACGGCGTCACGTAGTGCACCCCGTCGATGAGCTCGTGCCTGAGCCCGTCGTCCGGGAACTGCAGGAAGTCGGCGTAGGTGAGCCGTCGATCCGGGCTGCTAGTCGTCGGCATCGGGACGTCAGCCTCCGAGCTCGAGTCCACTCGCACACGCCCGCCACATTGCGAGCGCCGTGCCGCCCTAAATCCGGCCACCATCCGCGGTTCCGTCGCAGAAGGTGGCGGGCACTGCGTCGATCGCCACCGCGGAACACCGCAGTCCCTGCGCGGTGGCGCGATCGAGCGACGATGGCATCGTCCGCGGGGATCCGTCAAGCCGCAGGGTTACTATGGGGTGCAGAGCATGCCGCGCGTCGGTCACGAACTCGCCGCCCGCCTTCACCGGCGTGCCCACGCGGAGCGGTGGGACGTGTCCGTCGCCGATTTCACGGCCGCGCTGGAACGAAGCGCCTCGAAATTCGATGCCGCCGACGCGGCCACGATGGAGCGCGCGCTCGGCGCCCTCCGCCTGGAGGACCTGGCCCTCGCGTGCGCGTGCGCGCGGGGTCACGAGGGGGCATGGGAGCACTTCGTCCTCGAGTACCGGCCGGTGCTCTACCGGGCCGCAGCGGCGATCGACTCTGCCGGTGACGGGCGCGAGCTGGCCGATTCGCTGTACGGCGAGCTCTTCGGCCTGAAGGAACGCGACGGCGAGCGCCAGTCGCTGTTTCGCTATTTCCATGGCCGCAGCAGCCTCGGCACGTGGCTGCGGGCCATCCTGGCGCAGCGGCGCGTGGACGGCGTGCGGGCCACGCGCCGTTTCGATCCGCTGCCCGAGGATCACGCGGCCGATGCCCTGGCCGCCGAGTCGCCCGATCCGGATGTCGAATCACATGGGCTCGCCGCGCTCGTCCGCACCGCGCTTGCCGCCGCCATGGAGCGCCTGGCGCCCCGGGACCGCCTGCGCCTGGGCTGGTACTATGCCCAGGACATGACGCTGGCGCAGATTGGCCGCGCGCTCAGGGAGCACGAGGCGACCGTGTCGCGTCACCTGAGCCGCTCGCGGAAGGCACTCCGCGAGGATGTCGAGCGCCAGCTGCGCGAGTCGGGGCTCGGGCCGGCCGCCATCGAGCAATGCTTCGAGGCCGCGGTGGAGGACACGGGCGATCTGGACGTCGCGGACCTGCTCGGATCGGAGCCCACCCGCAAGAACGCCGCGCTCGCACGTTCTCTGGACGAGGGGATGAGGTGACGACGCCCGATCCGCACGATCGTGGCCTGGACGGCCTGCTCCGCCGGCAGATGCGCGGCGCGGAAGCAAGCGACGTGTGTCCCGACGCCGAGACGCTGGCCGCGTGGATGGATGGCGGGCTGGACGCCCGCGCGCAGGCGCAGGTGGAGGAACACGCTGCGGGGTGCGCGCGGTGCCAGGGGCTCCTCGCCGCGATTGTGAAGAGCGAGCCGGCGCCCATGGCGCCCACGACGGAGCCGTGGTGGCGGCGCTGGTCACTGCGTTGGCTCGTCCCGCTGACGGCAGCCGCGGCGGCCACGATCGTGTGGATGCTGGTGCCCGCCGACGAACGGCCCGGCAGCCCCGTCGAACAGGAGTTCACCCAGGCGCGGGCGGAGCCAACGGCCCCACCCGCGGTGAATGAAGCGCCGGCCGCACCCGCGCCTCCAGTCGCGGGGCTTCCCGCGACCGAGAAGAAGGCGGCGCCCTTGGCGCCGAGCAAACAGGAGGCCGACAACCTGACGGCGCCGTCACCGGCCGTGGGAACCGAAGACGCCAGGCGCCAGGCCACGCCCGCCGAAGCGCCGCCCGCCCGCGCGGACGCGGACCGCAACGCGGAGCGTGCAGCGCCGGCCGACGAGCCAACCGCCCTCGCCGAGGCCGTTCGCGCCGAAGGCGAACGCCGCCGTGCGGAAGCACCGGCCGGGCGACCCGCGGCGGAGGCCCAGGCACCGGCCGAGCAAGCCCAGGCCGCTCCAGCGGCGGGTGCGGCTGCGCGCGCACGCGAAGCCGTCGCCGACGCCCACACGCTCACCGCAGGCATCGTCTCCCGCGATCCCGCCGTCCGTTGGAGGCTGGCCGGCCCAGGCGTGGTGGAGCGCAGCACTCGTGCGGACGCGTCGTGGACGCGGCTCGACACCGGCGTCGCCGCCACGTACACGGCCGGGTCGGCGCCCTCGGCATCCGTGTGCTGGCTCGTGGGCCCCGGCGGCGTGGTGATGCGCACGATCGACGCGCGCACCTGGCAGCGCGTCACCAGTCCCACGCCGGGCGACATCGTCGGGGTGGATGCGACCGACGCCATCACTGCCACTGTGCGCACGGCGGACGGCCGCGCGTTCCGCACCGCCAACGGCGGCGCCACGTGGGTGGCGACGCCGTGAGGCCCGTCACACTGTCACGAAGCCGATCACCCAGGCCCCAAGTCCCAGGCCCCGCTACTCCCCCTACTTCGCCAGCGGGTCCGGCCGCAGCTGGAAATGCGCGGCCAGCGGCTTCGACCCTTTGCCGCCCTCGATGAGCCACGGCGTCCGGTCACCGTTGGCCGCCCACAGCCCGCGGCCCTTCCATCCCGCGGTCGCGTCGTCGATTCGGCCGTCGAAGCCCTTCGCGTAGAAGCCGCTCGGATAGGGTACGCGCAGGACGATCATCCGGCCGTCCTTCATCGCGATGAGGCCGTCGTTCAGATTGCCCGTGGACATGGGCACGTCCGTGCCGAGGCCGAACGTGTCGTGCTGGTCCACCCACGTGTAGTAGCTGGACTCCGCGCTGTTCTCGCCGATGCCCTCGAAGCCGGGGCCCGGGTACTGATGGAAGGACCAGCCCTCCGGGCAGTGATCGCCGGTGGCCTTCGGGCCGGTGAGCGGCGCCTTGCACCTGCGGCGGTCGAAGCTCCCCAGGTGGCCGCTCGCGAGCGAGACCCACACGACGCCCTGCGTGTCGATGTCGGCGCCGCGCACGCCGAATCCGGGCGCAGGCACGTTGTAGATCTCCGCGAGCGCCGTCGCGGGAGGATTGGGCCCCGGGTCGAGGCGGACGACGCCGCTCGTGGCGCCGCGGAACGAGCCCCACACGGACCCGTCGACGGGGCTCGGCATCACCGCGTAGAAACCGGCCTGGATGCGCTTGTCCTTCGCCGGGTCCACCGGCTGGCCGGGCTCGACGTAGGCGTCCCGCTTGCCGTTGCCGTTCGTGTCCAGTATCAGCGCAGTCCAGCCCTGCGACTTCGCCGCGTCACCCGTCTCGTCGAACATCGTCGTGTTCAGCCACCCAACGACCGGGCCGCCGCCGCTCGTCCAGAGCGTGTCGTTCGCGTCGTAGCCGAACTGCAGGTGGTGCGTGCCGAAGCACGTGTCGACGAACGTGTACTGCTGCGTCTTCGGATCGAAGACCGCCAGGTGGCGATTGGTGCGCTCCATCGGGAACAGCTTCGCAGATGGATGGTCCGAGCCGGCCTTGCAGAAGGCTGGATTGTCCGGCCCACGCACGGCCGCGGCCAGCCAGAGCCGGCCGTCCCGCCCGAACATCGAGTTGTGGTTGTTCACGCGGGTGTCCCAGATGCGTTCGTTCCCCCAGTAGGCCGAGGGCTGCAGCGCGTCCAGCCCCGCCGCGTGACCGGGGCCGAGGCTGAGCGGCATGTCGGCATCGCGCACCGGCGCCTTGAACGTGGTGGCGACGTTCTTCACGGGATCGAGGATGGGGATGTCATCCGAGCTGTACTCCGGCGACCCGAACAGCGGTCCGTAGGCGTTGACCGTGGGATCGCGGCGATCGCTCGCGATCAGGTCGTGCAGGTACTGCTTCTCGTTCATCCAGTCGCGCAGCGTGACGACGATGTTGCGCTCCACGCCCTGCGGCCGCTGGGGCTTCGCGCGCGGCAGCTCGCCGTTCGCGATACGGTCCGTCCAGTCTCCGTAGAGCTGGAACGCCATCGGCCCCATCGCGGTCAGCTGGTTGAGCATCATCTGTCCCGACTGCCCCGCCTGCACGCGGCGCCGCCAGGCCTCAGCCCCGGACGCGAACGTGCCGAACTCCTTCGGGATGGTGCGCGTGGACGCCTGCCCCAGCTGGTGGCATCCGATGCAGCCATTGCTCTTCATCGCGTCGAGCCAGCGTGTCTGGGTGAAGTTCTTCCCGATGTCGGGGTGAGCGCCGAACTGGTCCGCCGATGGGACCTTCAGCATCGAGTACCAGTAGATGGCCGGGTAGTACTTCGCCGCGGCCGCCTCGTCCGGGGCGGGCACGGCAGTGATGTTCACGTGCGCGCCGGGGCGGGCCTTGGCCTTCTCGCTGTCCACGAGCCCGTAGCCGCGTGCCCAGACGTCGTACTGCGCGGCGGGCAGGTCCGGGATGACGTATCGCCCCTGGTCGTCGGTGACGACGCTCTTGATGTAGCGGACGCCGAGCTCACGTGTCTCCGCGATGACCCACACGCCGGCCTCCGGGCCGTTCGGCCCGGCGACCGCCCCGCCGATGTCGTCGGGATCGATGGGCACGCTGTCGCCCGGATTCGGCGACGAGCAGGACGCCACCAGGAGCGCCAGGAGACAGGTGAAGGCGATGGCTGCCCGTGCGGCCACGATGCGGGGGGCACGATCCTTCATGCGGAAGCTCCTCCAGGGCATGCCCCGCACGGGGGCACGACGCGGGAGGGTAGCACGACGAGGGGCCGCCCGTGGATGAGATGACGGTCCCGTGATGTTACCGTTATGCGCATGAGCCAGCCCCCCGCCGCTCCCTCCGTCGCCCCCGCGATGACCACCACCGACGACACGGGCATGTTCGCGTGGTGGCGTGCTGCCGATCTCCGCGCGAGACGTGCGTTCATCGCCGCCTCGCTCGGGTGGATGCTCGACTCGTTCGACGTGATGCTCTACTCCCTGGTCCTGGCCTCGCTCATCCAGGACCCGGTGCTGCAGCTCTCGACGACGGTGGCCGGGCAGCTGGGGGCGCTCACGCTGCTGGCGGCGGCCGTGGGTGGCGTGGCGTTCGGCGTCATCGCGGATCGCATCGGCCGCAAGCGCGCGCTGATGGCGGCCGTCCTCATCTACTCCATCTTCACCGCCGCATGCGGGCTGGCGCAGAACGTGGCGCAGCTCGCCGTGTTCCGCATCCTGCTCGGCTTCGGCATGGGCGGCGAGTGGGCCACCGGCGTGGCGCTGGTCTCCGAGACCTTTCCCGCGCGGCACCGCGGCAAGGCGCTGGCGTTCGTGCAGAGCTCGTGGGCCATCGGGTACGGGCTCGCGGCGGCCGTGAACCTCGTGGTGATGCCGATCTGGGGGTGGCGCGGGGTGTTCTTCGTCGGCGTGCTGCCGGCGCTCTTCACGCTCTGGATCCGTCGCAAGGTGGAGGAGCCCGAACTGTGGCACCGGACGCCCGCCGAGGCCCGCGGCCGCATCAGCTCGCTGTTCACGACGGACCGCGCGCGCATCACCGTGTTCATCATCCTGATGAACGCGTGCTGCCTGTTCGGATGGTGGGGCCTCAACCTGTGGGTGCCGGCCTACCTGAACCTGCCGCCCGATCGCGGCGGTGTGGGCCTGTCCTCGTCCATGATGTCGTGGTTCGTGATCTTCATGCAGGTGGGCATGTGGTTCGGCTACATCAGCTTCGGCTACATCGCGGATGCGATTGGTCGCAAGCGAGCCTACGTGACGTTCGTGGCGATGGCGGCGCTGCTGCTGCCGCTCTACGGCGCGCTCCGCGAGCCATGGATGCTGCTGCTGCTCGGGCCCGCCGTGGCGTTCTTCGGCACGGGCTACTACAGCGGCTTCGGCGCGGTCATCGCGGAGCTCTACCCCACGTCTATCCGCGCGACCGCCGCGGGCGTGGGCTACAACGTGGGACGCATCGCCAGCGCCGCGGCGCCCTTCGTCGTGGGGTCGATGGCGGCCACGCAGGGGTTTGGCGTGGCCTTCGCCATCACGGGCGCGGCGTTCGCGCTGGCGGCGGTGATGTGGGTGGGAATACCAGCGACGCAGAACCGCGAGCTGATGTCGTAGATGCCGCGGTCATCGCGGCGGGCTGGGCAAGGACGAGGGAGACCGACGTCCGTCACGCCGTGATCAACTGTGCCATCGGCGTTCATCTGCGGCTCGCCTGCGGCCCATCCGCGTCCGGTGCGCCTGCGGCGGCATCCCCGTCCATCGCTTGAACGCCCGGAAGAACGGCGCCGCTTCGGTGTAGCCCAGCAGGAAGGCAATCTCCGTGCAGCTCAGCGTCGCATCCTCCAGGAGCAGCATCGCGCGCTCGCGGCGCGCCTCGTCCACCAGGTCCGCGAAGCGCGTACCCTCGTCCGTGAGCCGGCGCTGCAGCGTCCGGCCCGACATCGCCATGTCCCGGGCAACAGACCCGAGACGCGGCTCGCCCCGCGCAAGGGCGGCGCCAATCGCCTGCCGCACGCGGTCCGCGAGGGTGGCCGACGTGGGCAGCGCCGCCAGCAGTTGATCCGCGCGGCGCGACAGGTAGCCGAACAGGTGCGGATCGGACCGCGGCAGCGGCAGGTCCAGGACGCCCGCGTCGAACGCCACCTCGATCTGCGGCCCGTCCCACGCCACCGGACAGGCGAAGAACGCCTCGTGGCGGCTCGGGTCCGCGGGGCGTGACAACGGCAGCGTGACGAACGCTGCGCGCAGGGAGCGGCCCGACAGCCCCTGGAGCGTGGAGACGATGGATGCCGCGTAGGCATCGATGGGCTCGCGCAGGCGCTGGAACGGCGGCGGGGCGGCGTGCGTGAACACCACGCGGTCGCCCGCCGGCCCCGACCGGCGCTCGACGTGCGGGAGCACCTCCGGGTGGACGAGGGCCTTGTAGCGCTGCTGCCACGCGAACGCCTCGCCCACCGTCCCGTGGTGCCGCATCGCGTAGCCGACGATACCAAGGCCGTGCAGGCCGAGCTCGGCACCGAGCGCCAGTCCCACCGGCCGGCGCGAGATTACCTCCCACATCCTGATGTCCTGCGCGAGAGGCACGCGGGTGTCGGGATCGGCCAGCCACGCCGGGTCGATCCCCGCCTCGGCGGCGATGGCATCGGCGTCCAGCCCGATGGCCCGTGCGGCGTCCAGGACGGCCGAGACGAGTGCGGACAGGATCGAATGGTCCTGCATGGCGGAGAAGTATCCGCGATTTGTTGACCACGGTCACAACGCCGGCGGGCGGGGTCAGTGGTGCCGCACGCCGCGCACGCCATCACACGTTCATCTGCGGCCGCCCGGCGGCCCCTCCGCGTGCAAGGTTTCCCGCCATCCCCGTTCTGAGTGCAGGAGGGCCAATCCCGGCCCTCCGAGTCAGGGGGAGCGGTTCACATGTCTGCACGCACCTGGATCGCCGCGCTGGTCATCGCCGGCGGCGCCTTCATCCTTCGCCCGGCGGGTCCCGCGGTCTCCGCGGAACCGGAGCCGGCCGAGACTCAGGACCAGACCACCACGCTCGACGATCAGACCGAGCTGGCCATCACCGTCTACAACTCCGACATCGCGCTCGTGCGCGACGTCCGGCAGCTCCAGCTGCCGCGTGGCACCGGCAGCCTCCGCTTCATGGACATCGCGGCCACGGTGAACCCGGCGACGGTCCACTTCCGCTCGCTCACCGAGCCCTCGCGTGTGAGCGTGCTCGAGCAGAACTACGAGTACGACCTGCTGGAACCGGACAAGCTCCTGCGCAAGTACGTGGGCCGCGACGTGACGCTGGTCCGCACCCGGCAGGAGGGCGGCTCGACGCGACAGGAAGAGGTCACGGCGCGCCTCATCAGCTACAACAACGCGCCCGTGTGGCGCATCGGCAACGAGATCGTGACCGGGATGCACGCGGACCATATCCGCTTCCCCGAGCTGCCCGAGAGCCTGTTCTCGCGACCGACGCTCATCTGGACCGTAGAGAACGACGGCGCCGCCCGCCAGCGGGTGGAAGCCTCGTATCTCGCGGGCAAGCTCGCCTGGAACGCGGACTACGTGCTCACCGTGGCGCGCGACGACAGGACGGCCGGCGTGGACGGCTGGGTGACGCTCACCAACAACAGCGGGACGGCGTTCCGTAACGCGAAGCTGCAGCTGGTGGCCGGGGATCTCAACCGCGTGCGCCAGGAGCTGCGGAAGATGGTGGCCAGCGAGGCGATGGACGCCGGCCGCCCGGCCGCGGCCCCGATGGCGCAGGAGGCGTTCTCCGACTACCACCTCTACACGCTGCAGCGAAAGACGACGATCAACAACAGCCAGACCAAGCAGGTCAGCATGCTGAACGGCACGAACGTGCCCGTCCAGAAGCGCTACGTCGTCGAGGGCCAGCGCTACTACTACCACAACGCGCAACACCCCGGCTCGCCCCTCAAGGACGTCGTCCAGGTGTACTACCAGTTCAAGAACGAGGCGAAGGGCGGGCTCGGGATGCCGATTCCGGCCGGCACGGTCCGCGTCTACCAGGAGGACTCGAAGGGCGCGGTGCAGTTCGTCGGCGAGGACCGCATCAACCACACACCGAAGGACGAGACGCTGAACCTGAAGATCGGCAACGCCTTCGACGTGGTGTGCGAGCGCAACCAGGTGGACTTCGAGAAGATTGCCGGCAACGTCTACGAGTTCGAGTACGAGATCACGCTCCGCAACCACAAGACCGTGCCCGTCACCGTGGAGGTGAACGAGCCCATCGGCGGCACGTGGCGCATGGTGAGGAGCTCGCACGAGCACACGAAGACGGCGGCCTGGGCCGCCCAGTTCCACGTGCCGGTCGTGGCCGACGGCGAGGCGGTGCTGAAGTACCGGGTGAGGGTGACGTATTAGGGGCGTGGGGCTTGGGGCTTGGGGCTTGGGGCCGGGGGCTTGGGGCCGGGGGCTTGGGGCCGGGGGGATGGGGGGGTGTGGTTGGGGTTACGCCGGACCCAAATACCAACACCCCAACCCCAAAGCCCCCGCACACTAAGTCCCGC
>CAUJDN010000078.1 GCA_963169195.1 Acidobacteriota bacterium | reverse complement strand
GTCGTTGCCGGCATGCGTGGACGGCTCCGTGGCGAGGAGCTCGCCATCCGGTGAGTAGGTGAGCACGTCCGCGGAGCCGATGTTCACGACGACGATGTTCCCTTTCGCGTCGAAGGTAATGCCATTCGGCAGGTTGATCGGCGCGCCGCTGGCGAAGACCGTCGTCTGGCCCTGCGGCGAGATGCGGTAGACGCCGCTGCCCGGCTGCGCCGTCTGCGTGGCGTAGATGGTGCCGTCCTTCGCCACCTCGATGTCGTTGATGCGCGTGGCCCCCTCCACGGGGACGCCGCCGCGCGGCTCGCCGGTCTTCATGTCGAACCAGCGGATGACGTCGATGTCGGCCACGTAGAGCATCCCGTTGGCGATGTGGCTGCCCAGGGGATGGTTCAGCGTGAGCCCGTTGCGGTTGACGCCAATCCACTTCAGGGTGTGCGCCGTGCCGTCGGGGTTCACCAGTGACACGTAGCCGTCGTTGGGCACCACGTCCTGCGGCATCCCGGCGTTGACGGCCACGTACAGATCCCGCTCCGCGTCGTACGAGACGCTCTCGGCGAAGCGGAAGCTGCCGTAGACCTTCGTGTTCGGCGAGAGCTTCAGCGGTGTGCCCGCGATGAACGGCTTGTCCGTTGACGCGCCCGCGGCCGGCGGCTGCTGCGCACTGACGGTAAGAGGGGGCCCAAGAGCGGCGAGGACGGCCGCCCCGAAGACGAGAGTACGCATCGAAGCTACGCCTTCTTCGCGCGGGTCTTTGCCCAGCGCTTCCGCGCGGCCTCCGCCATCTTCGCGCGTGTCTCCTCGGAGATCTCGCGGACGGCCCGCTTCGCCACCCGGGCCTTCTTCGCGACCGCCTTCTTGACGCGCGCGCGCCGCGTGGTGGCGGGCAGGTACGCGCCGAACTGCTTCGACACGCGCTTGCCCACTTCGGCGATCTGGGTGTCCACCTCCGCCATCTGCTTCGCGAGCGCGTCCTTCCTGTTCAGCAGCTCTCCCATCGTCCGGCCGATGAACTCGGCCACCTGGTCCGCCAGTGTGTCGACCGCCTCATCCTTCTTCTGTGATTTCGCCAAAACCTTGCCTCCCGGGGGGTGAACTTCAACCGTTCAATTATGCGCCGGCGTCCGGCCCCGTGGCTGATTCCCAGCCCGACATCGGCCGAAAAGCCCATAGAAGTAACACGCACGAAATGTTACCGTTACTCTGTCGTTGCACGACGATGGTAAGGGCGTGATGTCCCGCTGGAGAGCCCGTCTCGCACTCGTGGTCCTCGGACTTGTCATGGCGTCGGCGTCGACGCGGGCGCAGGGGACTGCGCCGGGCTGGGCCGCCGCGTCAGCGGGCGGGGCGCTGCAGGCCACTCACCCGACGCTGCGGGCCCGGCTGGGTCGCATCGCGGCGGGCAGCGCCCTGTGGCGCGAGGCTGTGGAGGCCGCCGGGAAGCTCGGCCGTCGCGTGATGGTGTTGACGCCCGACCAGGTGCAAGCCTCCGCCGGCGAGGGCCGGACCGGTGCCGGGATCGACTCCAACCTCCTTGCCGAAGCCATGCCCATCGCCCACGACGGCGTCCGCGTCAACGCGGTGGTTGTCGTGGTCAACCTGCCGCTCATCGCGGACGTGCACGCCCGGATCGGCTCGCTCCCCGGCGAGCACGACGCGGATCTGGACCGCATCCTCATCCACGAGATCTACGGCCACGCCCTGCCGTATCTGCTGTCCGGCACCCTCGCCGGCCGCTGCGCGGATCCCGCCGAGGGCGAGCGCGCCAGCCAGGCGTGCGCCATCCAGCGGGAGAACGCCGTCCGGGCCGAGCTGGGCCTGGGGCGTCGCGTGGATGCGGGGCTGCAGGGCCTGTCGCTCGCTCGGGCGACGAGCCGGTGGTAGAGCCCGGATTCCCACCGCCCTCTCGGCGCTCTCGGGCAACGCCTCCGGCTCTCCGGCGACTACTCCAGCGCGAACGCCACGAGGGCGGTCTTGTCTGCACGCCCGGTGGCGATCACCACGAACTGCCGCCCCGACTTCCCCATGAACGTCATGGGTGTCGCCTGCGCGGCCTCGGCGAGCGGGGACCGCCAGATCTCGCGCCCCGTGGCCTTGTCGAAGGCATAGAGGAACATGTCACCGCTCCCGATGAACACCAGCCCGCCCTTCGTGACGATGGCGCCGGCCGGGCCGGGCGCGCCGAGGCGGTCGGGCAGCGTCACGCCGGCGAGGGCCGGGTGCCTGCGCAGCTCCGGCTGATCGCCGAAGGGCACCTTCCACGCGATCTCGCCCCTGTTCAGGTCCAGGGCCACGAGGTGCGCGTAGGGCGGCTTCGTCAGCGGGATGCCGTTCATGAAGACGGGAGGCAGGCTCCGCTGGACGTACTCGGCGTCCACCTCTCCCTGGCGCTCGGGCGGAAGGTCGGCCGGGTCGAACTTCCGGATGGAGAAGACGGCGAGGCTCTGCGCGGTCTTCAGGTAGAGCATGCCTGTCTCGGGATCGAAGGCGCCCCCGCCCCAGTTCGCGCCGCCCCAGACGCCGGGCCGCACGATGGTGCCTTCAGCAGAGGGCGGAGTATAGAGCGGGCCCATCCGGTACTTCTTCATCTCGGCCTGGGCCGCGGCCTTCAACTCCGGCGTCAGGTCGAA
>CAUJDN010000077.1 GCA_963169195.1 Acidobacteriota bacterium | reverse complement strand
TGCCCACCGACAGTGCGGAGCGCAAGGAGTACCCCCTGCACGCCGGCCTGCTGGCCTACTTCCCGGCGGCGCTGGCCGGCGTCGCTCGGCACTCGAAGCTGGGCAACGACAAGCACAACCCGGGCGAGCCGCTGCACCACGCGCGCGGCAAGAGCATGGACCACGAGGACTGCATCCTGCGCCACCTCGTCGACCTGAGCGACCTGCTGGCGCGGCGCGAGCGGATGGTCTTCACGCCGCGGGGGGAGCGAGAGATGGCGGAGCAGATCCTGACGGAGGCGAACGCGCTCGCGTGGCGCGCCCTCGCGCTGGCCCAGCGGTTGCACGAGCAGATCGGCGGCGCCCCGCTGGCCCCGGGCGCCGTCGAGGACTAGGTATACTCGGGGTTCTCTTTCAAGGAGAGCAGCATGGACAAGACCACTGCAGCACTCAACCTGCTGGGGCTATTCGCGCTCGTCGTGCTGATCGCCTACTTCGCCGGCCCTACGCTGGGCGACGAGGCGATCGGCTGGATCGCGATCGTGGTGATGGGCGGCGGCGCCCTCTGGCTGGCCTACCGGGCCCGCAAACGCTGACCCATCCCTGACCCGTCGACGGGTCAACGCGGGTCCACTCCTGACCCGCTTCCCTCTCTGCCGGGGTGGTGGAACTGGTAGACGCGCCGGACTCAAAATCCGGCGACCTACAGAGGAGAACGACGGGCCCTGACCCGTCCTAGACCCGCAGCTTCTTCGTGGCCTCGACCAGATCGGGGCGCGCGAGGTGCGTGTACTTCGAGGTCACCGCCAGCGAGGAGTGCCCGAGGAGGTCGGCGGCCGCCTTGAGGGTGAGGACGGTCACGCGTCCACCATCGCGACGTCGCAGCGGTGGCGCTCGATCTCGCCGTGCTCGCGGTGATGCACAATGCACGTCATGTCACGGCCCGCGCGGTAGCCGTGCCCGGCGGCGTAAGCGTCCTTCGCGGCGAGCGTGCGGAAGCTCTCGCAGATGACGCCGGGGAACTCCTTCACGTTGATATGGTGAACGTGCCCCGTGTACCAGTAGCGGTGCCGGGTCGCGCCCCAATCTTCCGCGCGGTCGGTCGCCATGATCGGGCCCAGTTGCTCATGCTTGGCGGTGTCGCCGTGGGTCGAGCCGATCAGCACCTTGCCGAAGCGGTAGTACCAGAACTTGGACGGGTCGAGGTCCACCAGCACGCGCGGCTCGTTGGCGAAGTACGCGGAGAGGGTGAAGGCCAGCGACCAGATCGCCTGCGGGTCGTGGTTGCCCGGGATGCACTTGACGATGACGCTCTGGTGCTTTTCCAGTGCGCGCAGGATGGCGTGCCGGTAGGTCTCGATCCCGACCTGCAGCACGCGCACGAAGCGACTGTCGACGTCCAGTTGGTGCCCGTGGCCCGGGGTCACGTTGCGCTGGTCGTTGGCGTGGAAGACGTCGCCCAGCAGCAGAAGGACCGCGGTCTGTGCAGCCGGTGCGGAGGACACGAGGCGATCGACCGCCCCGGTCGTCAGTCGCCGGCCGATGTCCAGATCGAAGTCGTCGCCGGCCTCCTTGGCCCACGCGTAGAGGCCGACGTGGGGGTCGCCGAACGGGTACACGGCGAGGATGTCCGCGAACGACCGGGCGGGCGCGGGCGTCAGCGGCGCCAGCCCGCGGATGCTCTGCGACAGCACCTCCAGTTCTGCACGGACGATCGCCTCCATCCGCTCCCGGTCGAGCGTGCTCTTCACCCACTGGCCGGCGGCCTTCCCCTCCTTGTTGTAGTAGGTCGACACCCCCTTGACGAGGTACCCGTCGGGCACCACGTGCGTCATGTCGTGCTCGGGGGAGAACCCCCGCCGGGTGCTCTCCCGGTTGGTGATAGCATCTGCTACTGCTGACGGGCGCGGATCGAGCAGGCCGCGCCGGCGGGCCACGTCGACGCGCGACAGGAAGGTGGTCCGCTGCAGGCCCAGCGTGCGGTAGCCGCCGTGGCCTTCGGCCGCGTAGACGCGGGCGGCTTCGAGGGCCAGTTCGTCAGAGAGGCGGGGTGTCGGCATTGGCACAGGCTCCGAGGATTGCCCGCAGGGTGGCGCCGTGTTGGACGGCCACCAGCAGGTCGGCCCCGAGCGCGCGCACGATCTCCGCCGCGCTGGCATCGGGGGGCAGGCTGTCGGACAGCCACTTGGGCTCCGACGGGACTTCGGCCACGCAGGGCACGGGCACGGGCTGGACCGTGGCGCAGCCCGCGAGGAGGGTCAGCGCGAGCGCCACTGCTGGCGCACGGCGGCCGCGGCTTCGTCGCATGATTCGTTCCTGTAGGTGCGCGCGGCGAGGTCGCGCCTCAGTTGCTCGACCTGCTCCTGCAGTTGCGCGTCGCGCCGGGCGGCCTCGCGCTTGGCGCGGTCGGCGGCCGCGCGGGCGCTCTTCGCCTGCCGCGCCCACTGGTCGACGGAGGCCTGCAGGCTGGCGGCGCGCTCGTTGGCGCGCTCGATCGCCGGCAGGTAGAACCAGCGCGCGCCAGCGGCCCCCGCGAGGAGGCCACCGACCAACGCGGCGGGGATCAGGTAACGGTCGATCCAACCGAGGGCGGCGGGTAGCATCCGCTACCTCCTGAGAACAAAGGAGAGGGCGTTCTGGTACAGCTTGGGCCATGTCTGCGGGTGCGGCTTGCCGGGGCGCCAGTTGCGCAGGTAGTAGGCCCACGCACCCGCTTCGTCGCCCAGCGCCGGCAGGGGCGCGGGGTCGCTGTAGAGCAGCAGGCGGGCGAAGCCGGCGGCCAGCACGTCGTCATGCTCCAGCGCGGCGTAGACGTCGGCAGCGACCGGACGCACGCCGCGCGCTGCGCAGAGGGTGATCGCGTGGATCTTGGTGACCGGGTGCCGCAGCACGGCCCGCACGCCCCCGTCGCGCTCGAACTGCAGGTAACCTCTGGCCGGGCCGCCGATCTGGCGACGGTGCAGGAAGCGCGACTCCTGCAGGCCGATCGCCAGCAGCATCAGCGTGGCTTCCTGCGAGCGCATCCGCGTGGGGAGCAGCGCGTAGGCGGGCTCGATCGCCTGCTGGGTGATCTCGTCGAGCGTCACGACAGATCCACCATGCTCTGGATCATTCCGCGCGGGATGGTCATCGACCCGTTGTGCTCGGTGTCGCCGACGGAGGTCGCGATCGTCACCTCCTTGCGGGTCTTCTTCACGAGGAACCCGACCGTGTAGATCGTCGCCGCCTCGGGCGCCTCGTCGTGGTCGGTCCAGCCGGCGCCGGCGACCGCGTCCAGCCAGACGATCGCGACCACCTTCGGGAGTTTCTTCGGCGCGGTCACGTCTGAGGCTCCACGCGTGCGTTGCGTGCGTTGCGTGCGGCCCGCTCCAGCCGCGCGGCCGCGCGACGGTTGCGGGCGAGGGCGACGCGGAACTCGTGCCGCTCCGCGCACGAGCGCGGGAAGATCAACTCGATGAGCCGCTGGCTCAGATGCTTGCGTTTCATACTGCCTTCCCCGTCATCAGGCTGATCGCCGTGCGCAGCGCGTCGACCGCTCGGGTCTGCGCCTCGACGACGTCGTAGAGACGGCGGCGGTCCTCACGCTCTTCCCGCCGCCAGACGATATGCAGGTAGCCCAGACCGGCGCACACGCCGATCAGGACCGTGATTGCGATGTTCTCGGACTTGCCGAGAAGCGCGAGAAGGGCTTCCACCGGCGGCTCCTATGAGATGTCGACAAGGTAATCGGCGACGAGCGCGTAGCCGGTCGCGGTGAGGTGCGTACCGTCGCCCGCTGAGTAGGCGGCGTCGGTAAAGCCGTTTGCGTCGATGATCGGGCGCATGATGTCGACCTGCTGGAACACCCCGGCCAGAGTCGGCCGGTAGGTCTCCCACCACGTCGTCATGTAGTCGCGCAGGTCAGGCGTGGGGAGGTTGTCGGCCCCGCCCTGCTGCCCGTAGACGGCGTTGAGCAGCACCGGGAACGCGCCGGCGGCGATCACCGCGTCGATAGTCGACTGGATGTTGCTGGTCCGCGTGGCCTGACTGATCGCGCCCGCCTCGTCGTTGGTGGACGCGTGGATGTAGACCACCTTCGGCGCCTCCCCGGTGGCGTCCGCGATGCGGGCGAGAATCTGCGTGCTGGTCTGCGCGCCGACCCCCTTGTTCACGATCAGGTTGTTGCGGAGGGCTGGGTAGGGCACCGCGTGCCGTTGCCAGCTACTCTCGTCGTCGTCGAGGCCGAGCGACAGGTCCGGGCTGAACAGAGCCTTGCCTTCGCAGATACTGTCGCCGATCGCCACGAGGTTGGGCCGGCACAGGGTGAGGTAGTCGAACTCGACCCACGTGTTGGCGTTCGACGGACTGCCCTTGTAGATGGAGATGGTGGGCGAATCGAACCAGTCGCAGTCTACCCGGCCCTTCAACTTCCAGCGCCCGTCGCCCTCGCGGAACCAGCAGTTCAACTGCGCGAACTTGCTGTCGAACTGGAGTGCGAACTCCACGGGCGTGTTCTCGTAATCCAACGCGTCTGCGGCCGCGATCTGGGCACGATTGTAGGTGGCGGCCCCGGTGGTACCGGTGATCGAGGCCGCGCCCGTTGCCAGACCGGGGCCGCTGGACCCACCGTCGGTGGTGCCCAGCCAGAACGACATCTCCTTGGAGCCGTTCAGAATCCAGACAACGGCAGTGTCACCGTCGTGGTGCATCGACGAGCGCAGCTTCCCGTAGAGGATGTAGTCCCGGTTCGAGGGCGTGAACGTGATCGACTTACTGATGTTCGCGTTTGACCCGGCCCCCGTCGTCTTGGTGAGCCGCAGGTAGTCGCCGCTGACGGCCACGGTGCCGTTGGTGGCGGTCCACCCGGTGGTGGCCACCCCCTCGTCGTTGAACGTCGAGTTTTCGTCGGTCAGCGTGGGCGCGATATGGCGGGCCGCCGCCGCCGGCATAGCCGAGTGTACGCAGGACATCAGGACACCCCCGCGCCAGAGATGACGGCCTCGGTGGGGCTGATGAAGACCACCGTCGCGAGACCACGCTGCGCCAGCGTGCGGTTGCCGACGGCGGCGGAGCCCGCGAAGCGCAGCGTCAGCGAGGCGCCCTCCGTAATGGTCAGGTCTCCGGCGGTGTTGTTGTAGAGCACGACCACGTCGCGGGCGGCGAACACCGAGGCGGGTACGGTCACCCCCGCGGACAGCAGCCGGGCGCCGCCGCGATCGTCGACCGTCAGCACGCCGCCGCTGCCCCCTGCCTGCAATGCGAGGAGCGCGTCGGCCACCATGGCGGCGGCGGCGGCAACGTCCGCGCTAGCGTCCGCCGCCAGCGCGCTGGCGGCAGCGGCCGAGGCGCTGTTCGCCGCGCTGGTGACGGCGTTGTCCAGCAGCGTCGTCGGGTCCTGCTCGCTGGTCGCGACCACCTTCACGCAACGGTCCAACTGCTCCTGCTGCTGCTGGTGCTGGATCACGATCCGATCGAGGGCGGCCTCGATGACGTCCGCGTGGAACGCGCCGAGGTTCGCAATCGCGGTAGGCTGGCTGGCGTCGACCGCGGAGGTGATGACCAGTCGGTGGCCGACGGGCAGACCCGCGTAGCCGATCTCGCCCCCCGGGCTCGCGTCCTGATCGGGGTTGAGGGTCACCGTGTAGTCGACGCCGTTCACGAGCACCACGGAATTCAGGTCGTTGGCGTCGGCGACGGTTACGACGAGCGTGGTCGCGTCCAGCACCTTGAAGCTGAACGCGTAGGTGGTCGCGACGCCGTTGCCGGTGTAGACCGGGGAGCGGCGGGGGGTTGCAGCGATGGTCATGGATTCTCTCCGATAGCGGATGCTACTCTAGCGGTTGCGGAAGGTCAATCCTTGGGCGGGGGGCCCAGCAGGACGGCGCCGGGCCCGGCCTCGCCCTCCTGCCACGCCTTCCACCCGCGCCACGACCGGTCCACTTGCGCGGCCGGCCATCCAAGGATAGTGAGCACTGACTTAAGGACCCGACGGTAGTCGTTGTCGTCGAGATCCTCGTCCGGGTCGAGGGCCTTGCCGGCGGCCTTCCCGCCGTTCCCGGCTTCGACAATCGCCCGCGCGGCCGCCGGCCCGTTGTAGTCGAAGCCCTGCACCATCCCCGAGAACTCGCGGACGCCGATCAGGGTGTTCATCCAGAAGGCGCCCAGTTGCTTGAAGAGGTCC
>CAUJDN010000076.1 GCA_963169195.1 Acidobacteriota bacterium | reverse complement strand
GTCCTTGAGGCGCGTGAGCAGCGCCTCGTTGATGGCGCCTCCGTAGTTGCCCGACGGCAGGACGAGGACGTCGAAGTCCGCGAGATGGGCGCGGGCGAGCGACGAGACGCGGACGGCCGTGACCGGCTGGCCGAAGCGTCGCTCCAGGGTGTAGCGCGTCCACCCGGCCGAGAGCGACTGCGTGGGCGTGTCCCAGGCCAGCAGCACCCGCGGCGCCTTCAGGAATCGCGTCTGGTTGCTCCCGAGCGAGGTGCCCAACTCCACGTATGCCGTATCGATGGGCACGATCTCCGCGCCGTGCTTCGTGGCCAGCGCCGAGAGGCGCGCGTGCAGGTCCGCGGGGTTGCCGGCATGCCGGATGACGGCCGTGCCGATGGGCCAGGCGCGGCCGCCCAGCGTGAAGGCGCCACCCACGCTGTGCATCCGGATGCCCTGGGGCAGCGCCTCGGCCGCGAGCGCCGCGGCGGCGGATCCCCACGGCATCAGGTACCCCACCTTCCCCTGCGCGAACGTGGGCGGGGTCGGCGGCGCGTCGTAGGCCATGGGCAGCATCTCGGCCTTCGCCGTGATGGCTGCCGGGCTGGTGAGGACCTCCACGTCGTAGAGCAGCGGCGGGCTCCACGCCGTGATGTCGTAGATCTGGTCCGGCTGCCGGCGCGCCCGCCGCTCCTCCTGGCGCCTGATGAAATCGTCCGGCTGCGGGATGTGCGCCTCGAGCAGGTTGCGGATGAGGCGCCCCGACGGCTGCGCGTGCGACACGAGATACGCGCCGGCCGGCACCGTGCGCGTGCCCACCGTGACGGGCTCGGTCGTCCGCCGCACCTCGATGCCCTGCGTGGCCAGGTTCTTCGCCAGCACGGCCGCCCGGGACGGGTCGTGCCCGGGCACGAGCACGTACTCGCGCGCCGGCCCCGTCTCCCCTTCCACCACCGCGCCCCTGCGGTACTCGAGGAAGTTGCGCACGAGGCGCTCGCGGTTCCTCGCGGCGGTGACGGCCGTGACGATGGCGGCGTTGAAGTGGTGCATGACACCATCGCGGAAGGTCAGCGTGGTGCCGTCGCTCCGGGCGA
The DNA here is from genome assembly GCA_963169195.1 of Acidobacteriota bacterium. GTDB lineage: Bacteria > Acidobacteriota > Vicinamibacteria > Vicinamibacterales > UBA2999 > VFZN01. The sequence continues at coordinate 6,056 of CAUJDN010000076.1, read as the reverse complement.
ACGAGAGGCTGCGCGCCGAGGCCTGCTCGTAGGTCATCCCGATGGAGCCCTGGAAGATGGGCCACGACTCGCCGTAGCCCGGGTAGAACGAGTCGTACACCTCGCGGATGAAGTACGGCCAGCCGCGCGCGTCGAAGCGGGCGGCGTTGGCGCGCCCGAAGAGATCGAAGGCCTCGATCTGGTCCTTCGTGATGTGCGGGTTCAGGGGATCCGCCGGCGGCGCGAAGTAGTAGGTATTGTCGCCGCCCTGCTCGTGCAGGTCCACGTTCACGTGCGGCCAGTAGTCGCGCGCCACCTGGATGCGGCCGCGCGTCTCGGGCTGCGTCTGCGCGAACCAGTCGCGGTTCATGTCGAAGAGGTAATGGTTCGAACGGCCTCCGGGCCAGGGCTCGTCGTGCTCCGCGTTGTAGGGCGTCGGATCCGGCACGGCGGCGCGGCCCTGCAGGTTCTGGAAGACGAAGCGCGCCCGGCCGTCCGGGTTCTGCATCGGGTCGATGAGCACCAGGGCCTCGCGGAGCACCGTGTCCACGTCCGCGTCGCCCTGCGAGGCCAGCAGGTGGTACGCCTCGAGCATCGCCGCATCGGACGAGGAGATCTCGTTGCCGTGCACGCCGTGCACGAGCCACACGACCACGGGCATCTCCTTCACGAGGCGTGCCTGCTCGGCCGCGGACACGTGGCGCGGGTCGGCCAGCTTCTGCAGGTCGGCCTTCACCTGCTCCAGCCTCGCGATTCGGTCCGGGCTCCCGATCACCACGAGCCACAGCGGGCGGCCTTCCCAGGTGCGGGCGTACTCGAACAGGCGCGCGCGCGTCGGCGCCGCCTGCTGCAGCGCCTGCAGGTAGACGCCCACCTGCTCGGGCGGGGTGATCTCGGCGCCGGACTCGTGGCCCAGCACCTGGCGGACCGTGGGGATGGCCGGGTCGTACTTGGCACCCGGCCAGAAGGGCTCGTCCGGCTGCGCGGCGGCAGGCCACGCGGAGGCCAGGAGCAACGTCAGGGCAAGGTAAGGGCAGCGCATCGTGCCCTAGCTTACCGCCCCCGCCCGTGGCGTCGGAAGGCCGCGGGGCCTCACCCGGCACGCCAGGGCGGAGAATCTTCCGTGTGCGCTGTGCTGTCGGAGGGATCGGCCGATAATCGAATCGACCTGGTATGAGTGATTCCCAATCCGGTCCCGGCGGCGTGGGCGCGACCGATCCGCCCCTGAAGGCCTTCCTGGACGGCGGGCCGGTCGTTGCCTTCATCAAGGACGATCAGGGCCGCTACGTCTACGTCAACCCCGAGATGGAACGGTTGTTCGGTGTGGCGCTGGCCGACATGCGGGGCCGGGCCGACGTGGCCTGGATGCCGCCTCACCTTGCCACCTCGACGCGCCAGGACGACTCCCGGGTGCTCGAGACGGGTGAACCCATCGAGTCCATCGAGGACGTGCCGCAGGCAGACGACACGCGGCAGCACTGGCTGCTCGCCCGCTTCCCGTTCCCGACCGCCGACGGCCGGCGCTGGATCGGCGGCCTGGCGATGAACGTCACCGACCTCCAGCGTGCGCAGGCCCGTCTGGCCGACAGCGAGCGCCGCTACCGCCATCTCGTGGACAGCTCCCAGGGGCTCATCTGCACGCACGACATGGAGGGACGCCTGTTGTCGGTCAACCCGGCGGCCCTCCGGCTGACCGGCCTGACCGCCGAGCAAGTGGTCGGGCGCAACCTCCGCGACCTCGTCACCGAGGCGACACGCGCGGAGTTCCCCCGCTATCTCGAGCGCATCGATCACCGGGGCGAGGACGCGGGCCTGATGTTCGTGCGCACGAAGGACGGGCGCGAGCTCGCGTGGCAGTTCCGCAACGTGAAGGTCACCGAGCCCGGCCAGGCCCCGTACGTGCTGGGTCATGCGCTGGACGTGACGGCACTCCGCGAAGCCCAGGAACAGCTGCGCCAGCTGGCGATGACCGACGAGCTGACCGGCCTGCACAACCGCCGCGGCCTCTTCGTCAACGGGTCGCGCGTCCTGGCCGAGGCCGTGCGCCAGCACAAGGGCGCGGCCGTGATCTACGCCGACATCGACGGGCTGAAGGCCATCAACGACACCTACGGCCACGACGCGGGCTCGAGCCTGATCATGCGTGCCGCCGACGTCCTCAGGAACACGTTCCGCGCCGCCGACGTCGTGGCGCGCGTGGGAGGAGACGAGTTCGTCGCGCTCGGCCTCGTGCCTCCCGACGACGTCGGGACGATCATGAAGCGCCTCGACTGGCACCTGGACCGCTTCAACGCCGCGTCCGGCCTGCCGTACCGGTTGTCGATGAGCGTGGGCGTGTCGCACTTCGATCCGGGAGACAGCCAGACACTCGAAGGCCTCGTGAAGGCCGCCGACGACGCCATGTACCAGCGCAAGCGCCCGCAGCCGCCCGAGGCCTGATCCGCCCGCGCACCGGACGCCCCGCGCAAGCGACGGCCGGGGTCGGCCTAGCGCTTTTTCACGGCTTTCTTCGCCTTCTTCGCGGCGGCCTTCTTCGCCGCCGTGGACTTCTCGGCGCCGCTCTTCTTCGCGAGGTCCGCGCGGTGCGCGCGCTCGTAGGTCTGGATGTCCGTGAACTTGCCGGCGTTGTCTCTCTTCGCGTAGAGCTTCTTGCCCGCACTGCTGCGATGGGTCGTGCGCTTCGCCTTGGCCATGGACCGCAGTATAGCGTGATGCCCGAGGATCAGGGCACGAGGTCGGCGGCAGCTTCGCGAAAATCGACGGCCGCCCCGTCGGCGATGACGATGCCGGACCGGGCGTGGGGCCGTCGTGGACGTCGCGTTCGCGCCACCCGGCCGATCTCGTGATCGCGCGCCCTGTCCCGGCGGCCGTGAAATCGAGGCGCATGTCCGTCCCATCAGCAGATGGCCCGACCCCGATTGCCGTACATGCTCCTGCTCGTCTACACCGCCGCGGACGACCACGAGCAGGCGTTCGACTGGCTGAACGCGGCATTTCGCGAACGCGACAACCAGATGGCGTGGCTCAAGGTCGATCCCCGTCTGGACCCCCTGCGCGGTGATTCCCGCTTCGTCGACCTGCTGGCCAGGATGAAGCTGGACTGACGGGACGACACCGAGCGCCGCGCTCGCGGGCGGGCCGTCTACTCCGCGCGCAGGGCCACCGTCGGATCGATGCGCGAGGCGCGCCACGCGGGCAGCCAGGTCGCCAGCAGGACCGTGACCGCCAGCACACCCGACGCCGCCGCGACGTGCCGCGGATCCCACGCGTCGGCGCCGAACACGAGCCCCTGGAGCACCGCCGCCACGCCCGCCGCCAGCGCGAGGCCGATGGCCACGCCGACGCCGGCAATCACGATCCCCTGGCGCACGAAGAGCCGGACCACGTCGCCCGGCGCGGCGCCGAGCGCGAGCCGGACGCCGATCTCCGCCATGCGCCGGCGTGCCGAGTAGGACAGGAGCGCGTACACCCCGAGTCCCGCCAGGCCGAGCGCGAGGGCGGCGAAGATGCCCATCATCTCGCCCAGGAAGCGCTGCTCCCACGTGACGAAGCGCCGGCGCTCGTTCATGGTCATCAGCTCGAAGACCGGCTGGTCCGGATGGCGCTGCCGCATCGCGGCGCGCACCGACTCCAGCGTCGGCGCGGCGTCGGCCACCGCGCGCGCCAGGAACGCCATCGTGCGATAGCCGGTGACGGCCTGCGGCACGTACATGTTGAGGCGTGACTGCTCCGTCGCCTCGCCCACTTCCTCGTAGTGCACGTCGGGGGCGACGCCGACGATGCGGTACCACTCGACGTCGGTGCGCGAGCGAACGCCGATGCGGGCGCCCACCGCGTCGCCGGCAGGCCAGAACCGGTCGGCCAGCGACTGGTTGATGACCGTCACGCGCGCAGCCGGATCGTCCGCCTCGGCCTTGGTCAGGCTGCGTCCCTGGAGGAGCGCCACCCCCAGCGCGTCGAAGATGCCGGAGGTGACGCCGATGACCTGGGCACCAAGGGCGTCGTCCGGATCCGTGCGGCCGTCCACCACCACGCGCACGAGGCCTCCGCCGTCGTCACCGGGAATGCTGGTGGTCGCCGCAGCGGAGGCGACGCCGGGCAGCGCCGACAGCGTCGCGGCGATGTCGTCCACGGCGCGGGCGCGCGCGGCCGGGTCGTCGAACTCGTCACCGGCCAGGTACGCGCGCAGCGAGACGAGCGGGCGGTGATCGAACCCGAGATCCGTCGTCTGCTGCGCGAGGAACCCGCGGATCATCATGCTGGCGCCAGCCAGCAGCGCCAGGGACACCGCGACCTGGGCCCCGACCAGACCGGCCTGGTAGCGCTGCTGCCCGCGGCTCGGCGTGGCGCGCGTGGCGTCCCTCAGGTCCGATACGAGGTCCGGCCGCGAGGCGCGGAGGGCCGGCACCAGGCCGACGGCCACGGTGGTCAACACCGTCACGACGGCCGTGAACGCGGCGACGCGCGCGTCCACGTCGAAGATCATCCAGTACGGCAGTTCCTCCGGGAACGATCCACGCAGGTAGTCCAGCGCCCACGCGGATCCCAGGAGGCCCAGCGCGGCCCCGGCCGCCGACACCACGCCGGTCTCGACGAGCATCTGCCGCGCAAGGCGCCAGCGGCCGGCGCCCAGCGCAGCCCGCACGGCCATCTCGCGCTGCCGGCCCGCCGCGCGCACCAGCATCAGGTTGGTCAGGTTCGCACACGCGATGAGGAGGACCAGGCCGACAGCGCCCATCATCGTGGCGAAAAGGCCGCGCGTGCCGCCGTCGATCTGCGAGTCGCGGAACCTCATCAGCCGCACGCCGAATCCGCGGTTGGTGTCGGCGTGCTCCTGCTCCAACCGGCGCGCGATGGCGGACAGCTCCTGCCCGGCCCGCTCGAGCGTGACATCCGGGCGGAGCAGTCCCACCGCGTTCACGTTGCGCGCGTCGCGCGGGGCCTCGTCCCACCGAAGCGGCATGTACAGGTCATCGCGCTCCGGGAAGCGGAAGCCCGGCGGCAGCACGCCGACGACGGTGCGCGGCAGGCCGTTGACGTGCACGTCCCGCCCGACGACGTCCGCGACGCCGCCGTACCGCCGCTGCCACAGGCCGTAGGTCAGCAGCACCACGTTCTCGCGCCCGGGCTCGGCGGCCTCGTCCGCGCGGAACTGGCGGCCGAGGATGGGAGAGATGCCGAGCAGCGGGAAGAGATCGGGCGTGACCGAGCCGGCGCGCACGCGTTCAGCGGCCCCGTCGCGGCTGAGCGTGACGTTGCGCCCCATGTATCCGCCGAGGCCCTCGAGCGCGGTCGCCTCGCGGAGGTCGATGAGGTCCGGGTACGAGATCTCGGAATCGCCCCAGTCCCAGTCCTCGGGCTGCTGGGCGTGCGTGGCGAAGAGCGTGACCACGCGCTCGCTGCGATCCCCGAAGGGCAGCGGCCTGAGCAGCATCGCGTTGACGATGCTGAAGACGGTGAGGTTGGCGCCGATGCCGACGGCAAGCGTCAACAGCGCCGCGCCATAGAAGCCCGGCCGCTGGCGGAGGGTGCGAAGGGCGTGGCGAACATCCTGGGTAATCGACGACATGGCGGAGCCTGTCCAGTGTCATCTATCAAACGGCGTGCCGCGCCCGGGAAGGCTCACGATTGCCCCGAAAATGCGGTTGCCCCTTGGGCCAACGGTGAGCGTCCGAACCCTGCCGGAGTGTCCGGGAGCGGTCACCGCGGTTCCCCTGCGGGACACCTGGTGCGAGTGCGCCTCGATCGCCGGGAACGCGGCCAGTCGCGCTCGTCAGGGCCGCCAGTTGAGTATCACGGTCATCGGGGGGTCGTCGGCGCTCATGGGCGGAGGCCCGACGAGGAAGCGGCGGCCGTCGCTCGTGACATCGAAGGCCGGGGGCATGCCTGGAGGCTGCCGGCGTCCGGGCAGCTCGAACAGCACCCGCGTGACGACATCGTCCCAGGCGCCCGACGGCCCCGGCTCGGCCAGGGTCACCTGCCAGTCCTCCGAGATGAAGAACACCCCGCGCCCGCCGCGCCACCACTTCGGCCGGCGGCCGCCGCGCGCCGAGATCGGCCATTCTCCGTCCTCCGGC
>CAUJDN010000075.1 GCA_963169195.1 Acidobacteriota bacterium | reverse complement strand
GGGAGGCCCAACGATGCTTCCCAGCGCTGGACGGACCGGACACTCTTCCCGAGGTGGGCGGCGATCTCCTTCCAGCCGTTGAGCGGTGGTTCGGAACGGTCGAGCTTGTCGTCCATGGGGGGATCCCGACCACGAAGGGCGGCATGCTAGCACAAGGCCGCGGCCCGTATCCGTAACAGGCGTTCGCCTGAAAGTCTGCCTCACCGGGCACGCCAACCCGCGACAGCGCGCCCATGACGCACCTTGACGATTGAAGCGGCGCACGGGTCGCCGCTATTCCTTCGCACAACCAAGGCCGCATCCCCCCTGCGGCATCAGATGGCTCCACCGTCACCGGATAGTCCCCACCCGGCGCGGTGGAGTTGTCGTCGCAGGGAGGGGCGGCGCAAGCCACCCGGAACCGGTCCGTCTACGGTGGCAAGGAGCTGGTCCATGAATCCCCGTCGCTCGTTTCTCATCGCCTTGCCCTTCCTTCGCTCGCTCGTACTCGGTTTCGTCTTCATGGCGCTCCCGCATGGCCCGGCGTTCGCGCAGGGGGCGATGACGAACGGTGAGAATCACCTGGGCGAAATCTCGCTGGCTGGAGAGGTCGACACCTGGACCTTTACCGCCGATCAGGGCGATGCGTTGATCCTGACGATTGGAGAGGTGCCGCGCGAGCCGGACCCGGGCTTCTGGCCGCGGATTCAGGTGACGGGGCCAACCGGGGCCGCTCTGGTGTGCGGCAATTGCTGGGGCGATCGCGCCTCTCGCATGGCCGCGACGGCGCCATTGACGGGCACGTACACCGTCCTGGTGTCCAGCTTCACGGCAGGCGCCGTCGGCGACTACGTGCTGAGACTGGCCAAGGTCCCCGGGGCGTTCGTGGTCCCGGGAGGGGATCACGGTGGCGCGGTTACCAATGGCGCCAACCACCTCGGGCGCATCGAAGTCGCCGACCTGGACGTGTGGAGTTTCACGGCCAGCCAGGGAGACGCGCTGATCCTGACGCTTGGCGAGGTGCCGGTGGGACCGGGGGATCCCGATCCAGGCTTCTGGCCCTGGCTTCGGGTTTACGACCCGACCGGAGACGCCCTGGTGTGCGGAAACTGCTGGGGAGACGTCAGCACGCGGATGGCGGCAACGGCACCGTTGACCGGCACCTACACGGTGGTCGTCGCTGGCTACACCGGCGATATCGCAGGGGACTACCTCTTGCGACTCGCCCGGGCTCCCGCCACCTTCGAGGTGCCCATCGGAGACCACGGCGGCCCCATGGAGAACGGCGCCAATCATGCCGGCCGGATCGAGCGGGCCGACGTCGACATGTGGACCTTCGCGGCCAGCCAGGGCGATGCCTTGATTCTGACCGTGGGAGAGGTGCCGGTCGGCCCCGGGGTGCCGGATCCCGGCTTCTGGCCCTGGCTTCGACTCTACGACCCCACCGGGAACGTGCTCGTGTGCGGCAACTGCTGGGGCGATGCGTCCACCCGCATGCAGGCGACGGCGCCTCTCACAGGCACGTACACCGTCGTGGTCGCGAGCTACACGGGCGATGTCGCCGGCGACTACCTCCTCAGGCTGGCCAGAACGCCGGGAACCTTCATCGTGCCTGCGGGCGACCACGGCGGCCCGTTGAGCAACGGCGCGAATCACGCGGGCCGGATCGAACGGGCCGACCTCGACCTCTGGACGTTCACCGCCAACCAGGGAGACGCGCTGATTCTGACCGTCGGTGAAGTGCCGGTCGGCCCCGGGGTGCCCGATCCGGGCTTCTGGCCGTGGCTTCGCGTCTTCGGCCCCACTGGAAGCACGCTCGTCTGCGGGAACTGTTGGGGCGACGTGGTCACTCACATGTCCGCGACGGCACCACTTTCAGGAACCTATACCGTCGTCGTCGCCGGCTACACTGGTGACGTCGCAGGGGACTACGTGCTTCGCCTGGCGAAGACACCTGGCAGCTTCGAGGTACCGTCGGGCGACCACGGCGGCGCCATGACGAATGCCACGAGCCATCCGGGGCGCATCGAGCGAGCGGACCTCGATATCTGGACCTTCGCGGCTGCGCAGGGAACCACCATCAACGTCTCGATCAGCGAGGTACCGGTGGGCCCGAGCGAGCCGGATCCGGGATTCTGGCCGTGGATTCGGGTCTTCGGGCCGACAGGTGCCACCGTCGTGTGCGGCAACTGCTGGGGAAACCAGACGGCGCAGATGTCGACGACGGCGCCCCTGGGCGGCACGTATACGGTCGTGGTCGCGTCGGCCTCGGCGGCCGCCGCCGCGGCCGGAGACTACTTGCTCACCGTGAACGGCGCGATCGCGGCGACCCCTCCCACGACGGTCGATGATGGGTACGGCACCGCGCTCAACACGCCGCTGCCGGTGCCGGCACCGGGTCTGCTGGACAACGACAACAGCAACGGCGGCGGTCCGATGACGGCCGAGCTCATGTCGTCACCGTCAAACGGCGTGCTGGCGCTCAACGCCAACGGCGGCTTCACCTACACGCCGAACGGGGGCTTCACCGGCACCGACAGCTTCACCTACCGCGCCGTGAGCAGCGTGGGCCCGGGCAATACGGCCACGGTGAGCATCACCGTGAGCGACCCGACCACCGTGCAGCCCCCCACCGGCCTGTACGCCTCGTCCATTGCCGGCAACACCGTGACGCTCCGGTGGACGCCACCCGCGGCAGGGCTGCCGCCCACCGACTACCTGATCGAGGG
>CAUJDN010000074.1 GCA_963169195.1 Acidobacteriota bacterium | reverse complement strand
GGCGAGCCGTGGGCGCGCATCACCGATGGCGGCTCCACCGGCGGCTGGATCTCGCTCGCCCACCAGATCCTCTACCCGGACTTCTACGGTGGCGTCTGGTCGTACTGCCCCGACTCGGTCACCTTCACCGACGTCGAGGGCATCAACATCTACACCGACGAGAACGCCTTCTGGCGGAGGATCGACTGGCGAACCGTGCCCATCATCAACACCCGCGAGATCAACGGGCACGTGCGCCTCACCTCGGAGCAGCGCAATCACTTCGAGCTCGCCAACGGCACGAAGGGCCGCTCGGGCGAGCAGCTGGACATCTGGTCCGCCGTCTTCGGCCCGCTCGGTCCCGACGGCTACTTCAAGCCGCTCTTCGACAAGCGGACCGGCGCCATCGACCGCTCGGTGGCCGCATACTGGCGCGACCACTACGACCTCCTGGAGCATCTCAAGCGGAACTGGTCGACCGTGGGGCCGAAGCTCGTGGACAAGGTCCACGTCTACACGGGCACGATGGACAACTTCTTCCTGAACAACTCCACGAAGGATCTCGAGCTGTGGATGCGGACGACGGAGAACCCGCACTACGAGGGCTTCTTCCTCTACGGCGACGGCAAGGGGCACTGCTGGCAGGGCCCGGAGAGCACGCCCGAGCGGCTCAAGCAGATGGCGGCGCACATCGCCCGGCGCAAGCCCGAGGGGATGACGACGCCGTGGTGGCGATACTGAGGCGCGCACGTGCGCGCCCGGTGGGGCCGTGGCGCGATACTGAAGCACGAACCCTCGGATTGTCGGCTGGCGTCCAAGTGGAGGTGGCCTCCATGGGAGGCCCGCTGAGCGACACAGGAGGTGTCAGGCATGCGTCTTTGGAGAGGTGTGGGCATCGTGCTGGTCGCAGTCGTGTGCACGGGCGCGCAGCTGGCGGCGCAGGGGCGGGACATGGGAGGCGTTGGCATCACCGTCTTCGAAAGGGCCAACCACCGGGGCGAGAACGCCACGTTCCTGGAAGACGTCCCGTCTCTATCACGCTACCGGCTCGATAACCGCATCTCAAGCCTGCGCGTGGGGCCGGGAGAGTACTGGGAAGCCTGCGAGCACACGAATTACCGCGGCCGGTGCCAGGTGTTCTCGAACACGGAGGGCGACCTCGGGCGGTCCGGATGGAACGACCGCATCTCGTCGCTGCGCCGGGTGCGTGGCGGGGGCTGGGGCGGCAGTGGCGGCAGTTGGGGCACGGGCGACACCGGCCGTCTGGAACTGTTCGACAACCGGAACTTCCGCGGCAAGTCGTCGGCGCTCACATCCCCCTCGCCACGCCTGGGATCCATGTCGGCGCGGGCAGAGAGCCTGCGGCTGAGCGGCCGCTGGGAGATCTGTGACGGGCCCGACTTCCGCGGCGGGTGCCGCATCGTCACCGGTGACGTATCCGACCTGAATCGGATCGGCTGGAAGGACCGGATTCGGTCCGCGCGGCCACGGTAACGCCCCGGCGTGCGCCCGTCGGTCGTCCCAGTTGCCCTGACGGGTGCCAGGCCGTCGCCGTGACCTTCCACGGGCAGTGCTGGCAGGGCCCGGAGAGCACGCCCGAGCGGCTCGAGCAGATGGGGGCGCACATCGGCCGGCGCAAGCCCGAGGGGATGACGACGCCGTGGTGGCGGTACTGAAGCGCGCCGGCCCCTCTTACATGCCCATCGTCGCCGCGAGCAGCACGACGAACGCGGCGGTGCGCATCATCTGCGGGATGTCGGCCCACTCGTCGGCGAACCCGCGCTGGCCGCCTCGCTCGCCGCCGATGCCGATGGCGGGGGCGCCCTGACCGAGCGGCACGTTGAGGTTGGCCGAGCCCGCGTTGCCGAGCCGCGGCTCGTAGCCGAGGTGCCTCGAGACGGCCGCGGCCGTGGTCACGAGTGCCGACTCGCGGAAGCCCGGAATCTGGCCGCCCGGCGTCAACTGGAACGGTTCCATGGCAAAGGCGATGGTCGTCTCGCGCGTGACGTCCGCCAGGATGCGGCGGACCTCGGCCTCCACCTCCTCGACCCGCGCACCGACCAGCGAGCGGACGTCCAGTGAGAACCAGCCCGTCGCCGGCTTGTGATTGAACACCGCCCCGCTCTGCAGCATCGCCACATTGACGACCACCCGGTCGTCCTTGAAGCGTTCGGGATGGGGCAGTTGCAGGATGCGATCCACCGCGCGCCCAACCCCCTGGTTGACGTTCGGGACACCGCCGTTCAGCGAATGCCCCGGCGGTCCGGACGCGACGATCTTCCACCAGTGAATGGTGATGGCCCCGTAGGTGATGCTGTGGCCGTCGCCCAGCACGTCCACGAAGGCCAGCGCGCGGTCCTTCCAGTCGGCAAACAGCGCCTGCATGCCCTTGAGGCCCGTTTCCTCCTGTGCGACGGCCGCGAACACGAGATCGTGCTCGGGGGTCAGCCCGCTGCGGATGAGGGCGTCGGCGGCCGCCACCAGGGCGGCGGTGGTGGTCGAGGTGTTGGTGCCGGGCCCCACCACCCGGTCGCCCGCAATGGCCGGCTTGCGCGCCGCGGCCTTCTGGTGCCCGGCCACCGTGGCCAGGTCGTCGAGCGTCGAGACGAACACCAGTGCCTTGCCGGAACGCCCGCGGATGCGGCCGACGACGTTGGGGGCGGCATCGACAGTCACGTCGGCGAGGCCGATGCGCCGCATTTCATCGGCCACGGCGCGGGCCCGGTCGTGTTCCTGGCCGGACGGCGAGACGATGGCGCCGATCTCGGCGAGCCAGGCGGCGGTGGCGTCCCGCCGCGCCTCGACGGTCGCCATCGCAGAGGTCACCGCCGGATCCGCCAGCGCCCGGTCCAGCGGCCGCTGCGCCGCCGCGGGCCGAGGCGCCAGCACACCCACCACCGCCAACGCCGTCAGGAACCTGGCTGTCATCGTGCGATTCTACCGGACCTCGAAGCCGCCGCGCCTCGCGCGGCGGGGTCCGCTACAATCCGCCGTGGGCGCGGTGGCGCGCCGATGGAGGAGGACGTCATGCTCACACGCACCGTGGTGTCGCGGCGGGTCCGCCGGTCGGTGGTCGCGCTCGTTCTGATCGTGGCCGCCCTCGCGGCCTCGCCGTCGCGCCCGCTCGCGCAAGGCGCGCCGGCAACGGACCCGGCCGCGGATCCCGACGTGCTCGGCGCCCGGCGGCTGTTCAGCGCGTGGGCCGAGGGCCAGCTCCGCGCGCACGGCTACCCGGGCATGGCCGTCGGGGTGGTGTCGGACCAGCGCCTCGTGTGGGCCGCCGGCTTCGGCCTGGCCAACCTCGCGGCCAAGGTGCCGATGACGCCGCGGACGAAGTTCCGCATGGCGTCGCACAGCAAGCTCTTCACGGCGACGGCCATCATGCAGCTCCGCGAGCAGGGCAGGCTGCGCCTGGACGATCCGGTGTCGAAGCACCTGCCGTGGTTTGCCGTCAAGGCCCCGGGACCGGACGATACGCCGGTCACGATCGAGGAGCTGCTGACGCACAGCTCCGGATTGCCGCGCGAGGCGGGAGACCACTGGACGACGTTCGACTTCCCGACGCGGGAAGAGCTGAAGGCACTGGTGCCGAACCGGCAGGCGGCCTTCGCGCCCGAGACGCGCTGGAAGTACTCGAACCTGGCCTACACGCTGGCCGGGCTCATCGTCGAGCAGGTGAGCGGCGAGACGTGGGCCGAGTACGTCACGCGGCACATCTACCAGCCGCTGGGGATGGCCGACTCCAGCGTCGACACGGACGTCCCCGGCCTCGCCACCGGCTACGGCCGCCGCATGCCGGATGGCCCGCGCGCGATCATGCCGTTCATCGATGCCCGGGGGATGGCGGCCGCCACCGGCATCACCTCGACGGTTGAGGACATGGCGCGCTTCGTCTCGGCGCAGTTCCGGAAGGGCGCGGCCGGCGGCGAGCGGATCCTCGGCACGGCCAGCCTGCGCGAGATGCACCGCGTGCGCATGATGGAGAACAACTGGTCGCGCGGCAATGGTATCGGCTTCGACGTCACGCGCAATCGCGACACGGTCTACGTGGGCCACGGTGGCAGCTATCCCGGCTACATCACGCACACGCTGATCGACCTCACCGGCAAGGTCGGCGTCATCGTCCTCACGAACGCCCAGGACGGCGATGCCGGCGGCATCGTCACGCAGCTGATGAATACGGTTGGCGCGGCGGTGGCGAAGGCCGCGGCCTCGGCGCCGGAGAAGGTCACGTGGGACCCGGCCTGGTCTCGGTTCGCCGGCCTGTACCGCGGCCGCGGCGGCGACTCGCACGTGGTGGAGCTCAACGAGACGCTGGTCATCATCAACCCCGAGGGGGCCAACCTCGACCGCCCGATCGCGCTGGAGCCCCTCGGCGACGGAACCTTCCGCTATGCCGCGCCCGTCGGCGGGGGCCCGGTCGGCGAGATCGTCCGCTTCGTCGAGGAGAACGGGCAGGTGGTCCGCATGATCACCGGCGACAGCTACGTGGAGCGCGTGCGGAACTGAGGCGGCGCGCAGCCGGTTCCGGTGGCCAGCGGCTATCGCCCGGAGGCGGCCAGCACGACCGGCCGCCGATCGACACCGCCTTTCTCCGCGCGCAGCACGACCGTGGCCTTCGTCCCGGGTGGGGCCGCCACGCGCCACTCCGCGCGGTAGAGGCTCTCGTGCGG